>NZ_RBIL01000001.1:295425-955429 GCF_003633755.1 Solirubrobacter pauli
GGCAAGGCCGATTTCTGCCGGCTCACCGGCGCCACCAACAACCAGAACAGCACCGCGCAATGCACCCTGAGCACCGGCTCCAGCTTCGGCCCGACGTCGACGAGCACGTTGCTCGATTGGGGCCTTGAGGCCGGGCGCGCTTGGACAGGAATCGGGTCTTTGCGCGTCGCGGTTTGCCCTGCCGGCAATCTCGGAAGTCCACCGAGCTGCGAGCTCGCGTCGTCCTCCTGCCCAGGCGGCATGGGGACGCCGCCGAACTGCGAACCCCCAACGCCGTCGTGTCCCGGCGGTCAGACGGGGAGCCCACCCAAGTGTGTGACCGCAAGCGGACCACCTACGCAGCCCACGACCCGCTCCCCGGCGACGACGTTCGTGTACAAGGCGCGGCGCACCAAGGTCGTGAACGTCAAGCTCGTGAAGGGCTGCTCGAAACGGTACCTGAAAGTCTCCGCGGAAGGGGTGAGCGTGACGGCCGTGAAGCGGCTAGCCCGGGGACGTTGTCGCATCACGTTGCGGATCGAATCCTCAGCGAGTGGTACCCGGACGCTCTCGGTGAAGATGCCGCACCGGTCCCGACGAATGATCAAGACCATCCGTGTGTCCTAGCCGCTGGCGGTCGCCTGCCAATGGGGCTTATGGCCCTCCCTTTCCCGCCCCGACATCAACGATAACCGTCCCAACCCTGCCTCGTCCGGCAGAGCTAGCGAGGGCCTACCAAGCTCGGCCTCGGTCTCGGGAAAAGCACTGAGTCACGGAGGAAGTTCTGCGGCGCCGTACCTCAAGCCTGCGAGAGGCACCGGTCACGACGGCAGATCGATAACGCTACCCATCCAACCAGCAGAGGCTGCGAGCCGAGTGAGGACGATCGTGTACTCCTCGCGAACTATCGATCGATAGTCGGGGTACCGCTGCTCGAGCCACATCAGAGCACCGGCGTCATCGCCTCGCATCTCGAACTCTTCGAACTCGTCCTTTTCCTCATCGCTCATGTCGAGCGCAAAACGCCTGCCGACTCGTGTTTCGAGCGTCTCGACGAACGCTCGAAGCGTCAATCCAGCAAGGTTTGCCGGCAACCGAGACAGGCCGACCTCAGCCAGCAGAGCGCGATCAATCCTGATCATGCGGATCCCTCTCTAGCGCCTGTTGCGTCGTCTCCTGAGACGCACCGTCGAGATCGAGCACCGCCGACACTGTCGCTGGAACGATCGAGTCGGCCATAGCGCGTCGCAAGAGCAGCGCGTCCATTGTCCGGGTCTCCAACGAGGTCCGCGACGGTGTTGCGGTCCAAAGTGCGGCTGCTCTCTCGGCTGCGAGCAGCTCATCGCATCTGCAAAAGATGATCGTGGCTTCCGCCGCGAGCGCCGCCTGCATGCGCGGTTGACCGTCAGCATGCTTCGCCAGTTCTTTATGGGCCTCCGAAGGCGACGGACCGAACGCGAGCCTTACTAGACGCCCGTATGAAGTCAACTCGTCGGGGCCAATACGCTCATCGACCTCGCTCAATCGACCAGCCACGATGAAAGCGAGGGCGAGTTCCGTGGCAAGCTCGCGGCGACGTTGTTCGCCGTACGCTGAAAGGTTTGACTTATCTCGCGCCATCCCAAAGCTCTCGGCAAGGAAGGCGATAGCCTCGTCGAGAAGCCCTTGACAGAGCAGCGCGCGACCTCGCCCCACAGCCCCACCGATCCAGTCGGGTGAGCGCGCCAGAGCCTCGCGGTAGAGGCGCTCCGCGTCGGCGAAGGCGCCTGTGCACGACAACGCATTGCCGAGCGAGTCCACGAAGGGGAGGTCGGTAAGATGGTCCGCGCGGCGTTCCATTAGCCGCGAAACGACACGCTCGCGGCTACCACTAAGCCCAAAGGCGCGAATCAGCACGCGAACGCCAACTGCCGCGCGCCCAGGGTTCACCGTCAGCAGTGCGGATAGGAGCTCGTCGGCTTGGGCCTCGCGCCCCTCCCTAGCTTGTCCGGACTCAGCCGCCGTCCAAGACGCTGAGTTCTCGAGGAGACGTAGCAGCGTATCCCCGATGCTCTCGCGAACAGGAGCGTCGTCCTCGATCTCCTGCAGCGGCCCTGCAAGGCCCAAGGCGATTTCTCCAGCAACGTCATCGAAGCCGTTGGTCACAAGCCACGCCGCTCGTAACGCGTCGAGGCTGACCCTTGCGTCTTGATCAAGCGCGAGCCGGCCGCGACGCGCGAGTCGGTCAATTTCATCGAAAGCGCGGCCGATCAACGGGGAGAAGGTCGCGTCCTGCCGGGCAGACGACACGATTGCCTTTTGCAGCGCACCGGCGTCGCGGTCACCAGCACCCAACGCTTCGGCGAGGAGCAGCGGGTAGGCGGCGCGTGCACAGGTGGACAAGGCGAGCTTCGCGGCCTGCCCAACTCGGCGCCGACCAACGAACCACCCGCAGTCTCTGAAGACCGGACCGATCCAAGGAGCTGTCCAGGGCAAGCCCGTAAGCACATAGTTCACGGCCGCGACAATGCCTGCGTCGGTGTCAGACCACAGCTCCAGCGAGACTAGGTCCTGGATGTACTGCGTCCATTCCTCGCTCGCGCCGTGCGGCGACCCAGCGGGAGCACGTTGCAGCAGCCCTGCTCGCAGTGCCCCAGCAACCCGCGTTAAGACCGGGTCTGACTCAGCCGACTCGGCTAGGGCTTGCCTCAAGACAGCTCGCGCCGTCTCGTGTAGCGACGACTTGCGCATGAAGCTGTAGCGTTTGGTTAGTTCAGCGACGGCGGAAGACGGCGAGTCAGCAGCCGCGCAGACGAGCTCTCGCGGGTACGTAGGCGGCGCAATAGCGAGTGCGACGAGCAGGGGGTACGCGGTCTCGCCGCTCGGCAGTTTCGCGTCACGAAAAAGCACTGTGATGATGTCGGCGACATCCACGGCTCCGCCGCCCAGGACCTGCATCACCGAAGTCTCATCCTTCCAAGGGTCAGGCTCGCCCGCGAGTATTGCCTCGGCAACAGTCGCCGCCCACAATGGCAAGCCGCCGGATGCGTCCAGCACAGCTTCTACGACCCAACTCGGCGGTGACGATGGGAACCCGTGGAGAGCATCATGGTGCGCCCGAATCAGCTCCAAGACCTTGTTCCCGTCGAAGGGGCTCAGTTCCAAGTCAAGCGTTGACCCTGGAAAGGTCTCCAGGAACCTTGGAGCTTCTACCAAGGAACCGTCTTCCGAAGGAAGACGGACGAGGCGACCGGCGAAGGTCAGGAGGAGTCGGCGATGGGCTCGAACCGCTGCAGTGTCGAAGAGCGCGACGATCCGCCGAAGAACCTCCGTGAGATTCTCCGCTTTATCGAACGCTATGAGGACTCGCTCGTTAGCGGAGCCGCATCCTTCAACGTACTCACGGAGAACCTCGGCAACGTACGCATCGAGGTCGGTTGCAACAGCCGAATCCGCCTCGTCCAGCTCACCCTGCCGCCGTAGCGAAGCGATGACGTCCGTGACGGACGTCGCTCCAGCCGAAACGGCTTGCGCGCCGGCGACAACGGCGTTAGTGGCGGTAGCGGCGAGTTGCCCGAAAGCAAGTTGTTCGACGGCCGCGGCACTGAAGAACCGTAAGCTCTCTGCAGCGAGCGACCGCACGCTTGGCCACAGGGCAACAGTCGATTCGTCCGAATCTGGGGGAGGGCCGGCGAATCGCACCGCAGACCCGATGCGGTCAAGCCGGACTGCTGCCGCGCGAAGTGCCCGCTCCTGTACCGGTGTCCCCGGCAGCGCCCGGAGGAGGGCTGCGATCGGCGGCTGTGCCGGGAGTGCGGAGCAGTCAATAGAAAGCACCGTCGACTGACTGTCTGATTGCAAGAAGTCTTCGGCAATAGTCTGCATGAGCGTAGTCTTGCCAATCCCGCCGAGACCGCGTACGAAGCAGACGTCGACCCCGGCCCCGGGTGGAGAACTACGGACGAACTCCTGGAATCGCTCGCGTTCATCGGAGCGACCGACGCACAAGTCGCGGGACTCAATCACCGTTCGCGACCTACGCGACAGCTCGAAGAGGCAAGGCCTGCGATCGGACGCGCCACGCGCGTCAGACGACACCGAGCACCCGCTCCGCGCTGTCGCGCGGAAGGGGCGCTCCAAGTCTTGACGTCATCCGGTGAGCTCGAAGAGATCCACATCGCGTCGATCAATGGGCAGCATACGCTTACCGATCCTGAGCGTCGACGGTACCCAACAGGACGGGAGCTCGGCCCAGCACGACGGACACACGTGGTTCTCGGAACGGGATGGAGGACGCGTCTACGTTTCAGACAGTTGTCGTAGTTCGCCGTTATCGCGCGTACTCCGCCCGCGCGCTGCCGCGCCGTGGACCAGCGCGGGAACCGACCTGGCCCTCCGCGCGGCCGTTTCGAGCGGACTCCCCGAGCGCTTTACCTCAAGAGCGAGTGACGATGTGATTGCATCTGCGCGTGCGACTGCATCGGGCGGCGATGGCCGAGTTCGTGGAAGAGATTGTGTCCGGCCGCCTGAGGCCAGGAGATGCGCTTCCAACCGAGGTTGCGGTCGCCGAGCGATTCGGGATCAGCCGCGGCGTGGCGCGCGAGTGCGTGCGCGGGCTTGAGGAGCGCGGGCTCGTCTCGGTCCGACACGGCAGCGCGACGACCGTCAACACGCCCGAGCGATGGGACGTACTCGACGAGTTCGTCATCGGCTCAACGGTGGGCGGCCCGTCAGCAGCCGAGCGGATCGACAGCTACCTCGATACACGACGAGTCGCCGAACTCCACGCCACCGGGCTGGCGGCTGAACAAGCGACCGAAGACCAATTGGCGACGCTCGAGGACCACGCTTCGGCACTCCGCGACGCCGCCGCCATGCGGAGCCGTCGCGAGCGCGACCGCAGTGTCATCGAAGCCTACGTGGCCTACCACTCAACGCTCGTGATCGCAGGCGCCAACGCGCCGATCGCGTCGCTGGTCAATCGAATTGTCGGCGCGCTCGCGACCGCCGGCTACCCGTTCGGAAGCCCTTCGTACTGGCGCTCGCGCGGCGCGAGCGATCACGACACCCTCAACGAGGCGCTCCGCCAGGGCGACTCGAACGCGGCTCGTATCGCGATCACTGCGCACCTCGACGAAGTCGAAGACGGCCTGCGAGCGCACGCGCGCCGCATCGCACGGTCCGCATAGGCGATGCGCACCGCAGCCCGCGGAGTACCGACGCGGTCTTACACGACGCGAACCCCTCCGTAGTCGCTGCGCTAAGCCCAAGAGTGCCGCCGCGCCGATGCGTGTGTCTGCGCGCACAGCTGCTGAGCGACGCTCTGACTCGTGCGCCAGGGAACGCAACTGACCGTCACGGGGTACGTCCGCGTGTCCCAGGTGGGGATGCGACGCGCGCCTCGGTTCATCTCGCCAGAAGTCCAACGCGAGGCGATCGAGCGCTGGGTGCGCACGCACCGCGCCCGTCTGACCGACGTGCTCGTCGAACTCGATGAGTCGGGAGCACGTGGCGATCGCCCCAAGCTCGGCCAAGCGCTTGAGCTGATCGAGACGGGCGCTTCGCAGGGGTTGATCGTCTACCGAGTGGCCCGCTTTAGCCGCTCGCTGGCTGACGGGGTCGCGATCATCAAGCGCGTCACCGCCAACGGCGGCGAGTTCTATTCCGCCGACGACGGGTTCGACACCAGCACCCGAAGTGGCCGGTTGATGCTGCACGTCTTGCTCTCGCTGGCCGAGTCCGACATCGAGATCGTCCGAGACGGCTTCGAAGTCGCACACCTGAAAGCCACCGCGCGCGGCGCCTACCAAGGCGCCTACACACCGCTCGGATACCGCCTTACGCGCGCTGCCAAGCTGCGCCCAGACCCGCGCACCGCGTCGATCGTCACCGAGCTCTTCCAGCGACGCGCTCGCGGAGAGTCCGTCGCCAGCCTCTGCCGATGGCTCGAACAACAGCACGTGCTGACTCCCAAAGGCAACCCCGGCTGGAAAGACGGCACACTGCGCTACCAGTTCACCCGCCGCGTCTACCTCGGCGAGATCAGCTGGAACGGGCACGTGCACGAAGGCGCCCACCCCCCGCTTACCGATCCGGACACCTGGCACGACGCCCAACAGCCACGTCAGCGCAGCATCGACTGGAGCCCGCGCCCATCGCTGCTGTCGGGACTGGTGCGCTGCGCCAGCTGCAGCATGGTCATGAGCCCCATCCGCAGCACCAGCCGCCACCCCGAGATCGTCAATCACTACCGCTGCCGGGCGATCAGCGCCGGAGGCGCCTGCCCCGCCCCCGCCAGCATCACCACCCAATACCTCGAGCCCTACGTCGAAATCGCCATCCTCGAGGTGCTCCGGCGACGCAGACGCGCCCCACAAGCCGCGCTCGAAGCCGCACAACACACCCTCGACCGCGCAGAACGAGACCTGGCCAAATACCGCGACAGCCCACGAGTCCTGCACGTGCTCGGCGAAATGGACTTCGCCGCCGGCCTGCAAATCCGCGCCGACCGCGCCCGCGATGCCCGCGCACACCTCGCCGCCGTCCGCGCGCGATCACGGCTGCACGCGCTCCCACCCACCGAGCACATCGAAGCTCATTGGGCCGACATGCCCATCAGAGCCCGCCACGAGATCATCCGCGCCGTCCTGGATTGCGTGTTCGTCAAACCAGGCCGCCTAGACGTCGAAGAACGCGTGATCGTCTGCCCGCACGGCACCGCCCCCACGCGCCTCCCCCGCGCCGGCGACAACCACAGCCGTGCTCGTCCCTACACACCGCCCAAAAGCCTTCCTACCGCGACAGCCCAACGTTCGGCATACCTCTGGTCCAGGACGCGTATCGAACGCGAACTGCGCCAGTTCCTACGAGGCCGTAACCGATGGCCGTCACGAGACGAGTTCCACGCCGCTGGCTACAGACGCCTGCAGACCAACGTCGTCCTCGGCGACGGCGAGCACTATTGGGCGCTTCGCACTCACACCCCCATCGACAACCACGACGCCGTGGCGCCTTGGACCGAGCGCCGCATCCGCGAGACGCTTGTGCTCTATCTCGCCGACAAGCACAGCTGGCCAACCTTCGCCCAGTTCTCCCGCGACGGCATGCAGTCGCTCCGCTACGCCCTTATTGAGACCGGCGGCGTGCGCGCCTGGCAAAACCTCTTCCCACACCCTGCCGAACGCCGCAATGATCGCCGAGAGTCAGGCTGGGACGAAGGCCAGATCCGCACCGAGCTAACTTCCCTACTTGCAGGAAGGGCCCGCTTTCCCACGCGACGCGAGTTCGCGGACGCCAATCAGGAGCGGCTCTATAGCGCCCTCATTCGACACGGCGGCGTGAGCCAATGGGCCCGCGAGTTCGAGCTCCCCACGGCCCGCCCGCGAGATGAACCCCCGTCCGGACGGCGCCCTTAGGGTTGCCCCCTGTATACCGAGCCTTCGCCACCGGTAGAAAAATTGGTCGGCCGCGGTGAGGGGTTCAAAGCTTCGAGGAAGCGCTCCGCAATGCAGGGTGCCTTCGCCGAGCCTCTGCAGGCTTGTTCGGCCCGGTGCCTCGCCGAGCGGTGCCGTGGCTGTGGTTGCCGTGGCAGTGGGAGAAGACGCCCTTTGCCAACGATCTACACATCCAGTACGGTCAGATCGTGAGCGTCTCTGATCGCGCCATCTACCCCGGTCAAGCCGACCGGGTGGTCGACGCAATCAAGGCCTCGGCCGATGTGGAGTTCAACATCGCTGAGCGACTGAGCGGCAAGGCTCGACAGGCCTTCGCGCTTGCCGCCGGCATGTTTACGGTCGCCCAAGCGGTGGCGCTCGGCGCTTTCCGACCAGGCAACGTCAACACGGTCGAAGCTCGCTGGATCCTTGGTTTCGCGCTTGCAGCGGTCATCGCACTCGCCGCAGCTGCCCTGACCACGGTCAAGGCAGACGCCACAGTGGTATCCGGCGACCTATCGCTTGATTTGCTCGAGGATGAGTTGAACCTCGCGTATACCGGCGACCAAGACGTGGTTGGTCGTATCGGGACGTACTACCTCGGCGTCGTGCGCTCTCGCCGCGAAGCCAACACAGTGCGACGTCGCTGGTACCGCCGCGTTCGCGTTTGCGTCGTCGTGTGCATCACCGCAATTGTCAGCGAGCTCGTCGTCTCGCTGGCGGCTCGAATGGCATGAGCACGGGCGATGACACTTCACGCGCGGGCAACGAGCCCGTTCTCCCAGACCCTCAAGCGAACGACGCCTCCGCCGCGCCGGCATCGCCCCGCCACGTCGATAGATCTCCCTTCGCCCATGTCGACAGACACGGGCCGGAGCGACGCTTCGTCTCAGCAACCGACGACCAGCTGGCCCGCCAAGAGTTCTCCCGACGCGCGCGCAGCGAGCGACCGCACGACTCGTCTCTCAAATGGTCACCTCATGCAGGGCTTCCCGCTCGCCGGACGGGTTCTCGAATCGTTCTGGTCCTCACGCTCCTTGCGCTTCTGGCACTGCTCATCCTGATGTTGCTCTGAACGGCCGTACCGCTGCAACTGTGCTGCTGCAGCACTGACGCCCCCCTTTGCTTCTCGCCCGAACGCTGCGGGCCACACCGGGGCGCCGCGCCCGGGTGGCTCGCGCGTAGCGACGATCCGGGCTGCTGTAGAGACGACCGGGTCGCTCGCGATACACCCAGGTTTCATAACGCGACGCACACGACGAGCCCGGCCCTCCGCGCGAGGCCAGGACCAACACAGGCTCGGCGAGCTGTCCATGGCCGACGTTTCGCGCGTCACCCACGCCAAAAACCTGGGACAGCAGCTTGTCTGCGCCTCCTAGTGGTCATGAGCAACCTCACATCCCTGCCCGCCCTCCCCCTCGACCAGCCCCTTCTGAATGCCAACGACGCAGCCGGGCTGCTGGCCGTGCGACCGAGCTGGATCTACGAGGCCGTCCGCTCCGGTCAGCTGCCCTGCCTGCGCATCGGCCGCCACATCCGCTTCACACGAGCGATGCTCGAAGCGTGGCTTGCCGAACAGTGCTCCTGACGCAAACACCGAGCGAGCGCAACACGCCGCATAGGACGGACGACTCTAGTCGTTCCCCTAATCGTTCGCCCCCCGAACGACTACACGCGCCCCGATCCCCCGTCCAGAGCTGTTTCTGGCCCGATCGAAAATCCGACCACCCGCACCCACCGGAGTGATTGAGGGTGGTCGGATTTTCTCAGGGCAACGGGTCAGGCAGGGGGATCAGGTCAGAGAGACCGGGGGGCGAACGAGGTCAGATTCGTAAAAGCAAGAGATGCACTGAGGTCCAAGGACGGACAGAGATGAAAACCAGAAGGAATCAGAACTACAAGCCAAGAGCAACGGCATGAGCGACGCCAACGGACAAGGAATAAGGCGGGTCCGAACGCGTTGGGAACGAGTCGAAGGCAAGCGTGATCGAGACGTGCTCGAGTGGGTCGCGCGATTTCGATTCGTGACGGCCGCCGCGACAGCGGAGCAATTCGGTGTCGACGTGGTCAACGCGCGTCGTCGGCTCAAGCGCATGGAACAGGCCAAGCTGCTCGGCGTCATGCGAAGCGGCGGCACGGCCCCGATCTTCTACGTGGCCAGCGCTGGACGTCAGCTACTCGGGTTGCCATGGCGCGCGGCGCCTCGCGGCGATCTGCAGCGCGCGCACGAACTCGCGATCGTCGACCAAGTCACCCGCTTTGAGCGCCACGCCGCCGAAGGCGTCCGCGTGCTCACCGAGCGCGAATGCCGCCGCGCAGAAGCCGACGGCGCCGGCCAGTTTCACGTCACGGTGCGTGGCGAAGGCCCCCGCGGTCTGGCCGAACGGTGGCCCGACATCGTCCTGGTCGACAGCCAAGACCGTCGCGTCGCAGTCGAGCTTGAGTTCTCGCCCAAGCACACCGCGCGCCTGCAACGAATCGTCGAGGGCTTCCTCGACTCGCGCGAGTACGCCCAAGTGCTCTACCTCGTCGACAGCGTCCCCCTCGCCCGCCGCCTCACGCGGCTGATCGACGACGGAACTGCCAGACGCTCGGCCAACGCCACCAACCGGATGTTCGATATCCGCGCCACCGACGTCCGCGTGCTGGCCTGGCACGACGCCGACCAAGCCGTCACCGAAGCGATCGACGCCGAACGCGCACGCTCGCGGCCGCGCGAGCGGGCTGCGTAAAGAAAGGTGGGACAACCGTAGGTCTGCGCCTCCTAGTGGACATGGCCAGACCTACACCCCCCTCCCAAGGCCCGCAGACCATGACCGCGCTGCTGGGCGCATGCGCAGCTCTCGCGCTTGCCCCGGCACTCGCCACCGGAGGCATCGCCGCCATCGCCATGCGCCGACGGGGGCTGCGGTTCACCTGGAGCCTCGCCGCCCTCCCGGTCCTCGCGCTCCCGCTGCTCGCCATCGGGCCGCTCGACGCCGTCGCGAACCTCGAACGCGAACTGCGATCGCTGCACGCGGGCGCCCCGCGACCTCTCACGCTCATCAACACGGCCGCGGCGTTCTGGCTGCCGTGCAGCGCCCTTGTCGCCACCGCGGGCAAGCTGTGGATCGACCGACGAGACCGGCTACACGGCGGCTCGCGCGAGACCCGTAGCCGCGCATCCCTCGGCCCCCTTCAACTGCTCGCACTACGCCACCAGCGCGCGAGAGCAGCCGCAGCCGGCCGCACCGGCCCAGACGGCACCTTCTTGCTCGGACACGACTCCACGCACGGCCGCCCGTTCCGGGTGCCGCTGCCGCAGGCGCACGCAACCATCGTCGGCGGATCGAACACGGGCAAGACCAACACCGCTGAGATCCTGCTCGAGGGCGCCGCTGCCGCCGGCGGCAGCTTCGTCATCCTCGACGGCAAAGGCGGACGCGACCTGGCCCGCAGCGCGTACGTCCTCGGCGAGCGCTACGCGCGCCCAGTCGCCCTGTGGTCGGTGCTCCCCTACGGCGATGAGCAACTGGACGCGCTCCGCTTGCCGTGGAATGTGGCCGGAGGCGGCAACCCGACCGAAATCAAGGACCGGATCGCCAGCAGCGAAGAGCAAGCCGAGCCCTACTACGAAGCCGTCGCCGCACGCGGCGTGCTCGCCGCCACGCAAGCCCTGCACGCCGTCAACGACGGACAAGCCGATCTACGCAGCCTCGCCGAGCTGCTCGACAGCCCCGACAACAAGCTCATCGCCGCGCTCGAGCACGCAGACCCCACCCGCTTTGAGAGCACGCTCGCCTGGCTCCGAACGCTCGGCGACGCCGAAAAGTCCGGCCTGCGCGGCATGGGCCTACGCCTGCACACGATGATCGCCTCCGACGGCGGGCAATGGCTCCTGCCAGACCCACGTGGCCAAGAGATCGACCTCTACACAGCCATCCGGGACGGCTGGCTAGTGGTCTTCACGCTCCCACAGGGCAGCTACCCAGAGCTGATCCCGCACGTCGCGCGGTACACGATCTCAGCCGTCAACGCCGTCGCCGGCCGCCTCGAACGCGAAGGCCACACCGCCAACGCCGTGCTGTTCATCGACGAACTCTCCGCCTTTGACGGAGACCAGCTCTGCGCGACCTACGAACGCGCCCGCTCAGCGGGCATCCGCGTCGCGACCTCCACGCAATCGCTCTCAAACCTCGAAGACGTCGGCGGAACCAAGCTCCTGCACGCCGCACTCGACAACGCCGAGCTGATCATCGTGCACCGCCAAGCCGTACCCGACACGGTCGAGCTGCTCTCCAGCCTCGCGGGCACCGTCGAAGCCTGGGAGCACACGCACAAGATCGACGACGCCCACAGCTTCCACATGGGCCTGGACGAGGTCGGCGAGCGCAACCGTCGCCTCACCGACAAATTCCGCGTGCACCCAAACCAGATCAAACACCTCGGCAAAGGGCAAGCCGTCGTCATCAGCCAACGCCCCACCCTCTCGGCAACGCCCGTGAACATCGCGCCCGGCCTCAGCGCAATCCGTCGAGGCCACGGATGACCGCACACGCGTTCGTATCCACCTTCGTATCCGAGTCCAGCTTCGTATTCGAATCCGAAGCCATCTTCGCCTCCGCAACCGGATCCGACTCCAGTCCCGGATCTCACCGCGGCTACGTCTGCGTCTGCAGCTCCGACATCGCATCCGTGACCCGCTACGCCCACCAAAGCGCTGCGACCAGCAGGCAGCTTCCGCTCCACCTTCAACGCTACAGCCACCTACGGAAGGGCAGCTCGATGCCAGCACGGACGATCACGATCTCACAGCAGAAGGGCGGTGTCGGCAAGAGCACCACAGTCGTCGAACTGGCTTGCGCTTGGGGGGTACATGGCGTCGTTCCCCGCAACGTCGCGCCGATCAAGCCTGGCGCGAGCAGAAAAGAGCCCCGGCGCGTCCTGGTCATCGACCTAGACCCGCAAGCCGGCGCCACCGCCAAGCTGGGCGTCAACCCCGAAGAGATCGCTCCCGAGCAGTCAGTGATGGCCGTCCTCGAAGACCCGCATCACCCGATCGAAAACAGCCTGTGGGCCGGTGTCTATCCGGGCTACGGGATCGACCTGATCCCCGGACACTTCGAACTGGAAGGCACCGAAGCCGAACTGGCTCGCCGACAGGGCGCCTTCTCCATCCTGCGCGACAAACTCGCCGCTGTCGCCGAACAGTACGAGTACGTGCTCATCGACAGCCGACCCTCCCTGGGCCTGCTCACCATCAACGCCCTCTTTGCCTGCAGCGAAGTGCTGATCCCGGTCAAGCTGATCGACACCGAATGCACCAACGGCGTACGCGCCGTACTCGGCGCGCTCGCAGACGTCGCCGAACATGGCGGAGAACTCCAGCTACTCGGCGCTCTGGCCACCTTCCACGACGCGCGCAAGCAGACCGTCGCCGACGCCATCCGCACATACGTGTCCGGCAACCTCGGCGTGCCGTTCCTTCAAACGGTCATCCCAGACCGCAGCCAGTTCGGCAACGCCGCCCTGGAAGGCTCGCCCGTGAACCTCTGGCGCCCCAACACAGACGGCGCCTCCAGCTACCGCCGCCTCGCCGCCGAGATCGCCGAACACGCCCCGGAGATCGCCTATGCCGCTTGATCCCTCCAACAGGCGCAAGTCCGCCTTCATGAGCAAAGTCTTCGGAGACGAGGATGCTCCAAGCGGGCCGAGCCGACCGACGCCTCCCGCCGGGCCCAAGCCGCCCGCCCCGGCGAGCGCCGAGTCCGCGCCCGCCGACGCAACGACGGCCGAACCAGAGGCGCCGGCCGCTCGTGGAGCTGGGAGCAGCATGCCTCCCGTGCCGCCCAGCGAGCCGAGCGCACCCGAGGCGACCCAACCTCCCGCTGCGCCAGCGCCCGCCGCGCCCAAGGCACCCGCGAAACCGAGCGCTCGCAAGCCAGTTGCCAGGACCGCGGGCGCCGACACCGGTGCGCGGCTCACGGTCCCGCCTGTCGGAGCCCGCCAGCAGGACCGATTCCAATGCCGACTGACGTCGGTCGTCAGCGAGAACGTCACGCAAACCGAGCAGCTGCTTGCCCACCGGACCAAGCTCAGCCTCAACGCGATCCGCGAGATCGCGGTCTGGTCCGCGCTCGGCGACCCGGACAACGTCGACCGCTTCATCGCCGAAGTCCTGCCCAAGTGGCTCAACGGACGCAACGAAGCTACCGTCCGCGCCGCCACGGGGACCTGACCTAGCCGGGCGCGGGCCCCACTGCCCGCGCCCGCTGGCGCTTCAGGGCCGGCGGCGGCCAGATGGAGGAGATGGTCGCTTTCGGGCATCGCGGCAGGGCTGCTGCTTGGCCGGTGGCCGCTGGACTCGCACCCACAACGATCGGGCACCGCATCGCGCTGTCGCACCGAGATCAACAACCGACGGACCCCTTCGGGGCGGCCTACGGCCAGTCGGTCTGTCGATCGCGGTGCTTTCGCGCGCCGTCGGCACCCGACACGGTGGGCACAGCCAGCAACCACCACCAAGGAGCCCCGCCGAGATGACCGAGACCGCCACCCCCACCACCACCTCCAAGCCCGCCACCGCCCGTCAGCGCCAGCTGCTCGCAGACCTCTCGGTCGAGCTCGGCCGCGACATCGACGTCCCCGCCACCGCCAAAGCCGCCAGCGCAGTGATCGCCAAGACCATCCGCAAGCACAACGCGCAGCTCGCCGAAACCGGCACCAAGCCCGCTCCGACCCTTCGCCAGGCACGGCTGCTCGAGGAACTCGGCGCCGAGCGCGGCAAGACCTACCAGCTCCCGGCCACGCGCGCCCAGGCCAGCGCCCGGATCAAGCAGATCCTCGCCGCCGGCACCCCGAAGCCGAAGACGGACGCCGCCCCGGAGGCCGAGCTGGTGGCCGCCTAAGGGCGGCCCGCCTGGCGGGGCGAGCGGTGAGGGCCGGGGCCCATACGGGCCCTCGGCGCCCACCCCGGCGGATGTAGCCGGACCGGGCGACTCTAACCACCCAGCGTGCGAACATGCGTTCGTGTCAAGTCAAGGAAGCGCCTACGCACGCTTCAGCGGCCCCTCGAACACGGAAACCCGCTGATGGTCCGCTCGGCGGCCGCCGAACTCCCCAAACTGCAGCTCGCCGACGCGCTCGCAGTCTGCCTGGTCTTTCTGACCGGCGAGCCGAACCGCTACGCACGCGCCGCCGTGCGCTGGCACGCGCGCCTGTGCCTGGAGTCACCGAGCATGGAGCTCGCCGGCGCCTACCGCGCTCTTGAAGCGCTCTCCGGGCTCATCGACGACCCCGCCGCCGCCGCAGCCGACCTCATCGACGTCTGCGACGCCGCCGGCCATCCCGACGTCCGTCGCCGCCCTGACGCGTGGCTCGCCCGCACACGGCGCTGAACCCCGCGCTCAAGAAAGGCGGGACACCGGAGGCGCTGTGCCTCCTAACCGTGCACGGGCGCCCGCCCACCACCAAACCGCGCGGCCACGAACAGCCGCCCGACCTCAGGAAGGAACCGCCATGACCACGATCGTCGATCCCTGGCCCACCCACACGCTGGACGACCTCGAGCTGCCCGACGCTGAGCGTCAGGCAGCCCACATGCTCCGGATCGGCTACAGCACAGACCGGCCCAAGTACATCCAGCCGCACCGCGAAGGCCTCGACGGTCTCGTCGCGCGCGGCCTGCTCGAGCGCATCGAGCGCCCCGACGGCAGCCTGCACTACTTCATCGCCGGCGAGAACTTCGACCTGTGGGACCGCACCTACAACACGCTCGGCTGGATGGAGTAGAACGCCGTGAGCGCTCCCACTCAGCTGCACCGGCGTCCCGCGCTGGGCGCACCCGACCGATGACCCGCGACCAGGCGGCCGCGTTCTGTCGACGCAACTAAGGCCGCTGGTCGGGCCCGCAGATCGAGCAGTACCTCGCTCAGCGGGGCGTCACCGTTACCGCGACCACCATCCGCTACTGGGCCAAGCCCGCCGCACGCGAGCGCGACGTCAAGCAGAGCGCCGCCAACAAACGCGAGCAGCGCCTCTTCGAGCGCATGACCGACCTGCGCGACGCAGGCCTTTCCTACGCAGACATCGCGCGCGTCCTGCGACTCGACTTCGGCATCGACGTCACCGAGGACACGATCGCGCGCGCCTTCCAGGCCGGTCGCCTCACCCCGAAGATGCGGCGCGAACACGCCCAGCGGGCGCGCTGACCGCCTAGGACCTTCACCGCGACGCGCCTATGCTCAGACAGTGCCAGACCGCCGGTTCATCAGCCCCATGCTGTTGACCGCCGTCGTCACGCCGCCCGCCGATGCGGCCGGGCGCTCGAGCCCAAGCTCGACGGCTGCCGCGGGCAACTGCACGCCCACGCCGACGGCACCGTGCGCCTGTACTCGCGCCCCGGACGTGACTGCACCACGGAGTTCCCGGAGATCGCCGCCGCCGGCCGCCAACTCGGCCGCGACGTCGTCCTCGACGGGGAGATCATCTGCCTCGATGCCCAAGGGCGTCCCGACTTCGAGCGCATCCGCCGCCGTCTGGGTCTGCGACGCTCGCACGCGGTCGCGGCCGTCGCCGTGAGCGCTCCCGTCGCCTTCGTCGCCTTCGACCTTCTCGCGCTCGACGGCCGCCACCTCTGCGCGCGGCCCTACCGCGAGCGGCGCGCCCAGCTCGAGGAGCTGCTCGCCGCCGCCCCGGACGCGGGCATCAGCGCGGTCCCGAGCTACGACGCAGCTAGCACCGACCTCGCGGCCGCCACCCGCGATATGCAGCTTGAGGGCATCGTCGCCAAGCGCCTGGACTCGCGCTACCTGCCCGGGCAGCGCAGCCGCGCGTGGCTCAAGCACAAACACTCGCGCAGCGAGGCGCTGATCGTCACCGGTTGGCGGCCCGCGACCGACCGCGAACCTGACGCGGTGTTTCTCGCGCGCCTGGCGCCCGACGGCACGCTCAGCTACGCCGGACAAGCCAGTTACGGGCTCGCCGCCCAGCGCGGCGCGCTGCTGCGCGCCCTGGATGCGCACGAGCGACGCGGCCGTAGTCGGCACGGTATCCGGTCGGTCCTGCCCGCCATCGGCGTACACGTCGACCACCACGGGCGCGTGGGGGAGGGGGTACTGCGCGACCCCGTCATGCGCCGCTTCAAGGTCCTCTCCACGTTCAACGCCACATAGCGGCGGTGCGCCGAACGGCCGCCACGGCGGCGGCGGGTCGCTCGGCTGCCGCGTCGCCGACTGCGGTGCGTGTTCTTCTGCGGCGCGCTCGCTGTGCGCGAGGTCCGCTGCATAGCGCGTCGCCTGCGCCTGCATCCATCCCGCACCCGCCGTCGCGGCCACGTTCAGTAGCGCGACGGCGACCCCGAGCGCGGTCACGATGAGGGTGAGGACCGCGATGACGTCGGGACGCGACCCGCTGACTTCTTGTGACGGTCGTGCACGGCGCGCGCCGGCGCGCTTGTTCTTGTTCTTCTTTCGCTGTATAGCCATGTCTGAGTGCCTTTCGTAGGTTTGTCAGTGATTGGTGTCGTTCTGCGATCCTTTAGAAGGTCCGCAACTGCTGTCTTTTTGAACGTACGCCACGCGTCCGAAAAAACTGGCCCGTTTCGCAACTTTCTTTCTGCGGGTTCTGGGGGGGGCGACCTCTCGCCCCCGGTTGGGACCCCCGGCCAAGGCCCTCAAGCCAAAGTGCCTGACCGGCGAACACGTCGCCGGGAGCTCGTTATCGCTGTGCGCTGCGCACCTCCTCGGTCACCACGGCGAAGCCCCGGACCCGCCGGCCGAGGGCCGTCGTGACGTCGCTCGATCGCTCTGCTTCTCGCTCTTTACGTCTGGGCGCTCGCGCGCTTTAGAGCCCCGGCGCTGGGGCCCTGGGTGGCCGCGACTATCCGACGACGCTCGGAGTTCGCTGGCGCTTCTGGCCGGTGAGCGGCCATGTGTGGGAGACGGTGCCTTTCGGACACGACTGAGGCTTCTTTGGGCCGGTGGCCCGCTGGACACGCACCCACCACTTTCGGGCCTGCTCCGCGCTCTCGCGCACAGGCCCAACAACCGACTTCCCCTGCGGGCGACCTACGGCCGGTCGGTGGTCGAGCTATCCGTGCGCTTCGCGCTCCGTCAGACCCGGTCGAAGTGGGCACAGCCAGCAAGCACCGACCCTCAGGAGCCCACGCACATGTCCGAGAACACCGCCACCACCACCTTCAAGCCCGCCACCGCCCGTCAGCGCCAGCTGATCGCCGACCTGGCCGCCGAGCTCGGTCGCGAGATCAAGGTCCCCGCCACCGCCAAGGCCGCCAGCGCGGTGATCGTCAAGACCATCCAGGAGCGCAACGCCGCGATGGAGGCGCTCGGCAAGAAGCCCGAGCCGACCGCCGCCCAGCTGCGACTGCTGGAGAAGCTCGGCGCTGAGCGCGGCAAGACCTACAAGGTCCCCGCCACGCGCGCGCAGGCCAGCGCCCGCATCGCTCAGATCCTCGCCGCCGGCGCCGTCCCCGAGGGCAACACCACCACGGCCGACGCCCCCGAGACCGAGGTCGCCGCGGCCGCCTAACAGCGGCCGCCCCGGCGGGGCCCAACAGCCCCGCCTCTACGCCCCCGACAAACGAAGGAGCACCCGATACCCCCGCAGACGCTCGACGACCTCTGGGACCTCACCGGGCCCGAGCGCGGCAAGGCCGTACGCCGCTCGACGCCTTCCGGCCAGAGCGTGTCGGCGGTAGCGGTGACGATCGCGGCCAGGTCGTAGTTGCCGGTCTTCGAGCGGTAGATGACGGTGCTGCCCAGCGTCGGCTTCATGGCTGCTGCTCCTCGTCGGCGGTGGTGATGACGACGAGCGATCCAGATGGAAGGGGACGACGTGATAGCGCTGAAGCTACGCGCTAATGGTCGAGAAGCGCGTCTCCATTCCGTTGGGTCGGTTCGTCTACGTCCGGGAGCACGTCCCGCTACGGGGCGCGTACATCTACCCCCTCAAGTACTTCGGTGACGAACGGTCCCTCGATCCGAATGACTACCTCGAAGTTCTGCGCGTGGTCCCGGTCCGCGGAGTTGATGTCGCCGTGACTCGCGGTGGCGGCATGTTCGTGCGAGGGCCCCAGAAAGCGGACACCGAGTTGGAAGCGGTCGCTGAGATCCTGAACCTGCTGCTGTGTGAATTCGCGTTCATGTCTGGCCTGTACTCCCAGCCGGTGTCTGGTCACGATGTTCAAGCCGGCAAGCTGATCGGCCTGCACGCGGCCATCTTCGGCGGCGGAGGAGATTTCGCAGAGCGGACCTGGGGACCTGCGGCGCTGCTCGCCTCCGATCCTGGAAGCGCCGGCATGCGACCAGGGGAGAATCTGTACTGGCCGCCGTTCTTCTACTGGAACACGCACGACCCCTCCGTGCTTGAGCAGCTCGACGGTGTGCCAGTAGCCACGGCCCTCGCAAAGCTGTCGAAGACGTTGCCAGCCCTTATCGTCGCGGCCGCGTACCACGCTGCGCGTCACAACCTGGCCGAGACGATCACGACCTGCTGGTTCGTGACCGAGCAGCTCCTTTTCAGCCTCTGGCAGGACTACATCGCCGCGATCGAGAGCGGCGAGCGAAGGAGCCGCCTCAAGGACTACCGCACCTATACGGCGGCCGTGCAGATCGAGACGCTGCAGGCCGTCGGGCACGTTGACGACGAACTCGCGGCTCAGCTGCATGCCGGGCGCAAGGTCCGCAACGACATGGCGCACAAGACCGCGATGAGCCTCGATGCAGCCAGCCAGTCGCTTCAAACGATGTACGCGGCGCTGGCTCGGCTCGACTTCCCGGTCGAGCGCCTTCCCGGGTTCAGCTGGTACGGGTCGGGCTTCATGAACTACGACGATGCCATCGAGCCGGACTTCCCGTTCGGCCTCGCCGATTGGTGACTCGCTCTGCGCCCGCCCGGCTCTCCTTTGACTGTGTGGACAATGCTCGCGAGGGGGCGGAGCCGCATGGTGACGCTGATGGCGCCGGCTTGCACGGGAGACGCTGAGGGCGCTTTAGGGGCGCGTCAATCCGAGGCGAGCGCCGCCCGGCGAGGTCGTCGACTGGCGACAGCGGTTGAGCGCACCCGCGTGCCCGCGCGAACGGGGTCTCCCAGCCACCCGCGGGGCCAGACGCTGCAGTCGGCTCCATGACGACGTCGCACAACGCCCGCGCGGGACCGAAGGGCTGTAGCCCGTGGACGGGCCGCCCTTGCCGGTCCCGTCGGAGCGGGTCTCAGCGCACTCGCACTTCATCGCGCGCGAGGTCGCCATAACACCCCGAGCGTCCAAGCGCTCGGGCGGCCTTCTACGGCGGTTTTTAGGGGCGTAGACGTCATAAGAAGCATTACCGGGCGCTGCTAGGGGCGACTCGTTGAGTCGGATTTCGATGCCTGGTGCTCCGCCAAGCTTCGCTCGAATGCCTGCCTCGCTGATCGGCTGAAGTCGAGCAGGTCGACGCCAGAGATGTTCATGCGGATATATAGGTCGGCGTTGCTTGGCACGTCTTGGCCGTTCGTATAGAGCTCCGTCGCGATAGAAGGTCCCTCAGCTGGCGGGTCGGGACCGAGGTAGATCACCTGGCAGGCGGGACTCACGGTGTTGTCTCGGGATGCAACCTCGGCGTTGATCTTGGCCAGCACATTCATGTAGTCCTTGGGGTCTCTTGGCCTGAAGTCCTTCAATCTCTTCAGTCGCGCGCGCTGCTCAGGCGTAATTTTGAGCGCTCCGCTGCCGTCTCCACCCCACCCTGAATTGGAGGATCGTCCACGCGCTTGGCGTGAAAGCTGAACGCCTTGAGGGGGCGGCGACGTGTCCACGCCCCGTCGGAATCCCCCTCGCGGACATCGGTATTTCGGACCTGCAAGACCCATGCGTCTTGAACCGGCTTCGGCCCCATGAGGATCCCCGTAAAGGAATGGTGGAATCGACGGAACTCGGGAATCCGGGACGCCTCTGACCGAATCCGCTCGGCCATCTCGTCGACCGTCGTCGGCTTGTCATCCACGAACATCCAGCTGAGCCACTCGGAGACCGAGACACGCCGGCGCGTACCCGGCGCATAGATCTGTGGTGGTCCGCTACTCGATCCTGGGGCCAGCTCAAACAGGTTGGGCTGCGGGGCGACGATTTCGCCGACACCGGTGTATGTCCAGGCCAGTCGGGCACCGTAGCCCGTCTCGACGAGCATGTACTTCGGGGACCATCGGTCCAGGGGACGAGGAATCAACTTCCCGCCCACATTGCGTAGCTCTGACACACGAAAATCTGACGAGAGCCACAGGCCCCATCGGGCCGCGATGAACAGGTTGAGCGTCACGACACAATAATCGCGCCCGGGCGGACCGAACCCGAAGGCGTCGCTCGACACCGCTACTTCTCAGGCGCGGGCGCGGCTCTGGCGGCAGGCTCGAGCTGCTGGGTGCTCTCCGGCACAAAGCGCCGCAGTCAGCGCGGACGACGTTCGGCATCCAGTCGAGGGGCAGAGCCAACGTCTGCTTGGTCGCCCACTCGCCAACGCGTGCGCGCAGTGACCGGTGCCCTCGGGCCTGAAAACTCCGTTCTACGGACCCGACGGATCGTTCCTCCGCGATCCCATCGGCGGCAAGCCGCCATCGAGATAGAACGCTGCAGTGGTCTTCGGCCGGTGGCTTAGGCTGCATGCAGAACTCGTCGCAGTCTGCGTCCGGCAGCTCGCAGAGTCCACACGGCTCGATCATTGATCTGGGCATGAGGGTCCCATCGTTTCGAGCTTGTCGGCGCTTGAGCCGGTTAGCGACTGCTGGTCGGAAGCACTG
Organism: Solirubrobacter pauli; assembly: GCF_003633755.1. Lineage (GTDB taxonomy): Bacteria > Actinomycetota > Thermoleophilia > Solirubrobacterales > Solirubrobacteraceae > Solirubrobacter > Solirubrobacter pauli. Next base: position 316,587 of record NZ_RBIL01000001.1, read on the forward strand.
TCCGTCCTGCGGTTTAACCTAACCCGGAGATGCGTGCTTTCGGAGATCGACGGCGATGACGGATGGACAGTTAGCGCTCGGCGCTGGCGCCGAACTCATCGACGCGGGCGCCGTTGAGGTCCTACCTTCCCCTCCCCTGGTCGCCCAGAGCATCGCGAGTGCGCAGCTGGGAACGGCGCTCGAGCAGCGCAACCTGTTCGCCGAGGCCGAACGCTTGGCCGCCCGAGCGGCACGCGCAACTACCCGCCGCTAGTACGCCTCCATCTACCGCGCGTTCGGCGACTGGCTCACCCGCGAACTCGGGCGGCCCGCGCAGGTCGCCGACGTCGACGCCGACACGATCGCCAGCTACGCCCGCCACATGGCCATCGCCGGCGGCCGCGGCGGCGGCCCCGCCTCACCGGCTACCCAGCGCGTGTACCTGTCGATGATCCGCGCGCTCGCGCGACAGCTCGGCCGCGACGACGCCACCGACACCCGCGTACCGCGACACGAGCCCGGGCCACCGGAGGCGCTCACCGACACCGACTACCAGAACCTGCTGCGCGTGCCGGATCGCCGCACGCTGCGCGGCAAACGCGACCACGCACTGCTGGGCATCCTTGGCGACTGCGGCCTGCGCGCCGCCGAGCTCCGCGGTCTACGCGCGCGCGACCTGCGACGGCCTCGCGCCAATGGCCGCCACCATCAACTCTACGTGCGCGGCAAAGGGGGCAAGGAGCGGGCGGTTCCGGTGCCGGCGGAGACGATGAAGGCGCTTGAAGCCTGGCTGAAGGTGCATCCGCTCGCACGCGGCGTCGCGCTGCTTGACGACGACGAGCTGTTCGTGCGGATCGGCCGACGCGCGCACGAGGAGCCGTTGCCGCTCTCGTCGGAAGCGGTATACCGGATCGTCCGCAAGCATTCGCTCGCGGCCGGCATCCCGCAGCGGCTCGCGCACCCGCATGCGCTACGGACTTACTGGGTCACGCACGCGCTGGAGAGCAACGTGCCAATCCACGAGGTCAAGGCGCACCTCGGTCACAGCGACATCCGCACGACCGCTGCTTATGGGGCCGTGAGGCCGGAGAACATCGGCAGCATTGCCGACGTCCTGGACCGCCGGCATCAGGCCGCGCGTCGCTCCGGTCGCCAGCGGTAGCCGGTCACGGGTCTGCAGGCCTTACCATCCAGGGACTAGGCCCGGGCTCGCCGGCTGCGGCCCTCAAAGCCAGAGCTTCGAGGGCCGCAGCTGCGGCTCGGCGCTAAAGCAGCGCGTAGATCGGGGTGACCTTACGGCGCTGGATCTGGTTGCGAAGCTCGCCCACCCACTGCTCGCGGGCGTGCTCGTTCGACGTGCGCACGCCCTTGATCACGAGCGTGACCGTGGTCTTGGTCGTGCGGTAGCTGATCTTCTTGCGGATCGCCTTGCTCAACCGGGTCCGCTTGACGGCCAGCTTGAGCTTGGCGCTGTCCTTGCGCTTGACCTGGATCTTGACGTCGCGGTCGGAGACCGTCTTGCCCTTGATCGCGGTGCCGACGCCCTTGGCCTTGGGAGCCACGGCCGCGGCCTTGATCTCGGTCAGGACCGGAGCCGGCTGCGCCGTCGTCTCAGATGCCGCCTCGGCGGCCAGCGCAGCGCCCTTGGGGTACAGGGCCGCGTTGAGCAGCAGCCGCTCGTCCTGCTCCTTCCAGGAGCGGAAGAACGGGTTGAACCCGAATAGCACCGCGCGGCCCTGTCCTGCGGGCGAGTCGACGACGGCGGGACGGTCGTCGAGGATGTTGGCCAGGTTCTCGTAGCCGTACTTCTCGTCCGGCGTGGGCTTGTAGCGAACGACCGTGGACGCCGTGGTGCCGACGGTGCTCGACCGGAACACCGAGTTGCCGGAGTTGTCGCGGTAGATCCAGCCGCCGAGGTCGAAGCCCCAGGCGACGGGGTTGGTGACGTCGTAGGTGCCGTCGAACGTCGAGCCCGGCGTGAGCAGGCGCGAGAGGTCCGGCAGCGTCGTGGTCGTCTCGGCCTCGAGCGTCGTCGTGCGGATCTGCCGGGCGACGTTGGTGCCGTTGTTGTTGACGCCGATGTAGGTGCCGCCGGCGTTGACCCAGTTCTGCAGGTTCTGGCCGATGGTCGTCAGCGTCTGGTTGGGCTCGGTGCCCGTGGACACGGCGATGGCCGAGCCCTGGTTGATGAACGCCGTGAAGCCGCCCGTCGACAGGACGTTGTTCGTCAGGTCCGTTGACGTGACCGGCACGATGACTCTGGTCGGCAGGCCCAGCTTGATGCCGAGGTCGTGCAGCGCCTCGCAGAACGAGTTCTGGCCGCAGTAGCGCGTTCCGGGCGGGGTACCGGGGAACAGCGGGTTCGACGGCACCGTGGTGCCACCGGTGTACAGGCCGATCTTCGGCTTGGCGAGCTGCTTGCGCGACACCGGGTAGTTCGGCAGGCCGATCACCGGGGTGTCACGCGCGGACGCCAGCGACGCCACGTCCACCCCACCCGCGGTCAGCGAGCCGGCGTCGACGAGCGCGGCGCCGCTGAAGAACGTTTTGCCGCCGGCCACGAACGACTGCGTGGCGCGGTAGACGTTGACGTTCTTGTCCAGGAGCTCGATCGCGAGTGCAAGGCCGCGGGCCGAGTCCGTGTTGAACGCGTACACCGGCGAGCCGGCGTTGGTGACTGTCCCGTAGTTCAGGGAGCCCGGGGTGACTTCCGTCATCGCGACGCCGGGTGCGATGTTCTGCGTCAGGAAGCCCGATCCGGCGAGGCCTCGCTGGAGCGGGTACGACCACGACACGACGTCGTAGTAGTAGTCGTACGGGATGAACGGGTTCTCGCCCAGCAGCGCCTGGATCCAGTGTTTCATGCCCTGGTTCATAGGGATGTAGAGCGTCCCCGCTGGCAGCGTGACGCCGTCGACGGTGACCGGCTTGCTCGTGCCGAGCGGCTCGACCTGACCGGGCTTGAGGACGTTGCCCGTGCCGTACTCGTGGTAGCCGTTGACCGCCACGGGCGTGTCGAGCTTGTACACGCGCACGCCAGTCTTCTGCAGGTGCTCGATGAGCGCCACCGTGTCGCCGGTGTGCTGATCGGGCTTAAAGAAGTAGCCGCAGACGGTGTAGGCGTTGCCGGAGCCGGCGGTCTCGACGGTGTCCGGCTGCTGCTTGATCGTGTCGTGCAGCGGGCTCACCAGCGAGTTCGGCTGCATCTGGCAGTTCTGGCCCTGCTGGACGGCCTCAGACCACTGCTTGACCCAGCCCGTGGTGACGCCAACCTTGTCCTCGACCGTGGCCTTGATCGTGGTGTCGATCGCCAGGTAGTGGTCGTAGACCTGCTTCTGGTAGGCCTCGCGCGTGCCCTTCTCGTAGGTCATGCCGGCCGCGCCCATGATCAGGGACGGCACCGTGTCGCCGTACTCGGGGGTGAAGAGGTCGTACTGGCTGTAGTTGCGGTATGCGATCGACTGGGCGTTGAACGCGTCCTGCAGTGCCGGGCCGATCCGGTTCTGGATGAAGTTCAGCGCGAAGTGGCTGATCTCGTGATGGACCGGGTCCTCGTTGGGCGGGAAGAAGTAGTCGTTGGTCGTCTGGTGGGCGTCGATAAAGAACACGCCCGGGTACTGGTTCATGAGCGGCACGAAGACGCCGTTCTCGACCTGGTTGCCCGTGCCGAAGTCGCGGTTGGGGTCAAAGCCCCAGCTGGTGTAGCGCTGGATGGCGTCGCGGCCGTCGGGGTTGCGGACGGGCTGCAGAAAGAACGTGAGCGACTTGAGCCGCTGCAGGTTCTCGCAGTCCGTGCGCGAGACCAGCTCGTAGGCCTGCCGGGTGATCGATTCGGCGGCGGCTGACTCGCCGCCATGCGGCGTGGCCGTGATCCACGCGAACGCGGGCTTGTTGACCGCAGCTTCGAGACCGACTTCCTCAGGGACCGTGCCTGCGCGCACGCTACGCCAGAAGGCCGCGTCACCGTCGGGCGCGTCCAGGTTGGCGATGTGCTCAGGCGTGCCGAGCACGTAGAAGTAGATGTCGCGCTGACCGCTCGCGGTCTTGCCGACGAACTTCTTGATCACCCGCACCCGCGGGTTGTTCGCGGTCGCCTCGACGAGGCGATCCCAGTAGTCGTAGATGACCGACGTCAGGTTGCGGCCCTGCGGGAGCTGCGTGTCCGACGCGCCGCTGCCGAACTGCGGCGCGCCGCCACCCGAGCCGCCCGTGCCGCGACCCAGCGGCACAACGGCGTCCTTGTTCGGGCGCTCGGCGAAGTGCTGCTCCCAGGTCGGGATCGACTGGTCGTAGTTGATGCCCGACGGGCAGGCCGCCAGGTCGAGCTGGGCGTGGGCCGCGCCCGGCGCTGCGGCTCCGGCGAGCGCCGCGACGGCGACCGCCAGCGCCGCACGCCTTGCCTTGCGGAGCAACATCAGGAGAACCTCCGAGTCGAGCTGGCGGTCGTTAGGACGGAGTTGCCCGCGTACTTGGCCGAGACCGAGAAGGTCTGGCCGTTGCGCGCGGCGGTGACCGAGCGCGAGAACGTGCAGCTCTTAGAGACGCTGACCACCTGGTTGAGCACCGAGCGGCCGTTGCGCTTGATCTGGACGGTGACTTTGCCCGAGCAGCCCTGCGCCTTCGTGACGTTGGCGGGGAACTTGATCGTGCCGCTGATCGTCCGGCGGGCCTTGTTGCCCTTGACGTTCTTCTTGGCGACCTTGAGCGTGACCGACGCCTTGAACTTGGGAACGGTCACGGTGGTCGTGGCCTGAGCCGTGGAACCGAGCTGGTCGGTCACGACGACGCGCAGCGCCTGAGTGCCGACGTCAGCGCCCGAGGGCGTGACCTCGCAGGCATCGAACGGGGCGCCGTTGAGCGTGCAGACGCTGCGCGCGCCGAGGAACAACTGGACGGACCGGATGCCCGCACCGGCCGTCGGCGTGAAGCGGACGCTCGTCTTACCGGAGAGCGTAGTCGGGGCCGCGTTGAAAGCGACGGTCGGAGCGGCCGGGGCAGGCGGGTTCGTCGTGACCGGGCACGTGACGGTGACCGTCGTGGAGGCCGAGGCCGTCTGGCCGATCGAGTCCATCACGACGCCCGTGTAGGCGCGGGTGCTGCCGCACGCCGCGTCGGCCGGGATCGTCGCCGAGAGCGTGTACGGCGGAAGCGTTGCGAGCCCGAGCGTGGTGGCGCCGTCGGCAAAGCGAACGCGCTTGATGCCGAAGTCGTCGGAGCCGTTGGCGGTCAGCGTGATCGTGCTACCGCGATCCGCGCTGGCCGGAGCGCTCAGGGTGACGTTCACCGGCCCGTTGTCGAGCACCGGAATCGGCGCGGTCAAGATCGGCCATGCGCCACCGGTCTCGGGCTTGCTCGGCAGGCCAGTCGCCGACTGCGGCCCGCTGCGGTAGGGGAAGAAGTCGACGGAGTTCGACGTTGAGCCGCCACCTACGCCGGACTCCTGGAACGCCGTGCCGTTGACGCCATTCTCCGGCACCGGCGGGTTGACCGTCGGGTTGATCTGCGGAGGCGGCGTCACCGCGTCGGTGCCGACGTTGCGCACGCCCCACCAGTTGTACTCGGCCTTGAGCAGCTGACCGGGGTCGGACTGCTGGGTGGCGTTGGGGTTGCCCGTGCGCGTTGTCGTGCCGTCCGCAGCGAGGTTGAGCGCGCCGTAGGAGTTGTCGACGATGTTCGAGTTCGAGATCTTCGAGTCAATCACGGCGCCCGTAGCAAGCGAGTACTGCGTCAAGCGCGCGCCCGCGTACCGGAGGCCGGCCGCAAGAACGAGGTTCTCGTTGTTGACCGAGCTCGGCGTGGTGGCCCCGGTCTGCGCGTTCGTGGTCGAACGCAACGGCGCGCCAGTGCCGTTGACCATGTTCTGCGTGATGAGCGAGCTGTCGACCGACGCGTAGGCGCCTGCGGTCACGCGCACGCCGTCCTGGCCAAACAGCGGGCCGGTCGTGATCTGGCCGGCGGCGGTGACGCACGTACCAGTGCCCGCGTAGTTCGAGCACTGCGTGCGACCGATCACCTGAGACGCGGTGATGACGCCCCAGTTCACGGCACCCGAAGACGCAAACGGCGCAAAGTCGTTCTGCGCACCATCGATAAGGATGCCGACCCGGTTGTACTTGTCAACGCGCGTGCGGTCGATCTCCAGGCGACGGGAACCGTCGACCGGCGCCAGCAGGGCGCGCGAGGTCTGGACGATGCCGATGCCCGGCTGGGTGCCGCGATACCCGCCGGGCAGCGTGTACGCGTTGTCCCCCTCGGAGGTGACCACGTTCGTGACGTGGCTGCGCTTGACCGAGCCCTTAGCGTCCACGAACGCGATGCCAGCCTCGACCGCGACGGGTCGCCCGGCGGGGTCGTACCCGCTAACGGTCACGCCAGAGATGTCGGCCTTGAGCGGCTGTGTCGGCGTACCAACGATGGCGATGATGTCGCCGATCCCGTTGCGCAGATCGGGCGTCGGCTCAAGAATGCTGCCGAAGTTCACGCCGGAACTCTTCGGGCTGATCGTGACGACACCAGCGCCCGCACCCTTGAGCGTGAGGCCGTCCTTGGTGATCGTCACGGCGTTCGTGCCCGGCGCGCCGCTGCCCTCCGCGTACTTGCCCTGGCAAATCACGATCGTGTCGCCTGGTGCGGCGGCATCGACCGCGGCCTGAACCGACGTGAAAGCGGCTGCAGGGCAGTCCGCCTTATCGTCGTCGACCGTGAGTGTCGCTGCGTAGGCGCTTGGCGCCAAACACAGGACTCCCGCGCCCACGAGCGCGGGAAGGAACGCGTACTTCAAAGAAACCATCCCCCTCGTCCTGCGCGCGCGACCGTGCGCGCGCTGATCCAACGCGGATGATCGCCGATTCCGCCTCCCCCAGTTTGATTTCCCCGTTGAGTCGGCTCAACACCCGACGCCGTACGCGCCGAGCCCTGATCGCCGCGCCAGACGTAGTCCTCTGCAGCTGGGCCACATCGACTCACGAGGCCCCGCGAGCAGATAGCGACGGCCCTGCCGCGCCCAGGCCAAGCCCTGGAGCCAGACTTGGGACGGCGCGATTCGGCCAGCAAATCGCCGCTCGCACGCACCCCAAAGACGACCGGGGTTGCGGGCCCAGGCCTTAACCCGGAAGGGCGCAGGACAAGCAAGAAGCCAGCCGCCGCGCCCTCCCAGTGAGGTTGAGCAAGGGGGTTGGTATTCCCGAACTCAGCAAACATCCTCGCACAACGGTCAAGACGCTAGCGAACTCGGCACTCGTCCCATCGCTCTCGTTCGCGCGGTCAGCATCCCCGGCACGACGACAGGGCCGCGACAAGCTTCAGGCCGGCAGCTTCAGCGAGCACGTAGCTCCGCCGCTCGGTCACTCCGGACATCGCCTCGGCGACGGTAGGCCAGACGCCAGGCACCTTCGTCACAAAAATGCGCGCTGGCGGGTCTGTGCACGCGTGCGGAGCTATCCAAACGCTTCAGACGCATTGCCCGACCTGGGCGTGAGCCAACGCAGACTCACGGCCAGATCCGGACGCAAGCCGCCGAGGGCTCCGCCGTCGAGCTACTGAGCGGGTCCAAACTTCAGGCACGCCTGAGGCCCCAAGAAGGAAGGAGGGAGCGGGAATGCAAGCCACCAACCAACCTAGGGTGCCCTCAGGGTGCGGCGACCAACGAACTACGCCCACCGGGACGTGGAGTAGTCGCCAGCAGGCTCGTTGCCCGCTGCACACGCCAACGTACCAGTTGTTGCGACATCGACACGCAGGGCAAAGGTCCAGACAATCGGGCGCACGTCCGGAGAACACGCGCGCCGGCACGGCCACTCCGGCGTCCGCACGACGGCCGGTCGCTAGCCACACGCGCTCAACCCTGCCGTCGACGGCGAGGCCGCAAAGGACCAAGACCCCGGACCCGATCTAATTGACAGCGACTGATCGGTTCCAATACGGTTTCGCGTGTTGCGGGGGTGGAGTCTCGCAACACAAGCCAACCAATAGGGAGCGGGTCTATTTTGGGCGTAAGCCACGGTGGCGCGAGCCACCACTGCGCTCAAGCTGTTCGTGTCGCCAGCCAGCGTCATCGCCTGGCTGTGCGGCGTAGCTTGAGCATTCTGAGAGCCGCGGCAGCGGCTGCTGTATTGACCGGATCGCTGGTCAACGCAAGCAATGTCGAAGCGTCTGTCGTTACGGAGCCGGCGCGAGTTCAGGCCTGCCAGCGCCTAGAGCCAACCCTCGGCACAGCTACCGTTCCGAGCTGCGCTGCCGCTACGGGAACCGTCGGCGCGTACAAGACCGGCCTGGCAGCCGGTGGCGAGGCCTCGTACGTCGTCAAGTTCGCCCAATCAACGCTGGCGGCCAACGAAGTCATCGAGTCAGCCAAGCTGCGGATGACGCTTGAGTGCAACGAACTCGAGCGCCCCTGTACCAACGTTGGAGCCTTCCGCTTGACATCGGCGGGTAACGGCACCACGACCACCGAAGCGACGACCGCGCTCGGTACATGGTCCACCGCCGAACAGTCCGGCGAGGTCGAGCTCGACATGACGTCGACCGTTGCCGATTGGGATCTCTACGCGCGAACGAATGGTGCGTCGGGGAGCCCGAATCACGGCATCATCCTTCGCGCTCTCCCGCGCGCGACAATCGCCAGCGCGATCAGCGACTGCGTGCAGGCAACCGTCGATGACGCCTGCTTCTCGGCAACGGTGAGCGAACCCATGTTCTCAGGCGCGGGCGGCCCGGTTCTTGAGATCGCGACCAAGACGGTCGATTCGAGCCCGACCCCGACGCCCACCCCCACTCCGACTGGAACTCCAACCCCGTTCCCCGAGCCCACCGCAACGCCCACAGCAGCCCCAGACGGTGGGACCGCGGAGCGCGTCCGTCTCATCAAACGAACCTCGTGGGCGGACGGCCGGCTGTTCTTCGGCCACAGCACTACGCACGCTGCGCAGATCGTCAGCGCCACGCTGTTCTCCGGCGACCTCTCCTGGTCCACAAACGGAGATGAATGCAGCGGGAAGACCCTCAACAACGCCAACGGCGGCTGCACCCTACGCGTCTCCGGCACTGCCGGCACCGTGCGGATGATGTTCACGGACGGGCGCCACCAAGACATCGCCGTCGACCTCTCCGAGTACTCCCCCCCGACCGGCGGGACCGTCGGACCGGTCATGCGCGTCGATCTTGAGAACACGATCGACCCATATTCCCTGTGGGTCATGAACGTCGGGGAGATGTCCACCGGCAGCGATCAGATCACGGGCGTGCAGATCGAGTCCGGCGATCTGGGATGGGTCGGACGAGACTCAGACGAGTGCACGGGCGCGTTTTTCGGCAGCTACGGCGACACGTGCCTTCTGCGTTTGACTGGCGGCGCAGGGACCATTCGCTTTTCCTTCGCCTCTGGGGCGATCAGTGACCTCGTTATCACCGGGGACGAATTCGCCGCGGCGTACCCCGGAATCACCGACGAAGAATGGGCGGACGACCGTCCTCGCATAGCGCTGGAACTTAAGTCAGGATCGCGCGTGCTGACCAGTCCGTCAGCCGTATCCGGCACCGTAACGCTCGACGCACAAGCCACAGCCCTCAACGGCATCGAGTCCGAATGGGTTTCGATCTCGGGCGGCCCAGACCACATCTCGCAGACACTCACAGGCCGCAACGGCTCGTGCGGGGGCGCGCTCAAACTTGGGCGCCGCTCGTGCGGGCAAGTGCAATCGCTCGCAAACAGTTTCAGCACCACCGGCTTCCCGGAAGGGGTCTACACCATCTCGTACCGCGCCACAGGCGCCAACGGAATGATGACGTGGGCTCCGAGCGTTGAGATCTTCATCGACAACAACCCGCCCCTGCTCACCATTAGCGGAGGGGTCTGGGACAGCCAGTTCAGCGGCCATCTGACCAGCAGCGACGTCAGAGTCGCGGCCGATGACACTGGAACCGGCGTGACCAAGGTCGGTCTCGACGAGAAAGTCGGAAACACCTGGCAACAGCGCAGACTCGCCCAGCGAACCTGCGCGCAGCCAGCGTGCTCACCGAAAAACTACAGCGCAGCCTTCTCGCTGGAGTCCCCAACGTCTGTCCTGACGAGTTGGCAGACCGGCACCTACACGTTCCGCGGCACAGCCGAAGACCTCGCTCTCAACACCGCGGCGCTGAGCTGGGATGTGCCCTACTGGGATACATCCTGGCGCCACGGCGGCGCCGACCACGTCATCAACAACGACACCGAGATCAACGCGATCCGAACACTGCTCGGCGCCACGGGATATCTCAACTCCGCCGTCTGGAACGGCATCTACACCGGGGAACGACCTCTGATCTACCCGACGTCCTGGACTTATGGCGGCGCCGACCACACCGTCAATGCCAGCTCGGAAATCAACCAGGTCAGGGCCGCCCTGGGCGAAAACGGATACCTCAATTCCCGAGTCTGGAACGATCTCAGCCCAGCCGATCAACCACGCATCTACCCCACGTCGTGGAACTACGGAGGGGCTGATCGCACTCTGTGGACCAACACACAAGCTGAGATCCCCGCAGTGCGCGTCGCGATCGGCGACTACGGATACCTCGAAATGCAGGAGCCGGCTTGGGCTGGCATTGCGCCCTCTGAACGTCAGTTGGTCTATGAGGCCTCCTGGGTCCTCGGCGGTGCCGACCACACCCTCACAACCAACACCGCAGCCGAGCTACCCCAGTTCCGCGAGCGCCTACGAAACGGCGGATACCTTTCCTCCGACTTCTGGAAGGCGATCGCGCCAATCGATCAGCCCTTGGTCTACCCGATCTCGTGGTCTCTCGGGTACGCGGATCACACGATCAACAACCAAGGCGAAGTCGAAGTGTTCGAGGCCTACCTCTCCCAGGCCACGACCGACGCGCAATACAACGCGGTTCTCGACGGCATGGCGCCGGGCGACCTCACCTACGCCGACGCCCACCACACCACCCGCACATGGTACGGCGAATCCGGAGCCTCGATCACGGGCGAGCCCCTGCCCACCGACGCCCAATCTCTCACGCCGGCTCAGCCGCTCGCGTCCGCGGCGTCCGCTTCCTCGGGTAGCACCTCAGACGAGGTGTCGTCCGGGTTCATGACCGAGATTCGAAACGGCGTGACGACGACGACCCCCCTGGCCAACGCCGCTCAGGCAAACGGACCGGACTGCGGGGTCACGAGAACCAACAACAAGCTCAAGCGGATCGAGATCCCTCCCTACAACGCTATTAGCGACAGCGGCACACTCCGCAGCCAGTTGATCGTCTACTACCAGAACGACGCCGGCATGGTGCACGACTCCGTGACCGGGAAGCCGAAATACCAGACCCGGGAATTTATCGCCTGTGGGCTCGGCGGCGCCCAAGTCCACAAAGGAGGCAAGCTGCACGACTACATGGTCGCGGTGTACCCCGACTATCTGACCGACATCACCTTCGGCGGACCAAAGTACGGCGACGCTGCCAGGGGCACCAACCAACAGTCCCTCACGGTGGGATTCACGACGGGCTCAATGGTCTCAGTTAGCGCTGGCTACAACTGGACCGACGGGGACCAAATGGGGGGACAGCCAGGATTTGCGCTCCATCGCGACGTCATGACCGCCAACCAGAAAAAGTGGGAGGTCAACATGGCGTCCGCCTACTGGATCTCCTCCCGCAACGGACCCGGGGGCACCTACTATCACTGGGGCTCCACGAAGTACCAAGGCAACGCGGTTCTACAGAAGTACCGCACGAAGATGTCCCAGCCGCTCCCACGGTTCCGCCACTTCCGCCACGCCAGCTGATGCACCCGCGAGGCTCTCAAGTATGCGTGTTGCTCGCGAGTCTCGCGCTTAGCTGCGGGGGGAGCGACAACTCCCCCCGCAGCACCGCCACACCATCCGCAACCGCTCCGAACTCTGTCGAATCTCTCTTCAGCCTGACTGAAGGTGGGCGGCTGCTCGTCCTTTGCGGGCCCGATAACACCTCAACGGACATCTACGAAGTCACTCGCGCAGGCCTGCTTCGGCAGACCGAATCTCCGAGCGGCGAGCCGGTCTACAGCTTCTCGGCGGCAGGCAATCGCATCGCCTTCGTGTATCCGGATCAATCCGCTCAGCCGACTGTCGCCGTACGCGACCTCGACGATCGCGACAAGGCAGCTCGCGGGACTCTGGTCGGGTATGGCGACATTGCCGCGATCAGCACTGACGGAACTGTCGCCTGGACGCAGAGGACGTCCAGGCGCGGCAAACTTGTCACTCAGGTCCGGATCAAACGTGAGGGTCAGCCGGCAGTACGAGCCACGACGTACCCGGAAATTTGGGACTTGTCCTACAGCACCGGCCGTCTCGACGCGCAAGTCGCCTCCGCTTCGGGAAAGCGTTTCAAGTGGATTAGGGCGGCCGACCGGCCGTGGCCGGCGGGCCGCTCCCAGAAGCTCGCAATGCACGTTCCCGGGCGCATCGTCTCGTCGGTCAACGGCAAACTCGCATACGAAACCGCCAGAGATCCCAACAACACGCTGTACATCAGCGACGAGCAAGGACGCACGACGCGAAAAACGCGGAGCGCTTGGTCGCCGTACGCCTGGAGTCCCGACGAACGACAGCTGCTAGTGGCTCGCAACAACCCTAAAGCTCCCCTCGGCTTGATGGACGTCGCCACCGGAGCCGTTCGGTCGATCGGTCCGCTTCCTTGCGGCTGGGTCGCTTCCGCTCAGTGGCTTAAGCAAGCACCTCGCTAGCACGTTCGCGTCAGCTTAGAAGCGGGTCACCTGCGCGGCGTGATGGTGGCGGCGCTGCCAACCCAAGCGCGAGGCTCCGGCCTAATCGCGAGTGCGGGGCGCGCTGCGCCCGTCGCAGCGTCGCGCTCAGACGCCCCCTAACCTGTGCAGGCCCAGGGCTCGGACTCGTCCTACGTCCTGAACTTGCCGGCAGGGGTTTACTGGCGTCAGCTCCGCACGCTAGAGGCCATCAACGCCGGACTCGCGTACCTGCTCCAGTGAGCTGAAGCTTGGCCCTTGCTGTGCCAAGTTCGGCCAACTCGACTTCGGACGACCTCCTGCCGGTGATGCAGCGGCACCTTCGTCAATTGCCAGCAGGAGCGTCTCAACGGAGACGATCCCCGCCGGAACGCGACACCGGCACCCGAGTTCAGGAGACTTGATCGCGAGGCAGACCCGCTGAGGTCGTAGCGTCCCGGTGCCGATCAACCGCCCGCGTTGACGCGTTCCGCGTTCCTAAAGGCGGCTCACCTGACGTCTCCATCCCTTTGCTGTGCGCCGTTGGCCTCCGCCGCAGCCTGACGAACGTCACGCTGCGTACAGAATCCGGTCTACAGCGGGAGAAGGATCACACAAGCCTCTCAATCGCTTCAGCGAGACGACTTGCGGTCGATCCACGATCTGGCGGGCCGCTTGCCTGTTTATTCAGTCGGTTGCTCCTTTGCTCAGGCTGTTCATCACGCGGTCGGAGACCGCAGCGAAGAATTTTGTGGGACAAGGCGAGAGCCGCGTCTCCTGAGGACGTAGATGACCACCGCAGCGACGCTTACTGCGCTCCGTACGGCGCACCCGATCGAGCAATTTGTTCGCGACCAGCACCGCACGCTCGAGCGCTGGCTGACCAAGCTCTTCGGACGCAAGCTCGCGCCCGAAGAGATCAGCGACGTCCTCGGTGACACCTACCGCGCTGCGCTAGAGACCGATGAGACAGCGGCGTTCGATGCCGAGCGCATGAGAGCCTGGGCTTACCAGGTCGCTCGCTTCCGCGCGATCGGCGTCATTCGCTCGCGTAACGGCCGCTCCACGACCGAAACCGGCCGACGGAGCTTCGTCTCGCTCGACCAGATCGACGGGCCCGATTACCGATCGCAGAACACCCGCGTGGATTTGGAGCACGCGGTCGTCGCCACCCCCGGTGGGGAGGCCGCCGCGTCCGCGTTGTCCAGCGAATCCGCCTACGCGGAGATCGCCAACGCGCTCAGCGACGACGCGCGCGCCCAGGAAGCGCGCCGGGTCACCGAAGCGATGCTGCGGCTCCCCGAAGACCAGCGCGAGGCATTGCAGTACGTGCACATCGACGGCCTGACCGTCCGTGCGGCCGCCGAGCTGCTGGGCACCAGCAAGTCGAGCTTCGATCGCCTGTACCGGCGCGCGCTCTCTCGCCTGCAGGCGCTGTGCGCGGCCGAGCAGGACGCCGACTGCGCCCAGGCGCGCGCGCTCATGCAGTCCAAGACCGCCCTGGCCGCCGAGCTCATCGGCTGGCGCGACGCGCACATCGAAGGCTGCTTCTCCTGCCAGGTCGCCGCCGGGCGCCGCGTGAAGCTGCTCATCCCGGCCCTGCCGGTCATCGTTTACCGCCCGGGCTGGCTTGCCCGCGCTACCGATCGCCTCACGCAGCTGCTCTCGCGCGGCGACACGCTGCCCACCGAGGCCGTCGCCGCCGGGATCGGCACCGCGGGCGCGGGCGGCACCGTCGCCGGAAGCACGCTGCTCGGCGGCATCGCCACCAAGGCCGCCGCCTGCGCCGTCGCCGCCACGTGCGCCGCGGGCGCAGCCGTTACCGTCCCCGCCGTCGTTCACCACGAGCGCAAGGCTCCGGTCAGGACCGCCAAGGCGACCGCCACGCCCAGCCCGCGCGCAACCTCCACCCCCAAGGCGATCGCGCCGGCCATCACGCCCGCAGCGACGAGCGCAGCTTCGACCTCGCTGACCACCGACGAGGCCGCGCGCCGTTCGGCGAACGCCGAAGCAGCCGCCGCTGCCGAGCGCGCCCGCAAGCGCCGCGCCGCCAAGGCCGCCAAGGCCGCCAAGGCGAAGGCCGCCAAGGCTCGCGCCGCGAAGGCCAAGGCCAAGAACGACGCGGGAGCCGAGTTCTCGCCCGAGTCCTTCCGGCCCGCCGCTACGCCCGCGCCGAGCGCGCCGCGCGCCACGGCCGCCAGCGGCACCACCACAGCACGCACGCCGTCGACATCGACGACCGCGCCCAAGTCTTCCTCCCAATCGACCTCGAGCTTCTCTGAGGAGTTCAGGCCATGAGCGGGACCTCGCCCCACCACAACGCCAATCCCCGGCCGACGAACGGCCTGATCTTCACCAAGGAGTTCTCCTTGTTTCGACTCATCGGCCGCTCAGGCGCGGCCGCCTCGCGTGTGACGTGGGGCACCCAGCCCAGGAAGGGCCGTCTTCTCTCCTCCCTGGTCGCTCTCACGGCCGCGTTCGCTGTCGCGGCCCCGGCCGCGAACGCCGGCATCTACACGGTGCGTGGCACCACCGGGTGGACTGCCGACGCTGACAGCAACGGGACCGGGTTCGTCTCGACCTGGGGCGACTCCACCACGATCGTCGGCCAGTTCTCGTTGCCGCGCACCGGCTTCGGCCAGGGCGAGATGGTCTCGATGGGCTACTACACGACCGCCATGAACCTCGTCGGTGCGTCCTTCGTAAGTACGCAGTCCGGCATGACCGGAGGTCCGTGGGTTTCGTTCGCGCGTGCCGACGGCGTCGGCATCGGCGCAGAGGTTCCGACCTACAACCACGGCCCGCAGCCCTACGGCTACTCGTTCGGTCCGTCGTACGCGTTGTCCGTGGAACTCGGGTGCGGAGGCCCGGGCGACTGCTTCGGCTCGAATGCCGAGCTGCGCGTCTCGGACCTGCAGCTGGCGTTCCAGGACAACTCGAACCCGAACGTGACCAACGCCACCGGGCCGCTCGTGAGCACCACGACGCTCCAGGGCTCCGTGGACATCAACGTCAGCGCGACCGACGCGTCCTCGGGCGTCTACCGCGGCTGGATCGAGGTTGACGGCGTCAACCGCGGGTACTTCCCGATGGACCCGTCCAACGCCAGCTGCACCGCGATCGCCGCGGGCTACGTGTTCGCCAAGGAGCTTCCGTGCAGCGCCTCGGCGATTCGGACGCTCTCGCTCAACACCACCGCGCTCAGCGACGGCGCGCACACCGTCGAAGTCTTCGTCGAAGACGCCTCAGGCAACAAGAAGCGCGCGTTCGGCCCGGTCTCCCGCACGATCGACAACGTCCCACCGCCGATCAACACCAGCGATCCACTGATCACCGGCCTGCTTCGTCACGGGCAGACGCTCGCCACCGACACCGGCACCTGGACCGGCACAGGCATCACCTTCGCGCGCCAGTGGCAGCGCTACGACACCGGTTCGGGGACCTGGCTCAACATCGCTGGCGCGACCGGCCCCACGTACGCCGTCCAGACTGACGACTACGGCAAGAAACTCCGCACGCGCGTGCGCGCCACCAACGTTGAAGGCACCACGGACGCCTACTCGGAGCCGGTCGGCCCGATCGCGTCGCCGACCGACCCCAAGGGCGACTTCGACGGCGACGGCATCGTCAACGAGGACGATCCCGACGACGACAACGACGGCGTCCCCGATGACGGCGACGCCAACCCGCACGACCCGTCCGTCGGCCTCCCGCCCGGTCAGGGGGGCCCTGGCGTTCCCGCGCCCGACGACGGCTTCAACGGCGGCGGCGGTGGCACCGGCAATAACAACGGGGGCGGCGGTTCCGGCGGCGGCGCGGGCAGCGGCACCGGCATCCGCATCGAGACTCAGAACGGCGAGGGCCCCGTCGCCACCGCGGCGCTCGCGGCCAGCTTCGAGGGCACCAAGAGCAAGACCATCAAGGTCAAGTGGGGCGCCAAGCGCAAGATCACCGGCACCCTGCTCGGCCGCGACCGCCAGCCGATCAAGGGCGCCAAGCTCGACGTTCACGAGACGCCGCAGCTGATGGGCGCCACCGCGATCGCTCGCGGCCAGGTCGTCACCGACGCCAAGGGCCGCTTCAGCTACCAGCTGCCCGCCGGCGTCTCGCGGACCATCCGCATCGCCTACAAGAGCATCCTGGAAGCCAGCACCTACGCGCAGAGCACCGACGTCACGGTGCAAGTCACACCCAAGGTCACCATGAAGGCCAACCGCAAGGCGCTGCGCAACAAGCAGGCCGTCACGTTCAAGGGCAAGATTGCCGGGGCCCCCGCCGGCGTTCGCAAGATCGTTGAGTTCCAGGCCCTCGACGGCAAGAAGTGGCGCACGTTCGCCAGCACCCGCGTGGCCAAGAAGGGCGGCACCTTCAAGTACCGCTACCGCTTCACCCGCACCACCCGCACGACCAAGTACCAGTTCCGCGCGATCATTCGCGCGGAGAAGGGCTGGCCGTTCGCGACCGGACAGACCAAGCCCATCAACGTCAAGGTCCGCCCGTAGCGGACCGAGAAACGAGCTAGACGACCATGCCCTCTCGCGCCATCCGGCGCGGCGTGACCGGCGCCCTGGCGGCCTTTGTGGCCGCCGGGGCGCTGGCCGGTCCCGCCAGCGCCCAGGTTCTCCCCGACAACTTCCCCAGCCCGCAGGCCAAGCTCGCCAACGCCGAGTTTCTCGCGCAGGCACCCGCGCCCGCCACGGGCGCCGGCACCGTCTGCGTCATCGACACCGGCGTCTCCCAGCTCGCTGACCTCGACACCCAGGTCATCGAGCGCATCAGCGCCGTCGGCGGCAACGGCGAAGACATCTACCACCAGGCTGACAACCCCTACAGCGGGCACGGCACCTTCGTCGCCTCCACGATCGCCAGCCGCGTCGACGGAGTCGGCTCTGCAGGTATCTGGCCCGCCGCCAAGATCATCAGCGTCCGGGTTGCTCGCGCCGCCGGCAGCAACGCCACGTCAGCCGACTACCGCACTGCGATCAGCGAGTGCGCGAGAGTCGACAGAGGCGTGGACGTGATCAACCTCTCGTTGGGGGCCTCCTACATCGACGCCGACGATCTCGCGCGCCTCGAGAACAAGATCATCAACGCTCGCCGCGACAAGAACATCAACGTCGTGGCCTCCACCGGCAACGACGGAAACAACATCCAGGTCAACTATCCGGCTCGATTCGCCGACGCCTTCGCCATCGGCGCAACCGACCCGAACGGCGCGTTCTGCTCGTTCTCGAACCGTGGCACCGGCCTCGACCTCTCCGCTCTCGGCTGCAACACCTACGCCACCGGTTTCGATGGCGGTGTCGGTGCGTTCCATGGCACCTCGTTCGCGGCTCCCACGGCTGCCGCGGTGCTTGTCGCTCTGCGTTCCTACATGCCCGGGCTGACCGCTAATGCGGCCGAGGAGCTGCTGCTCAGGACCGCGCGCCAGACGGCTGCCGGTCCTGTCCTGGATGCGGCTGCTGCGTTCCGGGCGGCTGGCCTCGGTGCGTTGGTCGACGCGTACGTCGCGCCGCAGCTGCCGAACGGCGGCGGCGATGCCGCCGGCGGCGGGAACACCCCTCCTGGTGGCCCCGAGGTCGTGACCAAGGTCGACGTCACGCACGTGCCCGACGTCGTCGAGACCAAGCTCTCCAAGCCGAAGGCTCGGAAGGCGTCGCTCAAGCGCGGCACACTGACGGTGCAGGTCGCCAAACCGCCCAAGGGCGCGGTGGCGGTCTTCCGGGTCGGTGGACGGTCCTACGAGCGCAAGAACGGGAAGCTGACGCTGAAGAAGGTGCGCTCTTGGCGGACCGTCACTGTGTTTATCGAAGATCAGTGGGGCGTTCGGTCTGACTCGCTCAAGGTTCGACGCCCTACCGGGCGTCGTTGAGGTCGCTCAGACAGGACCAACCGCCCCTCTGGAGCATCCGATGAAGCTGCTGCGCATTTCAATCTCAACTCTGGCCGCCGCAATCGCGGCGGCCATCGCCGTTCCCGCCGCCCAAGCGGGCACGTACGACGTTCTCGCCTGCGACGCCGCCCCCGGCGCCGCAAATAACTCGTGGACGTTCGAGACCAACAGCAGCACTTACGTGGCCAGCTCGGCAGCTTGTCCTTCCACTTCGAACCGCTCGGGCCTTCTGGTCACCGACAAGCTCGGCACCGGCGGCCCGTCGGCTTCCGCAGCCGTCTTCGGTCAGTGGATCGTTCGCGCTCCCGGCGGTACGACGATCTCCCGGATCCGCGTCCGACGCTACCTGAACATGGACGGCGGCACCGGCTGGCGCCTCTACGGGCGTCAGGCCGATGGAACGACCATCACGGGCGAGACGTGCACCGTTCAGGCAGGCCAGGACGATTGCACCGTCGGCGGCTTCGGTTCTGCGGTACTCGACCGGGCACTGAACACCACATCGGTCGCCTACGGCTTCGATTGCCCTACGACCGGCTCAGGTTGCAACACCGGAGCCATGATCCACGCGGCGAGCGCAGCCATCTACTCGGCGAACGTGACGATCAATGATCCGACGTCGCCGGCGATCGGCGCGCCGACCGGTGATCTTGTGCGCGCTTCGGGCTTTCACAAGGGCACCGAGTCGGTCACGTTCAACGGCACCGACGCGCTTGGCATCAGCGCGCGTCGGCTCTACGTGGACGGCTCGCTGGTCGCGTCGGACGCGCCGACGTGCAACTTCACGCAGCTGGTCCCGTGCTCGAACCCGGGCACGCCGGTCTCGCTCTCGGCTGACCTGAACGCGCTCGCCGACGGCTCGCACACCGTGCAGGTCGCGGTCGTGGATGCGGCCAGCAACGAGACGCGGTCAGCGGCGACGTCGATCGTCGTCGACCACACCGCGCCGGACGTCCCGCAGACCCTGCAGGCCGCCGCGCGCGCGACCACGGACGCGGCGTTTACCGCGTCCTGGACTGTCCCGGCCGGCCAGGTCGCGCCAATCAGCGCCGCCCATTGGCGGCTGTGCCCGGACGCGGGCCCGTGCCAGACCGGCACGACGCCTGGCTCCACGGTCAGCGGCACGCTGCCCGCCTACGGGCAGTACACGCTGTTCGTCTCGCTCGAGGACGCCGCTGGCAACCGGGGCGCGGAGACGACGCTGCCGCTCGCGTACAGCGCGCCCGCTCCGCCGACGCCGACGGCTACGCCGACCCCGCCGGTCGCTACGCCGACTCCGACGCCGCCTGTGGCGACGCCGACGCCGGTCCCGAGCGCGACCCCCACGCCGCGGGCTAACCCGCGCCTGAAGGTCACGACGGCCACGCTCAAGCGCTCCACGCGCACCGTCTCGGCCGCCGGCACCACCGCGGCGCCCGTCACGGGCACGGTGCGCATCAAGCTCACCTACCGCGTCGGCCGCAAGGCCCGCACCAAGACGCTCTCCGCGTCGCTCAAGCGCGGCCGCTACACGGCCCGCACGCGCCTGTCTTCGACCGACGCCCGCCGGGCCACGAAGCTCTCGGTGGCCGTGAAGTACACGGGCAACTCGAACTACAGTGGCGCGTCCACGCGCCGCACCGTGAAGGTCCGGCGCTAACGCGCCCCAGACCTCCCACGTTGCCCCAACCAGCTGACGAGCGACGCGCGCCCTTGACCGGGGCGCGCGTTCGCGTTCGCGCCGCCTGACCGGCGAGGCTCAACCATGCCGCCACGCCTGACCTCACGCGATCAGAGCATCACCGCATGGGTCGCGCGCTGGCAGCCCGTCACCGGCTACCAGGTCGCTCGCGCGTTCGCGATCCACCACGTGATCGCCTACCGGCGCCTGGCGACGTTGCGCAAGCTCGGCTACATGACCTCCCAGCGGCCGGTGCAGGAGCTGCCAGGCATCTACAGCGTCACCAACCACGGGTTCGGGCTCATCGGCGTGCGCGCCCGCAGCGTGCGCGTGAACCCGTTCAACCTCTGGGGCGATCTCGCCATCGTCGACCAGGTCGTCGCCGACCAGCTCGACGGCGGCACCGTCCTGTCCGCAACCGAGGTCCAGACGCAACCGGGCATCGCCGCGCAGATGCCCACGATCGAGGCCTACGACGAGCCGATCTGGCCCGCCGCCTTCACCGTCGGTCCGCCCGCCGTGGCCACCTACACCGCGATCGGCCCGGGCGGCTTGCTCACGCTCAGCCCCAAGGGTCGAACCGGCCTGCTGGCCGCCTCCCGCATTCCCGAGCAGACGCGCGTGCGCCTGCTCACCGACGAGCAGGTCCGGCCCGCGCTCGAGTTCGCGTTCGCCCAGCGCCCAGAAGTCGAGATCGTCACCGTCGATCCGCACTTCATCGGCGGGTCGCACACCCAGTAGCGACTGCCCGGAAGGCCGGTCGAAAAAAAGCTGGGACAGCCGCGCGGGCTGCCTCCTAGCCCTACATGACACCGCCTACCGCGCTCGACGGCCTCTCGGCCGCCATGATCCCGGGCACGGGCATTCAGGCGCGGCCCACGCCGCCGCCAGCGCCGCCCCGAATCGATCCCGCGACCCCGTCGCAGGCCAAGCCCGCCGCGGCCAAGAAGGCGCCCGCCGCCAAGAAGCCGGCCGCCAAGAAGAAGCTCGCAGCGGCCAAGAAGCCCGCCGCCAAGAGGAAGCCCGCAGCGGCCAAGAAGCCCGCCGCCGCGAAGGCAGCCAGGTTGGAGGTCTCCCCGGACGCGGAGACGGCGACCGCCACCACCGTCGATGTCCTCGAGCCCCAGCCCGAACAGGACGCGGCCACGGTCGCGCCCGTGATCCTCCTCGACGAGCTTGACGACGCGCACGGCCAGGAGGACTACGACGCGGCCATCCTCAACGAGGAGCCGCCCGACGTCACCGACAGCGTCCCGGACTACGACGAGGACGAGGCCGACGAGGAAGCCGACGAGGAGGAGGCTGAGCCTGAAGCGGTCGCGATCGAAGCCGACGTGGATGAGCCGACCGGCGCGGTTGCGCCGGTGGTCACGGCGCCCGCTGCCGAGAGGCTGTTCATTCCCGACGCGGCGGCCGACGTGCCCCAGCGCAGGGCGTTCACGCCTCCCATCCCTGGTCGCACCCCGACGGCCGTGGAGTCGTCGCCCTGGGCGCTGCTCGAGGACGATGCGCCCGCCGCCCCGGCAGCGCCAGAGGCGGCCGAGGCTCCTGAGCCGCCCAAGCGGACCAAGCGCTCGATCGCGCTGCCACGGTCGCCGCACATCACGCGCGGGCGCGTGCTCGCGTTCGGCGTGCTCGCGCTGATCGGCGTCGGCCTGCTCGGCGGCACCCCGTCTAAGCCGCCCACGTCGGTCGCCTCCACGCCCGCCCCGGCCACGCCCGCCACGGCGGCCTCGCCGTCGCCGACGGCCACCGCGACTCCGACCGCTACCGCCACGGCAACGCCGACCGCCACCGCGACGCCGGCGCGTCGCTCGTCTGCCAAGAAGGCCACATCGACCAAGCGCAAGCGGCGCTCGAGCGCGCGGGAGCGTCCTCGTGCCCGCGTGCAGACGCGGACGGTCTACGTGCCCGTCCCCGCCCCCACTTCCGCCGCTCCTGCGGCCCCTCGCACCACGACCCCGACACCGGCCGCGCCGCGCTCGGCTCCCGCACCTTCAGCGAGCCGCAGCGGCTTCTCCTCCGAGTTCCGCCCCTGATCCCACCCACCAGATGGAAGGACCTACGTTCATGAGCTTCACGCTCTCTCGCCAGCAGATCGCCCTCGCGGCGCTGCTGACGTTCGCCGCGGTGTTCGCCGCGATGCTGCTCGACCCCACCTACTCGCACGCCGCCCTGCAGAAGATGGCGGGCTACCAGCAGGGCAACACCACCACGTTCGGTGACGTCATCGAGTACATCACCAACCTGCGCAACGGCTTGATCCCGATCGCCATCCCCGTCGCCGGGATCGGGTTCTTCGCCGGGGCCACCATGTTCCTCGTCGGCAACCAGATGGCCACCAAGGTCATCTTCGGCGTGCTCGGCGGCGTCGGACTCGCGCTTAGCGCCCCTGGCATCGTCTCGTGACCCGCGCGCAGCTCACCCGCTGCGCGCTGCTGGTGAGCGCTTTCGCCGTGGCGGGCCTGGTTGGGCCCGCCGCGGCGCTCGCCGCCACCCCCAGCGCGCCCCCGCCGGTCTTCGGCCTCTTCGGCGTGGACATCAGCGACCTCGTCGGCGACGTCGTCAAAGGCGTCTTCGACGTCCTGGTCCCCGACTTCGCCAGCAAGTGGGCCACCCAGCTCGTCGCGTGGATGGTCGCCGTCCCGGACGTCAGCAACACCAAGACCTTCCCCGAGCTGAACGCCTTCCAGCAGCAGCTGCTCGCCGTCGGCTTCGGGCTCGTCGGCATCGGGTTCGTCGCCGCCGCGCTGCAGTACCTAGCGGCCGGCATCACCGGCCGCATGAACGCCGTCGACGCGTTCCAGCGCTCGGCCGTCGCGTGCGGAATGCTCGTCTTCTACCCCAAGCTGATGGGGCTCGCGACCGTCGGCACCAACCTGCTCACCGACGCCATCGTCACCGCCCCGCGCATCACCAAGGGCATCGACACGATGCTCGGCGCGGCGTTCGTGCTCGCAGTCGCCACCGGCGGCTTCAGCGTCGGCATGGCCGTCGGCGCGGCCGCCGCCTGCCTGTGGTTTCTCGCCGGGATCTTCGTCATGAAGATCGCGATCACCGCGGCGATGGCCATCCTGCTGCTGTCGGGCGGGATCGTCCTCGGGCTGCACGCGTTCGCGCCCCTCTCCTGGCTGCCTCGCCTGTGGAGCTCGGTGCTGGTGGCGGTGCACGCCATCCCCATCGCCTGGGCGCTGATCTTCGCCGCCGCGGCGTTGCTGACCAGCGACTCGCTGATCTTCAACCAAGGCCTAGGCGCCAGCCTCGAGGCGGCGGTGAAGCCGTTCGTCGCTGTCGCCTGCCTCTATCTCGCCTACAAGGCGCCCGCGTTCCTGCTCGCGGCCGCGCGCACGATGGGCGTCAACATGACCGGCCTCGCGCCCGCGATGGGCGGCGGCCGAGGCGGCGGCGGTGGCGGTGGCGGCGGCCGCATACCCGGTGTCGGCGCGGCCGCCGGCGCGGGCGGCCCGGGTGGCAACGTCGCCCGCCGTGCTCTGCAGACCCACGGCGACCGGATGCGCGGACTGCGCGCCGCCATCGGCGCCCGCAGCGCCGCCCCTGCCGCCCGCGTTCGCCAGGCCGTCAGCCAGAGCGCATCCTCAGCCACCAGCGCCGCCAAGCGAGCGGCCGCCCCGGTCGCCGTCAACGCCGCGGCCGCGCTCGGCCCCGCTGACGGCTCCGCGCGCGCCCGAGCGCTCTCCACCGCGAGCAACGGCGCCAAGAAGACCGGAACCGCGGTGCGCGGCGCGGCTCAAGGAGCCGCCACCGGCGCGCGCGCCGTCAGGTCCGCCAACGACTGGTGGCGCACCCAGCTCCCGCAAAAGGGCGCGCAGCTGCGCAACGGCATCCCGGGCACGCCCGCCACCTCCGCCAGCCGCCAGGGCGACGGCGCGGCCGCCGCCCCTGGGTCCAGTGACGCAAGCGCGAGCGCCCGCCGCCCCGCGTCCCGCGAGAAGACCAGCGACGTCACACGCACCGCCAACGGCAACGGCTCCCGCGACGGCGCGCCGCGCACGCAGGCCCCGGCCGCGCGCACCCCGCGCACGCCCAGCGGTGCTGGCGCGGGCGCTCGTCCGGCGGTCCCCACCGGCCCCTCCGGCTCGAAGCCCGCCAACGGCAAGGCCGCCACCGCGCCCAGCACCAGTGCACCCGGACCCGTCGTCAGCGCTGGTAGCGCGTCGGGCGCCGCCAACAACGCGAGCGCGGCCCGAGCGAAGCCCTCGGGCGTCGCCGCTGCCGCCACCAAAGCCGCCGCCGACAAGCCTGGAAAGCCCAAGCCGCCGCCGGCCGCCCAGACGACCAGCGACCGACCGACTCCCCGTCCGCCCCGATCGAACTAGCCGATGCTCAACATCACCTACAAACACCTGCAGGACCCGGTCAAGCTCGGCTGGTTCAGCCTCGCCCAGTGGATGCAGCTCGGCGTCTGCGGACTGCTCGCCTACGGGCTCTCCACGGTGCTGCCGCTGCCGGACATGTGGTCGCTGTCGCTGGCCATCACCATCTGCGGCGCGCCGGTCGCGGCCGCGATGGTCGCCATGCAAGCCGACTTCGACGTGCTCGCGTTCACGCTCGCCGCCGCGCGCTGGACACGCCGCCGCCGTCACTACCTCCCCGGCACCAACCCAGCCGCCACGCCCGCCGGATACCACCTGCTCATGCCCGACGCGATCGACGCGCCCGACCCGCTCGCCGACGCGACCGTCACTCTCCGCGCCGACACGCTCTGGGACTGACGGACCCTGCGAGCCAACACCATGCCCGCCGCGATCCGGGGCCACGGCCCCGGATCGCTCGCCCCTCACTGCGCGCGCGTGCACCAGCTTCAGCCCTTCGTTCCGACTACAGAGAGCGGTCCGCGCTCGAGGAGAACCTTTGCGTCCACTAATCACCACCACCCTGCTCACCATCGCTGCTCTGACCGCAGGAACCGGCCTCGCCCTGGGCGACCCGGCCCCGCCGCGCGCCAAGGCGGCCGCGGTCTGCGCCGACTTCCCCAACCAGGCGGCGGCCCAGCAGGCGGCCAACACGATCGACGCCGACCGGGACGGCCTCTACTGCGAGTCGCTGCCGTGCCCGTGCCTGAAACCAGGCGCGCCGCTGCCGCCCTCGCCGACCGCCACGCCCGAGCCGTCCGTGACGCCGGTCCCGACCAGCACCCCGACCGCGCCGGCCACGGAGGAACCGACCGCCGCGCCCGAGCCGCAGCAGCCCGCAGGCTGCTCGCGCCCGTCCCGCGTGCAGTCGATCTCGTTCTCGAAGACCAAGTATCCGAACATCAAGCGCCACACCGAGCGCGCCATCCGCCAGGGCTGGCCGGCCGTCCTCGCGCTCAACCGCCCGGGCGCTGACGCGCGCCGCGAGCGCCTGCTCGAGGGCCGCCCCACCCGCCAAGGCCACGACCGTGACGAGTACCCGCCCGCTGTCGGGCGCGGCCGCGGTTCCGGGCTGACCAAGGGCACAGCCCCGGTCGGCTGGAAAGCCAGCGTCGCGTTCGTCCCGAGTTCGGAGAACCGAAGCCACGGCTCCACGATGGGCATCAAGCTCCGTCGCTTCTGCGACGGCACCCAGTTCAAGTACGTCTTCTACTAACCCCGCCAGAGCAGACATCAGCGCGTCATCCGAGCGGCCCCACGGGGCCGCTCGGTCGTTGCCGGCAAAGAAATGTGGGACAGCGTCGGCGTCCGCCTCCTAGCCCTACATGACCGCCACTGATTCCCCGCTCGACGAGGTCCTGCTCGCCGTCGCGCTGCTCGCTCAGCATGGCGAGAAGGCGACCCCGGCCGCCGTCCAGACCATGCTGCCGCTCGGGACCAACTGGATGCACGCGCGACTCGCGCTCATCGAAGCCCAGCTGCTGCACCTGATCGACGAGGACGGCCTGACCGCTGCCGGTCTGTCACGGGTCAACGAGTGCCCCGCGCGCCGGTCCTTGCTCTCTCTGCTGGCCGCTCCTGCCGACGCGGACTTGGAGCTGGTCGCGTGAGCGTTGCCAGCCCCCGCAAGACCGCGAAGAAAAAGGACGGCGCGCAAGGACACGCCGGCGATTTCTTCGGCGTGGAGGCGCTGTTTGAGGACGGGCTGCTCGTCCGCGAAGACGGCGTGTTCGTCCGCTACCTGGAGATCATCCCGCGCAACCCGCTGGTCATGGACGAGCGCGATTGCGAGGAGCTCGCGGCCGGGTTCGGCGCGCTGGTGCGGCAGATCCCGGCGGGCGCGAGCGCGCAGTTCTACGTGGACGCCACGCCGCTGCGCCTGGCTGACGTGCTCGCGCGCTACCGCACGCAGGTCACCAACGCCACCGCGCCGCTTGAGGCGGGCGGGCCCGAGCATCAGCAGCGCGCGGCCGCGCTGCGCGCGCTCGCTGCGGTGCACGCTGAATCGCTGACTCAGCACGCCGACGATCACGCCGCCGTGCAAGTCCGCTACGTCGCTGTTCTGCCGTTTGATCCGGCGCTGGCCAGCCGGCGCCCGGGCGCGATCCAGCTGCGGCCCGCACGGCGCGCCGCGGTGCTCGAGCGCGACGTGGAAGCGCATCAGCGCCTCGCGCGCGAGAGCCAGCGCTACACCGACGGCATCCGTTCGGAGCTGGGCGCGAACGGGCTGCAGGCGCGCGCGCTGGACGGCAGCGAGATCGCCGACCTGCTGTGGCGGCGCGGGGCCCCGCGCGCCGCGCACGCCGACGCGGCCGTCGCGCCGTCCCGGCACGCCACGCAGCTGCTGGCGAGCATCGACACGCAGGCCGACCTTGAGCGCGCCAAGCGCGGCGCTCAGGGCCTGCGCGACGTGCTCGCCCAGGGCGCGATCGACGATCACAGCTCGCATCGCTGGCTGGGGATCGACGGCGACCTCGAGCAGACCGTCTACCTGTCCAACGTGCCCGAGCACACGTTCTTCGGGTGGGTGCTGCACGCGATGCAGTCCCAGCACCCGTGGACGCTGACCGTGCACTTGACCGCGCGCGATCGCCACTCCGAGCGCCAGCGCTACAAGCAGAAGGGACGTCGTCTGCGTGGCGTGATGAACGCCGCCCATGACCTCGAAGACGACCAGCTCGACCAGGCCGGTGAGCTGCGCGCGCTTGGCCAGGAACTCGCCAACCCCGTCAACACCATCTACGACATGTCGGTCTACGCGAGCGTGCGCGAGCACGGCCCGCAGCCCGACACGATCGCGCTGACCGAGTCCGTCGATCAGCTCATGCGCGACGTCTCTGATGCCCTGCAGGGCCGGATGCAGCGCGGCGAGTTCGAGCAACTCGCGCTCTGGCGCTCCACCCTGCCGCTTGGGCTCGACGTCGCCGCCAAGACGCGCCCATACACCACGCGCAACGTCGCCGACAGCCTGCCGCTGCTGGGCACGTCCTGCGGGTCCCCCGGCGGGCTGGTGCTCGGCTACGCCGACCCGGGCCGCACGCTCGAGCACCTGGACCCCTTCGACCCGTTCCACGACAACGGCACGCTGATCATCAACGCCAAGTCCGGCGGCGGCAAGACGTTCCTGGTGTTGCACCTGCTCGTTCAGGCGCTCACGCACGGCGCCCAAGCCGCCGTCATCGACCGCTCGGCCGGCCACTTCAAGTTCCTGTGCTCGCTGATCCCCGGCGCCCAACACGTGCAGATCGGCGGCGACGACGAGCACACCATCAACGCCTGGGACGTCGAGGACATCGCCAACGTTCCCGCCTCAAAGATCAGCTTCCTCGTCCGCTTGCACGCGATGCTGATCGGCGACCACCACGCCGCCCAAGACGCGTTCGGCCTCTCCCCGCTTGAGCGCAGCCAGCTGAGCATCGCCATCCGCGAGGTCTACGACGACGCGGCCCGCACCGGGTACGTGCCGTGCGAGTCCTACCTGCAGGACATGCTCCTGCGCCGCGCCTCCGATGAAGCCAAGGCCGAAGAGGGCTCGGTCGAGATCGCCGCCATCAACCGCTCACTCGCCGAGCGCCTGCACGACTACGTCGGCAACGGCGCCTACGCGACCTTGCTGGACCGCCCCACCACCATCGACGCCGACGACGCGCCGCTGCTGGTCATCGACACGCGCCTGGTTCCCGAGGACGTCAGCCCCGCTGTGCTGTTCGTGATCTCTGAGGGGATCACGCGCCGCGTGGAGGCGCGCCGCGAAGCGCACCTGGCGTCCGGGCGCGCGGGGCACGCGGACGCGGGCATGTTCGACGGGCGCTTCATGCTCGTCCTGGAGGAGCTGTGGAAGCTCGTCGGGCGCCGCGCGACCGGCGAGTGGATCGAGGACCTCGGCCGCCGCGCCCGTCACATCGGCCTGTTCTTGCTCGGCATCAGCCAGCAGCGCGGCGACCTCGCCGGCCCCTACGGCAAGGCGCTGCTCAACAACTCCACGATGCAGGTGTTCCTGCGCACGCCCAAGGACGAGCTCGATCACCTGAAGGAGACGCTCAAGCTCGCCGACACCGAGCTTGACCTGATCTCCGGGCTGCGCACCGAAAAGCGCGCCTACAGCCAGGCGTACGTCATCAACGGCACGCGCGGGCGCGGCGTGGTCTCCATTCGCGTCGGCCAGCGCGCCTACTGGCTGGCCACCAGCGACCCGCTGCGTGACGTGCCGCTGCGCGAGCGCGCCCTCCAGGACGCCGATGGACAGCCCTGGGTCGCGCTCGACTTGCTCTGCGATCACGACTGGCACCGCGCCCTAGCGGACGGCTGATGGCTCACCCGCTCATCGCCTACGGCGCCCAGCAGGTCGCCGGACACGCCGCCAGCCGCGCCCCGAAGCTGCTCGCCGGGACGCTCGCCGGATTGCTGATGCTGTTGCTCGTTCTCGTGCTGGTGGTCCTGCACGTCAACTACGAGCAGCAGCAGGAAGGCATCGGCGACAGCTCCGGGCTGCCCGCGCTCGCGCAGCCGTTCGTGCGCATCTACGAGGACGCCGCCAAGGTCTACGGCGTCAACCCGTTTCTGCTGATGGCCGTCCACGAGGACGAGACCAACTACGGCACAGCCGACCTTCCCGGCGTGAAGACCGGCGTGAACTTCGCGGGCTGCTGCGCGGGCCCGATGCAGTTCCTGATCACCGGCGGCGCGACCGTCGAGCAAGGCGGATCCGGCGGCACGTGGGCCGGGTTCGCGACCGCCTACGAGAAGGCCAAGCTCGACCGGCCCGACAGCTACCCGGGCCGCCAGGAGCGCCACCCGAACATCTACGACAACTACGACGCGATCTACGCGGCCGCCAAGTACTTCGCCGGCCTGGGCGCCGGTACCAACCTCGACAAGCGCACCTACAACGCGCTGCTCTCCTACAAGGGCACGCCGCCCGCGTCGATCCCCTTCGCCACCCACGACTACGAGCGCGCCAAGGCCCTCGAGCAGCTCGCCGCCACCAGCGGCGGCGACCTCGGCGGCACCGGCGGCGCGCTCCCGGACGTCCCCGGCTCCAAAGCGCGCGTGGACCCCCAGACCGGCGAAGCGAACGCGCCCGAAGACGCCCCCGAGGCCGTCAAGCGCATGATCGCCGCGGGCAACCGCATCAACCACATGAGCTACGTCTACGGCGGCGGGCACCCCAACTACCTGACCGCCAACGGACTGGACTGCTCCAGCTCGACGTCGTACGTGCTCCACGCCGGCGGCGTGTTCCCGTCCACCGCCGCGTGGGTCTCCGGGAACTTCATGAACTGGGGCGACTCCGGGCCCGGGCGCTGGGTGACCATCTACGCCCACGGCGGCCACATTTGGACGATCATCGCCGGGATTCGCTTCGACACCAGCCACTACGGCCCGACGATGCCCGCCGGCAGCGGGCCGCGCTGGTCTTCCAACCTCAACCGACCGACCGCGGGCTTCGCGGTCCGACACCCGCCAGGACTATGAAGTCGTCTCTCTCTGTCGCGGCACTCGCGCTGATCGCGGCTGTCGCCACGCTGGTGCTCCCGAAGCTGCGTGACGCGCAGCCTCCCGCGCCCAAGCTCACCGACATCGCCGCGGCGACCCCGACCCCGACCCCGACCGTCGGCGCGGCCGTGACTGCCGAGCCGGTGTTCGTGCGGCCCGGTGAAGTCGCGCCGCCGCCCGGATCGCCGACCCCGGAACCCGAGCGCGCCGAGCACGTCGCCGCCACCCCCGAGCAGGCCGTCCGCGAGTACGTGCAGCTGGCGGGCAACTGGACCTCCTCCACGGTCGTCGCCAACTACCGCAAGCTCGCCACGCGCACCGTCGGTGACGCACGCGTGCACGCGCAGACGATGGTCGCGCGCGTGCCGATCGACAAGACCTACACGACCCGCAAGCCGGTCCTGGAGACCGAGCTTGCCGGTGTGGTCCGCCGAGGCGGCCAGAACGACACGCCCACCTACCTAGCCATCGTGCGCCAGCGGCTCACCATCAAGGGCGCGCCCAAGCCCAGCGAGACCCCGGCCTGGCAGATCGCCACCGCCACGCTCGAGCAAGCCCCGGGCGGCTGGGTGCTCACCGACTGGAAGGACCCCCGATGAGCGCGCTCCCCCGCCTGGGCTCGCGCACCACGCGCGTCACCGCCGAACCCGATCCCGCGCTCGCGTTCGCGGCCGGCGCTGGCCAGCTGGTCACCGTCTGCGGGCTGCACGGCGGCGCGGGCACCACCACGCTCGCCGTGGCGATCGCCACCGCCGCCGCCCAGGCCTCCGGGCCCGGGCGCGTGCTGGCCACCGAGACCGATCCCGCCGGCGGCGAGCTCGCCGCCCGCCACGGCACGGCCAGCGCGCTCACCCTCCACGACCTCGCGCGCGGCCACAACCCGCAGGGCGCGCCCTTCACGACCCTCGAATCCGGCCTACGCCTGTTGGCGGCAGCCCCGGCCGAGCGGACCGCGGCCGCGCCCGACCGGCTCGCGCAGGTCCTCGACGACGCCCGCCCACTGCACGGGCTGATGCTCATCGACGGCGGAACCGTGCGCGAGCCCCACAACACCGCGGCGCTCGCACGCGCGCACACGATCATCTGGACCGTCAGCGCCGACCGCGCCGAGCAGCTGCAGACGATGCTCGCCAGCCCGCTGCTTCGTCGCGGCCGCGCCGCCCGCTGGGTGATCGCCGTCCGGCCCGTCCACGGGCACGCCATCAACCTGCGCCAGCTCAAGACCGCCGCGGCGACCGCGCACGCCGTCGTCAAGCTCCCCGACCACGCCGACTCGGTCGCGCTCGCCAACGCGATCGCGCCCGCCCTCACATGACCGCGCGCGCCTCCACACGCGCCGTCGCGGCCGCCTACGCGGCCCTGTGGGCGCTCACGCTCACCGCCGCGACCATCGCGCTACTCGCCGGCGTCGCGGCCCAGGTCACGCCCGACGGCCAACGCGGCGGCAACGTGAGCGAAACCCTCTCGATCCTCACCACCAACGCCCGCATGGCCGCCGTGACGATCGCCGCCGCGCTGCTGCTGCGCATCGTCCGCGAATGGCGGCTGATCTTCGACCTGGTCCTCGGCGTCCTGTACGCCTTCAACGCCGCCGTCGTCGGGGTCGCCATCGCCGAACACGGCCCCGCGATCCTGCCCTGGCTCGCGCACCTACCCATCGAATGGGCCGCGTTCGCCATCAGCGCCGGCGCGTACCTGCAGGCACGGAACGCTCCCCCCTCCTGGTCGCTTCTCGCGCGCTACGCCGCGCTCGCAGCGGTCACGCTCACGCTCGCCGCCGTTATCGAAAGCTACGCCTTGCCGCTTTAGCCTTGCGCGCGCTGCGCCGTGCGGGAGACCAATGCGGCCTCCCACACGGCGCTTTGCTTGCTACCGGTCCTCGTCCCGTGCTCTGGCCTGTCGCTCGAACACGCGGATCAGAAGGTCAAAGACCTTCCACGCACGCGCGAGCGTCACGGCCAGGACGAGAACAGTCACCGCGCTGGCTAGTGAGGCGACGTCCATTACCGGCCTTTCTGTTCGACTACGCCACACACTCTCCGACGTGCGAGCGAAAACCTCTTCCTCCCTGCGGTCCTAACGTGCGACGTCGGATTCTCACGATGGTCGAATTGGGTGTCTGGACGGTCGGCCCTAGGGCCAAAATTTCGGCGGCGCACCGCAAGTGGTGCCAAGGTGTGCCGCGGCTAGTGAGGCGACGTCCAGAGATGGTTGCGTCGACTGACGCGGAACAGGGTCTGCGGCGACTTGCCGCAGACCCTCTCTGCGACGTCTGACGAACCCCCGCCGCCCCTGCCCTTGATCGGACTCTGCGTCGTGATCAGCGACGTGCTCCAGTCAGGTCCCGGCCCTTAGCGAAAAAAGTTGGGACAGCTCGGCAGCCCGCCTCCTAGGGCTGTGATGGACAACGCCGAGCTCATTTCCAACCCGTGTCCGTGGGAGCCGACCAGCTCCCGCGGGCGGCTGCACGCGGCCGCCGTCGCTGCGCGCGTCCAGTCAGGCGAGCCCAGGGGGCTCGCCGAGCTGTACGCGATCGGCGACGTCACACGCCTCGCGCGTTCGCACCGACTCCCGCTCAGCGGCGACGGCGGCTACGGCTCATGACCTCCTACCGCCACCACAACGGCGAAGGGAACCACGCCCCGATGGGGCGAGCCGTCTCCTGCCTTCGTCCTGAGCATCGGCGCGCGCCGGTTCTCGCGCAAGCCGCTCACTTCGTTCGGGCGACCCGCCATGCGGGTTGCGCGAGCCCCGGTCTAGCGCGCCGGAGTCGGTCTTGTCAGTTCAACGATCGCCCCAACACCGGGGCAGAGAGCAGGTCCAGCAACATGAACATCGCAGCGATCAGCGGCAACCTCACCCGCGACCCGGAGCTTCGCACCACGCCCAGCGGCGTGCCTGTCTGCACCGTGCGCCTCGCCGTCAACGGCATGGGTCGCGGCGGCCGCGAGGAGGCCGGCTACATCAACGTCGTCAGCTTCGGCGCCGGCGCCGAAGCCGCCGCCAAGGTCCTCACCAAGGGCTGGCTCGTCGAGGTCCAGAACGGCCGCCTGGAGTGGCACGAGTGGACCGACAAGCACGACCAGACGCGCGAGTCCTACCAGGTGATCGGTGACATCAAGTTCCTCGCCGCCCCGAAGGA
Organism: Solirubrobacter pauli; assembly: GCF_003633755.1. GTDB lineage: Bacteria > Actinomycetota > Thermoleophilia > Solirubrobacterales > Solirubrobacteraceae > Solirubrobacter > Solirubrobacter pauli. Next base: position 349,836 of record NZ_RBIL01000001.1, read on the forward strand.
GCGCGAGGACGGCTTCGCGCCCGCGACCGACGTCCCGGCCGAGGCCTCGGACTTCGCCCCCGCCGAGCAGCGCGTGCCGGTCGGCGCGGGCGCCGGCAACACCCCGGCCGCGGACGACGACATCCCGTTCTAGCCCTGGCGACCACCGACGGCGGCTTCGCTCCGTAGCCACGCCACGTGCGTGACCGGGGAGCGGGGCCGCCTTGTCGCGGTGCCCCTCGCTCCCATGACGCTCACCACCAACCCCACCCGCTCGCTCGCCGCCGTCCTGGACGCGCCGCTTGCGCCTCGCACCACCAGCACCGACCCGGTCGTCGCCGTCGAGTTCCCCGCCGGCGACGGCCGCTCCTGCGGCCTGCGCTTTGACCCGCGCACCGCCGAGCTCGCCGCCTACGAGATCGCCTGACCGCCCTCCCCCACGTCAAGGACGACCGATGCCCACCACCAACACCCCCACGATGCGCGGCCGCACGCCGCACCCGGACGCCGCGCTCCACGAGGACGCCCGCGGCCGACTGCTCGACATGCGCGCCTACCGCTTCGACGACCCCAACGTCGGCGCGCTCGAAACCGCCCTGTTTGACCGGCGAATGGCCTTCGAGAACTTCCGGCACCTGTGGCGCCTGACCCCCGAGCAGCGCGTCGCCGCGATGTGGCGCGGCGATCTCACGCTCTCCGAGTGCCTGGCCTGGTCCGCTCGGTTCCCGGACGAGGTCCCGCTGATCGGCAACGAGCTCGCGTACATCGCCATGAACACGCTCGAGTTCCAGGGCGAGGACCACGACTGATGGGCGCGCACGCCAACCGCTGCGCGCGCGTTGCCGAGCTGCGCGCCGCGTACCGGCACCGGCGGCTCACCGTCGACCACGCGCCCGCCACGCGCATCACCCGCCCGATCGAGGGCGCGATCGCCTTCGACACCACGGCGGTCGCCAGCGCCGTCCTGTCCGCGCTCACGCCGCTCGCTGGGCGGCCGGCGTGACCGCCACGATCATGCTTGCCCCCAAGCCCGACATCGCGCTGCACGCCTACCTGGCCATGCTCGGCGGCGACGGCCAAGGCTGGCTGGAAGTGCGCTACCGCACCCGTCGCGGGATGCGGACCCTCTTCTACCCCGCGCGCGGCCGCTCGCGGCAGCTGGCCGCGATGATCCGTCGCGTCAGCGAACACTCCGACGTCTACATCGGGTGCGCCATCCGGGGCGAGCGCGCCGGCGACAAGGACGCCGTCGCGGGCTCCTGGGTCGCCTGGGCCGAGCTGGACACCAAGGACGCGATCAACCGGCTCGCGAGCTTCACGCCCGCGCCCACGATGCTGATCTCGTCCGGCACGCCCGGGCACATGCACGCCTACTGGGCGCTGACCGAGCGCGCCAGCGCAGACGCGATCGAAGACGCCAACAAGCGCCTGGCCTACGCCGTCGGCGGCGACCCCGTCTGCTTTGACAGCACGCGCATCCTGCGCCCGCCCGCGACGCGCAACCACAAGCACACGCCCGCCCTGCCCGTCCAGCTCGAAGAGGCGTGCGCTGCGCGCCGCTACTCGCTGGAGGAGCTGATCGACGGGCTCGAGCTGCCACCTGCCCCCGTCACGCCCGGGATCGGCGGCGAGCGCACGCACGTCGAAGACGACGCGGACCTACTGACCATCTCGCCCGACGTCTACGTGCCCGCGCTGACGGGCGTCTCGGAGATCGGCCGCAGCCGCAAAATCTGCTGCCCGATCCACAAGGAGCGGACACCGTCGCTGCACGTGTACCCGTCGGCCGAGCAGGGCTGGTTTTGCTTCGGCTGCCGCCGCGGCGGCTCGATCTTCGACCTCGCCTCCTACCTGTGGCAGCTCGACACCAAGGGCCCCGAGTTCGTCGAACTGAAGGAGCGCCTTCGGGAGCTGTTCCGGTGAGCGCCGAGGAACGCTGCCGCTGCGGCGGCCCACTCCTGCCCGCCCAGGACGCGGTCGTCCCGGTGCTGCGCTGCGCGGCCTGTGGCCGCGAGCTGCCCGCCACCGCGATCACCGCCGCTGCTCCCGCATGAGCACCGCGGCGTTCACCCTCTTCGACGCCGGCGGGCGCAGCGCGATCTTCTCGCCGTGTCGCACCTGGCGCTACGAGCTGCGGCGCACCTGGCAGCCCGCCAAGCCCGCCGCGATGTTCGTCGGCCTGAACCCGTCCACGGCCGACGAGCTCCACGACGACCGGACCGTCAAGCGCTGCATGACCTACGCGCGCGACTGGGGCTACGGCGGACTGATCATGACCAACCTCTTCGGCTACCGCGCGACCGACCCGCGCGTCATGAAGGCCTACCCGCACCCGATCGGACCTGAGAACGACGCGCACCTGCAGTTCCTGGCCGCCGAAGCCGGAATCGTCATCGCCGCCTGGGGCAACCACGGCACGCACCGCGGCCGCGCCCGCGAAGTGCTCGCAGCCGGACTGCTCGGCGACTTCCGCGTGCTCGCGCTCACCGCCAACGACCAGCCCAACCACCCGCTCTACCTCGACGGCGACCTAGCCCCGATCACCATCGAAGAAGCCAGGCAGCGCCGTGACGCCGCCTGATCCCCGCCATCCACGCGCGCATCGCGCGCTGACGGCGCTCTACACGCCCGTGCTGCGCTGGCGCTTGCGGCGCCGGCGTGGCAGCGCACGCCTCGAGCCGATCGCTCGCGCCTTGCTCGCCTACAGCACCCACGGACGGCGATGAACGAGCCCGTCGTGATCACCACGGCGCGCGTGACCGAGCCCAAAGCGGTCTGCGCGTGCGAGCACCACCTGAGCAAGCACAAGGTCCGCCGCGGCACCGACCGGCGCTACGTCGTCCCTTGCAACGTCAAGGGGTGCGCGTGCGTGGAGTACCGCGACCGACGAGCTCCAGCGCCATGATCGACCCCCGCCCGCTCACGCGGCTGATGATCGCCGTCGGCCGCCAACGCCATGCCGCTCAACGAGTGGGCCAGCACGCGGCCGCCGTCTGGATGCACCCGGACACGCTCGAGGCGATGGATCGCCTCCGCGAGGCGTGCTACCCCGGCCGCACCGTCGACGACGTCTTCTCGCTGCGCTTTGAGGAACGCGACGACGTCGCGCCGGGGAGTTTCCGGCTCGCGCTCACCAGCACGCCCGCGCCGGCTCGCGCTCCTTCGGCCCCGGATGGCGGCCCTCCAGAGGGGCCCGTGACCGCCACCTTGACCGAACGAGCCCTATGAGCCGTCCCGCCAGCATCGAGCTTGCGCCCAACCCGTTCGCCGCGATCGACGTCGTCTACGCCGGGATCGGCTCGCGCACGACCCCGCCGAGCATCCTGCGCGTCATGCGCCAGTTCGCGACCGAGGCCGCACGCCTGGGCTGGACGCTACGCAGCGGAGGCGCGGGCGGCGCCGACGAGACCTTCGAGGACGCCGCCACCGACGCCGGCGGCTCGGTCGAGTGCTTTCATCCCTGGCCCGGATTTCGCGCGCACGAGCGCGCGCGTCAGATTCGGCCCACGCTCGAGCGGCCCACCGCGGCCGCGCTCGCCGTCGCCGCCGACGCGCATCCGGCCTGGTCGCGTTTGAGCCGTGGCGCTCGCGCGCTGCACGCCCGCAACGCGCACCAGATCCTGGGCGCCGATCTGCACACGCCCTCAGACGTGATCGTCTGCTGGACCCCGGACGGCAGCCTCGACGGGTCAAGCCGCGAGTCCGGCGGAACCGGGCAGGCGCTGCGGATCGCCGCCCGACACGGCGTGCCCGTCCTCAACCTCGCGCGTCCCGAGCACCGCCGGATGATCGAGACCATTCTCCCGGTCGCCGCCTGACGGCCGAGACTCATGACGCCCGGGCGCCAAAACCGGGTAAGAGCAGGCAAGACCCTCTCTCCCCCTTCCGGCGAATCCAAGGAGGACCCGATGGCGCTCCGTCGCAAGAAGAAGCAGACCATGTCCGGCCGTTTCAAGTCGGCCATCACCGGCCGGTTCCTGAGCCACGCCTCAGCCGCCCGCTGGCCGAAGACCTCCTACCGGCTCAACCGCCGCTAGGAACGCCCACCGAGACGCTGACCCCGATGGCCGCGAAAGCGGCCATCGGCGCGTCTAGGCCCAGCGTCCGCCCGTCGACCTAGCGTCACAGGCATGGCCGCGAGCCGCTACCGCATCGACGCGCCGGCGATCGCCGCCGCCGCCCTCCGACGCGCCACGCCGCCCAACAGCCCGCCCGGGCTCGCGCTCGTCCTGCCCACCAGCCCCGTCGGGCTGCGTCGGGCAGTCCAAACCCTCACCGACTACGCCAGCAGCGAGCTGCACAGCACGCCCGGCGTGGAGCGCTGCTACGACGGCAACGGCTACCACGCCCAGGCCCCGAACCCGAGCGCCGAAGCGTGGCTCTGGGCCATCGAAGCCTGGGACGAGAAGCCGCGCGCCATCGGCGTCTGCGTGATGCTCGAGCACGCCCCCAGCACGTGGGCACTGACCTGGGCGTGGATGCACCCCTTCGAGCGCCGCCGCGGCCATCTCACGAAGGCCTGGCCGTACCTGCAAAGCCGCTACGGCGCCTTCACCGTCGACCAGCCCTCGGCAGCGATGCAAGCCTTCCTCGCCGGCCGTTGAAGCGGCCCGGGCCGTCCGTGTGGGCGGTTAGGGTCACAGGCGTGCACATGACCGGTGATCAGATCGCGGTCGCGATCACGCTCAACGGCCATCCCGTCCCGAGCGTCACGCGCGTGGCGTCCGTCAACGCGCACGTGCTCGTCATCACCACGACGATCCCCAGCCCGCAAGCGCCGGTCACGCTCACATCCACCTACGTCGGCGCGCGCGAAAACGACACGCACGCCACCCACCTACTCGAAGGGCCCGAGCACCCGCACGGCCAACTCGAAACGCACGTGCACCTGCCTGAGCAAATGCCCGTCGCCGCCGACGAGCGCCGCGGCTGCCTCTACGACCACCTGCAGCTGCTGCTCCGCGCGCTCAACCGCCTCGACTGCGACCCCACGATCGACGTCGGCGACGACGCGATCGACGCCGTCGACCAGTAGCCCTACCGAGCTGCGGAAGCTCGAGCAGATGCCCAAGCTCGACAACACTTCTCCGAGACCGAGGCGCTGTTGTTCGACAAGAACTTCGGGATGACGCAGTACGTGCACTGGATCCAGCAACGCGGCCTCAAACATGGTCCAGTACAACGCCGCCTCCTACGCGCACCTCGGCATCCAGTTCGACATGACCTACCTGGACTTCGCTCTTACCGGGCCCCTTTTGGCTCTGGCGCGTGCTTTCTGCTCCACACAGTTTCGCGAGCGGTCCGCATCGCAGGACTTCACGAGTCCGCGCAAGCAGATCAAGGAATTCGCTCTACGGCTGTGATCGCCTTGTCGCGCTGTGTGCACAGCACGTCACGACATCGCAAAAAGTCTGTGCCAAAAGTGTCTTTTTGCGCCGATCCTGCCGGACCCGCGACTAGTGTCTGGTCACGAAAGCAGAAAGGCCCGCGGACACGGGCCTCTCTTGACTAGCCACCCCGACGGTTGAGGAAGGAGGAACTAGATGTGGACAGCGTAACGCTCTCCGAGGCGTTGAACCTCGCAGTCGCATTCTTCGGCATCGGCCTGGCGATGGGCCACATGCTCGCCAGCCGCACCCGCTAACCGCTCGGCCCCGCTTCGGCGGGGCCGACAGCGCCGGACCCGCCCGAGCGAGCCGTCCCCGCCCAGGTTTGCACGCAAGCGTGCGGGGCTTGGGGTCTAGGCCCGCATCGGGTGGGCCCGGTGCGCATCGAGGTGATGCCTGATGTTCTTGCGACTGGTCGAGTTCGAGATCGCCGCCGACACCCCGGCCGAGGCGGAAGCCGCGTGGGAGGACGACGGGCCCGAGTGCGCTGATCGCGTCACCGCGGCGCACGTGTTCGAGGACTTCGGGCCCACCGTCAACGGCTATGACCCGCTGTGGCTGATCGCGATTAACCGCGTGCTCGAGGAGCGCGGCAGCGACGTGCGCGTTGCCGACCTCGACGAGTCCCTGTGGACGCGGTTCCTCGGCCCGCTGATCGACACCCTTGAGGACGGCTACGCCGTCGAGCGCGAGGTCCCGAACGAGGCAGGCGCATGACCGGCGTGGTCGCCGTCAAGTCCCCTCTCCTGGTCGCTGTGCAGCTGGACGGGCCTCGGCTGCTCTCGCCCGCCGGCGACGTGCTCGCCGTCCTGGGCGACGATCAGCAGTGGCGCACCCGGGACGGCGCGATCGCCACCGAGCTCGTGCTCGCGCTGGACCCAGCTCCCGTGCGTGCGCACGTGGACCCGGACGCGCAGAAGCGCGCCGACGCCGTTTGGATCCTCACGGCCCTGCAGGACTTGCGCGTGCTGTGCGAGCAGCAGGAGGAGTTCACCGCCGACGACGTCTGGGCCGCGCTACGGATGCCGCCGCGCGAGAGCCGCATGATCGGCGCGCTGATGGCCGCCGGACGACGGCACGGCCTCGTCGAGGCCACCGATCGCCACAAGCCGTCCGAGCGCGACGTCAACAACCGACGGCCTGTGCTCGTCTGGCGCTCGCTGCTCGCCGGCCAACAACGCCTCGGCGCTTAGCCGCGCAGCTCGAGGCACGACCACACCACTGCTTGTCGCCCACCGCGGCGACCGGCCCGCGCCCCGCCCAGGTTTGCACACGTCCGTGTGCTCGGTCAGGGGCTTCACCGGGCCCGCCGCCGAGCGGGCAGCCACACCGAACTTCAAGGAGTCACGCCGAGCCGTGCCATCCACCTTCGCGATCGACGTCAGAACCCCTGACGCCTCAGACCCTGCGGTCAGCTGGACCGTTTGCCATACGCTCGCCGACGTCGAGACCGCTCTGCGGCGGCTCGCGCCCGCGCTTCCCGCCGGCGACCGCAACGTGCTCGTCTCCGAGCTTGCGCTGCTGGGTTCCTTCAGCGTCCGCTGCGACTACGGCCAGATCGCGGTCCGCCGCGAGGCGTTCAACGTCGGCCAGTCGGTCTGCGACCGCGAGCACAGCGCTCCCGGCGTGGTCGCCGGGTTCGACGCCGACGGCACCACACGCGTCGCGTGGACCACCAGCGGCGCGCCGCTCTCGCACGAACCGCGCAGCCTCACGCGCTCCGCTCAGCCTGCCGCGCCGGCCCTTCAGGACCGCGCCAAGCTCCTCCCGTTCTGGGTGCGGACGCGATGAGCAGCCACACGTCCGCGTGGGACGAGCTGCCCGCCGAGATCGTCGAAGTGATCCTCGCCGCCTCAGACCTTGCCGACTGCACGCGCGGCGAAGTCGGCTACGACGATCCGGCTGCGGCCTGCAAGCGATTGGATGCGGCGCTGACCGCCTTCGGCAACGATCGGCTCGCGAAGCTTCAAGCCGCGCCACCTCCTGCCGTTCCGGCGCGCTCGCCACGCCAGCGCGTCCCGGCCAGCGTGCAGCCCTTGGTCGCCATCACCGGCTACCAGCTGCGCCAGCTGGCCGCGCACTACGCGCCGCTGCTTGGCGACGAGGACCACGTCTGGATGCACCCGGCCGAAGGCTCGGCCGAGGACGAGGTCTACGACATCACCACCGGCGGGCTGCGCATCCACGAACAGCCGATGGACACCGCCAAAGCCACCTTCCCCGCCTACCCGGAGCACCGGCGATGAGCTCGCCCACGCTGGCGCAACGCGCCGCCACGCGCGCCCTGGCCGCCGAGTTCGGCCCCGCTCTGATCTGGTCGCTCGAGCACAACGACGCCGGCACCCAGCTCATCTGGACCGACACCACGCCGACGCTCGCGATGCTCGTCGACCTCGACGGCGCGATCAGCAGCCCGCTCGGCGGCGACCCCGAACGCTGGAACCGCGAAGCGGACCACTTTGATCGCGCCCGCGTCACCAACGCGGCGCGACGGACCCTCGAAGCCGTCGAACGCGCCGTGCCCGTCACGTACATCTGAGCGGACGCTTCGCGCCTCGAGCCCTCCCGGGCTCGACCACTGCCGAACGTCTGCCCCGGCTACCGCCGCAAGGCCTGGCCCGCCCAGGTTTGCACGCACGCGTGCTGAGGGCTTGGGCATCAGTCCCCGCAGCGGGTGGGGCCTCCGACTCTTCAAGGGAACCAACTGCATGTTTCTCGTGCCTGTCTTGCTGAAGATCGACGCGGTCAGTGCGCTCGCCGCCGAGCAGACCGCTCACGCCATCACGGTCGACCACCTGGTCACGGTCGGCGGTGCCCGCCAGATGGACGAGCGGCGCGCTGCGCGAACCACGTTCGACCTGGTCGTGCTGGCCGACAACGTCGAGCTGCCGGCCGAAAACCTCTGATGAAGCTCGCGCCGTTCACCTGGCGAGTCGGCGTGGACAACTGCTTCGGCTACGTGATCGCAGCCGACGGCTCCAGCCGCGAGCTGGTCGAGACGCACCTGTTCCACGCCAACTACGGCGTGGTGGTCCGCCTCACGGACGGCGCTCGCCTGCGCGTGCCCGTCGATCGCGGCTGGCTCTTTGAGCAGCTGACCGCAGAATCGGCGTGCGCGATCGCGGGCATCCCCGCCCCCGAGGTGGACGGCGCGGCCGAGCTTGAGCGGCGCATCGACCCGTTCCACGTCGAACGGCACCGCAGCGCCCTGTGGTGCGCGCTGATCGAGCTGATCCGCTCGCGCTCCCTGCCCTGCGGGTACAGCTTGCGCGCCCAGCTGGATGGGCGCTGGGACGGCCACTACCGGGCCGCCAGCGACGAGGACCCCGAGGCGTTCGCCGCCGCGGTCAACGAACGCGTCAGCAACACGCCCGAGCTTGACCCGATCACGGCGTGCCTGCGCGAGCTGGCCGCCGACGCCGGCGGCCGCGACCGCGCCGCGGCCGCGCAGCTGCTGCGCACCGGCTGGACCGACGCGCTGCGCGCACTGCCCGACACGCTCGAGGCGGCCGCGGCCGCACTCGCGCGCCACACGCCGCTGACGACTCCCGTCAGCGACCACACCACCGACGACGCCGCGCCGCAACTGGCGCTGCTCTGACACCCCTCAACCACGAAAGGACTCCTGGTCTCGTGCTCACTCCCGGCGGCGCCCTGAGCGTCTTCGACCCCGCACGTGTTCCGAGCGGACGCGGCGAATCCATGCACCTGTTCAGCGGCGCCGGCGGTGACCTGCAGGCCTCCGAGATGGCCGGTCTGCGCCCTCGCTTTGCGGCCAACCACTGGACCCGCGCGATCGACACCAGCTCACGCAACTTCAACGACGTCGACCACGCCATCGGCGACCTATCGGTCATCGACTCCAAGCGGTTCCCGCGTGGGTTCGCGAACATCCTGTTCGCCTCGCCCGAGTGCGACGGGCACAGCTCGGCGCGCAACTACCGCGAGGCGCTCAGCGAGCTCGGCCCCTACTACGGGCCCGGGCACAAGAAGAACGGCATCGAGCGCTCGCGCTGCACGATGTGGTGCCCGCAGCGCTGGGCCGACTACCACCGCTTCGACTTCGTCGTCATGGAGAACGTCGTCGACGTCGTCCGCTGGGGCGCGTTCGAGTCGTGGGTCGCCGAGTGGAAAAAGCTCGGTTACAACCTCAAAGCGGTCTTCGCCAACTCGGCGTTCTTCGGCGCTCCGCAGTCGCGCGACCGCGTCTACTTCGTCGCCTATCGGCACGGCATCCCCGAGCCCGATCTCGACTTTCGGCCGCTCGCCTACTGCTGGCGCTGCGAGCAGTCCGTGCACGCCGTGCAGACCTGGAAGCCGGTGGCGCTCAAGAAGGCCGGTCCCGTCGGCCCGTCCGGCAAGTACGGGCCGCGCAACCAGTACCTCTACACGTGCCCCAACGGCGGGTGCGGGCAGGTCTGCTCGCCGTACATCACCCCGGCGTGGACCGCGATCGACTGGACGCTCCCGGCCGTCGCGCTGCGCGAGCGCGAAGCCGCCGGCCTGGCGCCGCTGCAGCCCAACACCGTCGCGCGGATCGCGCGCGGGCTGCACAAGTTCGGCTACACCGTCACCGGCCCGATGGGGCAGCTGATCCCGCTCGACCGGCTCGGCTACGACAAGAACACGCGGCCGGTCTGGCTGCCCGCCAGCACGATGACCGGCCGCCAAGACGTCGGCCTGATGGTCCCTCCCGGCTTTCAGCTCGCGGTGCGCGGCACCAACCAGGCGCGCGCGTTCGCCGAGCCGTTCGACACGGTCGCCGCCAGCGGCAACCACCTGGGCGTCGTGCAGCCCGAGATGCTGCTGCAGGTCGGTGGCAACACGTTCGAGCGCGAGGGCTACACGCGCGCCTGGCACCTGGACCACCCGGCCCCGGCCGTGACCGCCGACCCCGTGCATGGCGTCGTCGGACGCCCGCTGCTCGAAGGCGAAGGGTTCGCCGTGGCCAACTACGGCGGCGCGACCGAAGGGCACGTGCGCGACACCACGCTCGAGCCGCTCGGCACGCTCACCGCCGGCGGCTCGATCGGCCTCACCCAGCAGGCGATCATGCGCGTCCCGCGCGACGCCGTGCTCTCCAGCTACTACGGCACCGGCGCGGTCAACCGGCACATCTCAGAGCCCGCCGGGACGCTCACCGGCATCGACCGCCACGGGCTCGTCGAGCCCCCGGCCGGGTTCCTCGCCCGCTCAGGCGGCACCCGACAAAGCGACGTCGTCGACACCCGCATCGACCCGACGCCCACACGCGTGCCGACCGAAAACTACGGCGTCGTCCGCCCTGCCGTGAACGTCCAGGACTGCACGTTCCGGATGCTCGCCCCCTCCGAGTGCCAGAGCGTGATGGGGCTCAACTACCGCTACCGCCGCCACGCGGGCGGCATCACGCGCGAGGCGTACGAGTTCACCGGCACCAACCGCGACCAAGTGCGCCTCTCGGGGAACGGGATCACCCCGACCGTCGAGGCGTGGATCGCGGATCGCGCGCTGACGGCGACCGGCGTCTAGGAGCGCCACCACCGCGGCGGACTGGGGCCGCCGCGACGACTCAAGACGAGGTCCGCCCGGATGACGGACCTGACCCCGCCTGATTTTGCACGCTGCGCGTGCGTGGGGCTGGGGCACAGGCTCCGCACCGAGCGGGGCCGGAATCGACCTGCATGGAGGCAGCAACCGGCGATGACCGCACTCCCACTTGAACCGCGTTCCGCTCAGGGCGGCAAGGGCTCGCGCCTGTTTGGCGGCGCATTGACGGCTGAGGTGTTGGCTTCCAGCCCGGACGTGCTGCGCAACGCCGGCGACCGTCACGCCAAGGGCTTGCAGCAGCACTACAGCCCGCCTGAGGCGGCTCGGCTGGTCGCCGCGGTGCTGGGCACCCACAACCGCAACGTGCTCGACCTCACCGCCGGTGACGGGTCGCTGATCACCGGCTGGCCCAAGGGCCGCCGGTACGGCATCGAGATCGACTCAGACCAGGTCGAGTCCGGGGACTACTACGCGATCCACGGCGACCTGCAGCGCGTGTATCCGCTGCTGCGCCTGTCGCGGCTCACGTTCCCGGCTGTGGCGCTGAACCCGCCGTTCGGTCTGGACTGGACCGACCCGTCGGGCAAGAAGGTCAACAGCACGCTGCAGGCGCTGCGCTTCGGCCTCGGCGTCATGGAGGCCGACGGGCTGGGCGTGCTGATCGCCGGCCAGGGCCGCTATGACCGGCAGATCGCCGGGGCACCGGAGGCGCGCGGCGTCTACGCGGTCATCGAGTGCGACGACCTCTTTGACGGCGTCGTGCTGCCGTGCGTGATGGCGTTCTTCGTCCAGCCGCATCAGCTCAAGGACGATGCGCCTGCCCCGGCGCGCCGCAAGGTCACGCGCGCCGAGCTCACCGACCTGCACACGTGGGTCGTCGACGCGCGGCAGGAGCGCTGCAGCCCGCGCGTGACCACGTACACGTACCTCACGCCGCCCGATCACGCGGCGGCGTGGGCGACGATCAACGCCGAGCACGACAAGCGCCGCAAGGCGCTCGAGGCCGGCCAGCAGGCCAGCCACGACATCACCATCAAGGCCAACAAGCTGCGCGTGCGGCTCTCGCCGTTCGCGCAGCTCGCGATGGCCAAGTCCGGGCAGCTGCAGCAGCTGCGGCGCTTGAACGGCCAGTCGCCGTCCTACTTCGCCTACAACGCGCGCGAGTGGCGGGCGATCGAGGTTGCCGCCCGCGACGAGCTCGTGACCGTCGATCCCGTCGTCGCCGCGCGGGTCGAGTCGATCATCGGCGACGCCAAGCGGCTGCTGGTCCCCAACTACCCGATCCGCCCGCAGCAGCGGCTCGGCTACCTGGACGATCTGGACTCGATCGTTTGTACGCGTACGGACGCCGAGCGCGGCTACCTGGCCGGTGAGCGCTACGACCTCGCGGTCCGCTCGAAGGAGTCGGTGACCAACGGCGAGCGCGTGCACACCAACCGCGACGGCGAGCAGTCCGTGCGCGCCTTCAAGCAGACGCGCAAGCTGCTGGAGATCACGATCGGCCCGCACTCGTTCGACGAGGAGCCCGATCAGATCAAGTACCTGCTAGAGCACTTCGAGCTGCCCGACCCGGGCGACCTGGCCAGCCTCTATCCGCTCGAAGTGGACGCGATGCGCGACGTGCTGCGCGCGATCGCCGCGCGCTTCGGACTGCACGGGCACGAAGGCCCGCTGGCCGAGGGGCGCATCCGCTGGAACTTCAAGGACTTCCAGGTCGAGGACCTGGCGCGGATGCTGGTCAAGCGCTCCGGGCTGCTCGCCTGGGAACAGGGCCTGGGCAAGTCGCTGGGCCTGATGGCGCTCGCGATCGCGCTGGATTGGCTCGGCGTCCAGCCGGCCGCGCTGTTCGTGGTCCCGCAGGACCTGATCCCGCAGTGGCAGGACGAGGCCAAGCGGTTCTTCGGGCGCGAGTTCACCATCGTCGAAGGTCCCGCGCACGCGCACCAAGTCGCCCAGCACGTCGCAGGCGGCGGCTCGGGCTGGTTCATGGTCCACATGGAGGGCCTGTCGCTCACCGGCCGCCGGGACGACTCGCTCAACCTCCCCACCTGGTCGCGCCGCAAGAGCGACGCGCACACCACGTACGTGGTGCACCCGCGCGAGTTCTACCGGCTCCCGGCCGAGATGCGCGCGCACGCCATCAAGCACACCGGCGTCCCGCTGCGCCCCGCCCGCGAAGACGGCAAGCTGGACCTGCTGGGGCTGCTGACCACCGATGAGGTCTGCCCCAACTGCCTGCAGACCGCCGGCGCGGCCGACGGCGAGCCGATCCTGTGGGACGGCAAGGTCTGCAAGAGTTGCAGCTACGTGCACAAGCGCCTGCGCGTGCACACCGCCGGTCACGAGCTGAGCATCGCGTTCCGCCGCGGCGCGATCATGGTCGACGAGATCACCAACGCCTCCGGGGACTCGCTGCGCGCCGACGCCGTCTGCGCGCTGCGCTCCGATCACCGCTTCGGCGGCACCGGCACCCCGATCAAGAACTACGTCAACGACGCGTTCAAGCTGCTCTGGTGGTGCCTCGGAAACGCGACCGAGCGCTTCCCCTACGACTTCACCACCGGGCGCGGCAAGTTCGAGAACGACTTCTGCGTCATCGAGACGCTCTACGGCGGCGGCAAGGACTCCAAGAACGCGGCGCGCAAGGTGCTGCCGCGCGTGACCAACCTCTCGATGCTCTGGCGGCTGCTGTGCGGCGGCATGATCCGCCGGCGCAAGGAAGACACCGGCGAGCCGCTGGTCCCGTGCACCATCCACCCGATCTGGGTGCCCGCCGGTCGCGCGCAGGCCGCGATGAACAAGCAGTGGGCCAAGCAGTTCGTCGCCTTCTTCGCCCACAAGAACCCGTACCACCCGCTCGTCGAAGCAGGCGTGGTGGAGCGCTTTGAGGCCGCGCTCGGGCTGCTGTGGAAGATGGAGTACGCCTCCACCCTCCCCGCTGCGGATCCCGACCTTGACTGGCTGGTCGCCAACACCGCCGACGAGACGACGCGCGAGCTGCTTGAGGGCGTGTCCAACTGGACCCCAGCCAACCTCAAGTCGCTGGAGATCGTGCTCGAGCACGCCCGCGCCGGCGAGAAGGTCGTCGTCTTCTCAGACCTCATCGAGACCGGCCGCTGGTTCTGCGGCCAGCTGCTCGACCGCGGCGTGCGCGCGGCGCACATCGTCGAAGAACGCGACGGCAAGGCCGCCACCAAGAACCCCAGAAAGCGGGCGGCCGCCATGCGCGGGTTCCGCTTCGGCGACACGCAAGTGCTCTGCGTCGGCATCAAGGCCGTCAAGCAGGGCCACAACCTCGACACCGCCAGCGTGGCGGTGTTCGTCGGCCAAGAGTGGAGCCACGAGGCCAAGGCGCAGGCGATGGCGCGCGTGCACCGGCTCTCCTCGGTCAAGCCGGTGAACATCTACGTGCCCATGCCCAAAGGCCAGTTCATGGCCGCGCGCAAGCACGACCTGCTCAACGCCAAGGGCGCCAGCTCAGACCTCGCCCTCGACGGACAGCTCATCGAGCAGGACGAGCGCGAGATTGGCTGGCAGCAGGTCGTCGAGCAGATGAAGCGCCAAGGCTTCGCGCTCTCCGGTGACGAGATCGACGAGCGCGAGATCAAAGCGCGCTGGGACCGCGCCGAAGGCCCCTTCGCGCACCTTGCGCCGCCCCCGCCGGTCGAGACGATGCTCGACCAGGTCCCGACGCTGCTCACCGCTGCGCCGACCCGGCCCAACGCGGGCGTGCTCGACCAAGACCGCGTCGACCGGCTGCTCGCCGGCACGCCTGACCTACCGGTCATCGAAGCCGACCACGGGCAGCTCGCGCTCGCGTTCTGACCGCGCGCGGGCCCCGCAACGGCCCGCGCACCACCACCGCCCGCCAGGGGCGGGGCCCGGTCTCGCCCAGGTTCGCACGCAAGGCGTGCGCAGGCGAGCCGAAACGGGCCCCCACCCCGGTGGGCCGCCTGACCCTCAACACCCCCCGGAGGCGCGCATGACCACCCAGACACCACTGCAAGTCGCCCTCGACCAGCGCATTCCGCCGATCGTCGAGCAGATCGAACGCCTGCGCCGCGACTGCGGCCTGCAGTACCTCGCCGACGTGTGCACCGAGCACGCCAACGCGCTCGCCGAGCTCGCGCAGCGCGCCGAAGGCAACGACGTCGGCGGCACCAACTGCATCCCGCACTTCCTCGCCTCCCTCGGAGCGCTCGACCGTGACATGGTCCGCGTCGAAGTCGCCAGCACCGGCCTGGCCAACATCCTCGCCCTCACGCTCAAGGAGATGCGCGAGGAGGCCAAGCGCGACAACCCCGGCCATGACGACGACAACGACGAGCTTTCCGTGATCGACACGCTGTCGATGACCTTCGGCACGCGTCTGGCGACCCGCTACCCGCACTTTGACGCCGTCGCCTTCTTGCGCTCGGCCGGCGTGAACATCGACCACCACGGCGACGCCTGATGGACGCCTCCAGCACCTACGCCGCCGAGCACTTTCAGCGTCTCGGCTTCCGCATTCTCGATCACGACCGCCAGACGCGCTTCGGTCTCCTCTCGCTGGTCGCCTACGACGGGTCGGTCCTGGTGTTCGCGCAGCTGACCACCGGCGAAGTCGACCGCACCGAGCCCTCGCTGCGCGAGCGGACCCTGATGCGCCGGCGCGCCGCCGTCTGGATCACCGACACGCCCGCCAGCCCCATCGGCGCGGACCTGCGCTTTGACGCGATCCACGTAAGACTCGACGAGGGCGGCGCGCTGCGCACGCTCGACCACAGTGAAGGCGCGTTCTGATGAGCGCGCTGCGTCTGCCCACGCACCCCGACGGGACCATCAGCCGCTACCGCGACGTGCTCGAGCGCGAGCAGACCGCGGTCGACGGGCCCAAAGGCCACGTCCTGATCACCCGCAACGGCAACTTCAAGCCCTACGCGGTCTGGCACTCCGACCAGATCACGACCATCGTCAGCACCGACGATCACGCCCACGCGATCCGCAGCGCCTGCGTCGCCGTCGGCCTGGACGTGCAGCGCCTGGACTTCTCGGCGCTCGACGCCGACCACTAACCGCGATCGCCGCCGGAGGCGGGCCCCGGGCTCGCCCAAATGTCGCACGCACGCGTGCGTTGAGGCGGCCGCAGGGCCCCGCACCGGCGGGGCGGTCTTGAACCCTTCACGGGCCCAGGAGGTCCCTACATGCTCACCACCAACACCCCGCGAGGACGGGCCACATGGCACGCGCACTGACCGGGCCGCGGATGCAGGCCCGCCTGATCAGCACGCTCGGCTCACGCCCGGGCACGTGGACCAACCCCCAGCTGTGCAAGGCGCTGGGCCTTGACACCGTCGCCGAGCTCGCGCAGCTCGCCGACGCTACCCGCGCGGTCTGCCAGGAGCACGGCCGCCCCTACCCGTCCAACGTGTGGGGCATCGGCTACCAGATCAGCGACACGCTCGCCGCCCAAGAAGCCCTCGCCGACGAGGAAGAGACCGTCTGATGCTGACGATCGCTCACACCCCAAGCGACGGGACCACCGTCGACGGCACCAGCAAGGGCGACGGCTCCGGTGAGATCGTCAAGCAGCATGGGTTCCGCTGGGGCCGCACGCAGGGCGTGTGGTTCCTGCGCAACACGCGTGGCGCGACCGCCCGCCAACACACGATCGACGCGCTCGCCAGTGACCGCCGCGCCGCCGGGTTCGACGTCCAGATCGAGGTCGACAACGGAACCGCAGAGCAACGCGAAGCGGCCTACGTCGCCGCTCGCTCCCACCGCGCCGAGTCCCTTGCCGGACGCAGCGAACACCTCGCCGAGCGCGCACGCACCGAGCACGCCCAGTCAAACGCGATCGTCGAGCACATCCCGCTCGGCCAGCCCGTCCTGGTCGGTCACCACTCCCAACGCCGGCACGAGCGCGACCTTGATCGCTCACGCGCGGCGATGACGCGCTCGGTGCAAGCCAGCAACGCCAGCCAGGCCGCCGCGCACGTGGCCCGCAGCGCACAGGCGGACGTTGCCCGCCGCGAGGACCCCGCGTTCATCGGCCGCCGTATCGCCGACCGCGAGCGCGAGATTCGCGAGCTGCAGCGCAACCTCGACAGCTCCCAGGACAACACCAAGCCGCAGGTGCTCGCGTGGCGCGAAGGCCTGACGGCACGACTTGCCCAGGCGCGCGACGAACTCGCGCTCTGGCAGCGCAAGCTCGAAGAGACCGGCGCGCGCATCTACACCCGCGAGGACATCAAGGCCGGCGACTACGTCCGCATCCGCCACGGGTGGTGCGAAGTCGCCCGAGCGAACCCCAAGACCGTCTCGTGCCACGTGGGGATGCCGCGACCGCTCACCTACGCCTACACCGAGATCAAGGATCACCGCCCCAAGCAGTCGGCCGCGACCTGACCACTGCACCGGCAGGCGGCCAGCCGCCCGACCTTCCACCGGGCGCGCACCTGCGCGCCCGCTCACTCTCGACTCCATCCAGCAACCAGGCGCGGCCACCGGCCGGCCAGACCACCGCGAGGACCAGATGACCGCGACGCTGTTCGACACCGACACGCCCACCCCCGCCGCCGCGCAGGCGCCCGAGAGCGCCGCGCCGACGATCGAGCACCGCCTCGACCGCCGCACCATCACCGCCACCTGGACGCTCGGCGAGCCGTTCCCGGCCGAGGGCATAAGCGACGAGACCCACCAGCGCGTGGTCGTGCTCACCTGCGACCACGACTCCAACCGCAACGGCTTCACCGCAACGCTGCGCGTCCAGCACGACATCTACCGCCACGGCCGCCACTTCGCCACCACGTTCGCGCTGTTTCAGGACCCGATGCAGCGCCTCGCCGGCGAGCCGATCGTCCGGTACAACGCCAAGCGCCTGCACGCGTTCTTCGACACGACGCTCGAGCGCGTCAACGCCGCGCGCACGCGGCGACTACGCCGAGCTGTTCACGGCACCGACCACGTCGGCGTAGCGCCTCCCCCAGGCGATACCGCAGATAGGGGATGGCCGCGGCCGCCCGCGCGTGAAACGCTCGCCGTCGTGGACTGGATCGAGCAGATCGCCGAAGCCGCCGTGACCGTCTACCACCGCGGCGAGCTGCCCTACGACGACGTCGAACACGCCGCCATCATCATCGAAGCCCTGGGCGTCGAAGAAGACCTCGAGCGCCGCATCGAGACCGTGGCCAACGCGCTCCGCGCGACCAGGACGACTGCTCCCGGGCCCAAGGCCCGTCCGAGCTAAGCCACGGCCTCCCACTCGCACACCGGGAGAAGGTCCCGTGCCGCTGACGCGGGCAGCCGTGCGGGACAGCAGCAGACATGGAACAGGCTCGGGTGTCGCCCGGTTGAACGCCCTCATCTTGCGGCCGGTCGCCGTCAGTCAAGGGAAGCAGTGCCTCCCTGCGGTCGCCCTTGACAGCCGGCTCAGTCCCGGCTCGCCCTGTTGGGGCTCAGTTCAACCCGCTTACGACACGGAGCCACCATGACCGCCACCAGCACCCGCACGCACAAGCCCGCCAGCGACAAGCAGACCAAGCTCCTCCAGGAGCTGTGCGACCGCCTCGGCGAGACCTACACCGAGCCGACGAGCTCCTTCATCGCGCACCGCGAGATCAGCCGCCTGATCGCCCTCGACAACGAGCGCCGCGCCGCCAAGGACACCGAGCCGCCCACCCCCCGACAGCTGCAGCACCTGCGCACGCTCGCGATGCGCACCGGGCAGACCTTCGTCACCCCGACCAGCAAGCGCCAGGCGGCCGCCGAGATCGACCGCCTGCAGGGCGCCACGCCCAGCACCCGCGTCGAGCGCTACCTCGACCAGAAGGCCGTCTGGGACCGCGACACCAATCGCGCCCCCAACCTCGCGGCCATCCGCGAGGACGAAGTCACCGGCTACGGCTCCACCGCCACCTGGCAGTAAGCGTCACCACGCCTCCAGCTCTGCGCTGAACCTGAACAGACCCCATACCAGCCGGGACGCGGCGCTTGCGGTTCTCGTCCGACGCAGCAGCCAGCGGCGCGAGCTCCCGAGCTCAAGAGCCCGGCGCTCGCCAGCCTCGCTTGAGGCCGACTGCGAGCGTGAACGCGATAGCGCCGAGAAGAAGCGCGCCGCCGAAACCAAGGGCGATCCGACTTTCGACAGAATTGAGAATCGGAAGATCCTCTTCCTGGACGGCCTTGCTGAGCATCTCGAGAGCCCCAGGCACAGGCACAGGTGCAATAGCCAACGTAATGGCCTCGAAGAGATCGGTGATTGGCCATCCGACCCCGCGATGACGAACCGTGCGCCCAACTAGGTAGACGACAGCGACCGTGATTCCGGCGTAGAACGCTAGTCGAAGGTCCGAAGACAACCGGCTCTACGTCGATTGCTGGCGCTGGCGGCGCCTCTCGTGCGCCGCAACGGCACCGCTCAGGACGGCCCCTACAACGCCAGCAAGCACGGCCCCTACGGGCCCGGCGGCTACTGCGCCCGCCGTTACCGCTCCAGCGACGGCCGAGACGAGGCGCGCGCTGTCGACCAATGCTCCCGACTCTGGCAGCGTAGGAAGATCGTCATGCTCGTGATGCTGCTCAGGACCATTGACGTGGGTAGCCTCCACGCGACAAAGGATACCTGCGCTCGGTGCTCACTTGTGCTTTCCATGCAAAGCGACAGCGCGGCGGCCCGGCGGCCGGCGAAGTAGCGGAATCGTGGAAAAGCGCTATTCGCGTTCGGTTCGCTGACGCGAGGGAACAGCCACGTCTCTCAAGGTCCGCCGTGCCGGACGATCTCTTGAGCATGAGTCTCATCGCTGTGCTGGCCCTCGGCGCAGTGGCGGTGGCTCCCCTCGTGATCCTCGGGCGGTGCCAGTGGGAGCGAACGGCCCTCGGCGTTGCTGCCGTCACGGTGCTGATCGGGATCGCGACCGCCGTCGCGTTCGCGATCGTTGACGACTCGGCCACGTGCGACGACGTATGCGAAGAGCTCTATCCGCTGATGCTCGGCGCTGCGGCTGTCACGGCACTCGACATCAGCGCTTGGGCGCTCGCATTTTCGCGGCCTTGCGGCGGCGGCTGGCCCGACCGTAGCGGTCCCGAGCGAGCTGACCGAGGTAGCGGAACCGTCGAGAAGCACTACACCTCGGACATCGAGCGCGGCGGTGTAAGCCGTGATCTCCGTTGCGTCAATATCCCGGCGTGGCCGCTCAGGATCTCGCTCGACTTGCCGTTCTGATCGACTCGGACAACACAACGGCACTGCTGACGGCGGAGCTGTTGGCCGAGATCGCCAAGTACGGGACCCCGACGATCAAACGCGCGTACGGGGATTGGACCACGCAGCAGTTGGCGGGCTGGAAAGACGAGCTGCTCCGGCACGCGATCCAGCCGATCCAGCAGTTCGCGTACACCCACGGAAAGAACTCGACAGACTCGGCGCTGATCATCGACGCGATGGACCTGCTCTACGCCGGCAACGTGGAAGGCTTCGCGCTCGTATCGAGCGACAGCGACTTCACGCGGCTGGCCACCAGGCTCCGGGAGTCCGGGATGATCGTCTACGGGCTGGGCAGGCGAAGCACCCCCGAACCGTTCGTGGCGGCCTGCGACCGGTTCATCTACCTCGACCTGCTTACGCGCGAGTCGCAGAAGCCGACGCCGAAAGCCGCTGGCGATGAAACCCCGGCGCATCGCCGACGCGATCTCAAGCGAGTCTTGTCGTCGGCGATCAGCAGTACCGCCAAGGACGATGGCTGGTCGAATCTTGCCGAGGTCGGGTCGTATCTGAGCAAGAGCGATGCCGCGTTCGACCCGCGCGATCACGGCCACGGCAAACTCGGCGAGCTCGTTCGAGCTCAGGCCTACGTAGAGGTCAAAGAGGTGCCGGGCGCCGCCGGTCTGAGCCAACTGTGGGTGCGCCTGCAGCCAGCTGTCTCCTGATCAGCGAGTCGAATCGTGGTCGGCCCCCCCGCTCGGATGCCGACCGCCTGTATGGCGAGTTCGTCGAAACGCGCTACTTGTGCGCCATGCGGTTTCCCCATCTCCACGGTAGGTTCGGTGGCGCTTTGGGCGACCACGGTCTGTCGATGCTCGATCGCCTCAGACAGCACGTCTCGCCGCCTCCGAACCCAGTGCCATCGGGCCTTGTCATCGATGCCGACGGGCGAACGCTCGCGCTTCCGTCCGACTTCACGGAGCTGATGGCGGTGTACGGACCTGGTGCGTTCGACGATTACGTCTTTCTGCTGTCGGTCGACAACCCCCGGGGGTACTTCGACATCGTTGATCGCACTCGGGAGTCCCCAAGGAGCTAACGGGATACCGCGAGGTGCTCGCCAACGACTGGCCCCCATACCGGCTGTGGCCGGCCAAGGGCGCTCGTGAAGTGGGCGACGATCGCGAACGAGCACGACCTGTATTGGCTTACGAGAGGCGAGCCGGCCCACTGGCCAGTGGTTGTCTTGAGAGAAGACGAACAACTCCATGAGCTGGTCTTGATGACCGCGACCGAGTTTCTAGTCCGGCTGATCGAGGGACCTGAGCCTAGTCGCCTTGTCGGAACGGCGCTCGTCGACGGCGTGGACCGGTTCAGCGCAAGCGCTGACGAGTAGGCGCCGACCCCAGTGCCAAGCGACAAGCTGCACCCGCGCTGAAGTCGGGTGGCTCGGCGAAGTAGCTAGATCGTCGAGAAGCGCTGCTTCCCGGCACGCACGAGTCGCTTTCCTATGCCTCTTCATCGCCGCGTCATCTTCGCGGGCGTAGCTTCTGCGCATGCCCCTTCATCCCCTTCGCGCGCGCCGGCTCCGGTGGAGCGCCCGACGCGGCAACCCCACCGAGACACGGGCGGAGAAGGCACAGCGCCGAGCCGCCGCTCGTGCGCACTACAAGTCGTACGACCGCGCCGCGAACGGCAGCGGTGGCGCAGGTAGCGGGGTCGGCGGCGCCTGACCTCATCTCGCGATCCCGTCCTCAGAATCACGCGACGTGAGGGATCCATTCGTCGAAAAGCACCACTCTGCGCGTCGCCCAAGAACACGTGCTGGAGGTCGAGACGGCGGGTACGCGTGCTCGCATGAGCGACGTGCGCGAAGCCGAGTCGGACGACGACAACGACGCCATCTCCCTATTCATCTATCTCGTGGTCTTCCTGACGTCGAGCGGAATCTCAAGCGCGTACGGCCTCGGCCTCTGGGCGTCCCTCGCGCTCGGGCTCGCCATCAGCGCGGGAGGCGCGCTTGCTCATCGGCGGTGGGTCACTCGACGTGCGGGGCGCCGATCATTCGGCAACTCTTAACGAGCGTCTTCGTCGAAATGCGCTACTTCGGTCCGCTTTATGTCTGGCCAAACGGCCGAGTCGCGCGCTGATCACGTTCTTCCGTCGGCCCAGATGTTGACTCGCGTTTCGGCGGTCAGAAGACGACGGATACCCGGGCAGCCCCGGCCGTGGCGGTCAAGGTCCTCGACTCCGAGCACGCGCGGGTCCGTCTCTTCATCAAGAAGGACGCGATCCAGGTGATGCCCGTCGGCCTCGTCGAAGATCAACTCGCAATGGAAGGTCGTCGATTCGACTGAGTCTCCCGTCTCGTCGATATGCGCGAGGCGTCGGCGAAGGCTCACGACCACGTCGCCCACTGGCCAGGAGTCCGCCTCAAGTTGAAACGACTCGTGGTAGCGCAACAGCGGCGGTGTCACAGGCTCGCGAGCGAGATCGATGGACGCTGACCAAGCGATCTCACCCGTCAGACCGCCCGAGGTGCGCTCTGACAGCAGAGCGCGCAGCCGGGGCTCGTACTCGTCGATGCCCATGTGACGCGGATACCCGTTGGCGCTGCACGCGACATGTCCGTCTGATGACGGACGTGCCTGGCCGCGCCGAAACTCGCCGCAATAGGTGGAATCGTCGAGAAGGGCTACTTTCACGAGATGGAGTTGGGAAGCCTCGGCGACGCCTTCAGGGAGCAGATTCAGCCGATTCTCGATGAGAGCACGGCTGCGCGAGCACTGCTCGAGACCGCACCCGAGCCCTGGCTACGGTGGTGGCGTACCAGCGGTGAGGCGGAACTGAGATGCATCCTCATGACCGGCTGGGATCCCGTCGGGGCGGTCGATGCAGGCTGGGACGAATACGACGCCTATCTGGACGGCATCGTGAACCTTGTCCGATCGCCCGCTAATCCCGAACGCGCCGCGTCCAAGCTCGCCGACCACCTCGATCACATCGGCCGCGACTACATGGGCACCCTCAGCGACCGTCAACGTCACAAGAACCGGTGGATCGCCGAGGCCATCGTCAGGTGGCACGAATGGACGCTAGACCGAGGCCGCATCGGCTCAACCGCCTGATCGGTTCTGCGTGGCCGAGGGCGCCGGTCCCTGCGCCCGACTGGTCAAGGCCAGGAGCCCCTTTGGAGCGGATACCTGATCAGGCGCCTCGACTTGCGACTTGCGCCCGAAGCGTCCGTTACACACGGCAGCGGATCGCGGAGCCAACGAAGCGATTCCGTCGAAGGATCACTTCGCGACGAGAGCGTGCCCGCTAGCGGCAGAGAGATGTGCTTAACGCTCAGTCACGCGCCGATGGCGCGGGCGTCGAGGGCGATTCGTATTCGCGGAGCTCGCGCCAGGACCGCGGCCAGTTCCAGGAGATCCCGCGGCGACGAGCACTTCGCAGGCTCGTCACGCCGCTCACGGTGACCAGCAGACCGCTGAGGGCACCAAGCCAAAGCCCATCAACAGCGGCCAGGACCGTGAACAGGATCACGATCGGAGCCAGCACGACCAGAACACGGTATGCCGTACGGGGAGACCTCACGAGAGCGGTGATACCCCGCCACCGCGCCTCACGCCGGTCGCCTCACGAAGGTTCCCGCACGACGAGGGGTCGCGGCGTGGCTGGCTCGCTAGGACGCCGCGAATCGTCGAACGATCGCGTCCCGCACGTCAGAGAAGCGTTCGGGCAGGATGTCGGCAAGCTGCAGCGCTCCGTCGGACGTCCACGCTTTTCGGGCGCGCCGGTTGCTCAGATCGATGACGCGGGGCGTGTCATCGTCCCACCACAACATCGCAGCACGCCAACGATCGTCAGCGAGGATCGCGTGACGCAGCTTTCGGTCGTCCCAGACCTCGGCTGGCGGCTCCGTCTCGTGATTCGTCAACTGACCCAACAACTCACGCAGCAGCCGATCGTCAGCGCCTGTGAAGGTCCACTCGTCAGCCCACCCAGTGCCGTTCGACGGCGAGCGGATTTCCAGAACGCTGTGCACGACACCAGTCTCGCGAAAGCGCGCCTCGTGGACTATCTGCGCCGTGAGCAGCTCCACCGAGCGCGCTTCCGTCGGCAAGCACTGTTTGCCGGCGTTGGCCGTCGCTGGAAACGCGCGGCAGTCTAAGCCCTAGCCGCCTGGTCGTGGTGGGTTGGCTACGGGCGGTCGGCCACCGCGAATAGCGGTCGGGCGTGTCGCGCGGCGTTGTAAAGCAGCCCCGCATCGATTGATGCTCGCGCTTCGACGATCCCGCGCGCGGCCCAATCGAGCACGAGCGTGACCGAGCCGCTTTCGGGCGCAGCAACGCGTGCGACGAGTTCGCCTTGGTAGTGCTCGTCGAGCACCCAATGGTGATAGAGCTCAAGGCGCGGCTCGTCGATGTGCATTCCGTCGTAGGAGCCGCGGACCGCAGTTCCGTCGGGGAGCTCGACGCCCATGTACACGTGCTTGCGATCCTGCTTGCCGCGGCGGCGGGGATTGTGCGCCAGCGTGTCGGTGAGCTCAAAGAGGTCATACTCGGGCTCGGAGAGCCAGATGTGCAGCACGAAGCCGAACCCGTCCGGGTACGCGGTGAAGTGGCGGGCGCCGATCACGATGTCGTCGCGCTCGACGAGCAGCAGCTCGGCGTCTACTGCACCGCCGACATACAGGGTGCCGCGCGGGCCCCGCAGCACATCGTGGGGAAGCGCCCACACCATCTTCGCGGGCTCCGGAGCCTCGGGCATCGTCGCGCCACTGTAGATTGCGCGCCGTGGAGAAAGGACGCGCCGTCGCCGCCGAGCTACTGCTGGCCGCGACCAACGACGCCGCCGTCATCGTGCGGCGCCTGACCGCGTTCTCAGACCGTCTCGAGTTCTGGCTCGCCCTCCGGCTCGCCGAGCGCACCAGCGACATCCATGACGTCCAGCTGCGCGTCGAGCTGCCGGACGGACAATCGCACCCGCTGCGCGAGCCATACAGCGCGGGTCCTGCCGAGTACTACCTCGACGAACGCACCGTGCACGGAAGCGTCGACGGCATCGTCACGTTCATCTTGGACTGGCCTTCGCGCGGCATCGCCGACGCGCGAACGTCAATCACCGTAACAGCAAGCGCATAGACAACTTCGCCCCCGAGCACGCCACAGACCGCGCTGCCCGCAGGATCTCTGGGCTGTGCGTCGCGCGCCAGCGCAATAGCGAAACCGCCGATAAGCGCTACTTTCGGGGAATCGCGTCGCGTGTCATGGCGCAGCTACGCGGCCCGTGGGTAGGCGTTGCGTGGGTCCCGACTTCCACTAGTGGCGGTAGCCTCGGCGCAATGCGTGTGTCTGTCACGGTGCGCGACGAGTCGACTTCTGGGAAGGCGATCGTCACGCATGTGCTGAACGACATCCCGGCAGCGATCACGTTGTGCGATCTCATCCGCACTCGAGTGCGGGACGAGGTGGCGCGGTTCAACGCCGATCGCAGCGATCCCTTCGCGGGGCTAGTGGTGCCGGAGGGCGCGGAGCTGGCCACGGGCGGCGGATACACCGTGCCGGGCGGCAGAACGATCGATTGGGAGCGTCAGGCGGACTTGGCGATCGAGGCGTTCGGGCGCAACGGGTTCTTCGTGATCGTGGACGGCGCGCAAGTGACGGAGCTTGACGCGGCGCTGACGCTGACGGCCGACTCGGAGATCAGGTTCGTTCGGCTGATCGCGCTCGTGGGCGGATGACGGCGCCCGTCGCCTCGGCGCTCGTCGAGGCCGCGTTGGACGCGATGCCTCGGGGCAGTTGGCTTGCGCAGCCCGAGCTGCGGAAGATCCCGGAGGTGCAGGCGATGGCCGGCGCTCCGGACGACACTCGGCTGGACTGCATCCGCGAGCTCGCGCAGCGGCTCCTCGACACACGGGACGCGGGCTACGAGGCCGTGCAAGTCTTCGGCATCGTCGCGCGGCGCAAGCTGACGATTCCACCGGAGGACTTCGGGCACTGGCTCGAACACAGCGCGCGGATCGGCCGGCAGGGACGTGCCGGGCAGTTCTGGCACCAGATGCTGCCGCACCTGACCCGCGAGATCTCCGCCTGGCCGCCAGACACGCGCGCGCAGATCGTCGCGCTCGCAGAGCCGCTGCGCACCCGACTCGGGCGCCATGAGGCGGCGTTCTGGGCGGTCGCGACGCCCGATAAGGCCGACCCGCTCGACCTGTTCGAGGATCACGCGGACCAGTTCACGCAGCGGGCGCGGGCATTTCTGGCCTCGAGCGACGAGGACGTCGCCGCGCTGGTGGAGGCGATGGCCACGTACCCGCACAGCGGCAAGCCGTCCGCCCGCTGGCTCAAGACCGCTGACGCGGCGCTCGCAGGCCTCTGCGCACCGCTCGTGCTCGTCGAAGGGCTGCTGACCCTGCTGACTGGCCTCGATCCCACCGACCACGGCCCCATCGGATGGGAGAACGAGCGGCTTGCCGTCGCCATCCCGACGCTGGCGGGTCGTCTGGGAGACTCAGTCCTCCTTCCGAGCCTGCGCAGAACGGCGACGTTCGCGATCGGTCGCCCGCCAGGCGAGTGGAGCGACTCGCGCAGCATCCGGCTGGCCAACGCCGCCGCGCAGGCGATGGCGGACATCGCGGCGCCGTCCTCAATCACCGAGCTGCTCGCGCTGGAACGCGCCGTCCGCCACGGCGCACTTCTCAAACAGATCCGCAAAGCGATCGACACACTCGCCAAAGCGCAAGGGCTCACCCGCGAAGAGCTGCTCGAGCGCGCGGTGGAGCGGCACGACCTAGCCGACGACGGCACCCGCGACGTACCGCTGCAGACCGGCACCGCCCGAATCGTCGTGACCGACACGACCGTCGCCCTGACGTACATCTCCCCGGAAGGCAAGCCGCGCAAGAGCGTGCCCGCCGCGCTCAAGGAAGGGCCCGACGGCGAGCTCCTCGCCGCACTGCGCACCGAGCTGCAGGCCATCCGCCGCACGATCGCGGGCGAACGCAAACGCCTCGACGACCACCTCGCACTCGACCGCCGCTGGCCACTCGCGCAGTGGGCCGAGCTCTATCTCGACCACCCGATCACGGGCGCGCTCACGCGCCGCATCATCTGGGGCTTCCGCGCCCCGGACGGGACCACGGACGCGATCGGCCTCCCGCGCACGGCGAACGAGCTCGTCACCGCCGACGGCGCGACCGCGCCCATCCCGGACGGGGCCGAAGTCCGGCTGTGGCACCCGATCGACGCGCTCGCCAAGGACGTCGCTGCCTGGCGCCGTCACCTCCTTCAAGCTGAGCTCGTCCAGCCGGTCAAGCAAGCGTTCCGGGAGCTGTACGTGCTCACGCCCGCCGAGGCGACCACGCGCACGTACTCGAACCGGTTCGCGGCGCACATCTTCCGCCAGGTCCAGGCGCGGGCACTGATGCGCGGACGCGGCTGGACCTCCACCCCGCTCGCGTGGTGGGACGACGGCATCGACCATGGCGTCGCCAAGCGAGCGTTCGCCGAGTTCGGGATCTCCGCCCACTTCTTCTTCGACCCGATCCCGGACGTCGAGCCCAGCGGCGGAGACATGTACCCGTACGTCACAAGCGACCAAGTGCGGTTCGAGGACGCCGACGGCGAGGTGCTGCCGCTCGCCGACGTCCCACGCCGGGTCATCACCGAAGCGCTACGGGACGTCGACCTCTTCATCGGCGTCACGTCGATCGGCGCCGACCCCGAGTGGCTCGACCACGGCGAGGCACGCCAGTTCGACACCTACTGGCAGAGCTATTCGTTCGGTGACCTCAGCGCCGCCGGCCAGGTCCGCCGGGACGTGCTCGAACGGCTCCTGCCGATGCTCACGATCCGCCACCGCTGCTCGCTCGACGCCCGCTTCCTCAGGGTCCGCGGCGACCTACGCGAGTACCGCATACACCTCGGCAGCGGCAACATCCTGATGTCGCCCGACGACACCTACCTATGCATCGTCGCCGCCCGCTCGCCCGGCGCGTCGAAGGTCTTCCTCCCATTCGACGACGACCCGGTCCTGAGCCTGGTGCTCAGCAAGGCCTTCCTGCTCGCAGCCGACCACGAGATCACCGACCGCACGATCACCGAGCAAATCAGACGCTGACGCGCACCCGTCCAGGCGGCACCGAAGCAGTCGACGAGGATCCCCGAGGCCGGGGAGCCGCGCCGAAGTGGCCAGCGACGATCGACGACGCCGGCCCCAAGTAGCGCAATCGTCGATACGCGTTCCTTCTCGCCACGCCGACAGTCGAGTCCGAGCGCACCGCAGCTCCGCGACCGGGTCATACTGCGGTCGAGAAGCCCCCGGTTCGCGTCGCTTAGATGCCGAGAACGGGGTAGCGTAGTGACGGTGTCGTCGAAAGCAAGCGCAGATCCGACCGACGGAATCGACGTCTCGATCGTCGTCGCTCATCCGCGTTGGACGCCCGAGATGCTCGCGAACTTCAAGGACCACACGGTCCAAACGTTATTCGGGCCTGAGCTTCAGCGGCGGATCGCGGCCGGTGCCTGGGCGGAGGACGAACCGGTGCGTGCCGCACAAGCTCTATTGCGGCCCGGTCAGAAACCAGAGATCCGGTTCAACGACGAAGTTCGCATCCAACTCGGCGTCACCCAAGAGCAGCGGCAACGCAACGGCGAGACGGTTGAGGAACTAGTCAACATCGAGTGGTTCGAGCTGCCGGCGGACGAGCAGGCATACGCCCACATGACGCTCCTCTCCGTCGGCGGTAGGGATTTTGGCGGCTTCGATGCGCGCTATCACCTGCCAACGGTGCGTGAGCATCTCGTAGCCGCAGCCGAGTTTCTCGATACGGCGCGGGATGCACTCGAGGCTGGACGGCTGCGCGCCTTCGCGGAGAACTTGTTCGCTGCAGTGGAGCTCGCTGGACGCGCCTTCTTCGTCCAAGCGGGAGACGCGCGCTTCCTCAGACGTGGAACTCACGGCCTCACCCAAGCCGAGTTCAACCGAGCACGAAAAGCCGGCAATGTCGATCCAGCGCACGCGGACCTACTGAACACACTTGCGAGGTTCCGCCCAGGAGCCCGCTATCTCAATCGCTCTTGGGAACTCGACGCTGCCGCTGCCCGCGACATGCTGGACAGGGCGAGCGAGCTGCACGCTCGAATGGCGGCGGAAAGCGCGCCGGCACGGGAGCAGCGAGGCCCAGTTCTTAGACGCGGTCGTCTCGACGCGTAGGCGGATTCGCGAAGTCGCGGGTGTCGGGCGTCTAGAGCGTCGTTCGTCGTTGCGTGCCTCCCAGGAGACGACGCATGCCTGCTCCACAGGCTTGTCATGCCGCGGAACGAGGGACGCCGACCCGGTTGCCAGCGTCTGCTCGGGTTCAATCGGCGTGCGCGGCTCGTCGACCGCGTAGAGCAATCGCGCCGTGTCTGCCCGCCATAGTGGCGAGTCCGTCGTCATTCAGCCGGAGGCCCAGCGACCGCCGCACGATGCTCTAGCTCGTTGCGTGCGAGGTCGACGAACGCCCGCCAGGCCGCCATCGGGTCCTTGGAGAGCGCCTGTGGCTCGTCGTTGAAGTCGATGGCACTTTGTCGTGCCGTAGGAAGGATCTCGCCGTCCAGAACGACCTGCAAGGTGTTGGCCCACTGCTCGAGCAGGAGCACCGCGCTCCATAGCGCTTCGAACACCGGCGTATCGACGCTCATCCGAAAGCCGAAGCGGCGGATGGCGATGCCCAACTCCCCATACGCCTCGTTGACGGCCATGAAAGCGTGGACCTTGTCTTCGGCACTGCACACGGGCGACTGGACGGCGACGTCGAGTTGATGGATCGCATCTGCGTAGCCCTCAAACCGACCAGCCACCTCGTCGAAGAAATCCCGCAAGTGCTCAAGCTCTCTCAAGTCGCGGTCGTGGGCAAGCTGCTCACGGTGCCGCAAAAGGTCGTGGTCGAGCTGCTGCCGTTGTCGTGAGTTCGCCGTTCGTGCGGTGACCCCAGCCGCAATGACGATCGCGAGAAACCCGAATACGGGGGCCACCAGAGCTTTGACCCATTCGAACGTCGAGGCTGCGAGCACCTATGCATTCTTCCTCGACGTCCGGACGCCGCTCCCGTCCAGTACGAGCCTCCTTGCGATCGGGTGCCTTCGCATGGGTTGCGATCGCATGTGCGGGGGCACGTTTGCTTCGAGAGCGATCGAAATTCTCGAAACTGTGGATTTGCGCGCCTTTCGATGGCGATCGAATTACGCCGTCGCCGTCGCCGTCTCGCTCGCCACTTCAACGATGACGCTGAGTGATCGTGCCTAGCGGCGCTCAGGCGCAGGAGCCGGCGGGACGCCACGCTTCTGCGAGATGAAAATCGACTGCGGGCTAAGCCGCGGACGTGGCTTGCGCGGCATGTCCAACGCGGCTTGGACAGCCTTTGAGCGGGAGAACGCGTCTTCGGAAGCGATGGCCATCAGGCTACCGCCGCAGCCACGCCGAAGCCCACTGCTACCTCAACGCGCGTCCTCTCTATCGCGACGTCACTAGCCCCATGGACCGTCCCCACCCGCAGGGGTCGTGGGAGCGGTGGGTGCCACGTCGTACAGGCGGCGAGCAGCCCCGGGCCGGTCATCCACAACGCTGGTGTCAGTGCTTTCAGCCCTTGACGGCAGGCCTACAGATGGTTCCGCCCTTCTCGCTGAAGAAGATCGGCTGCGTAAGGCTTGGCGGAAGCGAACGCGGCGACAGAAGCTGCAGTTCGACCGTGGCTTCAGCCGCAACTTCGGCGAGAGCGTTTCGCAGCATCTCGAGATGCTCGCCAACGCATGCTGGTCGGTCGTCCGCGAAGATCGGAACCTCGCTGGTCGCACAGACGCGCCGCTCGATGCGGGCTCCTCCCGGCGTCTGCACCAGATGCAGGATCTCTGTCTCGAGCTCGCGCGCCCCGACGTACGTCGACGTCAGCGTGATTGGTGCTCGCGGACTGGCGATCGCTGTGGTCACGACCACCACGTGGGCTCCTACCGCCGCGAGGCGCGTCGCACTCTCAACGGGCCAACCATCCACCGTGATGGCGACTCCGATTCGCTTTCCGTCCTGGATCATGACGCCACAATCGCGGCTGGTCCGGACAGCTCGCCAGCCGGATCGTTGAGCGTCGGTCAGACGGACGACGGCCACGGCGCGGGGCGCTCAACGGGACAAACGGTACTCAATTGGTACTCGACGACCCCGGTACCATTCGTCCTCTTCGACAAGAAAGGCCCGCATTTGCGGGCCCTTCTCTTAGTCGGGGAGACAGGATTTGAACCTGCGACCGCCCGGCCCCCAGCCGGGTGCGCTACCAGACTGCGCCACTCCCCGTTGTTCGCGTCGACCCTAGCGAAGCGGGCGACGGGAATCGAACCCGCCCTAAGAGCTTGGAAGGCTCCTGTGCAACCACAACACTTCGCCCGCGGGTCGACTCGGGGCGCCATGATATCGCCGCGACGGGTTGGCTGGGGTCGGATTCGGGGAATCATCAGGTCATGCAGATCCCTGGCGTCCACATCGAGACCCTGCATAACCCCGTCCGGTACACGTACGGACAGATCGAGAAGGCGTGCGCGATCGCGCAGATGCTGAATCGGGGGAAGCTGGTTCTCGTCGAGCCGCCGCAGCGCTGAGCGGACGCCGTCGTCGCCCTCCGTGGGAGGAGGGGGACGACGTTCGGTGAGTCCGAGCAGGGGTTGCGGGAGGCCTCACACCACCATCACGCGGGTCACCCCAGCCGCGCCGCCGTGGCCGCTGCGTCCTGCTCGTCCTTGACGGGCGCGATGCGCACGGTCAGCGCGGCGCGGTTGAAGCGCTTGGCGCGGGCGATCTGGATCGCGCCGGTCTTGCCCGGGCGCGGGTTGGACGACTGGCCGGAGGCGCGCATGGCGTGGACGCCGGCGCCCGCAGGACGGGTGCCGACCGGCACGACGACGTAGCCCGAGCGCTCGCTCTGCACCCACAGGTACTTCACGGAGGCGAGGGAGATCAGGCGCGTGCCGACGACGACGCTGGAGCCGTCGCGCAGGACGGCCACGATCCGGCCGGCCTTCCCGCCGTAGCTCGGGAACAGCACGTCGGCGGTCAGCCGCGCGTCGCCGCTGCGGCGAGTCGCGGTCCAGGAGGTCTGGATCCAGTCGCGCGTGAAGCGGTGGGTCACCCGCATCAAGAGCCCGCGGGCGGAGACGGCGCCGGTCACGCGCAGGTCGCTGAAGGCGCCGGCGTAGGCTCGGCCGACCGACGCGGACGAGATCGCGCCCGCACCGCGCGGGGCCTTCAGCAACGTCAGCGGACGTACGCCGGGAACGACCTTCGGCCGACCGACCTGCGACGCGGTCACGCGGCGCCCCGCGACGTCGCGGACCATCAGGCCGAACGAGGCGGGCGGGCGGCCGCCGACGTTCGCCGCGACCTCCTGCTCACCGTCGAACAGGCGGGCGAGGTCGAGACCGCCGTAGGGGAAGGCATTCTGGTTGACGGCGACGATCGCGGTGTTGTACTTGGGCGTGGTCACGGCGAGGCGGCCGATGTCCGGGTCGAACGCGTACAGGGCAGGCGGCTCGGTGCCCTTCATCGAGCCCATGCCGGCGTCGACCGCGCGCGCGGCGTTGGCCATGACGCGCGCAACGGCGAGGCGGGCCGAGCCGGGGCCCTGCGGCACCGTGTTCACGTCGAAGAACAGCGGGTCGGGCACGCCGTCCTTGGCACGGTCGGCCTGGCGGGCGTAGAAGTCGAAGCCGCGGTCGAGCATGTACTTCGAGTACCGCGCCCACTCGGCGCCCGGGAGCAGCGACTGCGCACCGGTCGCGACGCCGATCAGCGCCTCCTGCGTGAGCCCGAGCTTCTTGCCCTGGTGCCAGCGGTCGAAGCCGAGGCCGGAGTCCCAGTTCATGTAGCCGCTGTGCGTCCAGTAGCCGCTGATCACGCGCTTGATCCACTCCTGCGCGAGACGTCGCGAGCCCGCGGGAAGCGCCGGCATGCCGGCGCGGCGCGCCTGGTCATAGAAGCGCGTGAAGGTGAGGACGATGTTCGCGTACTCGGCGCTGTCGACGTTCTTGTCGACGTTCAGCGGCAGGTGCGGGAGGTAGTGGAAGCGCATGCCGGGGCCGAAGTTGCCGATCCGGCCGCCGCCGGCGCGCGCCTGGTCGAAGAAGCGGCGCAGCTGCAGGGCCATGTCGCGCTTGAGCAGCGCGGGGCTGCCGGTCACCGTCGCGTCCGCGGCGTACATCAGCGAGTACCAGTTCACCTGGTTCAGCCGGATGGTCGGGTAGCGCCAGAACGTCCCGCGCGCGGTGCTCGAGATCGCCTCGCGGATGGCGTTGACGGTCGAGTCGGGCAGGTCCAGCGCTGCACGCGCGCGGTACGCGTAGACGAGGCCGTCGACCACTTCGGCGTCGAACACGAGGTGCTGCGAGCCGCGGCCGTTCATCGCGTTCACCCAGCCGGGCGCGTGGAGCTGGCCGACGGCCGGTCTCGTGACGAACGGGCCGCCGCGCTTGACCAGACGAGCGGCGAGCGCGCGGGCGCGGGCGTCGTTGCGCGCCGGTCCGACGTGGCCCTTCATCGCGGCGACCGCGTGGGTGAGCAGGAGCATCGAGTTCGCCATCGGCTCGACACCGCCGCCGCCGAGCTTGTAGTAGCCGGCGTCGGCGTCCCAGCGGGAGTCGAGCGTCTGCTCCATGCGGTCCGCAAGCCGGAAGTACGCGGCGTCGTCGTAGTCGGCGGCGGAGGCCGCGTTGGGCATGGCGAGGGTGAGGGCCGCGGCGGCCGCGGCCAGGAGGGAGCGCTTCACTTCGGGGCCTTTCGTGGGGAGTGGCCCAGACGATCCCGGAGCGGCGGGGTGTCGCCTACGCGCCAAGGGTGGAAGCGGCCACCCCCGAGGTGGACCTCGTTCCCACCCCTTGGTGGCCCACCTTCGCGTGGCGTCGCGGGTTACGCTCCGTCCCGTGCCCGATTCGCCGCTCGACGCCCACGTCGCCACCCCGCAGGACCTGAAGGAGCGGATCGCCGCCGAGCGCCGCGGCACGCCGTTCCTCGTCTACCGGGACGCGGACGACCTGCAGGTGATCGTCGAGCTCGCGCCGGGCGCCGACCAGCTCACGATCGGCCGCCGGCCGACGAACGACGTCGTGCTCGACTGGGACAGCGAGATCTCCCGCGTGCACGCGGCGCTGGAGCGGATCGGCGACGACTGGACCGTCGTCGACGACGGCCTGTCCCACAACGGCACCTACCTCAACGGCGCGCGCGTGACGTCACGGCAGCGGCTCAAGGACGGTGACGTGCTCACGGTCGGCGGCGTCGCGCTCGCGTTCCGCGCGCCCGCCGGCGAGTCGATGTCACGGCCGACCGTCACCGCGATGGGCCCGCACGTCGGCGAGCTGCTGACGCCGGCGCAGCGACGCGTGCTGGTGGCGCTGTGCCGCCCGTTCAAGGACTCCACGTACGCGACCCCCGCGACCAACCAGCAGATCGCGGACGAGCTGGTGGTGAGCGTCGACGCGGTGAAGTCGACGCTGCGGGCGCTGTTCGAGGTCTTCGGCGTGGATGCGCTGCCGCAGAACCAGAAGCGCGCCTCGCTGGCGCTTCAGGCGCTGCGGACGGGCGTGATCACCCGCCGCGACCTGTGAGCACGCGGCTGAGCGTGTTCTCGGGCTGGCTGCCGACCCACAGCGTGTCGCGCGCGCGATCGAACGCCAGGCTGAACGGGTTGACCGACAGCCGCAGCGGGTCCCCCACGACCCGCGAGCGCCGCTCGTCGATCGTGTAGAGGTCGCTCGAGCTGTAGTTGGTGACGTAGACGACGCCGTCGCCGAGCTCCAGCTGGCGCGGCTGCTGGCCGACGCTGATCGGGATCACGTCGCCCGTCTTGGTCGTCATCTTGTAGACGGCGTTGTCCTCGGGCGTGGCCGCCCAGAGCGCGCCGTCGCGGTAGGCGATGTCCTCGCTGCGGTTGTTGCCGACGCGGATCGTCTTCTGGACGGCGCCGGTCTCGAGGTCGACCCGTTGCACGCGCGCGCGGCGCCGGGCCGCGACCCAGAGCGCGGTCGGGCTCGTGGTCAGCGCCATGATCCCGTACGGGTAGGAGACTGTCGCGAGCGTCTGCCCCGTCCGCGGGTCGATCTTCAGCAGCTGGTCCGGCTGGTCGTTGCCCGGCACGACCGCGGCCCACACCGCGTCCTTGGAGACCACGACCGCCGCCGGTGCGAACGGCAGCGCGATCGGGTCGCCGATCGGCCGGCCGGTGCGCTGGTCGAGCCGCACGAGCTGCTTCGCGCGCGCGACGCTCAGCCACAGCGAGCCGAAGCCGAACGCGCCGTCGTCCACCCCGACGCCGACCTTCGGCGCGTACGAGCGCACCTTGCCGGTCTGCGCCGAGACGATCCGCATCCGGTCCTGGCGGAAGGAGCCGACGAAGACGTTGCCGCGGTAGACGCGGACGACGTTGGGACGCTGGCCGATCGTGATCTCGTCGGCGACGCGCATGCCCTCGGGCGTGGCCGTCGGCGTGGGGGTCGCGCTGGCCTGCGCGGTGGGCGCCGGGTCGGGCGTGTCCTTGCTTCCGATGCCGAACGCGATCGCGGCCGCGATCCCGGCGCCCGCGGCGGCGAGCAGGGCGACGGTGAGCAGCGCGGTGCGCCGTCTCCGGCCAGGGTTCGAGCGCTCGAGGTACTCAGTCTCAGCCTCGTGCTGAGGTTGAGGTGTGACCTGCGGTCGGGGCTGGGCGGCGCTCACCGTCGGCGATTCGACGGGCGCGGCCGCCCCCTTGGCCACGAGCCGCTCGCGCAGCGCGGGCTGCTCGTTGGCGGCCGCCGCCCTGGCGGCTCGGCCGAGATCGCCGGCCGACGGGTAGCGCGCTTCGGGGTCCTTCGCGAGCGCACGCTCGATCACCGCGTCGAACGCGGCGGGCACGCCATGGGCCGACGGCTTCGGCGGCGGGTCGCTCAGGTGCGCCCACAACCGCGCCTCGTCCCCCTCGCGCTTGAACGGGACCTCGCCGGTGAGCGTGAAGTAGAGGAGGCAGCCGAGCGCGTACACGTCCGCGCGCGCGTCGACCCGCTCGCCGCGGATCTGCTCGGGCGCGACGTAGTCGAGCGTCCCGACCCAGTGGCCGGGCTTCGTCGTGCCCGCGATCGACAGCGCGTGCTTGGTCAGGCCGAAGTCGGTGAGGTAGACGTGATCCTCCGGGCCGAGCAGCACGTTGGCCGGCTTGATGTCGCGGTGCACCAGCCCGGCGCTGTGCGCGGCGTCCAGCGCGCCGCCGAGCTGCGCGGTGATGTGCGCGGCGCGCTCCGGGGCCAGCGGGCCCTCGCGGCGGACCAGGCTGCGCACGTCGTCGCCAGCGACGTACCGCATCGCGATGTACGCGATCCCGTTCTCCTCGCCCGCGTAGTAGATCGGGATCACGTTCGGGTGGTCGATGCTCGCGGCGACCTTCGACTCGCGCACGAACCGCGCGCGGACCGACTGGTCCTCCAGCAGGCCCGCGGCGATGACCTTCAGCGCGACCGTGCGGTCGAGCGCGAGCTGCGTGGCGCGGTAGACCACACCCATCCCGCCCCGCCCCGCGACCATCTCGATCCGGTGGCCGGCGAACACGGTGCCGGGCTGCAGCTCTCCCCCTGCCATCGGCGAGAGGTATATCGAGCGCTGCGCTTCGGAGAGCATGCTTCCTGTCGTAACGGGCAGGAAGCGTGGATGTGTCGCACTAACGCGCGACGAAGAGCGGGGGACCGAGGAATCGAACCTCGAGCAAGGGTTTTGGAGACCCCTATGTTCCCGTTACACCAGTCCCCCGGGAACGTCGGCCGCTCATTGTAGTGACCGGCGCGCACGGGTCCATCCGACGCCTTCGCGAACATACGTTCGTGTCATGGGAGCCATCGGATCCGCAGGCCTACCGGCGAGCACTGCGTCGATCGTGCGAGGTGGATCTGACGCAGCGTGGCTACGTGAGCCGGGGGGCCGACCCCACCTGGGGTCAGCGAGTACGGACAGATCTCGCACCGCGCGAGCGTCGCCCTGCTCGACGAGCACGTGGGGCCGAAGGCATGACGCGTACCATGGGCGGCCCCTGCGGGCGTGGTGGAATTGGTAGACACGCCGGCTTTAGGTGCCGGTGCCGCAAGGTGTGGGGGTTCGAGTCCCTCCGCCCGCATCGAGGTGGTTCGTGCAAATTGCGCGCTCGGGCGAGGCTCGTGTCCGGGGGCGCTTCTAAGTTGTCGCGGTCCCATGCCGAACTACCTGCCGTTCAGCGAGCGCGAGCCGAGCCACGAGTACCGCGACATGTTGCGGGAGATCCGCGACCACGGCGTGCGCGTGGAGACCAAGCAGGGCGTCGAGGCGCTGGCGGTCGCGGGGCACGCGATGCGGTTCCCGATGCGCAACGGTGCCGCGGTGATCACCGAGCGGTCGATCGGGAACTTCGCGTCGAAGGCGATCGGCGAGCTGTGCGCGTTCATCAACGGGGCGCGGACGCTGGAGGAGCTCGCGGCGTTCGGGTGCGACTGGTGGGGGCCGTGGGCCACGGAGAAGAAGTCCGGGTCACGCGGGCTGCGGGCCGGGGATCTCGGGCCGGGCTCGTATGGGCACGCGTTCCACAACTTCACGACGAACCTGGACGACGAGGCGGACGAGGGCTTCGACCAGCTGCCGCACCTGATCAAGAAGCTCCAGGACCTGCCGCTGGACCGGACCGCCGTCATGTCACCGTGGATCCCGCAGGCGAACCATCGCGAGCAGGGCGTGAAGTCGCGGAACACGATCGCGCCCTGCCACGGCTGGATCCACGCGCTGGTGTTCGGGGACAAGCTGCACCTGATCCACAACCAGCGCTCCGGGGACACGCCGATCGGCGTCCCGAGCAACATGGTCCAGTACAACGCGCTGGGGCTGATGATCGAGCAGCTCACGGGGTTCGAGCTCGTCGAGTACGTGCACTGGATCCAGTACGCGCACATCTACGTGAACCAGCTGGACGCCGTCGAGGAGATGCTCGCGCGCGAGCCACGGCCGCTGCCGACGCTGCGGCTGACGGAGGCGGGCCGGCGGATCACGGACATCCACGACTTCCGCGGCGAGCACTTCGAGCTGGTCGACTACGAGCCGCACCCGGCCATCCCCGGCATCCCGGTGACGACGTAGCCGTGCTGTCGCTGATCGTCGCCAAGAGCCGCAACGACGTGATCGGCAGGGACGGCCAGCTGCCGTGGCATCTGCCGACGGACCTGCGGCGGTTCAAGGAGCTGACCACCGGCCACACGGTGGTGATGGGCCGCAAGACGTTCGACTCGCTGCCGCCCAAGGTGCGGCCGCTGCCGAACCGGCACAACATCGTGCTCAGCCGGGACGCGAGCTACGCGCCGGCCGCGGGCGTGACCGTCGAGGCCTCGCTCGAGGCGGCGATCGAGGCGGCCCCACGGGACCGGGACTGCTTCGTCATCGGCGGCGCCGAGGCGTACGCGACCGCGCTCGCGATCGCCGACCGCCTGTACATCACCGAGGTGGACTCCGACGTCGACGGCGACGTGCACTTCCCGCCGGTCCCCCAGGACGAGTGGGAGTGCGTCGAGGAAAGCGCGCCGATCGTCGAGGACGACCACGAGTACCGCTTCCGCACGTACGAGCGGCGCCGATGACCGCGCTCTACAACCTCGAGGCCGCGCGCACCGACGCGCAGCGCGAGAAGATGGAGCGGCTCGAGGCGGCGGGCATCTGCATCTTCTGCCGCGAGCACTTCGAGGCGCACAACAGCGAGCCGGTCGAGTTCGAGGGCGAGCACTGGTTCGTGACGCGCAACGCGTATCCGTACGCGGGCACGGTCGCGCACTTCCTGCTCGTGCCGCAGCGGCACGTGTCGTCGTTCGACGAGCTGCCGGACGAGGCGGGCGCGGAGCTGTGGGCGCTGCGGCGCCGGTTGAAGGCTCAGTACGCACCGCTGGCGGTCGCGACGGTCGAGCGCAGCGGCGACATGCGCTACAACGGCGGCAGCATCGCGCACCTGCACGTGCATTTCGTGGTGCTGGACGAGTCACCGGCGAAGACCGTGCGCTTCAAGGTCAGCGCGACGGCCCAGGGCGAGTAAGGACGACGATGGCGATCAGCAGCGGGATCTTCAGCTCCGAGCCGGCCTTCGCGGACCGGCACATCGACTCGCTCGAGCACCTGGCGGAGCTGATCGTGCACCTGAAGGGCATCGGCCTGCGGATCGTGCTCACCTCCGGCTCGTTCGACCTGATCCACCTCGGGCACGTCAAGTACCTGGCCAAGGCCAAGCAACTGGGCGACGTGCTGGTGGTCGGCGTGGACAGCGACGCGAAGATCCAGGCCCGCAAAGGGCCGGACCGCCCGCTCGTCCCGGAAGGTGAGCGCCTGGAGATGCTCGCGCACCAGCGGCCGGTGGACGTCCTGTTCCTCAAGGGCCCGGACGAGGAGCGCTGGGGCCTGATCAAGGCGGTCAGCCCGGACGTGCTCGTCCTCACCGAGGACCACTCGTACACCGAGGCGGAGCTCGAGGAGCTCGGGACGATCTGCGGACGCGTCGAGGTGCTCGAGCGCCAGGCGTCGGTGACCACCAGCGAGCGCATCCGGCAGCTGTACATGCACCTCGGGGAGCGGCTCGGTCCGCAGCTCGCCAAGGTCCTGCCCAACCTCATAGACGAGACGCTCAAGCGGTCGTGAGCACGGCGGTCGTCGCGTACGTCCCGGTCCTGCACGAGGGCTACCGGCGCTTCTTCGAGGCGCACGCGGCCCCCGGGACGGACGCGTACGTGATCGGTCCCGCGCTCTATGAGGACTACCGCCCGCTGGCGAAGGACGTCCGCGCGCTGGACGCCGACCTCGTCGCCAAGGCGGTCGCCGCGTGGGACGTCTTCGCGCACGTCGAGGTGCTCACGCCGGAACGGGCCACCGCCCTCGCCGAAGCGCGCACCAGCCTGGTGATGCCCGACGAGGACGTCAGCCACCAGGTCGCCGACCGCTACTTCGTGCAGCGCTGTGAGGTCCGCTTCGACACGGTCTTCCTGCGCTGGGACCGCCGGCGCACGCTCCGGCTGGAGCGCCCGCAGGTCCCCACCGTGCCGATCGAGTCGGCGATCGCCGACATCCAGGGCGCCGCCGAGGCGCGAGCCGCCCAGAGCATCGACTGGTGGCGCCAGGTCGGCGCGGCGATGCGGCTCGCGGACGGTGAGATCCGCGCCGCCGCCAACGTGCACGACCCGCATCCGCTGAGCCCGTACGTGTCCGGCGACCCGCGCAGCAACCTGTACAAGGGCGTCGGCTACGAGCTGTCGACCGCCACGCACGCCGAAGCCCGACTCATCGCCGAGGCCGCGCGCGAGGGCCGCAGCACCGAGGGCGCCGTGCTGTACGTGACCGACTTCCCCTGCCCGCCGTGCGCCCGGCTGATCGCCGCCGCCGGCGTCTCCCGCCTGTACTACCGCGACGGCTACGCGGTGCTCGACGGCGAGGCGATCCTGCGCGCCGCCGGCGTGGACATCCTGCAAGCGGCATGAGCCCGCTGAACGGGTACATCTCGACGGCGCTGACCAACGCCGACACGCAGGCACGCCTCGCGATCGACGCGACCGTCAGCGCGATCCGCGCCGCCGCGGGCGACGCGCTCGACGTCTACTTCCCCGGCGACTTCACCGACCCGGTCCGCGACGCGCACGTCTCCCCCGCGGACGTCTTCCGGATCGACCGCGAGCGCGTCAAGGGCGCCGACGTGATCTTCCTGCTCGCGCACACGCCCAGCATCGGCGTCGGGCAGGAGCTGACGATGGCGCTCGAGTCGCTGACGCCGATCGTGCTGATCGCGCCGCGCGGCACGCGCGTGAGCCGAATGGCCCTCGGCGTGCCGACCGACCTGGTCGAGGTGCGCTACGACGGCGACGAGGACCTGCGGGCGCAGCTGCGCGCCGCGATCGCCGCGCTCCGCCCGCGGCTGGAAGAGCGCCGCGCCGCGCTCGCGGCCCTGGACGCGAACGTGACCGGCGCGAAGATCCGCGCGCACCGTGAGCAGCGGCAGCTCACCCGCGCGGAGCTCGCGGACCGAATCGGCCTGACCGAGGTCGGGGTCGCGCACCTCGAGGAGGCCTCGGACCGCCAGGGCGATCCGAGCCTCACGCAACTGCGGCGGATCGCCGCGGTGCTCGGGGTGCGCGCCGCCGATCTCGTTTAGCGCGCGCGCACCGTCACGGCCTTCGAGCGGGTCCCGCTCTTGAGCGTCAGGACGACCTTCGGCGCCTTCTTGAGGCGCTTCGCGGACTTCAGGCGGAACGTGGCCTTGCCCGTGCCGGCGACCCGCTTGGCGGCCTTGGTGCCCTGCAGGCGGGCGCTGCCCTTGAAGGTCGAGGTCGGGACGACGGTCTTGATCGTGCAGACGATCGACTTGCCGTCGTTGGACAGGTCGCAGGTGACCTTCACGTCGAGCGTGTCGCCCTTCTCGCCCTTGGGGCCCTGCGGGCCGGCGGGGCCGACCGGACCGAGCGGGCCGGCAGCACCGACCGGGCCGACGGGACCGGG
Source organism: Solirubrobacter pauli (assembly GCF_003633755.1). Classification (GTDB taxonomy): domain Bacteria; phylum Actinomycetota; class Thermoleophilia; order Solirubrobacterales; family Solirubrobacteraceae; genus Solirubrobacter; species Solirubrobacter pauli. Next base: position 391,440 of record NZ_RBIL01000001.1, read on the forward strand.
CGCACCGTCGTTGCCCGCGGGACCGGCGGGACCCGCCGGACCGGCCGGGCCCTGGATCGGCGCGCCCGGCACGCTCGGGCCGTCGCCCTCGGCGGCCCGCAGCGCGGTCGCGTCCTCGACCAGGCGCTCAGCGACGGCCTCACCCAGCTCGGACTCGTGCGCGCGCACGGCGTCCAGCAGCCGCTTCCAGGAGTGCGACAACGCCATCTCGAGCAGCAGCACGCGCTGGGCGTTCGGGATCCCGCGCTTGGTGGCGACGAGCGAGGCGACGCCGGTGACGGTCGGCGCGACCGTGAACGTCGCCGTCGCCGCGGCCGTCTCGCCCGCGGACGAGCGCGCGGAGAGCTCGACCGTGTGCGTGCCGAGCGCCAGGTCGTCGGCGCGGACGACCGCGCCCTCGGCGACGGGCTTGCCGTCCAGCGTCGCCGTCGCGACCGAGTCGGACGTGTCGAACGCGAGCGTCAGCACGTCCCCGCGCGTGAGCACCGCGCCGTCGACCGGGGCCGCGATCACCGCGCGCGGCGGGTTCGGCACGCCGCCCTGGCGGTAGCGCGCGTTCCAGCCATCGAGCGTGCCGGGCTTGTTGGTGATGATGCCGTCGACGCCGGCGTCGCGCATCTGCAGCCACGTGTCCGGGCTGTCGACCGTGTACGGCATGACCGCGATGCCGGCGGCGTTGAGGTCGGCCACCACCGAGCGGCGCGCGGAGAGCGCGTTCCAGTCCGGGTTGTAGGCGATCGCGTGCAGGCCGCGTGCGACCGCGACGGGGTCGGCGTCGATCGACCCGCGCAGCAGGCCGAGGCGCAGCTGCGGCTCGATCGCGTAGGCGTCGCGCAGCACCTGCTCGTCGAAGCTCTGCAGCAGGACGCGGCCGAGCATCCCGCGCGCCTTGATCATGCCGATGATCGTCTCCACCTGCGCGCGGGTCTCGGGACCCTTGATCTCGAGCAGCAGGTCGGCGGCCTGGCGCTGGACCTGATCGAGCGCGGCGGAGAGGCGCGGCAGCGGCTCGCCCTTGTGGACCGGCGAGAACCACTCGCCCGCCTCGAGCGTGTCCAGCACGGACGAGGTGAGCGTGTTGAGCGCGCCCGTGCCGGCGGTCGTGCGGTCGACGGTGTCGTCGTGCAGGACGTACGGGATGCCGTCGGCGCTGGTGGACACGTCGATCTCGACCCAGTCGGCGCCCGCGCGCGACCCGGCGTCCATGGCCACGAGCGTGTTCTCGGGCGTGATCGCCGAGTAGCCGCGGTGGGCGATGATCGCGGGCGTCGTCGTGCGGTCGTCCGGGCGGACGAGCGGCTCGGCGTCCAGCGGCGTGACGACCACGTCGTCGAACGAGACGACCGAGCCGTTGACGACGAAGCCCAGGCGGCCGTCGGCGGAGCGCTGGAGCACCTTCGCCTCCTGCACCAGCACGCCGTTGAAGAACCAGCGCGCCTTGGCGCCGAAGACCTCGAGCTTCACGCGCACGTCCTTGCCGGTGCCGGCGGCCGTCGGCGCGGGCGCGGTGGCGGGCACGTTCCAGGCGTTGGCGGTCGTGCGCTGGGCGAGCTCGGTGCCGTTGGCGGCGGTGGTGTTGGAGCGCATCGCGGCGTGCCACCACGGCGTCGAGCCGTCCAGCGGCATGTCCAGGCCGAGCGCGGTCCAGCGCGTGCCGTCGTTGTTGACCAGCGACTCGAAGCGGACGGTCGCCTCGAAGCGGTAGTTCTCCAGGCGCGGGCCGAACGTCAGCCGGGAGATCTGCGCGGACGACGTCGACCGGCCGACGAGCCGCCCGTCGGTGACCGACCACGTGCCTTCACGCGCAGTCCAGCCGGCGGGCAGGGCGCCGCCGTCGAAGTGCTCGTCGATGACCGGGTCGGCGGCGAGTGCGGAGGAGGGCAGCGTCATGGCGCAGGCCAGCGCGGCGAGGAGCGCGCGAGATGATCGTTTCGACACGGCGGGCGAAGCTATTCCCGCCGCGGCGCCGACTCGTGAAGAGGTTGTGAGTCGTACGAGTGTCCATCCCGGCTCAGAAGCACCGGTTTCTTGCCGACAACTCAGCTCAACAGGGTTGACAAAGGCAAACCCGCCGTGAGGCGGGGACGCAAAGCTTGAGGTCTCCACGGAGGGAGATAGCTCGGCCGCCGACTTTCAGGACCGGATTTGAAAGTGGCACAAGGAGGTGCCCTGCATGTCCCATGAAACGAAGCAGCGCTGGCGTGGCCGGCTGGCTGTGGCGGCGTTCGCCACGGTCGTGCCGTTCGCGGTGGTCAGCACCGCGGCGCACGCGGCCCCGACGGCGCAGGCGCGCCTCGCGACGGCTGCGGCGAAGACGCCGAACCGCACCGTCACGGCGATCGTCCAGTTCAAGCCGACGCTCAGCGAGAAGGCGGCGACGAAGCTCGTCCGCGCCCACGGCGGCAAGGTCACGAGCAAGGTCCCGTTCATCCACGGCCTGGCCGTCAAGCTGCCGGCCAAGCAGGCGAAGGTCCTCGCGAAGGACGCCAAGGTCCTCGGCCTCACGCTCAACGCGCGCGTGCACAGCACGGGCCTGGACGCCAACCAGCTCGCGACGAGCTACCCGAAGACCACGCGCGCCGACAAGCTCTGGCAGCGCGGGATCACGGGCGCCGGCATCGGCGTCGGCGTGATCGACACGGGCATCGCGGGCGACCAGCCCGACTTCAAGGACGCGGCGGGCGGCTCCCGCATCGTCGCCAACGTGATCACCTCGCCGGGCGCCAAGACGCCGGGCGACGGCTTCGGCCACGGCACGCACGTCGCGGGCATCATCGCCGGCGACTCGAACCATCGCCCGGCGGGCGACCCGTTCAAGGGCAAGTACGTCGGCATGGCGCCGGGCGCGAACCTGATCGCGATCAAGGCCTCCGACGACGCCGGCAACTCGACCGTGCTCGACGTGATCAACGGCATCGCCTTCGCCGTCGACCACAAGGACCGCTTCAACCTGCGCGTCCTGAACCTGTCGCTGGCCGCCGACACGCCGCAGTCCTACAAGACCGACCCGCTCGACGCGGCCGTCGAGCACGCGTGGCAGAAGGGCATCGTCGTCGTGGTCGCCTCGGGCAACCGCGGCAGCGCGGCCGACGCCGTCCAGTACGCGCCCGCCAACGACCCGTTCGTGATCTCGGTCGGCGGCGTCGACGAGAGCGCCAACAGCGGCCGCGGCGGCCGCGCCGACTGGTCCAGCAACGGCGTCACGCAGGACGGCCTCTCCAAGCCCGACGTCGTCGCGCCCGGCGCGCACATGGTGTCCGTGCTCGCCCCGAGCAGCGCGTTCCAGATCATGTGCCCGAACTGCGCGCTCGGCGGCCAGTACTTCAAGGCCGGTGGCACGTCGATGGCCGCCCCGGTCGTCGCCGGCGCCGCCGCGCTGCTCCTGCAGGCCCGCCCGACCCTGACCCCGAACCAGGTCAAGGCGCTGCTGATGGGCACCGACAAGCCGGTCGCCGGCAACAAGGTGGGCACCGGCATGATCGACGTCGAGCGCGCGCTCTACACGCCGACGCAAGGCGTCCCGGCCGTCAACCTCAACGTCGTCCCGAATCTGCTGTTCGCGCTCGCCACCCGCGCGGGCAACGACCTCAGCACCTGGACCCGCTCGACCTGGAGCGCGGCGCCGAGCCAGCTCAGCGCCTCGTGGGCCAAGTCGACCTGGTCGTGCGGCACCTGCCTCGCGGCGGGCGGCGCGATCGACCCGCAGCGCTCCACCTGGAGCCGCTCCACGTGGTCGAGCGCCGGCGAGGACGCCAGCGCCGAGGCCGCGCAGTACGCCGAGCAGGCCGAGGAGGCCGAGGACACCGGGTCGCTCGCGCCGATCCCCGCCGACGCCGTGGTCCCGACCGACGAGGCGCCCGCGCCCGAGCCGGCCGCCGCCGCGCCGCCGGCCCCCGAGACGGCCGCCGCCACGCCGACGCCGGAGGCGGTCCGATGAGCCGCACCATGAACCGAGCGAGCTGGCAGGCCTGCAACCGCGCCAGCTGGGGACGCAAGCAGCGCCCGAACGAGAGATGAACCGCCTGAGGGGCGGGCGGCGCAGGCCGCCCGCCCCTCGCGCTATCGTCGCGCCCGTCATGGCCGACGAAGACCGCGTGGTCATCGAGCACCCCAACCGCCGCAAGGCGTCGTCGCAGCTCGCCCGCCTCGTGGTCATCGTGCTGCTGCTGGCCTCGGCCGCGGTGGTGCTGATCGTGTCGCTCGGCGGCTGGGACACGATCGAGGGCGCGAAGCCCCTGCAGGTGGCGTACATCGTGCTGTACGTCGTGTTCGCGCTGTTCGTGGCGCGCTGGAGCCGCGGCGTGCTGCCGATGATCGCGGCGCTCGCGGTCATCCTCGCCATCTTCGGCGCGGTCGCCGCGCCCGCCTGGTTCGACCGCGCGAAGGACGGCTTCACCGACCCGGCGATCGCCTCGGACGTCCTCGGCCTGCTGTGCGCCGTGCTCGTCGCACTGCAGGTGGCGCTGCTGCTGAGCGCGCTGATCGGGTTCCGCCAGCGGTGGAACGTCGAGGTCGAGCGCCGGCGTGAAGCCGCGCCCGCCTGAGCTCGAGCTCGATCCGCTCGGCCCGGCGGCGCTGGAGGTCGCGCGCTTCGACGATCACAGCGTCACCGCCCCGCGCCACCCGCACCGGCACGACTTCCACGAGCTGTTCTGGACCGCGGCCGGCGTCGGGCATCACCTGATCGACGGGGAGCCGTTCCCGGTCGCGCCGCACACGGTCACGATCGTCGGCCGTGGGCAGGTGCACGTGTTCGAGCGCGCGGAGGGCTTCTTCGGCGCGGTCGTGCGCTTCGGGGACGAGCTGCTGGGCGCCGGGCCGGCGGCGCGCGCCGATCCGGGCTGGCTGCTGGCCCGCCGCGGCGCGCGCACGATCGCCGTGCCGGCGGACGCGAGCGGTGCGGTCGAGGCCGTCGTCACCGCGCTCGACGCGGAGACGCGCCGTCCGCCCGACCCGCGCCGGGACGAGATCGCCCGCCACCTGCTGCTCACGCTGCTGCTCTGGGTGGAGCGCTGGCACGACGCGGACGCCGAGGAGCGCGACGACGCCGACACGCAGCTGTTCCGGCGCTTCTCGACCGTGCTCGAGCGCGACTTCGCGCGCCATCACGACGCCGCCCACTACGCCGACGCGCTCGCCGTGCCCCAGCGCGCGCTCACCCGCGCGCTGCGGGCGGTGACCGGCAAGGGGACGAAGGAGCTCGTGCGCGAGCGGGTCCTGCTGGAGGCCGCGCGGCTGCTCCGGTTCAGCGATCTCGAGGTCGGCGAGGTCGCGTTCCGCACGGGGTTCGACGACCGGCTGTACTTCTCGCGCGCCCTCCGCCGGGCGTACGGCACGGCGCCGTCGGCGTACCGCGCGCAGCAGCGCGGTTGAAAAGTCCATACATCGGTCCGGGCGCGCCATACGCAAACGGCGGGCGACCCTCGATAGTGAGCGCGATGGCCACGGTCGCTCCCGCCCGCGCTCGCTCGGCGCTCACCCTCGCCCTGCTGCTCGGCGGGCTGTCCGCGGTCGGCCCGCTGTCGCTCGACATGTACCTGCCGGGGCTGCCGGAGCTCGGGCGGGACCTGGGCGCGTCCGCCTCCGCGACCCAGCTGTCGCTCACCGCCTGCCTCGCCGGGCTCGCGCTCGGGCAGCTCGTGGCGGGCCCGATCAGCGACCGCGTCGGCCGGCGCGCGCCCGTGCTCGCCGGCGCCGCGCTGTTCGCGGCGGCCTCGCTGGCGTGCGTGTTCGCGCCGACGATCGGCGTGCTGGTCGCCCTCCGGTTCCTGCAGGGCTTCGGCGGCGCGGCCGGGATCGTGATCGGCCGCGCGGTCGTGCGCGACCTCTACAGCGGCGACGCGGCCGCGAAGCTGTTCTCGTCCCTGATGCTCGTCGGCGGTGTGGCGCCGATCCTCGCCCCGGTCCTGGGCGCGCAGGTGCTCGCGTTCACCACCTGGCAGGGCGTGTTCGCGGTGCTGACGGTGGTCGGAGTGGCGCTGCTGCTCGCGGCGGCGCTGCTGCTGCCGGAGTCGCTCACGCCCGGCCCGCGCGCGGACGCCGACCTGCGCGGGCTGCTGCGCGACCGGCGCTTCGCCGCGCTCGCGCTGTGCAGCGGGCTGATGATGGCCGCGATGTTCGCCTACATCGCGGGCTCGCCGTTCGTGCTGCAGACGATCCACGGGCTGAGCGAGCAGGCGTACTCGCTCGTGTTCGCGGCCAACGGGCTCGGCATCCTCGCCGCGTCGTTCGCGTCGCGCCGGCTGGTCGGGCGCGTGCGGCCGGCGCAGCTGCTCGCCGCGGGCGTGGCCATGGGCGCCGCCGGCGCCGTGCTGCTGCTCGGCGCCGTGCTCGCGGACGCGCCCGTCGGCGTCGTGCTGTGCGCGCTGTTCCTCGTCGTGGCGAGCATCGGGCTCGTGAGCCCGAACGCCACCGCGCTCGCGCTCGCCGACCATCCGCGCACCGCGGGCGCGGCCTCGGCGCTGCTCGGGACGAGCCAGTTCCTGCTCGGCGCGGCGGCCGCGCCGCTCGTCGGGTTGGCCGGAGAGCGCGACGCGCTGCCGATGGCGCTCACGATCGTCACGTGCGTGGCGCTGGCCGCGATTTGCACGATCGTGGCGCGACGCGCCTAAGATAAGCGCCGCTGTCGCCCAGGTGGCGGAATGGTAGACGTGGAGGTCTCAAAAACCTCTGTCCGAAAGGGCGTGCGGGTTCGAGTCCCGCCCTGGGCACTGCGGGGCGCGCGCGGTTAGGCGCGCGCCCTGTTCTCTGTCCTAGAACGGCATCTTCCCGCGGCCCTTGCGGCCCGCGGCGCCGGACTTGCCGACGGCCTTGCTCGAGGAGTTGAACGGCTTGGCGAACCAGCGGCCGAGCGGACCAGGGGCCTTGCTCGCGCCGCGGCTCCCCATCCCGAAGACCTTCTGAGACCCGCGCTGAGGGTGCTGCGACAGCCTCGGAGCCAGGAATGCCAGGATCAGGATGACGATGCAGAGTGCGATGACACCGGCGATGAGCATGCCGGTGCCATACCCGCGAACCGGCTAGATCAGACCAGCCACGGCGCCAGCGCGTCAACCAGCGTTGGCGGTCCGACGATGACGCCGGGGTTGCTCACGCCGATGGGATCGACGTGGCGGACCTCGAGCCCGACGCACTCGCAGATCAGCCCGCCGGCGGCGAGGTCCCACGCGTTCAGGCCGTGCTCGTAGTAGGCGTCCAGGCGCCCGCAGGCCGTCCACGCGAGGTCGATCGCGGCGGCGCCGAAGCGGCGGATGTCCCGCACCTCCGGCAGCAACTTCGCGACGACCGCGGCCTGCGCGCGGCGCACCTCGGCGTCGTAGCCGAAACCGGTGCCGACGAGCGCCGTGGCCAGGTCGGCCTTGGTGGACGGCTTGATCGCGTGCCCGTTGAGCGTCGCGGTGCCGCGCCGCTCGGCGGAGAACAGCTCGTCGCGCTCGGCGTCGTAGACGACGCCGACCAGCGCGCCGTCCGCGTCCTCGGCCGCGATCGAGACCGCCCACTGCGGCACGCCGAAGAGGAAGTTGACGGTGCCGTCGAGCGGGTCGACGACCCAGCGGACGCCGCTCGTCCCTTCGACGTCGCCGCCCTCCTCCCCCAGCACGCCGTCGTCGGGCCGCGCCGCCGACAGCCGCTCGCGGATCAGGTGCTCGGCGGCATGGTCGGCTTCCGACACCAGGTCAGTCGGGGTTGACTTGGCGGAGACCCGCAGCTCGGGGCCGCGGAAGGCGTCACGCAGGAGCGCGCCCGCCTCGCGGGCGATCGCCTCGGCCAGCGCGCGCAGTTCGGCTGTGTTCGTCATGAGGCGAGCGCCGGGCGAGCGGCGGCCCAGTCCTGGGCGCGCTCGAGCTGGGCGGAGAGGGACACGAGCCGCGCCTCGGCGTCGGGCGGGCCGACGAGCTGCGCGGCGAGCGGGAAGCCGTCGGCGGTGAAGCCCGCCGGCACGCTCACGGCCGGCTGGCCGGTGTGGTTGAAGGCGGCGTTGTACGGGGCGAGCCGCGACATGCCGACCAGCGTGCGGACACCGCCGCGGCCGTCGAACTCGCGCACCCGCGGGGGACGGCGCGTGAACATCGGGGTGAGGACCACGTCGGCGTGCTCGTAGATGCGGTTCAGCCGCTGCGCGTCGGCGGCCGCCTGGTCGGCGGCGGAGCGGGCGACCGCGTCGGGGATCGCGGCGCCGATCCGGGCCAGCCCGCGCGCCCGGCGCGAGAGCCGGTCGCGATGGCCCGTCTCGGCCGCCATGTCGCCGATCCCGCGCACGAAGCGGGCGAGGATGCGGTTGCCCATCGTCACGCCCCAGTCGAAGTCGCGCTCGAACACCTCGTGGCCGAGCCCGCGCAGCGCGTCCGCGGTCGCGCGGACCGCGCCGAGCTGCTCGGCGTCGGGCTTGACGCCGATCGGCGGGAGGCCCGTGGAGATCGCGATCCGCAGCCGGCCGGGGTCGGTCGCCGCGGCCTCGGTGAGCGCGGGGCCGCCGTCGGCGATCACGTCCATGATCCGCGCCGCGTCCTGCACGCTGCGCGCGAGCGGGCCGAAGACGGCCATGCCCTGGTGCGCGTGCGTGTCCGGCGCCGACGGCACGCGACCGCGCTGCGGCTTGAGGCCGAACAACCCGGTGCACGCGGCCGGGATGCGGATCGAGCCGGCGCCGTCGGAGCCGAGCGCCGCGCTCGCGAGCCCGGCGGCCACGGCCGTGGCGGAGCCGCCGCTGGAGCCGCCGCTCGTGCGGTGCGGGTCCCACGGGTTGCGCGTGACGCCGAACGTCGGCGACTCCGTGAAGGGCGTCGCCATCAACTCCGGCACGTGCGTCTTGCCGATCAGCACCGCGCCCGCCGCGCGCAGGCGAGTGACGACCTCCGAGTCCACGGGCTGCGGCTGCGGGTCGGCGTCACAGCCGTAGGCCGTGACCTCGCCCGCGATGTGGATGTCGTCCTTGATCGCGATCGGGACGCCGTTGAGCGGGCCTGCGCCTTCGCCGCGACGCGCGTCGGCGGCGTCCGCTTCGGCGAGCGCGCGCTCGCGCAGCACCACCCGGAAGGCGTTCAGCAACGGGTCCAGCCGCGCGATCCGGCCGAGGAAGAGCTCCGTCAGCTCCCGCGACGTGAGCTCGCCGGCGGCGATCAGCTCGGCGTGCCGGGTGAGCCCGGCGAAAGCGAGGTCGGCTGGCTCCATGCCCGTCGCACCTTATCCGCCGCGGTCTGGGAACATCGCCGCCCCGATGCCCACGTTCGCCACCGCCGACGAAGTCGCCGACGCCGCCCGCGCCAACCTGCCGACCGAGGTCTGGGAGTACGTGAACGGCGGTGCGGCCACCGAGGTCACGCTGCGCCGCAACCGCGCGGCGCTCGACGCGCTGCTGCTGCGCGGGCGCGTGGCCCGCGACGTGTCGTCCGCGTCCGCCGCGACGACGTTCCTGGGCGTGGAGCTCGCGTCGCCGGTGCTGCTCGCGCCGATCGGGACGGTCGGGCTGTTCGACGCGGACGGCGCCGCGGCGTGCGCGCGGGCGGCGGCGCGGGCCGGCAGCGCCGCGTTCATCAGCATCCTCGCCACGCCGTCGCTGGAGGACGTCGCGGCCGCTGCACCGGGCGCGCCGCTCATCTACCAGCACTACGTCCGCGGTGACCGCGAGTGGTCGCTGGAGCTGGTGCGCCGGGCGGAGGCGGCGGGGTACCGCGCGCTGTGCCTGACGGTCGACAGCCCGGTCGACGGGCTGCGCGAGCGCGAGCTGCGGCTGCGGTTCGACCGCGGCCGGGCGCAGGCCCAGCCGAACCTGGTCGGCGCGCGCCGGGAGCTGCAGGCGGCCGTGACCTGGAGCGACGTCGCCTGGCTGGCGGACGAGACCGCGCTCCCGCTCGTGGTCAAGGGCATCACCCACCCGGGCGACGCCACGCTGGCGGTCGAGGCCGGTGCCGCGGCGCTCGTGGTGTCCAACCACGGCGGACGGCAGCTCGATCCGCAGCCCGGCGCGGTCGAGGTCCTGGCCGACGTGGTCGAGGCCGTCGGCGGGCGCGCGGAAGTCGCCGTGGACGGCGGCTTCGTCCGCGGGAGCGACGTGGTCAAGGCGCTCGCGCTGGGTGCCCGCGCGGTGCTGATCGGCCGTGCGATGTGCTTCGCGCTGGCGGCGGGCGGCGAGGACGCGCTGGTCGAGACGCTCGAGCGGCTGCGCGTGGAGTGCGAGCGCACGCTCGCGCTGCTGGGCGTGACCGCGCCGGACGCGGTCGGCGCCGAGCACGTGACACCCGCTCGACCGCTGTAAGACGGCGCGGCGTCAGCCGCGGCGGTCGTGCTGCGGTTCCACGCGGGCCGCGAGCGGCGCTTCCCCGGCGCGGTACGGGTCGGGCTCGGGCGGGAGCGGGCGCCGTGGGCGCAGGCCCGCGCCGAGCATCAGCAGCCCGCCCGCCAGCAGGATCAGCGGCCAGATGAACAGCGTCTCGCCCCGCGCGGCGGCGACGATGAACAGGATGAGGTTGATCACCCCGAGGTAGGCGGGACCGGGCGAGCGGTCCAGCGCGCCGAAGGCGACGAGGCCGAGGCCGGCACCGAGCACGACCACCTCGAAGAAGGCGGGCAGCTCGTCCCCGGAGGCGACCGCGAGCCAGGCGATGGCGATGCCGGCCGCGTCGATCAGCACCTCGGCGTGGCGGCGGGCCGGTAACCGCAGCGCGAGCGCCGCGAGGACGAGGGCCGCGGCGTACGCGAGCAGCAGCCAACGCGCGAACGTCTCCCCCGCGACGGCTTCGATCGCGACCCCGCCCAGCAGCGCGGCGATGAGCAAGGAGATGGCGCTGTTGCGCGCGAACGCAGGCCACAGCGCGAGCCCCGCCACCACGACCGAGACGACGACCAGCACCCACGCCGGCGGGAGCTCGTCCAGCGCACCGCCGAGCGCGACCAGCAGCCCGCCGTAGACGAGCGGCAGCCCGGTGCACAGGAGCACCGACTGGTACGCGGGCGGCTCGCCCTGCTCGTTCGGCGCCTGCGCGCCCAGCCAGAGCAGCAGCGCGCCCGGGAGCAGCAGCAAGGCCGCGTCCACGCCGATCGGCAGCGTGTCCTGGAGGCGCAGCACGGTGAGCGCCACGCCCACCGCCAGCGACACGCCGCCGGCCGCGATCACGGGCCCGCGGTGCGGCGGCGGCCGCAGCAACTCGCGCAGGCTCATCAGAATCAGCCTATATGCCCGACCTCGTGCTCACCGAGGATCGCGACGCGGTCCGCCACGTCATCCTCAACCGCCCCGAGAAGCGCAACGCCTTCGACGAGGACCTGATCCTCGCGCTGGGTGAGGCGCTGCGCGCCGCCGACGACGATCCCGCTGTGCGGGTGGTCGTGCTGCGCGGCAACGGCCCGGTGTTCTCCGCCGGGATGGACGTCGCGACGCTGGGACGCGTAGGCGCCGAGCCCGCGCGGTTGCGCGAGCTGAGGCGCGCGTGCCTGGACGCCTGGAACCTGTGCGAGGAGATGGCGAAGCCGACGGTGTGCGTGATCCACGGCGTCTGCCTGGGCGGCGCGCTGGAGCTCGCGCTGGCGTGCGATCTGCGCGTGATGACCGAGGACGCGTTCGTCGGCCTGCCGGAGACGCGGCTCGGCCTGGTGCCGGACGTCGGCGGTTCCTCCCGGCTGCCGCAGGTGGTCGGGGTCGGCCGGGCGAAGGAGCTGATCCTCACGTCACGCGTGATCGGGGCGGTCGACGCCGAGCGGTACGGCCTGGTCAACCGGGTCGGCGGGATGCAGGTGGCGAGCGCGCTGGTGGATGAGCTGCTCGGGTGCGCGCCGGTGGCGGTCGGGTTGGCGAAGCGGCTGATCGACGCGAGCGCGCGGCCCGCGCTGTCGACGACGCTCGAGCTCGAGGTGCTCGCGCAGGAGCAGTGCGTGCGCACCGAGGACGTGCGCGAGGGGGTGACGGCGGCCGCCCAAAAGCGGCCGCCCGTCTGGAAGGGGCGCTAGCCGCGCTTCTTGCCCTTGCGCGCCGCGAACAGCTTCGCCTTGACGAGGTACGCGCGGCCGGCCTTCACCTTGACCGGCCGCTTCTCGCCCTTGACGGCCAGGGAGACGCTGCCGCGGCCGACCTCGGTGAGGGTGCCGTCGCAGCGGTCGGTCGTGTTGAAGGTGGCGCTCTTGGCGGTGGCGGTGCTGGCGCCGCCGAGGGCGCGGAAGTAGCCCTTGACGACCATCGAGATCGACCGGACGACCGTGCCCTTGGCCGACCGGCCGGTGCAGCGCGAGGCGGCGCCCGGCGGCGTCAGCAGGGACACGTCGGTGGCGATGGTGGCCGCCTTGGCCTTGGCGCGCTTCTGCTTGATGCGGAAGATCGCGGCCTTCATGCGCGCGGACTGCTGCTTGGCGCGACGGTCCGTGGAGGCGAAGCTATTCGCCGCGGCGTCGATCTCGACCTCGCCCTTGCGGGTGTCGACCTCGGAGCCGAGCGGGATCGAGGCGGCACCCTTGAGCGGGACGAACTCGCCGGCCTGGAAGGGCGCGCGGAGGCCGCTGAAGCCCAGCGGCGTGCGGGTCGGGAGCTTGACGAAGACCTCCCCGGAGAGCACCTGGACGACGCTGGTCTCCCCCGGCTTGGGCGGGATGTCGCCGCGCTCGAACACCTCGCACGCGTTGCCGACGCCGTCCTTGTCGGCGTCCGCCTGGTCGCTGTTGGCCACGTCCGGGCAGTTGTCGGCGGTGTCGGGCACGCCGTCGTTGTCGCGGTCGGGGTTCGGCGGTGGTGGCGGGGCGTCGACGACGAAGTCCGCGCGCGCCGGCGAGCGGTTGTCGGCGGCGCCGTAGACGTCCACCGCGTACACGGCCAGCGAGTGCGGGCCCGGCGGGAGGCCGCCGAACGACGACGGGTTCTTGCACGGCGCGAACTCGCCCCGGTCGATCGCGCACATGTACGACGCGTTCCCGACCGTCGAGCCGAACGTGAACACGGGGCCGACGGCCGACACGATCGTCGTGTCCGGCTGGCGGACGGTGGAGAAGGCGACGTCGTCGATGTCGAGCGCGTAGACCTCGCTGCCCGTGTCCGGGTTGCCGCTCACGGACACGATCGTGGCCTTTCCGTCGGGATCCGCGAGGACCACGGGGACCCAGGTGTTCGCGGGGCCCTTGACGCTCTGGCTCGCCACGCACGGCGGCTGCAGCGGACACGCCTCGAACGTCACGCCACCGCCCGCAGGCACGCGGACGAACAGCTCGACCAGCGCCTGCGGCGCCTGGAACTGGAGATACGGATAGCCGCACTTGGCCGGCATGTACGTGCCGCGGTCCGGATCGCTGCCCGTCTCGGCCGTGCCGCCGCACTCGCTGGAGATGTACGCGCCGCCCTCCTCGACGGGCGTGCTCTGCCCCGGCTTGAACTTCACGACTGTCGGCGACTGCGCGGCCGCGGGCCCGGCGAGCACGCTCACCAGCACCGCGGCCAGCAGCAGCACCCGCTTCATCGCGCGGCCCGGGCGGCGAACAGCTGGGCCTTGACGAGGTACGAGCGCCCCGCGGGCACCCGCTTGAGCGTTCCCTCCTTGCGGTCGTAGACGGACACGCGGCCCTTGCCGACGTCGGTGCGCGTGCCGTCGCAGCGGTCGCGGGTGACCCAGGTGGCGTCCGGGGCGGTGGTGATCGCGGCGCCGCCGATCACGCGGAAGAAGCCCTTGGCCGTGGTTGCCGTGAGGCTGCGGACCGTGTTGCGGCTGCGGCCCTTGATCGGGCCGGAGCGGCTCATGCGGGCGCAGGCCGCCTCGGCACCGGGCGCCGACTGCAGGGCGAGATCGGTCGAGACCGACGCGCTCGAGCCGCGCTTGGCGCGCTTCTGGCGGATCTGGAAGATGCCGGCCGACAGCTTCGCGCTGCGCTCGGCGCCGCGGCCGTTGAGCTCGGACGCCATCGCGACCGTGCCCTTGCGCGTGTCGACGACCGAGCCGACCGGCACGGACGCCTGGCCCTTGAGCGGCACGAAGCCGGACTCGGCCTGCTTGAGCGAGCGGGTGGACGCCGGCGCGGGGAACTTGACGTACACCTCGCCGGCGATCACGTCGACGTTCACGCGCTCGCCGGCGATCGGGGCCAGCGTGCCGGGCTCGCCGACCTCGCACGCGTCGCCGACGCCGTCCTTGTCGGCGTCCGCCTGGTCCGCGTTCGCGACCGCCGGGCAGTTGTCGCTCGCGTCCGGCCGGCCGTCACGGTCGCCGTCGGGCGCGACCGGCGCCGACTGCGGCACCGGCGGCCCCGCGATCGTCCACGAGTAGGACGCGGGCGTCAGGTCGGGCTGGCCGTAGCGATCGGTCATGGCGACCGTGAAGACGTGGTCGCCAACCGCCAGCGGGCCGGTCACGAACGGCGCGCGGCACGGCGCGGACGCGCCGTCCAGCGTGCACTCGAAGCCCCGGTCGGGCTGGTTGCCGGCGAAGTAGAAGCGGCCCTCGGAGAACGACACGATCTCGGTGTCCGGCTGGTCGACGTCGCTGTAGGCGATGTCGTCCAACGTGTACGCGGGGCAGTAGTACGGGTTCGCGCAGTCGAACGTCACGGAGCGGATGCCGGCGCCCTTGAGCGTCACGGCCTGCCCGAACGCCCCGGTCTGCGTGAACCCACCATCGGCGACGAGGGCGCCCGCGGCGTCGCGCGCCTGGATGCTCGTCGGCTCCGCGCCCTCTCCGGTGCTCCCGCCCGAGACCCACAGCGACACCACGCGCTGCGGCTGGTCGAAGGCGATCGTGAGCGACTTCGCGTTCACGTCGAGCGCCTGCGCGCTGTCGAGGCCCGGCGCCGTGACGTACGCGCACGAGACGGGCGCGGGAGCGCTCGCGAACGAGGTCAGGCACGTCGAGCGGAAGGTCACGCCGGGGTAGGCCGCGGAGTCGAGGTTGGTCTGTGGAAGCCCTTCGAACCCGAGCACCGTCGGCGGCGGGGCGAGCGCCGCCTGCGCCGGCGCCGCCACGGCGAGCGTGGCGAGGACGGCGGCGACCAGCAGCCTCACTTGCAGGACTCGAGCTTGCTGGCCGTCCCGACCGCGATGCAGCGCGACTGGCGCGCGCCGAGGCCGCTCGCCTTCACCGGCCACTTGAAGTAGCTACCGGTCGCGCCGAACTTGTAAGTGCTCTTGCCCGTCTTGCCGAGCGTCACGAGCAGCTCGATGTTGGCGCCCGCGCGCACCGTCTTGCCGGCGAGCTTGTTGAAGACGACGCGGCCCTGCTTCTTCGCGCGCACGGTCTGCGAGCCGCAGCCCTTGCACTTGACGACGAGCTTGGCGCCCTTGGGCACGCGGTCGACCGCCAGGCGGGAGATCTCGATGCCATTGCCCGCGGGGGCCCACGACAGCGCCGGGGTGACCTTCAGCTCGGGCGGGCAGCCGCCGAAGCGCTCGATGCCGGCGACCTCCGGGCACTTGTCGAGCTCGTCCAGGGAGCCGTCGTCGTCCTTGTCGAAGAAGACATCGGCCTTGAAGGCGATCGGGCCGCCGGCCGCGCCCACGCCGCCCACCTGCACGGTGTAGTTGCGCTTGCCGGCGAGGACGAGGCGCAGCGGGCCGGGGCTCGTGGTGCAGTCGACCATGCGGGTGATCTGCGACGCGTCGTTCCACTCGTAGACCGCCACGGCGACCGGGAAGGCGGCGGTGGCGCTCAGCTCGACGCCGCCGGAGAAGCGCGGCGGCAGGTCGTACCAGACGGTCTTGCCGAAGATCGCGCCCTTGCAGGCCGTGTTCTCGCTGCTGCCACCGCCGAGCGGCAGCCCGTCACGGCTCGGGTTGAACAGGTCGGGCTGCGTCGTCGCCTCGGTCGTGTCCACCGTCGTGGTGAACTCGGCCCGGTCGATCGGGCTGGAGGCGAGATAGGGATCGTTGGGCGGCGGGGCGGCGACGGCCGGAGCAGCGAACGCCGCCATGGACACGGCGGCGGCGAGGAGAGACTGGGCGATGCGCATCGCCCGGCACTCGAACACACTCGGCCGCCGAGGTCAATCACTCCCACGAATGACCGACAAGCACCGGTTCCGGGTGCAATGCGACGCCGAACCGCTTCTGGACGCCGTTCGCGATCTCCCGCGCCAGATCCATCAGCTCCGCGGTGGTCGCCTCGCCGCGGTTCACGAGCGCCAGCGTGTGCTTGCTGGAGATGCCCGCACGTCCGTCTCCGAACCCCTTGTGGAAGCCGGCGCGCTCGATCAGCCACGCCGCCGACGTCTTGATCCGGCCGTCAGGCTCTGGCCAACCGGGTGGGTCGCCGGGGATCCGCGCCCACTCGGCGTGGTCGAGGATCGGGTTGGTGAAGAACGAGCCGGCGCTGACCGAGTCCGGGTCGCCCTCGTCGACGACCATGCCCTTGCCGCGGCGCAGGCCCAGGACCGCCTCGCGCACGTCGGCGAGCGGGGCGCGCCCGCCGACCGGCACGTCAAGCGTCCGGCACAGCTCGGCGTACCGCAGCGGGCCGGACTCCCCGCTCTCGGGCAGCCGGAACGCGACCGCGAGCACGGTCCAGCGACGGCGGTACTTAAAGACGCTGCGGCGGTAGTCGAACTCGCACTCGGCGGCGGTCATCAGCCGTACCTCGTCGCGCTCGCGGTCGTACACGCGCACCCAGGCGACGGTCTCGCTGACGTCCTGCCCGTACGCGCCGACGTTCTGGATCGGCGTCGCGCCGGTCGAGCCGGGGATGCCGGACAGGCACTCGATCCCCTGCCGGCCCTCGGCGACGGCACGCGCGACGACCGCGTCCCACGGCTCCCCCGCCTGGACGATCATCAGCCCGTTCTCGAAGCTGATCCCGCCTGTGCGGACGAGCACGACCGTGCCGGGGAGGTCGGCGTCCGCGATGACGACGTTCGAACCGCCCGCGAGCACGAGCGTCGGGTCCTCGCGCACGGCGGCGACGAGCTCCGGCTCGGTCTCGACGGTGACGACCCGCTCGGCGGAGCCACCCAGGCGCAATGTGGTGAGAGCGGCTAACCGCATGCGCCGCCTCAGGCTATAAGGTGCTCCGTCAGTGGCATCCGTCGTCCTCCTCGCTGGGGGTACCGGAGGCGCGAAGCTGGCCCGAGGCCTGCTGGACGAGCTCGGGCCCGAACTGGTCGTCATCGCCAACACCGGCGACGACGTCGAGATCTATGGCGCGCACGTCAGCCCCGACCCCGACCTGATCACGTTCTGGCTCGCCGACCAGATCGACGAGCGCGGCTGGGGCCTCGCCGAAGACACGTTCCACGCGATGGACCAGCTGCGCGCGCTCGGCGAGCAGATCTGGTTCAACCTCGGCGACCGCGACCTGGCGATCGGCCTGCACCGTGCGCAACGGCTCGCGGCCGGCGGCCGGCTCACGCACAGCATCGAGGACCTGCGGCGCGCGTTCGGCGTGCCCGCCCGGGTGCTCGTGCCGACCGACGCGCCGCTGCGCACCTGGATCCGCTCGGGCGGGAACTGGCACGCCTTCCAGGAGTTCATGATCCGCGTCAAGGGCCCGCTCGAGGACGTCGAGTACCGGGCGGAGCGCCCGCCGGAGCCGACCGCGGAGGCGCTCGAGGCGATCAGCGAGGCGAGCGCGATCATCGTCGGCCCGAGCAACCCGGTGCTGTCGATCGACCCGATCCTCGCCGTGCTCGGCGACGCGATCCGCGAGGCGGCCGCGCCCGTCGTCGCGGTCTCGCCGCTCGTGCGCGGGGCGGTGCTCAAGGGCCCGACCGCCGACTGCCTCACCTGGGCCGGCCAGACGCTGGACTCGGACGGCATCGCCGACCACTACGGCGACCTGCTGTCGGGCCTCGTCGCGGACGAGCGCACCGACCTCGTCCCGACCCTGGAGACCGACGTGGAGCTCGGCGACGCCGAGTCCCGCCGCCGCGTGGCGCGCGAGGTTCTGGAGTTCGCCTCCGCGCTGGCACACGCGGCCTGAAGCACCACGCATTCCGGCGGGCCCCGCCCGCCGCTGCCGGGCGGCGGCCGCCGCACCCGTACCACCAGTATGCGAGCGGCGTCCGCCGCGGGCACCGACGACCGGTGCAGTCGCCGGGCGATGCGCGGCGCTTCCGGCCACGTGTACTAGCGTGACGGCCCGATGCGGACCGTCGCCATCCTCCCCGTCAAGTCGTTCGGCCGGGCCAAGCAGCGCCTCGGCCACGCGTTCCCCGACCGCCCCGCGCTCGCGGCCGCGATGGTCGCCGACGTGCTCGAAGCGCTGGCGGCGGTGCCGTCGCTGGACGGCGTGATCGTCGTCACGGCCGAGCCGATCGCCGCGGAGATCGCCCGCGGCATGGGCGCGCAGGTCGTCCACGACCCGGACGAGACCGGCCAGTCCGACGCCGCCGCGCGTGGGGTGGCCGCGGCGCTGGGCCGCGACGTGGCCGGCGCGAGCGCGGGCGGCACGAACGCGGGCGCGGCCCGTGACGGCGTCGTGCTCGACCCGGCCGCGGCCCGCGCCGACCGCGTGCTGCTCGTCCCCGGCGACTGCCCCGCGCTCGATCCCGACGAGGTCGAGGCCCTGCTCGGCCGGCGGGCGCCCGTCGTGATCGTCCCCGACCGCCACGGGACCGGCACGAACGCGCTCCTGCTCTCGCCGCCCGACGTGATGGCGCCGGCCTTCGGCGAAGGCTCGTTCGAGCGCCACTCGGGCCTGGCGAGCGCGGCGGGCGCCGAGCCGGACGTCGCGGACGTCCGGACGCTCGGTTTGGACGTGGACACGCCGGACGATCTCGCCGCCCTGCGCCGCGCGTTGGAGATCCACCCGGGTGGCGCCGTCCGCACGCGCGCGCTCCTCGACCAGGCCATCGCGGCCTAGGCTCGATGATCGAGCTCCTCGCGCTGCCCGGCCTGCCCGAGGTCCGCCCGGGTGACGACCTCGCGCAGCTGATCCTCGCCACCGGCGTCGAGCTCACCGGCAGCGACGTCCTCGTCATCGCGCACAAGGTCGTCTCGAAGTCCGAGGGCCGGATCGTCGACCTCGCCGACGTCACGCCGGGCGCCCGTGCGCGCCAGCTCGCCGCCGACCACGGCAAGGACCCGCGGCATGTCGAAGTCGTCCTCAGCGAGGCCGCGCAGCTCGTGCGCGCCGACGGCGGACGGCTGATCTGCCGCACGCGCCACGGGTTCGTGTGCGCGAACGCGGGCGTCGACCAGTCCAACGCGGCTGAGGCCGAGCAGCTGATCCTGCTCCCGCTCGACCCCGACGCTTCCGCGCGTGCCCTGCGCGCGCAGCTCCCCGGGCACCCCGCGGTCGTCGTCACGGACTCGTTCGGCCGCGCCTGGCGCACGGGGCAGTGCGAGGTCGCGATCGGCGTCGCCGGCCTGCGGCCGCTCGAGGACTGGCGCGGCCTGCCCGACACGGCCAGGCGCGAGCTGCACGCCACCGTGATCGCGATCGCCGACGAGGCGGCCGCGGCGGCGGACCTGGTCCGCGGGAAGGACACCCGCGAGCCCGCCGTCCGCGTGCGTGGCCTGGAGCGGCACATCACGGCGGACGACGGGCCCGGGGTTGCTCCACTCGTGCGCAAGCTCGAGGACGACCTCTTCCGCTGATCCCGCCACATCGGGTCCGCACCCGTCGAACACCCGTCCAACCGGACTCGACGGACCGCTTCACGGCCGATGGGGACTGGAGCAGTTCCCCGAATCAAGGCACACGGAGGTGCCCTGACAGTGTTGAGATCCACGAGCCGTGCGCGACGGAGCGCAATAGCGGCGCTGATAGCCGTAGCGGTACCCCTGACCGTGGCCACGGCGGCCGACGCCGCCCCGACCGCAGCCGCGCGCCTGGCCGCCACGGCGAAGCAGTCCCCGAACCGCAGCGTCACCGCGATCGTCCAGTTCAAGGTCCCCGAGGCCAAGGCGAAGCGGATCGTCAAGGCGCACAAGGGCACGATCACCGACAAGCTCCCGGCCGTCCAGGGCTTCGCCGTCCGGCTGCCGGCCAAGCAGGCCAAGGCGCTCAAGAGCGCCAAGGGCGTCCTGAACGTCACGCTGAACGCGAAGGTCAACTCGACGAGCTTCTCGCCCGAGCTGCTGGCGACGAACTTCCCGAAGACGACCGGCGCCGACCAGGCGTGGGCCGCGGGCCTGACCGGCAAGGGCGTCGGCGTCGCGATCATCGACTCGGGCATCAACGGCGACATCGCCGACTTCAAGAACGCCGACGGCACGTCGCGCGTCACGAACGTCATCTCGAACCCCGGCGCCACGGGCGCGGGCGACCCTGTCGGCCACGGCACGCACGTCGCGGGCATCGTCGGCGGCAACTCGGCGTTCCGCACCGACGGGCTCGCCGGCAAGTACACCGGCATCGCGCCGGAGGCCGACCTCGTCGCCATCAAGACCTCCGACGACGCGGGCAACTCGACCGTCCTCGACGTGATCAACGCGCTGCAGTTCGTCGTCGACCACAAGGACGAGCTGAACATCAAGGTCGTGAACCTGTCCGTGTCCGCCGACACGCCGGGCTCCTACCGGACCGACCCGCTCAACGCCGCCGTCGAGTTCGCGTGGCACGCGGGCGTGGTGGTCGTGTCCGCCGTCGGCAACCGCGGCGACGCGGCCGACGCCGCGCAGTACGCGCCGGGCAACGACCCGTACGTGATCTCGGTCGGCGCGACCGACGAGCGGGAGACCGCGGCTCCGGCCGACGACACGGTCGCCGACTTCTCCAGCCGCGGCCGGACCATCGACGGCTTCAACAAGCCGGACGTGTTCGCGCCGGGCGCGAAGATCGTCGCCCCGCTCGCGGCCGGCTCGGCGTTCTCGCAGCTCGCGCCCGCCACCAGCATCTTCGAGGGCGGCCAGTACATCCGCATCGGCGGCACGTCGATGGCCTCCCCCGTCGTCGCGGGCGCCGCCGCGCTGCTCCTGCAGGCCCGCCCGGACCTGAACCCGGACCAGGTCAAGGCGCTGCTGACCGCGAACGTCACGACGACCGCCGACGGCGTCGGCCAGGTCAACATCCCGGCCGCGCTCGCCGCGCAGGTCTCCACGGCCGCCAACGCCGGGCTGACTCCGAACCTGTCGGTCGCCACCGCGCTCACGCTGGCCGGCATCGACCCGACGCGCGCCACCTGGACCAAGGCGACCTGGACCAAGGCCACCTGGACGAAGGCGACCTGGACTCGCGCGACCTGGACCAAGGCCACCTGGACCGCCGGCGCCAGCGGCACGACCGCCCCGTGGGCGCGTGCCACCTGGACCTGCGCGGCCTGCGAGAGCGCGGGCGACGGCGTCGACCCGACCAAGTCGACCTGGAGCCGCTCGACCTGGTCCCGCAGCACGTGGTCGAGCATCGAGTGGTGAGCGCGGACGAGCGCGCCACCTGGGGCGGGAAGTAGACACCACCGATCGCGGGCGGCCACACGGCCGCCCGCGGCGCTTAACCCCTCAAATCGCTGGGTTCGCGGTCGATCACATGGACGTGGGACTGCGCGTCATCCGCAAGATCGAGCCGATCTGGGGCCTCATCTTCGCCCTCTCGGTGATCTCCGCCGTGCTCTACTTCGCGTTCGTCCGCGACTTCGAGGCGATGCAGACGCCGGAGATCGCCTGGTACGTGATCGCCGTGCTCGTGCTCGCGACCGAGCGCTTCCCCGTCGAGCTCGAGTTCCGCCGCAGCTCGCACTCGTTCTCGCTGACGGACATCCCGCTCACCGTCGCGCTGATCTTCACCACCGGCACGCACGCCTTCTGGGCGATCGTCGGCGGCTCGCTGATCGCGCTGCTGCTGCGCCGGCTGCCGCTGATCAAGTTCTGCTTCAACGTCGCGCAGATCGCGCTCGTGGCGAACGTGATGCTCGTGCTCGTCCACCTCGCCTCCGGGATCGACGACGACTTCGGCCCGCTCGCGTGGCTGGCCGTGCTGGCCGCGACCCAGCTCGGTGGCGTGCTCACGATCGCGCAGATCATCGCCGCGATCGTGTTGACCGAGGGCAGCGTCTCCCGCGAGCAGGTCCGCCAGATGTTCGGCATGGACTTCGTGGTGACGCTCACCGGCACGGCGATGGCGCTCGTCTCGTCGATCCTCTGGATCGAGCGGCCCGCGGCCACGCCGTTGCTGGCGCTGCCGATCCTGGTGGCGTTCGGCGGCTACCGCGCCTACGTGCACGAGCGCCAGGGCCACGAGAAGGTCAAGTTCCTCTACGAGGCCAACCGGACGCTGAGCGAGTCGCCCGAGGTGGCGATCGCGCTGGAGGGCCTGCTCGAGCGGGCCCTCGGCGCGTTCCGGGCCGAGCAGGCCGAGGTGATCCTGTTCGCCGGCGACGGCGGCGCGCCGCTGCGCACCGGGCTCGGCCCCGGCAACGCGCGCGAGGCGATGGCGCTGATGGACCATGACGCGGCGGTCGCGCTCCGCACGCTCGCGGAGGAGTCCGAGGACGCGATCGCGCTCACCGACCCCTTCCCCGCCTCGATCGCCGCGTACCTGGCGGGCCGCGGGGTCCGCCACGGCATGCTCGGCGTGCTGCGCGGCGAGGACCGCGTGATCGGCACGCTCATGCTGGCCAACCGCTACGGGCTCTCCCGCGGCTTCACGCGCGGCGACCGCGCGCTGTTCGAGACGCTCGCCGCGAACGCGTCCGCCGCGCTCCAGTTCGACCGCCTCGAGCAGGCCGTCACCGAGCTGCGCGACCTGCAGGACCAGCTGACGCACCAGGCCCACCACGACCCGCTGACCGGGCTCGCGAACCGCTCGCTGTTCTCCCAGCGGGTGCGCGAGGCGCTCGAGTCGGGCGGGGCGGACAAGGTCGCGGTCATGTTCATCGACCTCGACGACTTCAAGGGCGTCAACGACACGCTCGGGCACGCGATCGGCGACGAGCTGCTGCGCGGCGTCGCCTCGCGGCTCGTGCGCTCGGTGCGCAAGGAGGACGTGGTCGCGCGCCTCGGCGGCGACGAGTTCGCCGTGCTGGTGCAGCGCGACGAGGACGTCGAGCAGGGCGCCGCCGAGTTGGCCGAGCGCACGCTCGCCGCGTTCCTGGCGCCGGTCCAGGCCGGCGAGAAGCCGCTGAACGTGTCGCTGTCGATCGGCATCGCCGCCTGCCAGCACAACCGCACCGCCACGGACGAGCTCCTGCGCGACGCCGACGTCGCCATGTACGAGGCCAAAGAGGGCGGCAAGCGCCGCTTCGCCGTCTTCACGCCCGCGATGCGCGACTCGATCGTGCGCCGCCACGGCCTCAAGGAGGAGCTGGCGCGCGCCCTCAAGCAGCGCGAGCTGATGGTCCAGTACCAGCCGATCGTGGACATCGGCACCGGCGAGACGATCTCGGTCGAGGCGCTCGTGCGCTGGAACCACGCCGACCGCGGCCGGATCCCGCCCGCCGAGTTCATCCCGCTGGCGGAGGACACCGGCCTGATCGTGCCGCTCGGCCGCTACGTGCTCGAGGAGGCGTGCCAGTCGGTCGTCGCCCGCTCCGACACCCTCCAGGTGCAGGTCAACCTGAGCGCGATCGAGCTCGAGCACCCGGACCTCATCCCGACGATCCAGGACGTGCTGCGGCGCACCGGCATCCCGCCGGGCCGGCTCGTGCTCGAGGTGACCGAGACGCTGCTCGTCAAGGACGCCGAGCGCGGCGCCGAGACGCTGCAGCAGCTGCGCGACCTCGGCGTGCAGCTCGCGCTCGACGACTTCGGCACGGGCTACAGCTCGCTCTCCTACCTGCGCAACCTGCCGCTCGACACGCTCAAGATCGCGCGGGAGTTCGTCGAGGGCCTGGCCTTCAGCGACCACGACGCGGCGTTCGTGCGCCTGATCGTCGGCCTCGCCAAGACGGTCGGCCTGAAGGTCGTCGCCGAGGGCATCGAGACCCGCGAGCAGCTCGACATGCTGCGCGAGATCGGCTGCGACCTCGGCCAGGGCTACTACTTCGCCGCGCCGATGGACGTCGACGCCGACTGGCACTCCGCACCCGTCGCGGCGGCGCTCGCCTAGAGGAGTAACGTCCGTCCGCGAAGGGGCCGGTCGGGAGAGCCAGGCCCCGCGAGAGAGGAGCGTTCATGTCCAGTGAACACCGCGGGCTCGGCCGGCGCGACTTCCTGCTCGGAGCGGCGGGCGCCGCGGCGGTGCCGATGGGCCTCGGCGCGCTCGGCGCGCCGGCCCACGCGCACGGCCATCCCCACGGCGGCTGGGGCCACGGCGGGTCGATCCCGCGTGAGCAGATCAGCATCCAGCTCTACACCGTGCGCGAGCAGCTCACGGCCGACCTCGACGGCACGTTGCGCGCGCTCGCCCGGATCGGCTACCGGACGGTCGAGCACGCGGGCTTCGCCGGTCGCACCGCGGCGGAGTTCAAGGCGGCGCTGCGGCGGGCGGGCCTGCGCGCGACGTCCGGCCACCAGGCCGTCCCGTACCCGTTCGACGCCGCCGCCTGGCGCGCGCAGCTGCAGGACGCGGTGACGATCGGGCAGCGCTACATCGTCACGCCGGTCACCCCGGCGACGTTCGGCCCGACCGGCGGCACGTCCCTGCTGACGACCGCGGCGCAGTGGAAGGACTACGCCGCCGTCTGCAACCAGGCGGGCGCGATGGCCCGCCAGTACGGGCTGCGGTTCGGCATCCACAACCACAACTGGGAGTTCGGCGCGCTCCAGGACGACACCCCGCTGGTCGGCTACGACTTCCTGATCTCCGACACCGACCCGCGGTTCGTGCACTTCGAGATCGACCTGTACTGGGCCTGGTACGCCCACCGCGACCCGGTGCAGCTGATCGCCGTCCTCGGCGACCGCGTGCGCCAGTTCCACGTCAAGGACATGCGGTTCAACCCCGGCCACGTGGCCACGTTCGCCGACCCGGGCACGGGCGTGATCGACTTCGCGCGGATCTTCCGCGCGGCGGGCGACCCGCGCGAGCACGAGTACATCGTCGAGCGCGACGACGCGCTCGCCGTCGCGCTCACCACGGCGCAGGTCGGCTACGACTTCCTGAGCCGGATCCGCTTCTGATCCGTGCGGCGGGGCCGCGTGCGCTTCGGCGCCGCGGCCTCTACCGTGCCGCGGCGTGGAGCGCACGAAGTACCCACGCACCTGGCACCTGCCCGACTCACCGAACCGCGGCGCGGACGGCGATCACGCCTACGCCGACTACGCGACCTTCACCGGGCGCGAGGTGGTCGTGACCGAGAAGCTCGACGGCGAGAACACGACGATCTACGCCGACGGGTACACGCACGCCCGCTCGGTCTCCTCGGGCTACCACGCCACCCGCACGTGGGTGCGGGCGCTGGCCGGGCGCGTGGGGTACGAGCTGCCCGCGGGCTGGCGCATCTGCGGCGAGAACACGTACGGCCGGCACTCGATCGAGTACGACCGGCTGCCGTCCTACTTCCAGCTGTTCGCGGTCTACGACGCGGAGGACCGCTGCCTGAGCTGGGACGACACCGCGGCGTGGGCGGAGCGCCTCCAGGTGGACCTCGTGCCGCTGCTCTACCGCGGCCTGTTCGACCGGGTTCGAGTCCTGTCGCTGCTCGCAGGCGCGTCGGCGTTCGGGCCCGAGCGCGAGGGCGTCGTGGTGCGCTGGGCGGACGCGTTCGCGGTCGCCGAGCACCAGCGCGCGGTGGGCAAGCTCGTCCGCAAGGACCACGTCAAGACCGACCAGCACTGGATGAGCGGTGCGGTCGTGCCGAACGGGCTGGCGTCGTGATCGCGATCGGCGCGGAGTTGCGCGCGGAGGACGCGCCGTGGCTGGCCGCCATGGCCGAGACGCCGCAGAACCCGGAGTACCACGCCGAAGGTGATGTGCTCGCGCACACGCGGATGGTCTGCGACGCGCTCATCTCCGCCCCCGGCTGGGACGAGCTGGACGCCGTGACGCGTGAGGAGCTGTGGCTCGCGGCGGTGCTCCACGACGTCGGCAAGCCGGCGACGACCCGGTTCGAGGACGGCCGCTGGACCGCGCCGGGCCACGCGCGGCGCGGCGCGATCATCGCGCGCAGGCTGCTGTGGGAGGCGGGCGTCGAGCCGCGGGCGCGCGAGCGGATCTGCGCGCTGGTCCGCCACCACATGGCCCCGTACCACCTGATCGCGCAGCGGGACGCCGTCCGCCGGTGCGTCCAGATCTCGCTCGAGGCAGGCGTGGTCCGCCAGCACCGGCTCACCCGCGCGGACGCGCTCGGGCGGATCGGGTCGGGCGTCGACGCGCTCGTGCTCAACGTCGACCTCTTCGCCGAGTACGCGGCCGAGCTCGGCTGCCTGTACGAGCCGTACCCGTTCGCGTCCGACCACGCGCGCTTCACCTACTTCACCCGCACCGACCGCGACCCCGCGTACGCCGCCTACGACGACACGCGCAGCCGCGTCGTCGTGCTGTCCGGGCTGCCCGGCGCGGGCAAGGACCTGTGGATCGCGCACCATGGCGACGGCCGACCGGTGATCTCGCTCGACGACCTGCGGCGCGAGCGTGGGGTCAAGCGCGGCGACACGACCGCCGAGGGCCACCTGATCCAGGACGCGCGGGAGCAGGCGCGCGTCTACCTGCGCGCGGGCGAGCCGTTCATCTGGAACGCGACGAACCTCTCCGCGCAATTGCGCGGTCAGACGATCGCCCTCTGCGCGGACTACCACGCGCACGTCACGATCGTCGCCGTGGAGGCGGCCGCGGACGACCTCAGCCGCCGCAACCGCGATCGCGAGCACCCCGTTCCGTGGCCGTCGATCGAGCGGATGCTCGACCGCTGGGAGGCGCCGACGCCGGCCGAGTGCCACCGCCTCGAGGTGTGGTCCGACACCCTTGACGGCGTGTCAGCGCCCTGACATCGAGTACGCGAGAGGGACATTCATTGCGTATGGCCTGTTGATCGGCGTACGTCCCACTGGTAGGCGTTCCGATGCTGGGACGAAACGGTGGGAGTGGCAGTGATCGAAGCCAGCACGGCCCGTTGGGAGCGGCCACGCGCACTCGGCTACGTGTGCGCGACGGCCGCCGACGAGATGGAGTTCACGCGTGAACGCGTCGAGATCCGGCGCTGCTGCGATGAGCGCGGGCTGGAGCTCGTGCGCGTCGTCGGCGACGTCGACCCCGAGGGGCGCGACCAGCGCCCCTCCCTGGTGTGGGCACTCGAGCAGCTCGCCGAGCACCGCGCGGAGGTGCTGGTGCTCGCCCGGCTCCACGACCTGTCCGCCAACGCCGCCAACCTCCGTCCGCTGCTGACGTGGTTCAACGACGAGCGGCGCCGGCTGATCGCACTCGACCTGGCGCTGGACACGGCCACCGAGAGCGGCAAGCTGATCGCGCTCGCCAACGCGCGCGTCCACGACCGCGGCCGCACGTCGGTCGCCGACATACCCGAGCTGCAGGAGCGGATCGCGCGCATGCGCGAGCGCGGGATGACGCTGCAGGCGATCGCCGACGCGCTCAACGCGCAAGGCGTGCCGACACTGCGGGGCGGGGCCCTGTGGCGGCCGTCGAGCGTCCAGCGCGCGACGGGCTACCGGCGCCCGTCCACGGGCCGCGGCGTCCAGCTCGGATGACGCCCTCCGCGGGCGCCGGACCTCGGGAAGGAACTCGGCCCGGCGCCAGATGAGGGAACGCGCGGAGCGCGCCGGCCCTGTCGCTCCCCAGTGACTCGGGCCGCTGCGCGGTGCGCGCCTGCCCTGGGCGCGCACGTGGTGGTCACGTCCCTTCTCTTGCCGCGTACGCGGGCGATTACACCGCGATCGCGCCACCTCCCGCGAATGCTGACGGGAACGTGCGTATACGCAATTCGAGTGACCTGGACGACCCGTCGATGCCAAACCGAACGCG
Source organism: Solirubrobacter pauli (assembly GCF_003633755.1). Lineage (GTDB taxonomy): Bacteria > Actinomycetota > Thermoleophilia > Solirubrobacterales > Solirubrobacteraceae > Solirubrobacter > Solirubrobacter pauli. The sequence goes on from NZ_RBIL01000001.1 coordinate 419,126, forward strand.
AATCGCGCAAACCTCCCAAGATGAACGGTTCTTCAGCGGTCGGCTCAACACGAGCGTCTCTGCGCCGATCACATGATCGTGTCCTTGCTTCGTCGCACTCAACCCGCTCCCGCGGTCGCCGCGCCAGACGTGGCCGCGGACGAGCTGCGCGCCCGCCTGCGCAGCTTGCACGATCACTGCCTCACCAACCTCCTCGCGGGTCTGGACGCGATGAACCAGGGCGACCTCACCGTACGCGTGGACCCGGCGACCAAGCCGATCGCCACGCGGTCGGACAACCCCGAGACGCAGGAGCTGGTCGAGCTCTTCAACTCGATGCTGGAAAAGGCTCAAGCCGCGCTCGTGGGGTACAACAGCGTGCGCGAGACCATGCGGTCCGCGCTCGGCGACCAGTCCTGCCTGGACGGTCTGCAGGACCGGCTCGACAGCCTCTCCCAGCACTGCCTGACCGGGCTCGGAGAGGGTCTCGGCGCGATGGCGCGGGGCGACCTCACCGTGGACGTCCAGCCCGTCACGACCCCAATCGAAGCGCCGCACGGCGCGAACCTCGGCACCCTCGGCGAGACCTTCAACGTCATGCTGGGCCAGGCCCAGGGCGGGCTCGAGCTCTACAACGAGACGCGCCGCGGCGTCGCGACGATCGTGGACGGCATCGGCGAGAGCGCCGAGCGCGTCTCGGGCGCCTCGCAGGAGATGTCGGCCACGACCAGCGAGACGGGCACGGCCATCGAGGACATCGCCCGCCTCTCCTGCGGCGTCGCCGAAGGCGCCGAGCGCCAGATCAAGAGCATCGCGGACGCCGAGGCGATCAACCGCGAGGCCGTCGAGCTCGCCGCGCACGCCTCGCACCTCGCCGGTCAGGGCGTCGCCCTGACCACCCAGATCGCCGCGATCGCCGACCAGACGAACCTGCTCGCGCTCAACGCCGCGATCGAAGCCGCCCGTGCGGGTGAGACCGGCCGCGGCTTCGCGGTGGTCGCCGACGAGGTCCGCAAGCTGGCCGAGTCCTCCAACGGGACGGTGCGTGAGACCGAGGCCGCGTTCCACGGGCTGTCGGACAGCATCACGAGCGTCTCGGCGTGCATCAACCGGATGGCGGAGGCCACGAGCGAGGTCGGGCAGATCGCGCGCGACGCCAGTGCCGCCACGAGCGACGTGTCGGCGGCCACGCAGCAGTCCTCGGCCGCCACGCAGCAGATCGCCGCGGCCAGCGCCGACCTCGCCGCGATGGCGACGTCGCTCGCCGGGCTGGTCGAGAACTTCAGGCGATAGCTACGCCGCTCTCACGCGTGCGGCCGCGCGAGCGTCGAAGCGGTCACGCGCCTCTTCGACCCGCTTGCCGTGCGCGAGCGACCAGGAGCCGAGCGCCTTCAGCGGCGGGGCCATGGTCGCGCCGAGCGGCGACAGCGCGTACTCCACGCGCGGTGGCACCTCGGCGTGCACGCGGCGGACGAGGAGGCCGTCGCGCTCCATCGCGCGCAGCGTCTGCGTGAGCACCTTCTCCGAGATCGGAGCGAGGTCCTCGAGCAGCTCGTGGTAGCGGCGGGTGCCGTCGCCCAGCGCGAGCAGGACGTCGACGGACCACTTGGAGCTCAAGAGTCCGATCGAATCCCGGATGAGCCGGGCTGAGCGCGTGCGCTCGGCGACTCTGCGGACGCGGGCGTGGTCACCCACGGGCGGTGCGGTCGTGGTCATGCCTGTGCTCCCCTCAGCTTGAGTCCCAGCGCCCTCAATGCGCGGGACACGCGCAGCCGCGCGGCGTTCTGGGTGCAGCCCAGCTCGCCCGCGACCTCCTCGTAGTCCAGTTGCTGTACGACGCGAAGCTCCAGCGCCCGCTGCTGCTCCGCCGGCAGCGCGCGGACGGCCATACGCAGCAACGGGGCCAACGACGACGCGACCATCCGCTCGTCGACGGCCTCGTAGTCCTCGCACTCGGCCCACGCCGTCGGCATGCCCATCCGCTCGCGAGCCGCGCTCTCGATCCGGTTGTGCTTGTGGTACTGCCGCAGCAGGTTGCGCGCGATCCCGAACAGCCACGGCGCCCCCGAGCCGTCGGCCATGTCACGAAAGCGCCGGCTGGAGTGCCAGGCCTGGGCGAACGTCTCCGCCGTGAGATCCAACGCGGCGGAGTCGGACCCGGTCTGGCGTGAGAACCACGAGTGCACCCAGGTCGCGTACCGGTCGTAGAACTCCCGGAAGGCGGCCGGATCCTGTCTCGCATCGGCGAGGAGATCAGCATCGGTTCTGGTCACGTGGTGCGTAGCGGCTCCCAGCGGTTCGCTACCTGATCATGACCCCAGCGCGAAGAGTGTGTCTTAAGTCCTCGCGAAGACGCGGTTGGGTTCGATCGATCGCTCGAACACCCGCTCCATGATCGGGTCGCCCTTGCCATCCTCCGGCGGGAGCGCCTTGACGAGCACGAACTTGGCGCGCTCGCCCTCGAACTCCAGCCAGGCGACCTGGTTGTTGAACCACGGCTTCTCGTGCGCGAGGCGCCAGCGGACCTCGGGGTCCTTCACGCCCGCGGCCTTCGCGAACAGCCGGGTGAAGCGGCCGGCGGCGCGTGTCCAGGCGCCGAGGATGACCCGCCGCTCGTTCGCGTCGAGCGGGTTGCGGAACGGCGAGCAGACCGCCTGCCAGACCGCGGACTGCACGCCGCTGCCCGGCGGGAAGCCGATCTCGGCCAGGTACGCGTGGTGGACGTCGCCGCTGAGGACGGTGATCGTGGTCGGCGCGTCGCCGTGCTCACCGGCCCCGACCGCGCGCAGGTGGGCGATCATCCGGTGGAAGGAGTCCTGGAAGGCGGGCCAGTGCTCGAGGTCGAGCTCCTGGCGGAGCTTCTCGGCCACCCGCTTGACGAGCTTGCCCCAGCCGCCGTCGGCCGTGACCTCGTTCCAGGACTCGAGCCAGTGCATCGCCGGGCCCATGATCAGCGGCAGCGACGTGCCGATCATCAGGTGCTCGATGTCCCCGGTCGCGTGCTCCTTGATCCACTCCCACTCGTCGGCGTCGACCATCGAGCGCTTGCCGGGGTCCAGCACGCGGCCGGCCCGCGAGTCGACCATCACCAGCCGCGCGGGGCCGATGTCCCGGCAGAAGCTCCAGCGCGTGCCCTCGACCTCCGCGTCGGCGCGGCGGGCGTACTCGCGCAGCCGCTCCGTGGGCTCGTCGCCGTGCTGGAGGTCCTGGTAGAGCTGGTACTCGGCGCGGTCGGCGTGGGACAGGTTGCCGAGGTGCTGGTAGATCAGGTAGCTCTCGAAGGCGGCGACGATCCGGCGCCGCCACCACCCCTTCTGGCGCATCTCGGCCAGCCACTCGACCGACGTGTTCCAGTCGTCGTGGACGTCGTGGTCGTCGAAGATCATCGCGCTCGGCACCGTCGACAGCAGCCAGCGGATGACCGGCTCGCCCCAGGACGCCGTGTACAGGTCCACGTAGTCGTCGTACGTCTCGACGAACTCGCCGTCGAGCTGCTCCTCGACGTCGGGGTGGACCTCGTCGGCGTAGACCTGGTCGCCGAGCAGGATCAGCCCGTGCGGGTAGGTCTCGACGGGCTGGTGCATCAGCTCGAGCGCGAGGCCCCGCAGCGCGTCGACCTCGCGGCCGCGCGGGTCCTCGTCCTTGCGCAGCGTGTACGGCGGCTCGTGCGGCGCGGCCACGCGGCAGGAGCCGAAGAGGACCTTCACGTGGTCGGAGGGCGTCTGCGTGCGGATCACGCTCGGCGGGAACGCGCTGTCGGGCTCCGGCCAGACGACCTCGCCGTCCAGCGCCACCTCGTACGGCGTCGTGGCGCCGCGCGGGAGACCCGTCACGTGGACGAGCGCGTAGTGGTGGCCCTCGACCGTGAACGTGTGCTCGAAGCACGGCTCGACGCCCTCGGGACGCACCTCGACGCGGCACGGGCCGTCGGTCTGCACCCAGATGGTGGCCTCGTCCTCGGTCGTGTGCCGCAGGAGCGGGCCCAGGTGCAAGTTCACGGTCCGCCACCATACCCGGGTGCCGCGCGCCCTCATACCGCTTCTCGCTCTCATCCTCGTCGCCTGCGGCAGCACGCAGACGACCAGCCAGTTCGGGGAGGTCCCGATCGTCCTGCCGCCCCGCGTGACCGCGGACGACGCGGGCGTCTACTTCGCCACGTACCGCACCTACGACGAGGGCGAAGGCGTCGAGCTCGAGCCGTCAAGAGAAGGTGACGCCGACTTCCGGATCACCGCCACGCCGCCGTCCGGGTGCACGGTGGTGATGGCCATCGTGCCGCCCGCCAAGCTCGTGCTGTGCGTGGACGAGGTGATCCTCCAGGACGACCGCGCGAAGGTCGTCGCGGTCGTGCGCGCGCTGCAGCGGGGCTACGAGCAGGCGCAGAAGGAGCCCGAGGAGGCGCTGAGCGCGATGACGCAGGAGGTGCCGGACGCGGACACCGACGCGCTGGCGGCCGAGCTGGACGACGCGGCGCCCGCGTGGACCGCGGGCCAGCCGTACTTCGGGGCGATCGAGCGTGGGGCGGGACGCGACTCGTCCGTCGCGCGCGACGCCCACGAAGCGGCCGGTTAAGGTCGGATGATCGGGGTGGGGCGGAGGGGCTGCCCCACCTTCACTATTGAGCCCGGAGGCGCTTGAACTCCTCGCGCCAGGACTCCGGGCGGCCCCACGTGTTGATCGTCTCGACGCGGCCCGCGCGCACCTCGCGCAGGGCGAGCTCGCCCGCGATGTCCTTGTCGTCGAGCAGCCGCAGCGTCCCGCGCACGACCTCCGGCGCGGCCGCGTGCCCGAAGTGGTGCGCGACGATCAGGTGGAAGTGCCAGTCGTAGTTGGAGTACGGCTGGGCGTTGCACGTCACGAGCAGCGTGGCGGCATCGACGTAGTGGTCCTCGTCGACGCGCAGGTCGAGCTCGAGGTCGGTCCAGTCCGACGGCAGCGCGTCGAGGATCTGCTGGAAGTCGTCGGCAAGCGGCATGATCTGCACCAGAGCGTACTAATGGCGTCTGCTCCACTCCCCCACGACCTCGACGGGCTGCTCGCGCTGCTCGAGCGGCTCGACGGCGCCGAGGAGGCGCAGGTGGTGCGGAGCGCCCTGTCGGCGGGCGTCGCGCGCGACCGCGTGCTCGATGAGCTCGAGCGGGAGGTGCGGCGCCGGCTGGCCCGCCTCGAGGAGCGCTAACGTTTCGTCAGTGACCACCTTCGTCGTCGATCGATCCGAGCGCGGCAAGCTCGCGCTGACGGGCGCCGAGGCCAAGGACTTCCTGCACGGCCAGGTGACCAACGACATCCTGGCCCTGGAGCCGGGCAAGGGCTGCTACGCCGCCTTCCTGACCCACAAGGGCAAGATGCTCGGCGACCTGCGGGTGTTCGACCTCGGTGACGAGCTGCTGATCGACTGCGAGCGGGTCGCGCTCCAGGAGCTGTTCAACCTGCTGCGGCGGACCAAGCTCGGACGCGACGTGGAGCTGCACAAGCGCACGCTCGAGATGACGCTGCTCTCGGTGATCGGCCCGGACGCGCCGGACCTCGCCGGCCCCGACGAGCACGACAACGCGCGCGTGGAGCTGGGCGGCAAGACGGTCGTGGCCGTCCGGACCGACGTCGGCGTCGACGTGTTCTGCTGGGCGGAGGACCGTGAGGCCGTCCGTGGCGCGCTGGACTTCCCCGACGGCGACGAGGCCCTCGCGGAGGTGGTCCGCGTGGAGACCGGTCGCCCCCGCTACGGCGTGGACCTCGACGACAGCGTCATCCCCCAAGAGGCGGGCCTCAACGAACGCGCCGTCTCGTTCACCAAGGGGTGCTACGTCGGTCAGGAGACGGTTGCCCGGCTCTTCTACCGCGGCAAGCCGAACCGGCGGTTGCTGGGCCTGAAGCTCGACGAGCCGGCACCTTCGGGCACCGAGCTGCGCCTCGGCGAGAAGGTCGTCGGCAAGCTCGGCTCGGTGGTCGTGTCGCCCGAGCACGGGCCGATCGCGCTCGCGCTCGTGCGGCGCGAGGCGAACCCCGGGGACACGGTGGAGGCCGACGGCGCGTCGGCGCTCATCGTGGACATCCCGTTCGCGCGGTAACGTTCACCTTTGTAGCAATCCGCACCCGATGAAGGGAGCCGCCCGATGGCCGCTCACGTGATCGTGCTCGCCAATCGCACCGCCGCGGCGCCTGAGCTGATCGAGGCGCTCGTCCACCGTGGCGAGCGGGGGCCGATCGTGGCGACGCTGGTGATGCCGGCCGGCGGCCCGGGCACCGCGGAGCGAGCCGTCGCGCACGAGCGGCTCGAGGGCGCGTTGATGGAGTGGCGCCGGGCCGGGATCAAGAGCTGCGACGGGATGGTGTGCGACCCGCACCCGCTCGAGGCGCTGTCGGAGGTGTGGGACCCGATGCGCCACGACGAGGTGATCGTCGCGACGCTGCCGGGCCAGTCCTCGAGGTGGATCCGCGCCGATCTCCCGCACGCGGTCGCGCGCTACACGGGCGTGAGCGTCATGCACGTGGTCGCACACGACCCGGAGGAGCACGTCGTGACGTCCCCCGCCCCGGTGCACGAGAAGGCGCCGCTCGGGCCGCTCAGCGTCCTCGCGTGGGGCGGGCGGCGATCCTAGGCGACCACACGTACCTGGTGCTCGGCGTCTTGTCGAGCTTCAGGAGCGCCTCGGTCTGCTCGTTGAGCGGCAGCCGCTCGTAGACCGTCACCCGGTACTCGGGGCCGCGCAGCGCCTTGCCGTGCTTGCGCAGGATCGTCAGCTGGCCGGCGAGGGGTGCGAACGTGGTCGGATCGGCGTAATAGACGAAGCGCTGCGTGAAGCCGTCGTGCTTGACCTCCTGCACGAGCCGGCGGGCGTCACGGCCGTCGAAGCGGACGACGCCCTCGTCACGCACGTCCCCCTTGGCGAGCTGCTCGCGCAGGTCGGACGCCGGGTCGGTGCCGAACAGGTTCGGGCCGGTCGCCAGCTTGGCGTCGTCGTAGATCGTGACGACATCGCGCCGGGCGTTGTAGACCCGCAGCCGGTCGTCGGACGAGGCGATCTCGATCCGCCCGGCGCCCCGCAGCACCTGGCGCGTGCGCCAGCGGACCGGGTCCGCGGCGTACCACTGCTCGGTCTCGGACCCCGGGCGATTGCCCGGCAGGGTCATCCGGATCTTCATGTGGACGATCTCGCCCGTCGGCGCGAGCGCGGCGCGGGCGGCGGCAATCGCGTCGACGGTGCCGCCCCCGCCGGGCACGACGATCGCGGCGGCGGTCGCGGCGACGGCGATCGGCACGGCGAGGGCGAGCCGGCGCCCGGCGCGGCGTCGTCGGGTCCGGGCCGCACGGGTGAGGTCGCGGCCGAAGCTGTCCATGTAGGCGTCGAGGTTCATGTGGCGGTCGCCTCCCGGATGGCGATCGGGTCGAGGAAGTCGGCGAGCGCGGCCAGGCCGCGTGAGACGCGTGCGCGGGCCGCGGGTTCGGAGATGCGCAGCGAGCGGGCGACGTCCGCGTACGGCAGCTCGTCGACGATCCGCAGCTGGACGGCGTCCCGGATCGGCTCCGAGAGCGCGCCGAGCGCCTCGGCGAGGTCGCGGCGCAGGTCGGCGAGCGCGGCGCGTTGCTCGACCTCGCGCAGCAGCGCGTCGGACGCGGGCGGCCGTTCCAGGCCGAGCTTGGTCAGCGCCCGCTGCTCGGCGTGACCGCGGCGGTAGTACTGCGCCAGCTGGCGCTTGGCGATCCCGTACAGCCAGCCCGCCGCCTCCGCGTCCGTCGTGCCGCGGTAGCGTCGGCTGGAGGCCACGGCCTGGGCGAACGTCTCGGCCCACAGGTCGAGCGCCACCTCCGTGTCCGCCGTACGGCGCACCAGGAACACGAGCAACGCGTCCCGGTGGCGCTGATAGAGAGCATCAACGTCCATCGGCCCTTCAGTTGCACCAGCTAGGGCGACTGTGACACTGGCGCTACTCCCCCCGGCAGGGTGCGGCTGCCCGCTCCGGTGACACGAGCTACCGCGCTTTTGAGGAGCGCCCGTTGCGGGGATAGTGATCGCAATGCCACAGACCGTCCTCATCGTCGACGACCACGCCGGGTTCCGCAACGCGGCGCGTGCGCTGCTCGAGGCGGACGGCTACCGCGTGGTGGGCGAGAGCGCCACCGGCGGCGAGGGCATCGCCGCCGCCGAGCGCCTCCGGCCCGACGTCGTCCTCCTCGACATCGGCCTCCCCGACGTGGACGGCATCGAGGTCACCCGCCGCCTGTCCCGCATGGGCGGCCCCGCCGTCGTCCTGACGTCCAGCCGCGACGCCTCCGACTACCCGCCGCACTTCGACCACTGCGGCGCCCGCGGCTTCGTCCCCAAGGCCGAGCTCTCCGGCTCGGCGATCGCCGCCTTCGCCGCCTAGCGTCGCGTGCCGGTCCGGCCCTAGCCGGCCACGGAAGCGAGGCCGCGCTCCCCTTCGCCTCGGTGCAGGACGAACCCGTGCCGGCTCAGGAACCGCTCGTGCTGCGCTTCACCGACCCGCGGCCCGAGCTCCAGCGTCGGCGGCTTGTTCAACGCGATCCACGCCCCCACCAGCCGCGCCTCCGCGACCGCGTCGGCCGACAGCCATCCGCCGAGCCGCCCCGCCGGCGGCGCCGCCTTCAGCGCGCGCATCGACCGGTCCACCAGCGACGACTCGGCGGCGCCCCAGTCGACCACGCGCCCGCCGGCGACCCAGATCGGGTCGAACCGCCCCGCCGCCGACGGATGCGGCGCCAGGACCAGCCGCGCGCCCGTGTGGATCGCGCGGAGCACGCCGCCCAGCCGCGCCAGCAACGACTCGAGCCGCTCGCGCCGACGTTGCAGCCACGCCGCCCGCTCGTACCGCTGCGCCGCCGACGCCTCGCGGATCTGGTCGTCCACCCGCGCCAGCAGCGCCGCGGCGCCGCTCTTGCCGACGAACAGCCGCAGCGCCTCGTCCAGCCGCTCGCGATAGACGTTCGGGTCGAGGTCGTTCAGGCAGGGCGACAGGCACCGTCCCATCTGGCCGTACGCGCTCGGATGCGCCCGGCGCGGCATCGACCGCCCGCAGTGGCGCAGCCCGAACAGCGAGTTGAGCTGCTCGACCAGCTCGGCGGCCGCCGCGCGGCCGCGCACCGGACCGACGCAGACCGCATGCCCGACGGCGGGCTCGAGCGCCACCTCGAGGATCGGGAACGGGATGTCCAGCCGGCAGCGGATGTAGACGTAGCCGTCGGGGTCGGACTTGCCCTTGACGTTGCCGGGCGGCTTGAGCGCCTTGATCAGCCGGTCCTCGAGCAGGAGCGCGCCGAGCTCGGACTCGGTGACCGTGTGGTCGACGTGCTCGGCGTGCTGCGTCCACGACGCGCCGGACGTGAAGTGCGATCGCGCGCGCACGCGCAGGTCCACGGACTTGCCGACATAGAGCGGCTGCCCGTCGGCGTCGCGGAAGATGTAGACGCCGGGCTCGTGCGGGAGCGCCGCCAGGTGCGGGCGCTCGCCGCGCGGGCGGTTCGGCACGGACGCGGGCCGCTTGCGGACCTTCTTCGCGCCGAGGATCGTGATCGCGTCGCCGATCGTCGGCGCGTTCGCGCACAGCCGGCCGAACAGCGCGCAGAAGACCCGCGCGCACGTCCGCGCGTCCGGCAGCGCGCGGTGGACCTCCTCCACGTCGATGCCGAGCGCGCCGGCCAGCGTCGCCAGCCCGCGCCGCCGCTGCAGCGGGGCGAACCGGCGCGCCATCTGCACGGTGCAGATCACCGGCGGGTCGGGCCACTCCAACGCGGCGCGGGCGAACGCCTGGCGCAGCACGCGCACGTCGAAGCGCGAGTTGTGGGCGACGAGCACGCGCCCACGCAGCATGTTCGCCAGCCGCGGGAGCACGTCCTCGGGCGCGGGCGCGTCGTCGACCATCGACTGCGAGATGCCGGTGAAGCGCTGGATGTAGCGGCCGAGCGGCTGCGCCACGCCCACCAGCGAGTCCCATTCCTCGTGCAGCTCGCCGCCGCCGACGAGGACCGCGCCGATCTCCGTCAACTCGCATTTGTCCCCGCTCAGTCCGTTGGTCTCGGTGTCGACGGCGACGAACTCAGCGGTGGCGAGCGGCAGGTCCAACATGGGCCGGACAGCATCCGACACGGGTCGGACGGTGCAACGGCGCTTGCGGCCGCGAACCCAGGTAACGTCCCGAATCCAGTGCGCCGACTCGTCATCCTTGCGACCGCCACGGTCCTCATCGCGGGATGCGGCGAGAGCGACCGGCGCACGAACCTGCCGCGCCCGGCGCCGCTGGTCAACATGACCGCCGCCGTCCAGGACGGCGTCATCCGCGTCTCCCCCACCACCGTCGGCGCCGGCCAGATCGTCCTGATCGTCTCCAACCAGTCCGACCGCCCTCAGCGCGTGACGTTCGCGACCGACGAGCTGGGCGGCACCCGCGGCGGCCGCACCGCCAGCACGCCGGTCATCCCGGCCAAGGCCACCGGCCGCCTCACGATCGACGCCCGCGAGGGCCGGTACGCGGTCAGCGTCCGCGACAAGGCCATCCGCCAGGCGCGCGTCTTCGTCGGCCCTCCGCGCGAGTCGGGCCAGAACCAGGTCCTGCTGCCGTAACCCGGCACTCATAAAAGCGCCGGGCGCATGCTGGATAGTTCCCAGCCATGCTCCACGTGTCCGACGAAAACCGCCGCTGGTGGACGCTCGCGGCGATGTGCTTCGCCCTCTTCATGGTGATGCTCGACAACACCGTCACCAACGTGGCGCTGCCGAGCATCCAGCGGTCCTTCGACGCCAGTCTGTCGGCGCTCGAGTGGACCATCAACGCCTACAGCCTGAGCTTCGCCGTGCTGCTGGTCACCGGCGGCCGGCTCGGGGACATCTTCGGCCGCCGGCTGGTGTTCCTGATCGGCGTCGTCGTGTTCGCGGTCGCCTCCGCGCTGATCGGCCTGGCGCCGTCCGACGGCGCGCTGATCGCCTTCCGCGCGCTGCAGGGCGTCGGCGCCGCGCTGATGATGCCCGCGACGCTGTCGATCATCACCAACGCGTTCCCGCCGGAGGAGCGCGGGAAGGCGATCGGCACGTGGGCCGGCGTCTCGGCCATCGCGCTCGCGCTCGGCCCGCTCGTCGGCGGCTGGCTGACCGAGGACGTGACCTGGCGCGCGATCTTCTTCCTCAACGTCCCGGTCGCGGCCGTCGCGGTCGTCGTCACGCTGTTCGCCACGCACGAGTCGCGTGACGAGACCGCGACCCGCCAGGTCGACTATCCGGGGATCGCCGCGCTCACGGTCGGCCTGACCGCGCTCGTGCTCGCCCTCGTGGAGGGCAACAGCTGGGGCTGGAGCAGCGCGCGCATCCTGACGCTGTTCGCGCTCGCGGTCGTCGGCCTCGCAGCGTTCGGCCTGATCGAGCGCCGCACCCGCGCCCCGATCGTCGACTTCGGCTTCTTCCGCTCCCGCAGCTTCCTCGGCGCGAACCTCGTCGCGTTCGCGATCAGCTTCGGCATGTTCGCGGTCTTCTTCTTCCTCGCCCTGTACATGCAGAACGTGCTCGGCTACAGCCCGCTCGAGACCGGCGTGCGCTTCCTGCCGAGCACGCTCGTGATCATGGTGGCCGGCCCGCTCGCCGGCCGCCTGAGCGACAAGATCGGCCCGCGGACGCCGCTCGTGATCGGCCTGCTGCTCGTCACCGCGAGCCTCGCCTGGCAGAGCCGCGTCCAGGTGGACACGAGCTACGCGTTCCTCGTCGTCCCGTTCATCCTGCTGGGGCTCGGCATGGGCTTCACGATGAGCCCGATGAGCACGGCCGCGATGAACGCCGTCGACCGGACGAAGGCGGGCGTCGCCTCCGGCACGCTGTCGATGACGCGGATGGTGGGCGGCACGCTCGGCGTCGCCGCGCTCGGCGCGCTCGTCGGCGACTTCACGTCCAAGCAGGCGTTCGTCGACGACCTCGGCACCGGCCTGACGATCGCCGCGGCCGCCACGCTGCTCGCCGCGATCGCCGCCTGGCTCACGATCGACCCCAGCCGCCCGGTCGCCCGCCCGACGGCTCCGGCCGAGACCGAGGCTGCCATGGTCTAGCGCAAGATGCATGTCCTGACCAGCGTCGACGAGCCCTTGATCGCGCGTCTACGCGAGGAAGATCACTTCTTCTGGATCGACCTGGTCCAGCCCGACCGCGCGGCGGTCGAGCGGCTGGCCAAGGCCCTGGAGCTGCACCCCGTCGCGCTCGAGGACACGATCGAGTTCGGCCAGCGCCCGAAGATCGACCCGTACGACGAGCAGCTGCTGCTCGTGTACTTCACCGCCCGCGTGCCCGCCAGCCCGCTGGAGGTGCACATCTACATCGCCGGCGGGTTCATGGCCACGGTCCGCCAGGAGGCGTGCCAGGCGCTGGACGACCTGCACGACGAGCTGGCCGCGGCGCCGATCCACGACGAGGAGGCGCTCGTCTACCGGGTCCTGGACGGCCTCACCGACGCGTTCTACCCGGTCATCAACGCGCTCGAGGACGAGATCGACGAGCTCGAGCGCCAGGTCCTCGTGCGCCCGCGGCGGGAGCACCTCGAGCGCACGTACCGGCTCAAGCAGGACGTCCGCGAGCTGCACCGGCTCACCGCCGCCCAGCGCGACATGTTCCAGAACGCCCACGTCTCGATCCTCGGGCTGCAGGGCTTCGCCAAGGGCACCCGCCCCTACCTGCGCGACATCGGCGACCACCTGGTGCAGATCACGAGCGAGTTCGGGCGCCAGGTGGAGGACCTGATGTCCCTGACGCAGACCTACTTCAACGCGAACGCCGACCGGCTCAACGCCGTGGCGAGCCGGCTGACCGTGGGTGGCACGATCTTCGTGCTGTGGACCGTCGTGACCGGGTTCTTCGGCCAGAACTTCGGCTTCCTGGTGGACCACATCGAGAGCCGCGAGAAGTTCCTCGTCTTCGGCGTCGGCGCGCTGGTGATCCCCACGGTGATCCTGCTCACACTCTTCTGGGTGAAGCGCCACGACTGGTTCTGATCCGCACTAGGGTTTCGACATGTCCGTCGATACCTCCAGAATCGCCACGATCGACGTCGAGCCTGGCGAGCTCCCCGAGACGATGGCGGCGTGGGTCATCCGCGCCGAGCGCGAGGGCGAGCCGACCGACGCCTTCCAGCTGGAGGAGATGGAGGTACCCGAGCCCGGGGCGTTCGAGGTGATCGTGCGCGTGATGGCCGCGGGCGTGAACTTCAACAACGTCTGGGCGGCGCTCGGCAAGCCGATCTCGGTCTTCCGCTACCGCACCGAGGACCACCACATCGGGGGCTCGGACGCGTCCGGGATCGTGTGGAAGGTCGGCGAGGGCGTGACCCGCTGGAAGCCGGGCGACGAGGTCGTCGTGCACTGCAACCAGGCCTCCTACGAGGACCCCGAGGTGCACGGGCTCGATCCGCTCGCCGCGCCGTCGCAGCAGATCTGGGGCTACGAGACCACGTGGGGCTCGTTCGCGCAGTTCTGCAAGGTGCAGGCCCAGCAGCTGCTGCCCAAGCCCAAGGCGCTCGCCTGGGAGGAGGCCGCCTGCTACGGCCTGACGTTCTTCACGGCCTACCGGATGCTCGTCGACCAGGCGCGCCTGCAGGAGGGCCAGCGCGTGCTCATCTGGGGCGGCGCCGGCGGCCTCGGCGTGTTCGCCCACCAGCTCTGCCGGCTCTCGGGCGCCGACAGCCTCGGCGTGGTCTCCAGCGCCGAGAAGGGCGAGCTGGTCAAGGAGCTCGGCGCCGTCGACTACATCGACCGCAACGAGTTCACGGGCATGATGCGGCGCGGGGACGAGACCCCGGACGAGGAGAAGGCGCGCTTCAAGGAGTCACGCCGCTTCTGCCAGGCCGTCTCCGAGAAGCTGGGCGGCGAGCCGGACATCGTCTTCGAGCACGTCGGGCGCGCCACGTTCCCGACCAGCGTGCTCGCGGTCAAGCCGTTCGGCACCGTCGTGATCTGCGGTGCCACTTCCGGCCACACGCTGGATTTCGACGTGCGCTACCTGTGGATGCGGCAGAAGAAGATCGTCGGCTCGCACTTCGCGAACGCCTGGGAATGCCACCGCGCGAACGAGCTGATCGAGGCGGGGAAGGTCCGTCCCGTACTCTGGAGGACACTCGGCTTCGACCAGGTGGCCGAGGCACATCAGCTCATGTACCAGAACCAGCACCTCGGAAAGATCTCGATCCTCGTCGGCGCGCCCTCCGAGGGGCTCGGCAAGACAGCGGACGGTCCCGGCGCGATCCGGGCGGAGGTAGGAGCCTGAGATGGCACTCGGAGTAGCGCAGATCCCGTGGTACGCGACCCTGTTCCGGGGCGACCAGTTCGCAGAGGCGGTGGCCAAGGTCGCGCCGACCGCCATGCGCTACGGCGCGCTGGACTACATCGTCTACCGCAACCGCGACGACATGTACAAGTTCATGCACTGCTCGACCTTCGAGTCCAAGGCGGACTTCGAGGCGTGGTGGTACGGCCCGGAGATGACGGCCTTCAAGACCGCCCACTCCGGCTGGTACCAGGTGCCGGTCCTCTACACGTTCGCCGACATCGTCGCGTCGGGCTCGCGCGCAGACGGCGAGGAGATCGCCGCCGGCAGCGCGAGCACCGCGCCCGACGACATGTACGGCGACGCCCAGGTGTCCTAGGCCCCGAGCTTCTTCCGCCAGCGGGCCAGCCCCATGTGGAGCTGGTCCAACGGCGTGGCCTGGATCATCGACTCCGCGTCCTCGCCGCAGCCGGCGCGGATGCGCTCGTCCATCGTGGCCACGAAGGTCGCCTCGTCGCCCCTCCCCTCGAGCTCGACCTGAGCCTCGAGGGCGGCCAGCACGCGGTCCAGCTGCTCGGGCCGCGCCTCGCCGAAGTGCGTCAACCCCAGCGCGACCGGGTCCCACGCCCGCACCCGCGCGACGGACGCCTTCCACGCCTCCACGTCGATGTCCGGCGGCGGGGTCGGCGCGACGGTGAAGTCGTGCGGCGGGATGCGCGCCCCGCCGACGTCCCCGACGAACGCCCAGCGCGACGGCTCGTGGAAGTAGCAGACGTGATGTGAGGCGTGGCCCGGCGTGTACTCGACGCGGAAGGCGCCTTCGACGTCCCGCTCGCCGCCCTCGAGCACGCGCAGGTTCGCCTCGGGGATCGGGACCATCTCGCCCCACAGCTCGCGCAGGCCCTCGTCTCCGCCGTAGAGCCGGCCGGCGGAGGCCATCAGCCGCGACGGATCGACCATGTGCGGGGCGCCGCGCTCGTGCACGTAGACGGGCAGGTCCGGCCAGCGCCGCACGAGCGAGCCGCTGACGCCCGCGTGGTCGAAGTGGATGTGGGTCAGCAGCAGCGCGCGCGGACGCTCACCCCCGAGCGCCGCGAGCAGCGTCTCCTCGGTCACCCCGGGCCCGGGGTCGATCAGCACCCCGTCGACCTCCCAGCAGCAGATGACCTTCTCCCGACCCTGGTGACGCACGTCGATGGCCCGCATCCCCAGCACCCTAGGGAATCCGCTCCGGGGGAACCGCCGTTCATCCGATCGGTGGAAGCTGACAACGAAGGACAGAACCTCATGCACGGTTTGGCGATGTCGATCAATGTGCAGTTAGATCCGCGGTATGAGCGGCACTCTGCGCGTGTTGGTCGCCGATGACCACCCGTTGTTCCTCTTCGCGCTGACGCACAGCGTCGGCGCGCGGCCCGAGCTGGAGCTGATCGGGCAGGCCCGCACGGGCCGCGAGGCGATCGCCGTGGCGCTCGAGACGCAGCCCGACCTGGCCGTGCTCGACGTCGAGATGCCCGACCTCGACGGCCTCGACGTCCTGCACGCGATCAACCGCGAAGGGCTCGACTGCCGGGTGCTGTTCGTCTCCGGCAGCCTCGACCCCGCCACGTCGTACCGCCTGATCGAGGCGGGCGCCGCCGGCGTGCTGGAGAAGGACGCGACGCCCGAGCAGATCGGCGACGCGCTGATCCGCATCGCGCAGGGCGAGACGGTGCTCGCGCCGTCCGTGCAGGCGGCGCTGATGCGGGAGGTGCGCGACCGTCGCGAGCGGACGCCGACGGTCCTCTCCCCGCGCGAGGCGGAGGTGCTCAAGTTCCTCGCCGACGGGTTGTCGGCGCCCCAGATCGCCGCCGAGCTGCATCTGTCGCCGTCGACGATCAAGACGCACCTGCAGCGGCTCTACGAGCGGCTCGAGGTCTCCGATCGCGCGGCCGCGGTCGCGGAGGGCATGCGCCGCGGCCTGATCGAGTGACGAAGCTCCACCCGCCCGCCAGGAGGGGCAATATCGTTGGCGCATGACGCATCGCCTCCCCGAGCGCGACCGGCCGTGGATGATGCGCACCTACGCGGGCCACTCCACGGCGGCCAGGTCCAACGAGCTGTACCGGCGCAACCTCGCCAAGGGGCAGACCGGGCTCTCCGTAGCGTTCGACCTGCCGACGCAGACCGGCTACGACGCCGACCACGAGCTCGCGCGCGGTGAGGTCGGGAAGGTCGGCGTGCCGATCGCGCACCGCGGCGACATGGCCGCGCTGATGGACGGCATCCCGCTCGGCGAGATGAACACGTCGATGACGATCAACGCCACCGCCGCGTGGCTGTTCGCGCTCTACGTGGTCGCGGCCTCCGAGCAGGGCGTGGACGAGTCCGCCCTGTCCGGCACGACCCAGAACGACATCATCAAGGAGTACCTCTCGCGCGGGACGTATGCGTTCCCGCCCGGGCCGTCGATGCGCCTGATCGCGGACATGGTCGCCTACACGGTCGAGCACGTGCCGCGCTGGAACCCGGTCAACGTCTGCTCGTACCACCTGCAGGAGGCCGGCGCGACGCCCGTCCAGGAGATCGCGTTCTCGATGGCCACCGCGTGCGCGGTGCTCGACGCGGTCCGTGAGCGGGTGCCGGAAGCGCGGATGCCGGCCGTGTTCGGGCGGATCTCGTTCTTCGTCAACGCGGGTGTGCGGTTCGTCGAGGAGCACGCGAAGCTGCGCGCGATGTCCGTGCTGTGGGAGGAGCTCGGCCGGACGCGCTACGGGGTGACCGACGAGAAGGCGCTGCGGTTCCGCTACGGCGTGCAGGTCAACTCGCTCGGGCTGACCGAGTCCCAGCCGGAGAACAACGTCCAACGGATCGTCCTGGAGGCGCTGGCCGTGACGCTGGGCCGCAGCGCTCGGGCGCGAGCGGTGCAGCTGCCGGCGTGGAACGAGGCGCTCGGGTTGCCGCGGCCGTGGGACCAGCAGTGGGCGTTGCGCATCCAGCAGGTGCTGGCGTACGAGACCGACCTCCTGGAGTACCCGGACCTGTTCGAGGGGTCCGTGGTCATGGACGGGCTCGTGGACGAGCTGCTCGAGGGCGCGCGGGCCGAGCTGACGCGGGTCGAGGAGCGGGGCGGAGCGGTCGAGGCCGTGCCGTACATGAAGGCCGCGCTCGTCGAGTCCCACCGCGAGCGGATCGCGCGGATCGAGTCGGGCGAGCAGGTGCTCGTCGGCGTGAACCGGTTCGTGGAGACCGAGCCGTCGCCGATGGTCGGCGACGACGGCGGCATCCTCGTCGTCGACCCGGGCGTGGAGGCCGAGGCGCGCGACGCGCTGGCGGCCTGGCGCGCGGAGCGCGGCGACGTCTCCGGCGCGCTGGCCGAGCTGCGCCGCGTGGCCGCGAGCGACGAGAACATCCTGCCGGCGACGCTGGCGGCGGCCCGCGCGGGCGTCACCACCGGCGAGTGGGCGAGCGCGCTGCGCGAGGTCTTCGGCGGCTACCGGGCGCCGACCGGCGTCGGCGAGGCCGCGTCCCCCGCCGCCGACGAGGCGCTGCGTGACGAGGTCGGGGGCCTGTCCGAGGCGCTGGGCCGGACGCTGAAGATCCTGGTCGGCAAGCCGGGGCTCGACGGGCACTCGAACGGCGCCGAGCAGATCGCCGTGCGCGCCCGCGACGCCGGCATGGACGTCGTCTACGAGGGCATCCGCCTCACGCCCGCCCAGATCGCGCGGTCGGCGGTCGACGAGGGCGTCCACGTGATCGGCCTGTCGATCCTGAGCGGCTCGCACCGCGAGCTGATCCCGGACGTGATCGCCGCGCTCGACGGCGCCGACATCCCGGTCGTCGTCGGCGGCATCATCCCCGACGCCGACGTCCCCGCCCTGAAGGCCGCGGGCGTCGCCGCGGTCTACACGCCCAAGGACTTCGAGCTCGACCGGATCATGCACGAGATCGTCGCCCTCGTCGCCGAGCGCCATTCCCTCCGGGTCTGAGCTCGGCGCGCGGCTCGCCGCCGGCGACCGGTCGGCCGCGCCCGCGGCGTTGAACCTGCTCGAGACGCGGACCGCGCGCGCGGAAGCCGCCGCGCTCGTCTCCGCCGCCGGCGACGGCGCCGGCCACGTCGTCGGCGTGACCGGTCCGCCCGGCGTCGGCAAGTCGACCCTGCTGTCCGCGCTGCTGCGCGAGTGGCGAGGGCGCGGCCGGTCCGTCGCCGTGCTCGCGGTCGACCCGTCCTCCAAGCGCAGCGGCGGCGCGCTGCTCGGCGACCGCGCGCGGATCGAGCACGACCCGGCCGACCGCGACGTGTTCATCCGCTCGATGGCCGCCGGCGAGCGGCTCGGCGGGCTCGCCCCCGCGACCCGCGCCGCCGCGCAGGCGCTCGCGAACGCCTTCGACGTGGTCGTGATCGAGACGGTCGGCGTCGGCCAGTCCGAGACGGACGTCGCGGAGGCCGCCGACACCGTCGCGGTCGTCGTCCAGCCCGGCTCCGGCGACGCCCTCCAGTTCCTGAAGGCGGGGATCATGGAGGTCCCCGACGTGCTCGTCGTGACCAAGGCCGACCTGGGCACGGCCGCCGCGCGCGCCGAGGAGGACCTGCGCGTGGCGTTGCGGGCGCTGGGTGCCCGGACGACGCCGGTGCTGGCGGTCTCCTCGATCGCGCCGGTGCGGGGCGTGGCCGAGCTGGCCGACGCGCTCGCGGCGCACCGGGCGCGGCTGGACGTGGCCGCCCACCGCGTGCGGGTGCGGCGGCTCGGCGCGCTCGCGGACTTCGTGCACGAGCACGGCGAGCGCGGCCTGCGCGCGGTCGGCGGACGGCGCGCCGCCGTGAAGTGGCTGCGCGAGCAGGACCCGGCGCTCGACGAGCCCGCGTTGCTGGCGTGCCTCGAAGCGACCGCCGCACGGTGGAGGGCGAATCAACCAGGTGGTTGATGTGCGATCGCGCCGCCGGCCGCAGACTCGGCGACGTGATCGAGATCGAGCATCTGCACAAGCGCTACGGGGACGTCGTGGCCATCGAGGACGTGTCGCTGGAGGTCGCCGCGAACGAGGTCTTCGGGATCATCGGCGTCAACGGCGCCGGCAAGACGACGACCGTCGAGTGCCTGACGGGCGTGCGCACGCCCGACCGCGGCCGGGTCGACGTGCTCGGGTTCGATCCGGTCACCCAGCGGGACGAGATCCGCGCACGCGTCGGCGTCCAGCTGCAGGCGAGCACCCTGCCGGACCGGCTCTCGGTGCACGAGGCGCTCGCCCTCTACGCGTCCTTCTATCCCGATCCGCGCGACCCCGACGAGCTGATCGACCTGCTCGGGCTCACGCACCGGCGCGACGCCCGCTACGGCAAGCTGTCCGGCGGTGAGAAGCAGCGGGTGTCGGTCGGCCTGGCGCTGATCGGGCGGCCCCGGATCGCCGTCCTGGACGAGCTCACCACCGGCCTGGACCCGCACGCCCGGCGCGACGTCTGGGCGCTGATCGAGCGCCTCAAGGACGACGGCCTCACGGTCGTGCTCGTCACCCACTTCATGGACGAGGTCGAGCGCCTGTGCGACCGCGTCGCGGTGCTCCACGCGGGCCGCGTCGTCGCGCTCGGCGCGCCGAGCGACCTCGCCGGCGGGCGCGGCCTCGAAGACGCCTTCGTGGAGCTGACGACCGCATGATCGAGCTCATCCGCACGGAGGCCAGGCTCACGCTCCGCGAGCCGATCGGGATCGCCTTCAGCCTGCTGCTCCCACTCGCGATCGTGCTCGCCTTCGGCCTCTCCGCCAGCGCCGCGCAGCCCGACCCCGAGCTGGACGACCAGGTCCCGCTCGACACGATCCTCCCCAGCCTCGCGCTCGCGCTCGCGTTCGGGATGGCGGCGATCTTCATGCTCCCGGGCTTCATGGCCGACTACCGGATGCGCGGCGTCCTGCGTCGCCTCTCCACCACGCCGGTGCACCCGGCCAAGCTGCTCGCCGCCCAGGTGGTCGTCCAGGGCGTGGTGGCGCTGATCTCGGTGCCGCTCGTGCTCGGCCTGGCGACCGCGCTGGGGATGAACCTCCCGGAGGCGCCGCTCGCGCTCATCGCCGTGATCCTGCTCGGCGGCGCCGCGCTGTTCGCGGTCGGCACGCTCGTGTCCGCGGTCGCCCCCGACGCGAAGGTCGGCTACGTCTACAGCGCCGCGTTCTTCTTCCCCAGCCTGTTCTTCGCCGGCATCTGGCTGCCGAAGGAGCAGATGCCCGGCTGGCTGAGCCGCTTCGGCGACTTCACGCCGCTCGGCGCGTTCCGGGAGAGCCTCGAGAACGCGTTCACCGGCGCGGGCCAGGACCCGCTGATGCTGCTCACGCTCGCCGTCACCGCGGTCGGAGCGGGCACGGTCGCGGCTAGGGTCTTCCGCTGGGAGTGACCGTCTCCGCCGACACCTGGCAGCGCCGCCTCGACCAGGGGATGCCGGCGCTGCCGTACGTCCTGCTCGTGCTGTCGACGACCGCCGCGGTCACGGTCGACGGACGCACGGCGACCGCCCCGACGCTGGCGATCTCCGCGGTCACGCTCGGCTGGCTGCTGCTCTTCCGCCGGATCGACGCCACCACGCCGCGCGTCGCCGGGATCTACGTCGTCGGGCTGCTCGCGCTGTGCGTGGCGATGACCACGCGCAGCCCGCTGTTCGGCTTCTTCGTGTTCATCGGCTACCTGTCGGTCGACCACATCCCCGGCTGGTGGAGGGCGCCGCCGATCGTCATCACCGCCGTGCTCAGCGCGCTCTGCCAGTCCGGCGGCTGGCCGCTGCAGGACTACGCGATGCCGGGCCTGTTCCCGCTGCTCGCCGTGATCAACGTCGGCGTGGCCGGCGCGATGTTCGTGGTCGCGCTCGCCAACGACGAGCGCCAGCACCAGGCCGGCGTGGCCCAGGAGCGCCAGCGCACCGCGCGCGAGATCCATGACACGCTCGCGCAGGGCCTGGCGGGCATCGTCGCCCAGCTCGAGGCCGCCGCCCACGCCCGCTCGCAGGGCTCCGACGATGAGGGCCATCTGCACGCCGCCACCCGGCTCGCGCGCGAGAGCCTCGCCGAGGCGCGCCGCTCGGTGCGCGCGATCACCCCGCACGAGCTCGAGCAGGCCCAGCTCCCCGACGCGATCGAGAAGGTCACCACGAGCTGGTCGAGCACGAACCGGTTGCCCGCCGAGTTCACGACGACCGGCACGCCGCGGCCGATGCACCCGGAGGTCGAGGTGACCCTGCTGCGCGCCGCCCAGGAGGCGCTGACGAACGTCGCCCGGCACGCGCGGGCCTCCCGCGTCGGCCTCACGCTCTCCTACATGGAGGACGTGGTGACGCTGGACGTGCGTGACGACGGCGTCGGCTTCGACCCCACCCGCCACGGCTACGGGCTGACCGGCATGCGCCAGCGCGTCAGCGGCGTCGGGGGCGAGCTGGCGGTCGAGTCCTCCCCGGGAGAGGGCACCGCGATCAGCGCCAGCGTCCCCGCCGTGCCCGCGTGAGCATCAGCCTCCTCATCGTCGACGACCACCCGGTCGTGCGCAACGGGCTGCGCGGCATCTTCACCGGCGACCCCGAGTTCGAGGTGCTGGGCGAGGCGTCCGATGGCCGCGAGGCGGTGGCGCTCACGCTCGCGCGCCGACCGCAGGTGGTGCTGATGGACCTGCGGATGCCGCATGCCGACGGCGTGACCGCGATCCGCGAGCTCAGCCGCCGGTCGCCCGAGACGCGCGTGCTCGTGCTGACCACGTTCAGCGACGACCGGGACGTGCTCGCCGCGATCGACGCGGGCGCCACCGGCTACCTGCTCAAGGACGCGCCGCGCGAGGAGCTGCTGCGCGGCGTCCGCGCCGCCGCGCGTGGCGAGTCGGTGCTGGCGCCGACGGTCGCCGCCACGCTCCTGGGCCGGGTGCGCGCGCCCGAGCCGGAGGCGCCGCTCTCCCCGCGTGAGCTCGAGGTGCTGCGGCTGATCGCCAAGGGCGCGACGAACCGCGAGGCCGCCGCGCAGCTGTTCATCTCCGAGGCGACCGTCAAGACGCACCTGATCCACGTCTACGCGAAGCTCGGCGTCAACGACCGGGCCGCGGCCGTCGCGATCGGATTCGAACGCGGGCTCCTCGGCCGGTCCTAGGCCGGATGCCGGATTGCGCCCGGCCGCCCCTTGCGCGTACCTTCGTGAACGCCCGATGAGTTTTCCGCCGACCGGGAGTCCCTGCTTCTGATGACCACGAACCTCGCGATAGAGGCCTCAGGCCTCGTCAAGACCTTCGGCGACCTCCGGGCCGTGGACGGGGTCGACCTGGCGGTCCGCCGCGGGTCGGTCTACGGCGTGCTCGGCCCGAACGGCGCCGGCAAGACGACCACGATCCGGATGCTCGCGACGCTGCTCGCCCCGGACGGCGGCAGCGCGAAGATCCTCGGGCACGACATCGTCCGCGAGGCCGACGCCGTCCGCAGCGTCGTCAGCCTGACCGGCCAGATGGCCTCCGTGGACGAGGACCTGACGGGCCGCGAGAACCTGATCCTGCTCGGCCGCCTGTACGGCTTCAAGGGCAAGGCGGCCAAGGCCCGCGCCGATGAGCTGCTCGGCGCCTTCGGGCTCGAGGACGCCGCGTCGCGGCTGACCAAGAACTACTCGGGCGGCATGCGCCGCCGGCTGGACATCGCCGCGAGCCTCGTCGTCACGCCCGAGCTGCTGTTCCTGGACGAGCCGACCACCGGCCTCGACCCGCGCAGCCGCAACCAGGTGTGGGACATCGTGCGCGCGCTGCGCACGGCCGGCACGACCGTCCTGCTGTGCACGCAATACCTCGACGAGGCCGACCAGCTCGCCGACGGGATCGCCGTGATCGACCACGGCAAGGTGATCGCCGAGGGCACGCCGGGCCAGCTGAAGGCGAGCGTCGGCAGCGCCACGCTGCACGTGCGGCTGCTCGACCCCGCCCAGCGCGAGCAGGCCGAGACGATCCTCGCGCGCGAGCTCGGGCTCGTGCACCTCGAACCGGACCCGTCGGCGCTCAACGTGCAGTGCGGCGAGGCCGACAAGGGCGCTGAGGCGATCGCCGCGCTGGCGCGGGCGGGGGTCGGCGTGGCGTCGTTCGCGCTCGGCCAGCCGACGTTGGACGAGGTCTTCCTCGCCCTCACCGGACATACCGCCGAGACGGCGGACGAGGAGGTCAAGGCATGAGCGCCACCGACGACATCGCGATCCGCAACGCGCTCTCCTCCGTCCCCCGCCCGCCGCGGCCGAGCGCCTTCAGCGCCGCCATGGCCTTCGGCTGGCGCGGGATGCTGAAGATCAAGCACGTGCCCGAGCAGCTGCTCGACGTGACGATCACGCCGGTGATGTTCCTGCTGATGTTCACGTACCTGTTCGGCGGCGCGATCGAGGGCTCCACCGGCGCCTACCTGGACTACGTGCTGCCCGGCCTGCTCGTCATGTCCGTGGTGTTCACCACCGTGTACTCGGGCGTCTCGCTGAACACGGACCTGACGAAAGGCGCGGTGGACCGCTTCCGCACGCTGCCGATCTGGCGCCCGTCGCCGCTCGTGGGCGCGCTGCTCGGCGACGCGGTCCGCTACGTGATCGCCGGCGTCGTGATCACCACGCTCGGCCTCATCCTCGGGTTCCGCCCCGACGGTGGCCCGCTCGGCGTGATCGCCGCGCTCGCGCTCACGGTCGTGTTCTCGTTCGGCGTCAGCTGGCTGTTCACGACGCTCGGCCTGCTGCTGCGCTCCCCGAGCGCGGTGATGAACGCCGGCTTCATGTTCATCTTCCCGCTGACGTTCCTGTCGAACGCGTTCGTGCGGCCGGAGACGCTGCCGAGCGTGCTCGAGGCGTTCGTGAACGTGAACCCGATCTCGATCATGACGGACGCCGCCCGCGGCCTGATGTACGGCAACGCGGCGGGCAGCGACATCGCGATCTCGCTCGGTGTCGCCGCCGGCCTGACGTTGATCTTCGCGCCGCTCACCTCGCGGCTGTACCGCACTCGCGGCTAGCTACCGCTTCAGCTTCACGGTCTTGGACGTCGACGTCTTGCCGTCGGCGCCCTCGACCGTGATCTTGAGCGTCGCGCTGACGGTCTTGCGCGGCTTCTTGAACTTGAGCGTGAGCTTCGCGTCGCCCGCCTTGAGCAGGGTCTTGGACGCCTTGCCGACCGTCTTGCGCTTGACGACCAGCGTGGCCTTGACCTTGCACGCGCCGGCGCACGAGACGGTGACGTTGAGCTTGGTGCCCTTCTGCTTGGCGGTGACCTTCGGGCCGGTCGCGGCCGGCTTGTCGTTGCCGGCGGGCGCGCCCGGGCCGGTGGTCGCGCCGGCCTTGTCGACCGTCTCGCAGTTGGCGACGGTGTCGATCGCGTCGACCACGGCGCGGTCCTCGCCGACGCCGCAGTCGATCGTGTCGGCCTCGCCGTCGCGGGCGTTGACGACGTCGTTGCCGAAGGGGATCTTGCACGTGTACGAGTACCAGCCGCACGAGGCGCTGGTGGCGTCGGCCTGGATCGTGTCCTGGCCCGGGCCGCCGGTCACGACGTCGTTGCCGAACCCGGCGTTGATGAAGTCGTTGCCGGGGCCGCCGTCGAGCGTGTCCTGGTAGTCGCCGGCGACGAGCTTGTCGTCGCCGCCGTTGCCGAGCAGCGTCGAGTTGCCCTCGTCCAGGTTGGCCCACACGTCGAAGTCGTCGTTGCCCTCGCCGCCCGACAGCGTGCCGGACACGTGCGAGACGACCTTCTCGACGTTGAGGACGTTGTCGACCTCGCCCGCGCTCAGGCGCCCGTCGTTGGCGACGCCGTCCATGCTCAGCGACACCGGCGGGTTGTAGTCGTTGCCGGGGATGGTCCAGTCGTTGACGGTGTCGACGCCGGGGCCGCCGTCGACGTAGTCGTTGCCCGGCCCGTAGTAGGTGTCGGGCGAGAGCGTGTCGTTGCCCTCGCCGGCCTCGATGTGGTCGTTGCCGCCCGAGCCGTTGATCTCGTCGTCGCCCGTGCCGCCGCGCAGCGTGTCGTTGGACTGCCAGCCCTTGAGGATGTCGTTGCCGCCACCGCCGTCGAGCGTCACGTTGTCGGCGCCGTAGGTCTGCAGCTGGTCCTTGCCCTCGCCGCCGAGCACCTCGGCCGGGAGCGCGTCGGGGTAGTCGGACGCGAAGCTGTTCCAGTCGTCGCCGTCGCCGAGCTCGAGCCGCACGCGCGCGGGCATCGGGCAGTGCGCCGTGTAGTCGTAGGTGCAGCCCGGGGCGAGGGTCAGGCCCTCCTCGGAGATCGTCAGCTTGCCGGCGTCGTCCATGCCGAGCATCGGCGAGTCCTGCGCGCCGTCGCTGGCTTTGAACACGAGCGTGTCGCCTTCGTAGGAGAGGGTTCCGGCCTGCGCCGCCGCCGGGGCCAGCAGGGCCACGACGGTCGCCGCGAGGAGGGAGAGCTTCAAGGTCATGCCGCGATCGTCGGCGACCCGCACCGATCGCACATCAGGGAACCCCCTAACGATGTACGCCGCCAGGGACGATGCGACCTGGACATTCGTCCAGCTGGACGTTCAGCCCATCAACATGTCGGCGATCGACGCGTAGTGTCTCGACACAATGCTTCGCCGCTTCTGCGCGTTCGCCGCGCTTCTCGCCTCGCTGCTCCTCGCCCCATCCGCCGCGCACGCGGCCGTGACGCATGCCGCCTCCGCCAACGCCACCGCGACCGGCACGGCCTCCGCCTCGCTCACGGTCCCCGCGGGAGCGAATCGCTTCCTCCTCGTCGGCGTGTCCACGGTGGAGTCCGCCACGGTGACCAGCGTCACCTACGGCGCGCAGGTGCTCACCCGCGAGGTCCAGTCGGCCAAGGACTCCTCACGGGCGGAGGTCTGGACCCTCAAGGCCCCCAACCCGGGCACCGCGAACGTCACCGTGACCGTCAGTGGAGGCGCCCCGGTGGTGATCGGCGCCTCGACGTTCACGGGCGTCGACCAGACGCTGCCGATCATCTCCAGCGCCTCGGCCGACCAGAACAACAGCGCCAACAGCGCGAGCCTCGTCCTCAGCGGCACGGTCGCGGACGACGGCATGTTCGGCGTGATCTCGATCAACGACGCCCCGAACATCACGGCGATCGACTCCACCGCGTCGGTCGACACCGTCGCCGCCGTCAAGCGGTGGAGCGGTGCGCAGGGCACCGTCCTCGGGGCGGGCGCGACGCGCGGCGGCAACACGGGCCAGAACATGGCGCTCAACACCGGCATCAACTGGTTCTGGAACCGGATCGACCCGTCGCACCTGATGCCGTTCTCGAACATCCTCGTGGGTCTGCGCCAGGCGACCGCGGCGCCGGCGACGGCACCCGTCCTGAACGCTCCCACCGCCAGCTCGATCGCGCACGACCGCGTGACGCTCGGCGCGACGATGGTGGACACCGGCGGAGACCCGGTCACCGCCCGCGGCTTCGTCATGTGCCAGTGCGCGAACCCGGAAGTCGGCGCGCCCGGCACGAGCACCATCACCGCGCCGCTCAGCCAGGAACTGGGCGTGTTCACCTACGGCCTCGTGGGGCTGCTGCCGTCGACCCAGTACACGTTCCGCGGGTTCGCTCGAAACAGCCAGGGAACGGGATACACCGCGCCGGCCACCTTCACGACCGCGCCGCAGCCCAACCGCGCACCGACGGCCAACGCCGGCGGCCCGTACACGATCGACGAGAGCAGCCCGCTCACGCTCGACGGGTCAGGCACCGACGCCGACGGCGACGCGCTCTCGTTCCAGTGGGACGTCGACGGCGACGGCACCTACGACGTGTCCGGCGCCACGCCGACCGTGACCGTGGCGCAGTTGCGCGCGCTGGGGCTCGCCGACGGCCCCCGGACGGTCACCGCGCACCTGCGCGTGAGCGACGGCGCGGTCGCGACCGTCGCGGACGCGACGGTCACCGTGCGCAACGTCGCGCCGGCCGCCGCCTTCACGGCGCCCGCGACCGTCGTCGAGGGCGGTTCGGCCACGGTCGCCCTCACGTCGCCGACCGACCCGGGCGACTCGACGTTCACGTACAGCTTCGACTTCGGCGGCGACGGCACGTGGGACGTGGCCGACTCCGCCACCGCGTCGGCCGCCGTCCCGGCCGCGCTGCTCGTCGACGGGCCCGCGAGCCTCACCGTGCGCGGCCGCATCACCGACAAGGACGGCGGTGCGACCGTCTACACGACGACGATCGCCATCACCAACGCCGCCCCGACCGCGAAGCTGACCGGCGTGACGGTCGTCGAGGGCTCACCGGCGACGGTGCGCTTCAGCGACCAGGACGACGTCTCGGCCGTCGACAAGGCCGCCGGCTTCACCTACGAGTACGACGTGGACGGCGACGGCACGTTCGAGGTCAAGAACACGGTCCCGAGCGTCACGGTCGCGACGACGGACGGGCCGTCCACGCGCGAGATCCGCGGCGCGCTCATCGACAAGGACGGCGGCCGCTCGACCTACACGGCGACCATCACGGTCGAGAACGCCGCCCCGACCGCCACGCTCACCGGCGACACGGTCGACGAGGGCGCCTCCGCGACGGTCACGTTCAGCGACGCGCACGATCCCTCGACCGCCGACGTGGCCGCCGGCTTCACGTACGAGTTCGACCTCGACGGCGACGGCGTCTTCGAGGTCAAGGGCACGGACCCGAAGGCCACGTTGAAGACCACCGACGGGCCGGCGACGCTGCGGGTCAAGGGCGCGATCGTCGACCGCGACGGCGGCCGCAACGCGTACACGACCGAGGTCGTCGTCCGCAACGTCGCGCCGACCCTCGCGCTCTCCGGCTCCGGCTCGGTCACGGCCGGGCAGCCCTACGCGCTGACGCTCACCGCCGCCGACGCGGGCGGCGACGCGCTGACCGGCACGATCAGCTGGGGTGACGGCACGACCGACGCCTACGCGCCCGCCGCCACGCACGTGTACGGCACGACCGGCGCGTACACGGTCAGCGTC
Organism: Solirubrobacter pauli; assembly: GCF_003633755.1. Classification (GTDB taxonomy): domain Bacteria; phylum Actinomycetota; class Thermoleophilia; order Solirubrobacterales; family Solirubrobacteraceae; genus Solirubrobacter; species Solirubrobacter pauli. The sequence goes on from NZ_RBIL01000001.1 coordinate 447,258, forward strand.
ACGGTGCGTGACAAGGACGGCGCCGAGGTGACCGCCACGCACGCCGTCACGGTCACGGCGACGCCCGCCGCGCCCGCTCCGACGCCGGCTCCGTCGACCGGCGTCCGGGGCGTCGGCGTGACGAACCTCCAGCTCACGCGTCTGCGGATCGCGGGTTCGCGCTGCGTCAGCGGCTCGGGCCTCCGTGCGGTGACCGCCGCCGCGAGGACGCTCAAGGTGCAGTTCCGCGTCTCCGCCGGCACGCCGGTGACGTTCACGCTCAAGCGCTGGGGCAAGCCGGGCGCGTCCAAGTGCCCGCCGAGCACCGGCGTGGCCCAGCAGGGCGGGAACAAGATCCCGGGCACGTACTCCCCGTTCAGCCGGCGGGCCGTCACGGCCAAGGCGGGCTTGAACACCGTCACGCTCGCGACCCGCACCGGCAAGGGCAAGGCGCTCAAGCCCGGCACCTATCTGCTGACCGTCACCGCCGGCGACGTCACCGCGCGCACGAAGGTGTGGGTGCTGGCGCGGTAGCGTGCGGGGCATGACCCCGATGAAGGCCCGCCTCGCTGCGGGCGAGACGCTCTTCGGCACGTTCCTGACGCTCGGCAGCCCGTTCGCCGCCGAGTCGTTGGGGCTGCTCGGCTGGGACTGGCTGCTGGTCGACCTCGAGCACGGCGGCGGCGACGAGTCCAAGCTCGTGGGCCAGCTGATGGGGTGCTCGTCCGCCGGGGTGCACGCGCTGGCGCGGGTCGAGTCGGATGTGCGCGGGCGCAGCGCCCGCGCGCTGGACCTCGGGGTCGAGGGCATCATGTGCCCGCAGGTGAACTCGGCCGAGCAGGCGGAGGCGTGGGCGTCGGTGCTGCACTACGGCCCGGCCGGCTCGCGCGGGATCGCGTTCTTCCACCGGGGCGCGCGCTACGGCACGGACCCGCACCCGGTCGAGACCGCGCGCGAGCGCACGTGCGGGATCGCGCAGATCGAGTCGCCGGAGGCGGTCGAGGCCGTCGAGGAGATCGCGGCGATCGACGGCGTCGACGTGCTGTTCGTCGGGCCGAGCGACCTCTCGTACTCGATGGGCATGTTCCGCGAGTTCGACCGGCCGGAGTTCCGCAGCGCGATCGAGCGCGTGAACGAGGCCGCCCAGGCCGCGGGCAAGTCGACCGGGATCTTCCTGACGTCGGTCGACGACGTGCCGGCGGCCGTCGCCGACGGCTTCCAGATGATCGGGATCGGCTCCGACGGCGGCTACATGATGGCCGCGGCGCGGGACACGCTCACGAAGGCGAGGTCCGCGCTCTGAGAGCATGCGGGCATGAGCACGCCCGTCGTCTTCATCCATGGCCTGTGGTTGCTGGAATCGAGCTGGGACCGCTGGGCCGAGTTGTTCGCCGAGCACGGGTACGAGCCCGTGCAGCCGGGGTGGCCGGATGACCCCGAGACCGTCGAGGAGGCCAACGCGCACCCGGAGGTGTTCGCGGGCAAGACGGTCGGGCAGGTCGCCGACCACTTCGCGGAGGTGATCGCCGGCCTCCCCGAGAAGCCGGTGCTGGTGGGGCACTCCTTCGGCGGGCTGCTCGCGCAGATCCTCGCCGGGCGTGGCCTGGCGGCCGCGACCGTGGCGCTCTCCCCCGCGCCGTTCCGCGGCGTGCTGCCGCTGCCGATCTCGGCGCTGCGGTCCGCCTCGCCCGTGCTCTCGAACCCGCTCAACCGGAGCCGGGCCGTGCCGCTCACGTACGACCAGTTCCGCTATGCGTTCGCGAACGCCGTCGCGCCCGAGGAGGCGAAGGCGCTCTACGAGACGTACGCGGTGCCCGCGCCGGGCGCGCCGCTGTTCCAGGCCGCGACCGCGAACCTGAACCCGTGGACCGAGGTCAAGGTCGACACGGACAACCCGGACCGCGGGCCGCTGCTGATCATCTCCGGCGAGAAGGACCACACGGTCCCGCCGGCGCTCTCGAAGGCCGCCTACAAGCAGCAGCAGGACAACCCCGGCCAGACCGAGCTCGTCTCGGTGGCGCGTGGGCACGCGCTGACCATCGACAGCGGCTGGCGCGAGGTCGCCGAGACCGCGCTCGCCTTCGTCGAGCGGGTTACGGCAGCGGCTTCTCAGCCGGCGGGCTGAGCGCGGCGCGCATCGCGTCGGCGCACAGGTCGGCCAGCGGCCACAGGAGCGCCCGGGCGTCGGGGAGGGCCTTGCGGTCGTCCTCGCGCGCCCAGTCGGCCTCGTCGCGCGACTCGACGAAGTGCGTGAGCGCGTGGCGCCAGGCGTTCAGGCGGCTGGGCCGCATGACGATCGTGCGGATGCCCTCCTGGCGCACGTGGTCGGCCAGCTCGTCGGCGAGCGCCGTCAGCTCGCGGAACTCGAGCACGTCGTCGACGGACATCTCGGCAGTGCGGAACCGCTCGGTGGTGATCACCTGGACGGCGTGGGCGGAGGCCGAGATCTCCTCCTGACCGAGGTCGAAGCACGCGAGCACGACGGCCTCTCCATCGAGGCCCGGCGTGATGTCTATGCGTGCGTGGTTCATGAGTGAACTCTATCGGCGGCTTGTTGCCGAGTCATTACCGTTGCGCTACCCGCTCGGGTAGCCCGCGTACCCCTGTACGCTCCGCTGCATGCCTTCGCCCGATGCCCCTCTGCCGGGCTCGTGCGCCTGCGGAGCCGTCCAGTTCCAGGTTACGACGGCCTTCGTCAGCGCCGGGTATTGCCATTGCACCCGCTGCCAGCGCCGGGCGGGAACACCCTGGTCCTACAACGCGCTGCTGCCCGACGGTCATGGCCTGGAGATCCTCTCGGGTGCGTCGGACATCACGGTCTGGCGGCCCGAGACGGGCCTGCCGAAGGCGTTCTGCTCGCAGTGCGGCGGGCACGTCTGGTCGGGCGATCCCGGCACGGACGGCCGCGTCGGCGTCCGCATCGGCGCGCTGCACGCCGATCCAGGAATCGAACCCTCCTGGCGGCAGTGGATCTCGTCCGCGCAGCCCTGGGTGCCGATCCCCGAGGATGGGCTGCCCCGCTACCCGGAGGCACGACAGACGTGATGGAGCAACGAGCGCTGGGACCACTGCCGGTCTCGGTGCTGTCCTTGGGCTCATGGCAGACCTACGAGCGGATTCCGCGCGCCGACGGCGTCGCCGTCCTCGACGCCGCGCGTGACGTCGGCATCACGCTGCTCGAGGTCGCCCGCTACAACGCCGCGAGCCCGGACGCGCCGCTGGCGACCGGCTACTCGGAGGTCGTCTTCGGCGAGATCTTCCGCACCTCGGGCTGGCCGCGCGACGAGGTCGCGATCGCCAACAAGCTGTGGTGGGAGTTCTGGCCGGAGCAATCGGTCACGCAGGAGCTCGAGGCGTCGCTGCAGCGCACCGGCCTCGACCACTTCGACTTCATCTACTCCGACCCGCCGCCGGCCGAGCTGGCGATCGAGGAGGTGTGCGAAGCCGTCGGCGGGCTCGTGACCGCCGGGAAGGTGAAGGGCTGGGGCGTCGTCAACTGGCCCGCGGAGCGGATCGCGGAGGCGCGCGCGGTCGCCACCGTGCCGCCCGTGGCCGCCCAGCTGCCCTACAACCTGATCTTCCGCGGCATGGTCGAGGCGCCCGAGATGGTGGAGGCGATGGGACCGATGGGCGTCGTGGCGTCGGCCGTGCTCGCCGGTGGCGCGTTGACCGGCAAGTACGCGGACGGCGGTTTCGGTCGCTTGTCCGGCCGGCTCGACGACCCGCGCTTCGCCGCCGCGCTGGCCGAGGCCGAGCAGCTGCGCGAGCGCGCCGCGGAGCTCGGCACCACGCCCGCGGCGCTGGCGATCCGGTTCGCGGCCGAGGCGCCGCGTGTCGCCACCGTGCTCCTGGGAGCGACCTCGCCCGAGCAGGTGCGTGAGAACGCGCGCGCAATAGCCCTGTAACCTGATCGGGTATGGATGAACAGCTCGCCTGGTACATCGGCGGGCCGGTGCTCGGACTGTGCGTCGTCGCGCTGCGCTGGCTTTTGAACGAACGCCTGGGCGCGACGCGGGCCTGGGCCGACGCGGTCGCGGGCCGGCTCGGCAGCGTGCACGCGTGGCTGCTCGTCGGCCTGATCGCGGGCGGGGTTGTCTTCGGCGTGCTCGGCACGTCCGCGGACGGCTACGGCTGGCTGACGGACACGTTCACCGGCGGCGCGCAGTGGGTGATCGTGCCGGTCCTGGTCGCCAGCGGGGTGCTGATCGGCTACGGCGCGCGATTGGCCGGCGGCTGCACGTCCGGCAACGGGCTGAGCGGGAACGCGGCGCTGTCGCCGGCGGCGCTGGTCGCGACGGGGACGTTCTTCGGCACCGCGATCGTCGTCAGCTTCGCGATCGAGGCGCTGCTGTGAGGCGCTTCGCGGCGTTCGCCGTGGGTGTCGTGTTCGGCCTCACCCTGTCGTGGTCGGGCATGACCGACCCGGACGTGCTGCGCGACGGCCTGCTGTTCCGCGACGCCTACCTGATGCTGTTCTTCGCCTCCGCCCTGGGCACGGCGTTCGTCGGCACGCGCGTCCTGAAGGCGTTGCAGGCCAAGGCGCTGCTGACGGGTGAGCCGGTGTCGTGGACGACGGTCAAGCCCGAGCGTCGCCACGTGGTCGGCAGCGTGCTGTTCGGCGTCGGCTGGGCGGTGGCGGACGTGTGCCCGGGCCCGATCGCCGCGCAACTCGGGCAGGGCGTCCCGTGGGCGCTCGCGACGCTGGTCGGCCTGGTCGGCGGCCTGGTGCTGTTCAGCCGCCGTAGCGCCGCAGCACCGGCTTAGCGCCCTCGGGCAGCGTGTAGAACGCGCGACCGTCGCGGCTCAGCGCGAGCGTCTCGCCCTGGCCCTCGCCGAGCAGGTCCGCGGCGGCGGTGCAGTCGGGCTCGCGCTCGAGCGCGGCGGCCAGCGACTGCGCGCGGGTCTTGCGCCACACGTAGGCGCTGTCGTACGTGCGCAGCACGATCGTGCGCCCGTCCGCCGACACGTCCCCGGCGGTGACCGCCTGCCCGATCCCGAGCTCGACGGTGGCCGCCTTCTTGAGCGTGCCGGCCCGCGTGGCCGTATAGACGTCGGCGGCGCCGCCGAGGTTCTTGGTGACGATCGCGAGCTGCCCGGTGCGCGGGTCGACGAGCAGCGCCTCCGCGTCGTGCGCGCGGTCGGGATAGCGGAGCTCGACCGTCGTCACCGTCGCCGTGCTGCCCTGCGGGATCGCGAACCGGTGGACCGCGATCGACTTCCGCTGCCCGAGGTTGTCCCCGATGTCGCCGACGTACAGCGTGCGCCCGCGGAGCGCGATGTCCTCCCAGTCGACGGCCTCGACGCCGGGCAGCCGCACCTCGCGCAGCCACGCGCCGTCCTTGCCGAGCTCGAACACGCGCGCGGAGTCGCCCGAGTCGTTGTGCGTCCAGAACGTCCCCGTCCGCGTCCGCACGAGCCCGGACAGCTCCGTGAGCGCGGGTCCCGCCGCGCGCCCGAGCTTGCGCACGGCGAGCGCACTCCGGCACAACGCCGGCGGGGCGGGCGTGCGCACGGCGGTCGCGGTGGCGGTGGGCGTCGCGTCCGGTCGCGGCGCGCCGGCAGACCCGCCGCACGCCGCGACGAGCAGCGCGAGCACCAGCGGCCACGTCCACTTCACGGGCCCGAGGCTAGCCGGGCCGGGCAAGGGCGACGGCGGGCGCGGCACGACCGCCCGCCGAACACGGCCTGACAGACACGGCCCGCCCACCCGGCACGGCCCGCGGCCGCTCGTCTGGCGCGGTTCGTCCCTAACGCGCCGCGGAGCGCGTCGGCGGCGCCGGCAGGCCGCGGCGCGTGCCTTCGTCCACGAAGTCCGCGAGCTTCGTCGCGCCGCCCGCGCCGGTCGGCACGCGGGTGGACAGCGCGGCGTAGAGCGCGGCCCACCGCAGGGTGTCCTCGACGCCCATGCCCGTCGCGTCGCCCCACGCCCAGGCCGCGACGAACAGGTCGCCCGCGCCGGTCGTGTCGATCGAGTGGCCGACGTCGAAGCCGTCCACGGACACGATGCGGCCGTCGACCGAGGCCACCGCGCCGTCGGCGCCGAGCGAGACGACGACCAGCGGGACGCGCGCGCCGATCATCGCCGCGGCCTCCTCGGGCGAGCCGGCGCCGGTGAGGACGAGCGCCTCGCGCTGCTCGATGAAGAGGCCGCGGACGCGGCCCGCGGCGCCCGGGAGGCGGCCGGCGAACGCGCGGGCGTCGTCGTCGCCGACGCTCACGTAGGCGTGGGCGCCCGCCGGGACGACGTCCAGCTGGCTGAGGCCGACGATCACCGCGCGCGGAGACAGCTCCGCGACGTCCGCGGCGCGGGCGCGCACGCCCGGGTCGTAGGTGACCATCGCGCGCTCGTTGCCGATCGGCATCACGGCCGTGACCGGCGTGCGCGGGCAGCGCGGGCCGGCGAGCTGCACGCCCTCGCGCTCGATCATCGGGCCGATCAGGTCGCCGGCCTCGTCCTGGCCGAGCGGCGCGACGAGCGCCGTCGCCAGCCCGAGCCGGGCCGCGCCGATCGCCGTGATCGCGCCGCCGCCCGGCGTGCGCACGAGATCGCCGGCGAACCGCTCCTCCCCGAGCGCGGGCAGGCCTTCCAGACCCACGAACGTGATGTCCAGGAAGGCGGGCACGGCTACGACGACGTCAACACCCATGAGGCCGCCAACTCTTTCAGGTCGGGCGGCGAACAGAAAGGCCCAGGGCCTTTAAGCGAGGCGCGCGGAGAGGCTCTCGAGGCGTTCGACCGGCTCCGCGGAGAAGACGAAGCGGACGTGGCGGGCCGCTACGTCGGCGCCCCAGCCGGTCATCGGGGTGGCCGCGACGCCACGCTCGAGGAACCACTCGGCCGGGCGGTCGGTCTCGACCAGCAGGGACCAGCCGCCGGCCGGTCGCACGATCCGCCAGCCCGGCAGCGCGGCGATGATCGCGTCCCGGCGCGCCTGGAGCTCGGCGACGCACTCCGCCACGTGCGCCTGCGGGCCGCGCAGCACGGCTTCCGCGGCGCGGCGCGCCACGGAGACCGCGCCGGTCGTGTTGTAGACGTGCACCCAGCCCGCGTCGCTGACCACCGGGGCCGGCCCCGCGATCCAGCCGACGCGCCAGCCGATCATCCGGTACGCCTTCGACATGGAGCCGGCGATCACGGTCCGCTCGGCCATCCCCGCGTGCTCGAGCGGACCGCACGGCTCGCGGCCGTCGAACACGAGCGCCTCCATCGCGGCGTCGTAGAGCAGGAAGAGGTCGTGCTCGGTGCACAGGCGCGCGACCTCCGCCCAATCCTGGCGCGACAGCACGCATCCGGACGGCATCGACGGGCTCATCAGCAGCAGCGCCACGGTGCGTTCGCTGACGGCGGCGGCCAGCGCGTCGCGGTCCAGCGACCACTCGCCGTCCCGGACCACCAGCGGCGCGAACACCGGCACGCCGCCCGCCAGCCGGACGCGGTTGACGAGCCCCGCGTAGATCGGGTCGGTCAGCACGACCTCGTCACCCGGGTCGATCGTCGCCAGCAGGATGTCCAGCACGGCCTCGCAGCCGCCGCACGTGATCACGATCTCGCGCCGCGGGTCGTAGACGTGCCCGTGACGGGCCGCGATGTGGTCGCTGACCGCCGCACGCAACCCGAGGTCGCCCGTGAACGGCAGCCACGAGTTCGAGACCGGCGAAGCGAGCTCGGCGCGGGTCACCGCGACGGCCTCCGGCGGCAGCGGCAGGTCCGTGTCGAGGTTCTCGAGCCGGAGCACGTCGGCGCCGACGACGGCGTCGGCCACCTGGTCGATCCCGAACCCGGCTACACCGTCCATGCGCGCGGCGCGTTTCATCGCGATGACCTCCCGGTCAGCATCAGCAGGGTGCCCGAGGCGTCCTCGAGCGCTTCGTAGACGTGCGGGACGGAGCCGCTGTAGGCCGCGTAGTCGCCGGGGCCGAGCTCGACCGCTTCGCCGACCGGCCCCACGCGCACCCGCCCGGTGAGCAGGTGCAGCCGCTCCTCGACGCCGAACGGGTGCGGCGGCGCCTCGCGCACCCGCCCCGCGTGGAAGCGGATCGCGTACAGCTCGCCGAAGACGCCGGGCCGCTCGAAGCGCTCCAGCAGCTCGGCCTCCAGCGCCGCGCCCTCGACGTGCGTGCCCGCTCCCGCCCGCACGACCAGCGGCGACGCCGGAGCGGACTCCAGCAGGGCCGCCAGCGGCACGCCGAGCGCGTCGGCCAGCGCGTACAGCGTGTCGATCGTCGGGTTGCCCTCACCGCGCTCCAGGGCCGCGATCGTGTTGCGCGCGACGCCTGAGCGGCGCGAAAGCTCCAGGGCGGACATCCCGCCCCGGAGCTCCCTGAGGTTCTTCGCGATCGCCACGCTGCGCATCGTACTGCGCAACTACTGCGCAGCGCAATGCGCAACTACGGCTTGGTCACCTCGATCGGCACCGTGAACGCCGTCGGCGCGCTCTTCGGGCCCAGCAGCAGCTCGCCCAGGTAGGTCTCCGCGGACGTCATCGCCTTCGCATACGCGACGTGCAGCGTCACCGTCGTGCCCGCCGGCACCGGTCCGTCGGGCAGCCCGGTGACCTTCAGGTCGGTGCCCTGGATGGCGTTGACCGTGAGCGTGATGCCCGGCGTGCCGGTCACCTGGTAGCCGTGCACCCATACCTGGTACCGGCCGTCCGGCGGGCGCACGAGGTTGACGGACTCGTTCGCCGTGCCGGTCGCCGACGACGCCACGATCTCGTCCGGCGTGAACGCGCCGTCGCCGTTCGCGTCGTAGACGACGAACAGGTCGACGTCGTTGGACGCGTACGCGGTCGACACGCTCAGCCGTGAGGCGTGGGCGATCGTCACGGTCTTCTTGATCGACGCGGTCGACGGGTCGGCCGGATCGTCCTGGTGCGCGGTCTCGGTCGTCACGTCCGGCTGCGAGAGCCCGAACGCGTCGGCGGCCAGCCCGTCCAGATCCACGCTCGAGCGGAAGCGCACGTCGAAGCTGCCCGAGTCGGACGCGGCGTCGACCGACACCGACGACGGCGACACGTTCGCCGAGCCGAGCGTCGACTTGAAGGGCACCTCGAGCTTGTCGCCCTGCCAGCCGACCTGGTGCTGGACCAGCGCCTGCAGGCCCTCCTGCGCGGGCGCGGTGATCACCTCGCGCGGCCCGCCCGTGGCGGTGTCGAACGCCCACGTGCCGGCGCCGATGTTCGTGTTCTGCGACTTGCCGACCGTGTCGAGGATGTACGGCGCGCCGAACGGGGCCGTGCCGCCGAACAGCTGGTACTGGTTCTCCGACCGGCCCATGATCAGCGTGTCCAGGTCCGTGTAGGGCCCGGGGTCGTCCCAGGTCGTGTCGGCCAGGAACACCGTCCCCGGCGGCGGTGCCTTGAGCAGGTCGTAGTAGTAGAAGCGCCACGAGCCCGACTCCGGTCGCCACGCCCAGTCCGTGCCGGAGTAGAGCGACCCGTTGTCGTAGAGCTCGTTCGAGTACGGCGTCCCGCCGAACGTCACCGCGCTCGTGAGGTTGCCGTCGGCGTCCTGCGCCGGCTGCGCCGCCACGGCGACCGACACCGGCACGGTCATCGAGTCCGCCCCGCGCGAGAGCGAGATCGCGCCCTGGTACATGCCGTAGGGCGTTCCGGCCGGCACGTCCACCTTCGCGGTCAAGGACCCGGAGGCCGTCTTGGGCGCGGTCAGCCACGCCCAGTCCTGGTTGGTGTAGAAGTCGACCCGGATCTGGAAGTTCGTCTTCGGGATCGCCGCGCTGCGGCCCGGGTGGTAGAAGCCGAGGTAGATGCCGTCGGACATCCGCGCCTTCGGGTCGCGCACCTGGACCATGAGCGAGTTGCCGGTCGGGTTGTTGTAGGCGAACCGCACGTACTCGCCCTGCTCGATCTCCGAGCGCCGGTAGTCGATCAGCGGCTCGCCGTCGATGTTGGTCCGGTCGGACGCGACCTTGTCGACGACGCCGTCGCGGTCGCGGTCCGTCCACAGCCGCCCGTCGCGGTTGATGTCCGTCCACGAGTAGGCGAGCATCCGCCACGTCTGATCGGCGGCGTAGTCGCCGTTCGCGTCGAGCTGGTCGTGCGGGTAGACCGCCCGCAGCACCATCAGGTCCGCATTGGGGTTCTGCTTGACGAGGTTCGAGACGTCGACCAGGTAGTCCGGCGCGTTGAACGTGTACGGGCTCTCCGCGGCGGTGTTGGTCGTGAGGTTCAGCGTCGTCGACGACGTCTTCTTCAAGACGCGATCGGACACGTTCCAGGACCCGCCGCCGCTCACGTCGAACGTCTGCGTGTCCGAGCCGCCCGGGGCGATCACGTGCGTGAAGACCGGGTACTCCTTGCCCCGGTAGTCGCCCACGCGCCACTGGTCGGGCGACACCGTCGGCCCGCCGCTCGCGGCCTTCACGGCCCGGGCCGCGTCGAGCGATCCGGCGCCCTGCGTGAACGTGTCATAGCCGAGGTCCTCGGTCGAGGACTTCAGCGCCCGCTTGGCCGCGTCCGGCGTCGGAGGCTGGGCGCCGTGGGCCTTGCGCCACGCCTGGTAGACGAGCGCGGTCGCGGCGGCCGCCACCGGCGTCGAGCGCGAGGTGCCACCCCACGTCTCCCAGGCCGTCTGGCCGTCCATCACGGAGTTCAAGGTCGCGTCGCCGCTCGAGTACGAGCCGTCGGCGACGAGGTCCACGCCGGGCTTGCCCGTCGCGCCCGGCCCGCGGTTCGAGAACGGCGCGATGTCGTTGTCGACCACCTGCGAGTAGCGCGCGATCGAGTCCCAGCCCGTGGCGCCGAACTGCGTCGAGGCACCGACGCTCACCCCGAGCGACGGCGACGGCGCGGTCGTCGTCCCGTAGCCGGGGGCGCCGTTGCCGGTCGAGAACAGCGGCGTCGTCGTCGAGCCCCCGTGGATGATGTCGGCCTCCTGCGAGGCGGCGTCGTAGCCGTCGTTGTCGGCGTCGGAGGAGCCGTAGGAGTTCGAGGTGACGTCGATCCCGTGCTCGACCGAGAACAGGTACCCGAGCTGGGTCGAGGTCTCGAACGAGAAGTAGATGTCGCCGTATGGCGCGAGCTTGGCCTTCGGCGCGCCGCCGAGCACCGCGCCCGGGTATGTGCCGCCGGGCAGGTCGGTGAACGTCGGCGCCTTGCCGTTGATCACGGCCTGGCCGACGACGTTGGAGGCCGTCAGCGTGCCGTGCCCCTCGATGCCCGGGTCGAAGTCACCCGTCCAGGCCAGCAGCGCGCCGGGCGCGGGCTTCGAGTCGTCCCCGAACTCGGCGATGCCGCCCGGGATCTTCGTCCGGCCGTCGGAGATGAAGTACAGGAGGCCGCCCGACACGTCGGTGTAGCCGTCGCCGTTCATGTCCCGGTAGGACGCGGGCGACGCCTTCGTGACCGGCTTCTCGTCGGAGAAGTCGTGGTCGTCGTCGAGGTCGACGTAGACCGTGTCGTACGCTCCCGCCCGCTTGCTGTCGACCACCAGGAACGCGGGGCGCTCCTCGTAGGTCTGCAGCAGGTAGTCGTCGGGGTGCGAGCCCAGCCGCACCGTGCCCGACTTCGTCCACGCCCGCGGGAAGCGGTAGGTGTGCGCCGCCACGCCGTCCGGCGCGTCGAAGTTGCGCGACGGGCCCGTGCGGGTGCCGAAGCGCAGCGCGCACGTGCCGCGCGGGTTGAGCGAGGGGCACGACACCGCGGTCGTCGGCGTGTACCAGGACAGCCCGCCGCTGACGAGCTCCGGCGCGAGCAGCAGCTGGAGCGTGCCGTACGGGTCGAATGCCTTCGGCCAGCCGTTCCAGCCGTCGTCGGTGATGTCCGTGTCGGTCGCGCCCGACCACGTCTGCCAGGTGCCGATCAGGTCCGGGTGGCCGAAGTCGGTGCCGCCGTCGAGCACGCCGACCGTCGAGCCCTCGCCGGTGAAGCCCGCGTTCCACGCGCCGGTGAAGTCGTGCGTGCGCGCGTCGAGCACGTCGAGCTTGCGGAGCTTGTCGAAGTTCGAGCGCCGTAGCGGCGGCGCCTGGGCGTACGGCACGTCGGTCTGCTTCTGGCCCTCGTGGCGGTCGCGCAGCTGAGCGCGCGAAGGTCGCCGATGGCCGTCCGGCCGGTCGGCGGGCTCGCCCGTCTTGGCGAAGCGCACCAACCCCACGGAGACCACGCCGTCGAGCGAGGCGACCTTCGTCGCCGCCTGCACCGGCACCCGCCCGGCGACCAGCGAGGTCTTCCGGGTCGTGGCCGTGTGCTCGCCGCTCAGCAGCGCCTCGACGGGCCCGGGATCACCCGAGACCGTCACGAGCACGGGCACCGTCTCCGTCGCGCCCGCGTCCACCTTCGCCTGCAGGCCGGCGTCGAGCTTCTCCCGCGCGCCGTCGGCCTTGGTCGTCACTTCCTGTGCCTGCGCCGTCCCGGCCCAGGCGCACGCCGCTGCCAGCACGGCCGGCAGCACCGCTTTGCGCATGAACGTCCTCCCTGTCTGACCGGTGGCAGACCCACCACCGGGTCAGTTCGGTATACGCCTGCCGTTTCGAGCTGTCAAACGAGAACCGATCTCATGTTTCACTCACCGGCGAGCGACGCGATCCGCCACGCGTCGTTCACGCGCGTGAGCTGGAGCGTGTCCCGCGACGGCGGCTGGCCCTGCGCGGCGCTGTTGACCTCGGCGGTGGCCTTGTCGCCGTCGACCTTGATCGCGCCGATCGTCAGCGTCGGGGCCTGCACGTCGCCGAGCCCTTCACGCAGCGCGGACTCGCACGGCAGCCCCGAGGACTCGACCTCGTCGACCAGGCCGGGCGCCAGCAGCTCGTCGCACAGACGCTGGTAGTCCTTGGCCGCGGTCGCCTTGCCGAACGCGTCCACCGTGGTCTGCACCTGCTCGGTGTCCGACAGCCCGCCGCCGCAGCCGGAAAGCCCCACCGTGCCCAGGATCAGAGCAATGAGCGGGCCGCGCACGGGGCGGAGCATAGAATGGCTGCGCATGTCGACTGCGGGACCGATCGGATCGTGGCTGCGCTGTTACCGGTGCTGGTCACAGGACCTCGAGGTCCAGGTCCATTACGAGGGCATTCACCGGATCGACCCGGACACGGGCCGACGCGCCGAGGTGGTCGACGAGCTGCAAGAGGCCGTCGTCCAGTGCCTCGACTGCATGCACGACCAGCCGCACCTGATCTTCCACAACGACCGGATCGAGCCGGTCGAGGACCGTTGGGAGCGGATGGTGGTGGGCACGCCGTGGGTGGCGTCGTGCACGGTCACCGTGGACGCGGAGTCGGTGGAGACGTGCTCGGGCCCGGAAGCCGCCGACGCCCTCGCCTACGCGGCGTTCGGTGATCACGGCACGCGCGAGTTCTTCACCCACGTGCGCTTCCACAAGCACGAAGAGGACCAGATCGTGGTGCATCTGCTCGTGGAGCTGTACGCGCGCAACAACGACGAGGCGACCGGTGTGCTCGAGGACGCCGCCCGCGGCCAGCTCGCGATCACGAGCCTCGCCGAGGAGTCGCGGCCGCCCGCCGCGACGAGCGGCGACCACCCGCACTAGCCACCCGAAGGATTGCCCGAACAGGCATTGCCGGGCCCACTCGGGCCCGGTTAGTGTCGGGCGGTGAGACCGGAGCACGAGGCGGGCGAGCACCAGCGCGAAGACCAGCGCGCCGCCCGCATACCGGACGTCGCCCCCGACGTCCCGCAGTCCACCCACGACCGGCTGCTCGGCCTCCAGCAGCAGGTCGGGAACGCCGCCTTCGGCCGGATGGTGAGCCGCTGGAAGGCGGGGAAGGCGATCCTCGCGCGCGAGGACATCCCGACCGAGGCCGAGATCGCCGAGGCGGAGGCGTGGGCCGCCGAGGGCAAGCGCAGCGGCAAGGACCTCACGCCGGGCGCCGGCGGCTCCGGGCTGAACAACGCGCCGGGCGGCTTCGACGCCGAGTACGACCCCAAGCTCGGCGAACTGACGATCATCATGCGCTGCGGCGTCGAGTTCGTCGACGGCATCTCCAAGGCCGGCGTCGCCCGTCCGGGGCTGGAGAAGGAGCTCGAGAAGGCCAACGCGCTCCCGACCGAGGTGCAGCGCCAGCAGCGGCTCGCGCTGTTCCGCTGGGGCGAGGGCGAGGACGCGATCGACAAGACCACCTTCCGCACCGACGTGGAGAACGAGGTCGAGCCGTTCTGGAGCGGCAAGCACCAGTTCTTCATGCGCAAGAAGGGCTGGAGCTGGCTCGGCGCGACCGTCAAGGTGGACCTGAAGGTCGACAACAAGTCGCGGCTGCCCGACGCGCACCTGACCATGAAGCCCGTCAAGGTGCCGGACACCGTCAGCCTGGGCGCGAACGTCGAGCCGGGCGCGGCGACCAACGCGCGCGACCAGGTCATGAACGTCACGAGCAACGTGAACGCCTCGGGCTCGTTCCTGAACCACTTCGTGACGTTCGACGTCGGCCAGTCGGCCATCAAGGCCGGCCAGGACACGAAGCTGCAGAAGGTGATCGACACGTTCAAGGGCGCGGAGACCGCGCCCGGGTCCGGCGTCGCCGACGCCCGCTCGATCCAGACGCCCGTGTTCCTCACCGGCCACGCGAGCAAGACCGGCAACGCCGACCTCAACCAGCGGCTCTCCGAGGAGCGCGCCCGCTCCGTCGAGGCGTTCATGAAGGCCCACGGGTTCGTCAACACCGAGGTGCGGACGGCCGAGATGGGCGTCGGGGACACTGAGGCCACCGGCGGCGAGGTCGAGCAGGACCGGCGCGTGGACATCCAGATCGGCAGCGGGAACAGCCAGAACACGCTCCGGCACGAGTTCGGCCACGCGTTCGGCCTGGGTGACGAGTACGCGTCGACGCCGCTCGTCAGCCCCGGTCAGACGCCCGCGCAGGGCACGCCCGCGATGGGCGACACCGCGACCCATGACAACCTCGTCAAGAACATGGTCGACGCGGGCGGCACGCCGCTCAAGGGCGCCGTCTGCGAGCCCACCGACTCGATCATGTCCGTCGGCGACGTCGTGCGCCCGCAACACTACGCGACGTTCCACGCCTCGCTGACCAAGATCACGGAGCCGCACGGCCCCTGGGCGCTCGGCTCGCCCACGGCGAAGAACGAGGCGCTGCCCGGCGCCGCCGGGGCGGGCGGGACCGCGCCGACGCCCGACCCCGACGCCGTCCCCGTGTGAGATGGCTCGCGTGCGCGTTGATCGTGTTGTGCGGATGCGGGTCCGCCCCGGAGTCCCCGGTGGCTGAGCCCGCCCGCGACGCCGCCGGGGTGCTGTTCGCCTACGAGGCCGGCAACCACCTGCACCGCTACGGCGGGCGCGTCTTCGAGGACGGCCGCTACGAGCTGTTCAGCGGCGAGCCGGACTGGGAGGCGTTCGAGCCGTTCACGGCCGATCAGGTCGACGAGATCGCCGCGGCCGTCGACGAGGCCCGAGGGCTGCCGGCCGAGATCCACGGCACCGGCACGCCGCCGCCGGACGTCGCCCGCGCGACGTTCACCCTGCGTGACAAGGAGGTCCTCGTCGACCAGTACCCGCGTGCGTCGCCGCCGGAGCTGGAGGCGATCCTCGAGCTGATCGCCCGGCTGCGCAAGAAGGCGCCGGTCGCGAGCACGTGGACGGTGTGGACGGGCACGGACACCGTGACGCTCGACGTGCCGTGCGACATGGGCGACGTGCCCGTGCTCGCCGACCTGCGCGACGCGCTGTTCATGCCCTCCCCCAGCGCCGCCGCGCCACGGCTCCAGGACCCGCCGGCCGGCACGCCGCTCGTCCGGATCGAGTTCGCGAACGGCGAGACGCACACGGTCGCGGCCGACGAGGACGAGCCCGGCCGCGCCGACGCCGTCAAGGCCGCGCTGTCCGCCACGGACTGGGCGAAGCTCCCGCCGCGCCTGTGCTGAGCGTCTACCATCCAGGGTCGATTTCGACCTTCACGAGGACGCACCATGGCTGAGAAGAAGAAGAACGCCAAGATGGCGAACCGCAACGTCGGCGTCGAGGTCATCAAGGATGACGGCGACAAGTACGTTGTGATCCGTGACGGCTTCCGCGTCTACGGCGGCAAGGGCGTCGCCCTGGCCGAGGCCGTCCGCCTGGCCACGAGCCTGGAGGCGTCCGCCGGCGTCTCGCGCATCAACGGCGACGGCTCCGTCACCCCGGGCACCGTCACCGACGCCGGCGAGTTCGTCGAGTACGTCGCCGCCTAGGTAGGCCTCACCGCGAGGCGCCCCGCTCGGGCGCCTCGCCCTCGTCGGCGTCCTGGACGTCGACGATCTTCCCCTCGGGCGGCGGCTCGTGCTCGAGGCGGATCTCCTCACGGCGGACCGGCACGGTCTGCTCCACGTGCTCCACCACCGTGTGCTTGCGCAGCCGCACGCGCTCGCGCGGCTTGGCCGGCTCCACGCCGAAGCTGACCTCCTCCTCCGAGCGCACCATCTCCGCCTCGGGCCCGGTGTCGCCCTCGAGGATCTGCGTCGGCTCGCCGTAGTGCGCGGCGAGCCGGTCCTGCTCTTCGTCGGTCAGGTTGACGTCGGCGTCGACGTTCGGCGCCTCGCGGATCTGGTCGAGCGTGTACGGCACTTGCACGTCCTCGCCGAGCTCGCGCGCGCCGTCGAGCGGGACCATCGACTCGCGGCGGCGGAACAGGCCGGTCTGCACACCCGCGTAGGCGGGACGGTCCTGCTCGTCGAGGTAGAGGGCGCCCAGGTTCCCGGCCTTCTCGCCGTCGCGGTCGACGACGGTCTTGCCACGCCAGGCCAGCACGGTGTCGAGATCAGGCATGCCGCTACAGCTACCCATCAGGCCGACTGGGTAGCACTGCGCGCGTGACCACCGCGATCATCATCGTCGCCGTCGTGCTCGTCCTGGTGCTCGTCGCCGTGCTGCTGTTGCGCGCACGGCGTCCCGACCCGGCACAGCGCCGGGTCGAGGCCCGCGCCCGCCGGGCGGAGGCGGGACGCCACGAGGAGGCCGCCGCCGAGGCCGAGCAGACCGCCGGCCAGCTCCGCGCGCATGCGCAGGAAGAACGGCAGGCCGCCGAGGAGCACGCGCGCAAGGCGCGTGAAGCCGCCGGCGAGGCCGACCGGGTGCAGGCCGAGGCGCGTGAGCGCCAGGAGGCTGCGGCCGAGCAGGCGCAGCGCGCCCGCGACATCGACCCCGACGCGTAGGCGGGGCCGGCGCGTCAGCGCGCCGGCCCTCGCCCGCAGGCGTCAGCGGCGGTTGTCGTCGTCGACGTCGATGCGCTCGGAGCGCACCGTCTCGGAGACCTCGCGCTGCTCGGTCTCGACGTCCTTCTCGAGGCGCACGCGCTCCTTGGGCACCGTGCGCTTCTCGACGACGGGCTCCTCGGCGCGGAGCGTCACCTCGTGCTCCTCCTCGGAGATGTCCGGGCCGTCGAGCGCGTCACCGCGGTTCGCGTCGGTGATCGGCTCGCGCTCGAGGCGGACCTCCTCGCGGCGGACCGGCACCGTCTCGGTGACCTGGTCCTCGACCACGTACTTCTTCAGCCGGACGCGGCCGGCTTCGCGCTCCGTGGTGCCGACGTGCAGCTCCTCCTCCGAGCGCGTCATCGCGCTGTCGGTGTTCGGGCCGCTCGTGTCGGTGCCGGGGCCGCCGACCTCGCCGCGGGTCGTGTCGCGGTCATGGTCGCGATCGTGGTCGCGGTCGAGCACGCCGGCGTCGCGGTCGCGGTCGCCGTCGAAGTCGCGGTACTCGCGCCCGTAGTGCTGGTAGAGCGCGCGCTCCTCCTCGTGGGAGAGCTCGCCGTCGGCGTCGACCTTCGGCGCGTCCTTGACCTGCGCCTTCTCGAACGGGACGCGGACACCATCACCCGACGCCTGCGCGTTCTGCAGCGGGACGAAGCTGCGCTTGGTCCCGAACAGGCCGGTGGTGACCACCGCCCATTCCGGCTCGTCGGTCTCCCGGTCGAGGTAGATGTCCTCGATCGTGCCGATCTTGTCGCCGTCGTTGTCGACCAGGTCCTGGCCGCGCCAACTGAGCACGTCCTCGCGGGCGTACGTCGCCATGGTTCGTTCCTCCTGAGGTGGGATTACGACTGGTGACGGCCTCCCCGAGGCACCGGCCGTCGTCCTTGAAGCCTCACCACCGCCCGCCGCCGGAAAACGATCTCACGGCCCGTGCGTACGCCTTTCGTCACGTTTGCGACGGGGCCGTCAACCCAGCGCCAACGATGTTTCTGGACGGGTCTCCGATGGCAAGACCTCCGAGCCCGTTGGTAGCGTCGCCGGATGTCCGACGACGCCCTCGACCGGCTGCTGCGCCGCCCGTCCGTGGTGGCCGCGGTCCGCGACCTCGGCGTCACCTCCCTGGCGGTCGAGGACGTGCTCGTCGCACTGCGCGCCTTCGGCCCGGTGCGGATCGAGATCGACGACGACCGCGAGCAGCCCTATGTGTGCCGGCTGCGGGCGGGCGACGCGGTCGAGAGCGGCCGGGGCCGCACCGTGCTGCACGCGGCGCTCGTGTGCTGGGCGGGCGCGCTGGAAGGCCTGAGCGACTACACGCAGCAAGGCGTGGCGGACCTCGAGCGCTTCCTGCTCGGGCCCGACCTCGCGTAGTATCCAGCTGCGCGCCGTGACTGGCGCTCGGGTGGAAGTGACCACCGGGAAGCGGCGCGACCCTGATCGCCGCGCGCCTGGGCACCAATCCGATCCACGGAGGTGCTCATGCCCACCCCGATTGCCCTCGCCGACCCGCGCGTCGCCGAGCTGATCGCCGCGGAGACCGCGCGCCAGCACGACACGCTGTGCCTGATCCCGTCGGAGAACCACGTCTCCCCGGCCGTGCTCGCCGCCACCGGGTCCGTGCTCACGAACAAGTACTCCGAGGGCTACCCCGGCCGCCGCTACTACCAGGGCAACGCGGTCGTCGACGGGATCGAGGAGCTGGCGGCGAGCCGCGCCCGTGAGCTGTTCGGCGTCGAGCACGCGAACGTCCAGCCGCTGTCCGGAGCGCCCGCGAACCTCGCCGTCTACGCCGCGTTCCTCGACCCCGGCGACACCGTGCTCGGGATGGCGCTGGACGCCGGCGGGCACCTCACCCACGGCTGGGGCGTCTCGGTCACCGGCAAGTGGTTCCGCGCCGTGCGCTACGGCGTGCGGCGGGACACCGGCACCGTCGACCTCGACGAGGTGCGCGCGCTCGCACGCAGGGAGCGCCCGAAGCTGATCTGGTGCGGCGGCACCGCGATCCCGCGCACGATCGACTTCGCCGGCTTCGCGGCGATCGCCGAGGAGGTCGGCGCGGTGCTG
Source organism: Solirubrobacter pauli (assembly GCF_003633755.1). Classification (GTDB taxonomy): domain Bacteria; phylum Actinomycetota; class Thermoleophilia; order Solirubrobacterales; family Solirubrobacteraceae; genus Solirubrobacter; species Solirubrobacter pauli. The sequence goes on from NZ_RBIL01000001.1 coordinate 466,454, forward strand.
GCCGCCGACGTCGCGCACATCGCCGGCCTGATCGCCGGCGGCGCGCATCCCTCCCCCACGGGTCACGTGGACGTCATCGCGACCACGACCCACAAGACCCTGCGCGGCCCGCGCGGCGCGATGCTCCTGACGGGCGAGCAGCACGCACGCGCCATCGACCGGGCGGTGTTCCCGGGTCTGCAGGGTGGCCCGCACGACCACACCACCGCGGCGATCGCGGTCGCGCTCCACGAGGCCGCGCAGCCCGCCTTCACCACCTACGCGCACGCGATCGTCGCCAACGCGCAGGCGCTCGCCGCCGCCCTGGCCGAGCGCGGCTTCGACCTCGTCTCGGGCGGCACCGACAACCACCTGCTGCTCGTCGACCTCACCGCCAAGGGCGTCGCCGGGCGCCCCGCCGCCGAAGCCCTCGAGCAGGCCGGCCTCGTCGCCAACTCCAACGCCGTCCCGTTCGACCCCCGTCCGCCGCTCGACCCGTCCGGCCTGCGCCTCGGCACCCCGGCGATCACCACCCGCGGCCTGCGCCCCGAGCACATGCCCGAGCTCGCCCGCTGGATCGACGAGGCCGTCACCGCGACCGGCGACACCGACACGCTCGACCGCGTCCGCGGCGAGGTGACCGAGCTGGCGCGAGCCTTCCCGCCGCCCGCCTAAAGGCCCAGTGCCTTCATGTGAACCGGCGAGGTCATGGCTCAAGCTGAGGTGGAGCCTGAGCTATGACCTGCGGATGCGCAGGTGATCGCCCACCGTGACCGTGCCGTCCGCGTCGAGCACGATCGGCGTGGCGCCGAGCGCGACGGGTGACGGCGCGATCACGATCTCGTCCGCGGGGCGCAGGCCCGCGCCGCCGGCGGGCGGGTCGTGCTGGTCGAACGGCACGCGCCGCCGGTCCCGCAGGCCGCGCATGTAGTCGCCGAAGCCGGTGCCCGGCATGTGCAGGTTCACGTACCAGAGGTCGACGGCGCCGGCGTTGCGGAACCCGTGGGCGACCATGGGCGGGACGAGCACGATGGTCCCCGCGCCCGCGGTCCGCGCACCGCCTTCGACCTTCAGCGTCAGCGTCCCTTCCAGGACCACGAAGACGTCGGTGTGCCCGCGGTGCACGTGTAGGTCCGCCCCGTCGCGGCCCGGCGCGAAGCGCGACAGCGTCGCGTGCACGGCATCCAGCTCGGCCAGCAGCTCGACGGTCCGATCCGCCGAGTCCCCGATCAGCTCACCCTGTCCCGGCGTCAACTCCAGCATGAGACCGAGGCTATCGGGGCGTTGCGCCGACCTCCGAACGCTGATAGAGACCACGCACATGGCGGAGCTGTCCGTCGGCGCGACCTTCGCCGGCCACGAGATCCTGGGCGTCGCGGGCCGGGGCGGCATGGGCGTCGTGTACCGCGCGCGGGACCTGCGCCTCAAGCGCGAGGTGGCGCTGAAGGTGATCGCGCCGGAGCAGTCGGCCGAGCCGGAGTTCCGGACGCGCTTCCGTCGCGAGTGCGAGGTCGCCGCCTCGCTGCACCACCCGAACCTGATCCCGGTCTACACGGCCGGCGAGGAGGACGGGCACCTGTACGTGACCATGCGGTACGTCGACGGCGTCGACCTCGCGCACCTGATCGACCGGCGCGGCCGTCTCACGCCGGAGCGGGCGGTGGCGATCATCGTGCAGGTCGCCCGGGCGCTCGACGCGGCGCACGCGTTCGGGGTCGTGCACCGCGACGTCAAGCCCGGGAACGTCCTGCTCGACGGCGATCACGCGCTGCTGACCGACTTCGGGCTCCAGCGGGACCTGAACGCGACGACCCGCGTGACCGAGCCCGGCACGCTGATCGGCTCGTTCGACTACACCGCGCCCGAGCAGCTCGAAGACGGCGACGTCGACGCGCGCACCGACGTGTACGCGCTCGGCTGCGTGCTCTACGAGGCGCTGACCGGCGAAGTGCCGTTCCCGCGTGACTCGCCCGCGGCGAAGATGTACGCGCACCTGGGAGCGCCGGTCCCCGACCTCGACGGGCCACTCGCCGCCGTCGTGCGGCGGGCGCTCGCCAAGCGGCCGGAGCAGCGCTTCGCCAGCACCGGGGCCCTCGGCGCGGCCGCGCTGTCCGCGCTCGGCGGCGTCCCCGCCGTAGCCGCTCCGGCGCCGCGCCCGGCGCCATTGCCGCCCGCGCTGCTGGCCGAGACCGGCGCGCAGCCGTTCGTCGGGCGCGCCCATCACCGCGAGCGGATCGAGCACCACCTCGCCGCGGCCCTGGACGGCGAGCGCCGCTTCCTCCTGCTCGAGGGCGAGCCCGGGATCGGCAAGACCCGGCTCGCGAGCGAGAGCGCCCGCGACGCGCACGGGCGCGGGACGACCGTGCTCTACGGGCGCTGCGACCCGGACGCGCTGATCCCCTACCAGCCGTTCGCGATGGCGCTGCCGGACGTGCACGAGCGCGAGCGCTTCGCGTTCTTCGACGCCGTCACGCGCCGGCTCGCCCAGCGGCCGACGCTGCTGATCCTCGACGACCTGCACTGGGCCGACCCGGCCACGCTGCAGCTGCTCGCGCACGTGCTCGCCGATCCCGAGCCGATGCGGCTGCTCGTCCTCGCGACGTCCCGCGCGCGGAGTGAGCGTCTGCCCAGCCCTTCCGAGCGGCTGGCGCTCACCGGCCTCGAGCAGCACGAGCTGTCAGCGCTGGTGGTCGCGCTGGGCGAGCCGGCACCGAGCCTCGAGTCGCTGCGCAGCCTGCACGAGCGCACCGCCGGCAACCCGCTGTTCGTCGCCGAGACGCTCCACGCCGACGGCCTGCCGGACACGATCCGCGACGTCATCGAACGCCGGCTGGCGGACCTGGCGGAGCCCACGCGCCACGTCCTCGCCGTCGCCGCGGTCATGGGCCGCAGCTTCCGGCTGGACGTCCTGGAGACCCTCGCCGACGGCGCGCTCGACGCCGTCGAGGAGGCGTGCGCGAAGGGCCTGGTCCGCGAAGCCGAGCAGGTCGACCACTTCCTGTTCGCGCACGCGCTCGTGCGCGAGACGCTCTACGAGCGCATGAGCAACGCTCGCCGCGTGCGCCTGCACCGCAGCATCGGCGAGGCGCTCGAGCGCTCGGGGACGGCCGCCCCGGCCGAGCTCGCCCGCCACTTCCACGCCGCCCGGCACCTCGAGCCCGCCAAGGCCTTCGACTACGCGGTGCAGGCGGCGCGCCGCGCCGAGTTCGAGGAGGCGGTGGCGCACTACCGCCACGCGATCGAGATCGATCCGCGGTTGGACCTCCTGCTCGCCCTCGGACGCGCGGAGCTGACCACCGGCGAGCCGACCGCGCGGGCCACCTTCGCGCGCGCCGCCGCCCGCGCGCGGGAAGCGGGGGACGCGAGTGCCCTGGCGCAGGCCGCGCTCGGCTTCAACGCGCGCCAGGCCGCGTCCGGCGTGCTCGACCAGGACGGCATCGCGCTGCTGGAGGAGGCCGATGCGGCGCTCCAGGACGGCCCGCTGCGGGCCCGCATCAAGGCCCGGCTCGCGGACGCGCTGCACTTCGCGCACCAGACCGACCGCACGATCGCGCTGAGCGCCGACGCGCTGGCGCTGGCCGGCGAGGACCCCGAGGCGCGCGCCGCCGCGCTCGTCGCCCGCCACACCGCGCTGCTGCACGTCGAGCACCTCGAGGAGCGGTTGGACCTCGCGCGCGAGATCATCGCCGTCGGGCACCCGGAGCTGACCGCGCTCGGGCGCTGGTGGTGCGTCTACGACCTGCTCGAAGCGGGCGAGCCGGCCGCTGCCCGGTCCCAGCACGAGGCGCTCACGCGGCTGGCCGAGCAGCTCCGCCAGCCGCTGTACCGGCACTTCGCCGCCGCGTGGGACGTCGTCTGGGCGCAGGTCGACGACCGCGTGGCCGACGTCGAGCCGCTCGCGGAGCGCGCGTTCGCCCTCGGCGTGCGCGCCGCCGCGCCGGACGCGGCGATGATCCAGGCGACCCAGGTGATGGCCGTGCGGATCCAGCAGGGCCGGTTGCGGGAGTACCTGGAGGCGGTCGCGCCGCTCGCGCGCGAGTTCCCGCATCTGGCCGGCTGGCGCGGCGCGCTCGCCCTCGGGCTGCTGATCGCCGGGCGGCGCGACGAGGGCGAGGCGGCCTACGCGGCGCTCGCGGACGCCGAGCTCCCACGCGACATGCAGTGGCTGTCGACCATGAGCTTCCTGACCTGGTGCTGCACGCTGCTCGGCGACCGCGAGCGCGCGGGCGGGTTCTACGCGGCGCTGCTGCCGTACCGCGACCGCAGCGTCCAGGACGTGCTGGCCGCCAACTGGGGCTCGGTCGAGCGCTTCCTCGGCGCGCTGGCGACGGTGAGCGGCGACCATGAGCGCGCGCTGGACCACTTCGAGCTGGCGCTGGACCGCAACGCCGGCAACGCGCAGGCCCTGCGGCTCACGCGCATGGACTACGGCGCCGCGCTGCTGGCGAGCGGGGATGCCGAACGCGCGCGGCCGTTGCTGGAGCGGGCGTTGGCGGACGCCCAGGCCGCCGGCCTGACGGCGGTCGCCGACGCGCTCGCACTCCAGCTCAGCGACGCGTCGCTTCGATCCCCCGCGGATCACCCTCCTCGTCCAGCAGCACGCTGACGTCCGCGAACCCGTCGAGGTCGAGCTGGTCGGCCTGACGGCCGCCGAGCTCGAGCAGGAGCGCGCCGCCGGGCCTGAGCCGCTCCCGCGCTCCCGCGACCGCACGGCGGGCGATGTCGAGCCCGTCCGCGCCGCCGTCGTAGGCCAGCGGGGTCTCGAACGCGAACGTGTCCCGCTGCAGGAGCGGCAGGTCGTCGGTCGGGACGTAGGGCACGACGCCGGTCACGACGTCCACCAGGTCGTGCGGGAGCCCGTCGAACAGGTCGGCGACGACCGCCTCCACCCCGTTCCGACGCGCGCAGCGCACGCACGCCGCGTCGAGGTCGGTCGCCAGCATCCGCGCGTCCCGCTCCGCGATCAGCACGGCCGCCACCGCCCCGGACCCGGTGCACAGATCGATCCCGCGGCCGCCGCGCGGCATCCGCTCGACCGCCCGCCACGCCAGCGACTCCGTGTGCCAGCGCGGCACGTACACGCCCTCGTCGATCCGGATCGTCCGCCCGCAGAACTCGACGCTGCCGGTGATCCACGCCAGCGGCTCGCCCGTTAGCCGCCGCGCGACGAGCGCGTCGAGGTCGCCGTCCTGCGTCGCGGCGGCGCGCAGCTCCGCCGCTTCCTCCTCGGGCGCGACGAACCCGTTGCGCATCAGCAGGTCGACCAGCTCGTCCACGGCAGTCATCGATCTCGACGGTAGTACGGCGAAGGTGCGGCTGGCCGCATCGGTGGACGGCCCGGAGAGCCATACGCTTGCGTCATGGAGCCGATCAAGCTGACGCTGACCGACACCGGCAAGCTCACCGGCGACGTCGCCCTGCCCCCGGACACGACCGAGGAGCCGACCGCTCCGGCGGCCGGCGCTCGCGACCTCACGCCGGACGAGGTCGTGTGGACCAGCGACCGCGTCGACTTCGAAGGCCGCCCCTTGACCAGCAACTCGCTGTTCCCCGGAGGCATGACCAGCACCCTCGGCGACCTCGGCTCCTCCTCCTGAATAGCCCGGTCGTCGGAAATTGTCCGACAAGCGGACAAATGGCGTCAGTTTTCACGTAACATGCGCGTTGCTTTCATAAAGCGGCTTCGGCGCGCATAAGTTGCGCGACTCGCCAAAGGAGGAGAGACCATGGATGGATGTCGTCGTGCCCTAGCGGGCGCGTTGCTCGCTGGGGCGTTGCTGCTCGGTGGCAGCGCGACCGCGTACGCGCAGAACGCCAACCCGACCGTAACCAGCTCGCGCACGCCGACCGGCAACGTCCGCGTCGGGGTGCCGATCCAGTTCAACGCTGTCGGCGCTGATGCCGACAACGACGCGCTCACGTACGCGTGGACGTTCGGGGACAACACGACGTCCACCGAGCAGAACCCGAGCAAGACGTACCTGGCCGCCGGCACGTTCACGGCGACGGTCACGGTGTCCGACGGCAAGGGCGGCACGGGCACCTCGTCCGTCGCCAACATCGTGATCCAGGCCAACCGCAACCCGACCATCAGCGTCGGGTCCGCGACGCCCTCCGCCGGGATCGCGCCCTTCTCGACCCAGCTCGCGGCGACCGCGACGGACCCCGACGGCCACGCCGTCAGCTACTCCTGGGACCTCGACGGCGACGGCACGTTCGAGAGCACGGAGCGCAACCCGTCGGTGAACGTCACGGGCGCCGGCAACAAGGTCGTGACGCTGCGGGTGACCGACCCGTTCGGCGGCGTCGCCACGCGCGCGGTGACCATCACCGGCTTCTCCGCCACGCAGGACCCGACGAAGAAGTACAACGTCCTCACGTTCTCCAAGACGGCGGGCTTCCGCCACGGCTCGATCGGCCCGGCGATCACGGCGATCAAGCTCCTCGGCGAGCAGAACAACTTCGGCGTGGACTCGATCGAGGAGTCGGCGCTGTTCACCGACGAGTTCCTCGCCCGCTACGACGCGGTGATCTGGGTCTCCACCACCGGTGACGTCCTCAACGACGCGCAGCAGGCCGCGTTCGAGCGCTACATCAAGGGCGGCGGCGGCTACGTCGGCATCCACGCTGCCAGCGACACCGAGTACACGTGGCCCTGGTACGGCCAGCTCGTCGGCGGCTACTTCCGCAACCACCCGAACGGCACGCCCACGGCGACCGTCGTCCGCGAGGACGCCACGCACGTGTCCACGGCCCACCTCCCGGAGCGCTGGACGCGCGTCGACGAGTGGTACAACTTCCAGGGCATCACCAACCCGGTGGTCGGCGGCGGCGGCAACGCTGTCGACGTCAGCCCGCGCACCCAGACGCCGATCCACGTCCTGCTCACGGTCGACGAGTCGACCTACAACGAGTCGGACGGCAACACCACCGACGACGACCATCCCGTCTCGTGGTGCAAGCGCTTCGACGGCGGCCGCATGTTCTACACGGCCCTGGGCCACACGGACGCCTCCTTCGTCGAGGCACCGTTCCTGACGCACCTCGTCAACGGCATCGACGTCGCCGCGGGCTACGCGTCCGACGCGACGTGCGGCATCTTCAAGGCCAACTCGTCCGGTGACGTGACCGGCACCGTCCCGGCCACGCTGTCGCTCGCGCTCGGCACGCCGACCCCGCTCGGCCCGTTCGCTCCGGGCGTCGCCCGCAGCTACACGTCGACCGCGACCGCGACCGTCACCTCGACGGCCGGCGAGGCGACGCTGTCGATCGCGGATCCGAGCACGACCGCCACGGGCCGCCTGGTCAATGGCTCGTTCTCGCTGCCGCAGCCGCTCGAGGTCATGGCGGCCAGCACGAACGGCACCGGCAGCGCCTTCGCGCCGCTGAGCGCCACCAGCGCGCCGGTGAACGTGCTCACGTACGCCGGCCCGGTCAGCAACGACTCGGCGACGGTGTCGATGCGTCAGTCGATCGGTGCCAACGACGCGCTCCGCACGGGCACGTACGCCAAGACGCTGACGTTCACGCTCTCGACGACGCAGCCGTAGGCAGCACGCGGTGAGGGGTGCCGGTCGCTCGATCGGCACCCCGCGCGGCGCTCAGGTCACGTCGACGACGCCGACCTGCGCGTCGCGCGCCCCGCGCACCAACGCGGGCAGCTCGGCCGCCGACACGGGCGGCGAGTAGTAGAAGCCCTGCGCCAGGTCGCACCCGATCGCGGCCAGCACGGAGGCGGAGGCGTGCGACTCGACGCCCTCGGCCACCACGCGCAGGCCCAGCGAGCGGCCGAGCGCCGCGGTCGAGGCGACGATCGCGCGGTCCGCCGGATCGCGGTCCATCGCCATCACGAACGACTTGTCGATCTTGAGCTCGTTCACCGGCAGGCGCTTGAGGTGCTCCAGCGACGAGTAGCCCGTGCCGAAGTCGTCCAGGGCCAGCGAGACGCCGAGCTCCTTCAGGTCGGCCAGCACCTCGCCCGCTCGCTGCGGGTCGTGCAACATCAGCGACTCGGTCACCTCGAGCGTCAGCGCGCGCGCTGGCAGCCCGTGGCGCTTGAGCGCAGCGGCGATCTGCCCCGGGGTGCGCAGGTCGAGCAGGTTCTGCACGGCGAGGTTGACCGCCATGTGCAGCTCCAGGCCTTCCGCGCGCCACTCGGCGAGCTGGGCCAGCGCGGTCTCCAGCACGTGCAGGGTCAACGGCCGCATCAGGGCGGTGTGCTCGGCGTGCGGGAGGAACGCGCCCGGGCCGCGCAGGCCGTGCACGGGGTGCTGCCAGCGCACCAGCGCCTCGACGCCGTCGACGAGGCCGGTCTCGAGGTTGACCTTCGGCTGGTAGTGGAGGATCAGCTCGTCGCGTTCGAGCGCGTGGCGCAGCTCGGCGATCAGCTGCAGGCGCTCGCGCGAGTGGCGGTCGCGGGAAGAGTCGTAGGACTGGAAGCCCGTCCGGGCCTCCTTCGCCTGGTACATCGCGACGTCCGCGCGCTGGAGCAGGCTCGCGGCCTCGACGCCGTGGTCGGGCGCGAGCGCCGCGCCGACGCTCGCGTCCATCACGACCTCGAGGCTGTCGATCTCGAACGGCGTCTGCAGCGCGGCACCGATCCGGCGGCCCACGTCGGCGGTGCGGGCGAGCCCGGCGTTCGGCAGCAGCAGCGCGAACTCGTCGCCGCCGAGGCGCGCGACGAGGCCGTCGTTGCCGACCGCGTCCTGCAGGCGGGCGGCGAGCTTGGTCAGGAGCTGGTCCCCGGCGTGGTGGCCGAGCGTGTCGTTGAGGTCCTTGAAGCGGTCGAGGTCGACCATCGCCACGGCGAGCCGGCCGTCGCCGAGCTCCGCGAGCTCCTCGCGCAGCGCCTCGTGGAACGCGCGACGGTTCGCGAGCCCGGTCAGCTCGTCGGTCAGCGCCAGCGTGCGTGAGTGGTGCAGCTCGGTGTTCTCGACGAACGTGAGCGCCATCCGGATCAGCACGACGACGAGCGTGGCGGCCGCGAACAGGATCGCCGGCGTGCTCGTGCGGTTGAAGTGGTCGGCGAGCAGGAGGCCGCCCGCGACGAGCGCGAGCACGGTCGGCGTGACGAGCGTGCGCCAGCCGACGAGCGCGACCTTGCGCGGCTCGACCGTCGGACACCACGCGGCGACGGCGATCGCGACCGGCGAGATCAGCCCGAGAACCGGCACCCACAACGGGCGCTGCTCGCCGACGAAGCCCGCGGAGACGTAGCCGACGTCGGCACCGACGTGCGCCATCAGGCCGAACCCGAGCAGCAGCCAGACGGGGCTCACCAGCCAGCCGCGCAGCGTGACGGCGACGAGGACCATCACCACGAGCAGGACGTCGAACATCGGATAGGAAAGTGCGATCACGGTCGCGAGCCCGCCGCCCGTGGCCCGCTCGGCCGTCTCCCCCAGCACCTGCGCGACGATCGCCGCGGCCCCGAGCGCGCCGATCATGGCGTCCAGCCACAGCGCGGCGCTCAAGCGCTTGAGCCGACGGCGCGCGAACAGCAGCGCCGCCACGAACACCAGCGGGAAGAACGAGAGCAGCAGGTAGTCCGCGTGCGCGGGGAAGGCGGATCCGCCACCGGGCACGGCGAGCCAGATCGCGCCGGCGGCCTGGACGAGGATCGCCAGCCCGAGCGCGAGCCACGCGCCGCGGTCGTCCGGGCGCCGCAGCGCGCGCACCAACACGGCCAGCGTGGCGAGAAGGAGCGGGGTCCCGACTGCGACGACGAGGAGCACTGGAACGTCGCATCGGCGCTCACGAGCTGGAACTTGACCGTCTGGACGAGTGTTGACACGCCGGGCTCACCTCGCGCTGAGAACATGGCGTGCGCGTGACCCCGCCTTCGTTCTCCGACTTCCAGACGGTCTGGTGCGTGCACGTCGCGGCGCGGCTGCGGATCGCGGAGCGGATCGACGCGGGCACCGTCCGGATCGAGGACCTGGCGGCCGACGCCGACGAGCGCGCGCTGCACGCCGTGCTCGGCCGGCTGGTCGCCGAGGGCATCTTCGAGGAGCCGTCGCCCGGATGCTTCGCGCTCAACGACGCGGCGCGCGAGCTGCTGCTCGGGATCGGCGGGCGCTTCACGCTGGCCTGGAGCACGCTTGAGGACTACGTGCGCACCGGCCGCCCCGCGTACGCGGACGCGTTCGGCCGCCCGTTCTGGGAGGACCTCGCGGCGCATCCCGAGATCGCGGCGCAGTTCGATCACCTGATCGGCCCGGGCGGGCATCCGCCGCCGGACCCGCAGTTCGCGCATCGAGATGCTGCTGCTCGGAGGCCGCACCGACACGCTGACCGCGTTCCGCGAGCGTACGCGACGTGCCGGCCTCGAGGTGGTGGCCGGCAGCCACCAGGCCGACGGGCGATATGTGGTTGAGTGCCGTCCATGGCCTACGACGAGCGAGTCGCCGAGCGGGTCCGCGAGCTGATCGCGGTGCGCCCGGACGTCGTCGAGAAGCGGATGTTCGGCGGGCTCGGCTGGATGCTGCGCGGGAACATGGCCGTCGGCGCCATGAGCACCGGCGGGCTGCTCGTGCGCGTCGAGCCCGAGGAGGTCGAGGCCCTGATCCGCGAGCCGCACGTCGGCACGTTCGGCCGCGAGGGGTCCAAGCCGATGAAGGGCTTCGTGGTCGTCGAGCCGGACGGGCTCAGCGAAGCCGAGTTCGCCGACTGGGTCGACCGCGGCTGCGACCGTGCGCTGTCGTTGCCCGCGAAATAAACGTCCAGGACGTTTAAGTTCGCGCGGCGAAATAAACGTCCAGGACGTTTAAGTTCGCGCGGCCAGGTCTCCTGCGAGCGCTGTCAGGTCGGAGTGGATCGACGGCGCGGCGGCGAGCGTGCCCTTCGAGGCGAGCGTGAGCGGCGCGCCCGCGTAGTCGGTCACGACCGCTCCGGAGGCGCGGGCGATCGCGTGGCCGGCGACGACGTCGTACGGGTTGTTGTGCGCGAGCAGCAGGCCCTGGATGTTCCCGCTCGCGAGCCATGTCCAGAGCACGGCCGCGGAGCCGACGCAGCGGAAGCGCAGCGCACGGCGGTGCACCTCCATCGTCAGCCGCAGGTACGCGTCGAGCCGCTCGCCCCCGCCCTGGTGGAACGCGTCCCCCATGCCGACGATCGCCTCGTCGAAGCCGTCGACGTCCTGCACCGCGCCGCTGTCCACGCGCGTCCCGAGGAACGGCAGGTCGATGATGCCGAGGACCGGCTCGCCGTCCTGCAGCAGGCCGAGCATCACGCCGCACAGCGGGGAGCCGGTCGCGTAGTTGATGGTGCCGTCGAGCGGGTCGGCGACCCACACACGCCCCTTGGTCAGGTCGGCGCCGCCGCCTTCCTCGCCGTAGAACCCGATGTCGGGCGTCGCCTTCGCCAGCGACGCTTTGAGCGCCGCCTCGGAGGCGAGGTCGACCTCGGTCAGGAAGTCCTTGGCCGCCTTGCCGATCCGGTCCAGCGGCCGGTCGCGGCCCGCCCGCAGGATCGCGACCGCCTCGTCCACCGCGGCGTGCGCCGCCGCCCGCACTTCGTCATCGCTGCTCACACGGGCAGGGTATTCGGCAGCGCGAACGGCTTCAGCGCCGGCCCGTGGAACGCCGTGATGTCGGTGACGAGGCCGCCCTCGATCCGGAGGACGTCGATCGCGAACAGCTCGTACGTGTCCGCCCCGGGCTTGCGGACGTAGTTGACGACGGCCGGCTGCCGGTTCGCACGCGTGAGCGTGAACTTGAACTGCCCGAACGCGTCCGACCCCAGGCCGCCTTCGAACCAGCTGTCGACGATCGTCGCGCCACCGAAGTAGGCCTCAGGCTCCGGGGGCATCGCGAACCGCGCGTCCTCGTGCATCAGCGCCTTCAGGTCGTCCGCGTCGGCGCTCTCGACCGCCACCATGTAGCGCTCGAGCAGCTCGCGTTCCTCCGCGCTGCCGGCTGCGGCCCACTCGCCGCGCTCCTTCGGCAGGTGCTCCTTCAAGGTCGCCCGCGCCCGCTGCAGCGCGCTGTTGACGCCCGCCTCGGTCGTCTCGAGCAGCTCCGCGCACTCGCGCGCCCGCCACCCGAGCACGTCCCGCAGGATCAGCACCGCGCGCGGCCGCGGCGGAAGGTGCTGGATGGCGATCATGAACGCGAGCTCGATCGTCTCGCGCTCCACGACGTCCTCGTCGGCCGCCGCCTCCAGCGCCTCCTCCGGGTAGGGCTGCAACCACGTGATCTCGCCGTTGGGCGCCGGCGTCCGCGGCCGTTTCTCGAGCGCGTCCAGGCACGCGTTCGTCGCGATCCGGTACAGCCACGCCCGGAGCGACGCGCGCTCCGCGTACGTCTCGCGCCGCTTCCACGCGCGCAGGAACGTCTCCTGCGTCAGGTCCTCGGCTTCCTCATAGCTCCCGAGCATCCGGTAGCAGTGCACCTGCAGCTCGCCTCGGTGGCGCTCCACCACGCCCGCGAACGAGCGCTCGTCGTTGAGTTCCGCAACGGTCATGTCTGGTTTGACGGGGATGCTCCCGAAAACTCATCACACGAGCGTCGCTCCACCGTCGATCGGCAACGTGACGCCGGTCGTGTAGCCGTTCGCCATCAGCTGGAGGATGCCGAGCGCGACGTCGGGCGCCTCGCCGACGCGGCCCACGAGCAGCTGGTCCGTGAGCGCGGTGTACATCGCCTCGCGGTCGCCGTCGGGCATCGCGTCCCACAGAGAGGTGCGGACCACGCCCGGCGCCACGGCGTTGACCCGCAGCGGCGCCAGCTCGACGGCGAGCGCGCGCGTGACGGCCTCGATCGCGCCGCAGATCGCCGCAGCGACGGCCCAGCCCGCCTGCGGCCGCGCCGCCGCGCTACCGGACATGAGGACGATCGAGCCGCCGGGCCGCAGCCGCGGCGCCGCGTGCTTGGCGGCGGCGAGCGCACCCCAGAGGCGCGTCTCGAAGAACCCGCGCGCGGCGGTGAGGTCGGTGTCCGCCAGCTCGTGCAGCACGAGGTTCTCGCCGGCGGTGAAGACGAGGTGGTCGAGTCCGCCGAGATCGGCCAGCAGCGCGGCGATCGAGCGCTCGGAGCCGAGGTCCACGACGTGGCCCTCGGCGGTCTCCGGCAGCGTGGCGAGCGCCGCGGCGACGCGCTCCTCCGTGCGCGACGCGATCACCACGCGCGCGCCCCGCGCCGCGGCGAGCTGCGCGGTGGCCAGGCCGAGGCCGGAGGTCCCGCCGAGGAGGGCGATGCGTTGTCCGTCGAAGTCGAGTGCGGTCATGCTCCACAGCCTCGCTCCGCGTGCGCCGTGCGTCCAAGACCGATCTGGGTCGCGGTGATAGCGTCGCGGCATCACCGCCGATCTGGACCTCGTCAAGCTGCGCAGCTTCGTGGCGGTGGCGGAGACGCTGCACTTCGGCCGCGCCGCCGAGCAGCTGCACCTCGCGCAGCCCGCGCTCAGCCGGCAGATCCAGGCGCTCGAGCGCCAGCTCGGCACCGCCCTGCTCGAGCGTGACCGCCGCTCGGTCTCGCTCACCGCCGCCGGGCGTCAGCTGCTCGAGGACGCGGTGCCGCTCCTCGCCGCCGCCGAGGCCGCGCGCCGGCGCGTGCAGCGGGCGGCGCGCGGAGTGAACCGGCTCGTCGTCGGCTTCCGCACCGGCGTGCTCGTCACCGACGTCGTGCGGCGCTTCACCGCCGCCCAGCCGGAGTGCGCCGTCGACGTCGTCCGGCTGGAGTGGGACGAGCAGGAGGACGCGATCCGCAGCGGGCGCGTCGACGTCGCGTTCGTCCGCCGCCCGATCGACGAGCGGACCATCCGGCTGACGCCGCTGTACGCCGAGCCGCGGCTCGTGGCCCTGCCCGCCGACCACCCGCTCGCGAGCGCCCCGACGCTGACGACGGCCGAGCTGGCGGACGAGCAGCACCTGCGGTACCTGCAGCCCGTGCGTGGTGCCGACGGGCGCACGTTGCGCCTGCGCGGCATGGAGGAGAAGCTCGAATACGTCGCCGCCGGGCACGGGATCATCCTCCTCCCCCGGTCCGCGACGGAGCACTTCCGCCGGCCGGACGTGGTCTACGTGCCGGTCGCCGACGCCGAGCCGGACGAGGTGCTGCTGGCCTACGAGGCGTCGCGCCGTTCGAAGCTGCTGCTGGCGTTCGTCGAGGCCGCCCTGCTATCACCTCGCGGCGCGGATGTATGCACTTGCAATAAATGACCTCGTCAAGCGCTACCCGACCGGCACCGAGGCGCTCAAGGGCGTGTCGCTGGCGATCGAGGAGGGCGAGTTCTACGGCCTGCTCGGGCCCAACGGCGCCGGGAAGTCGACGCTGATCCACTGCACGACCGGACTCGCGCAGCCGACGTCCGGGTCGATCGAGGTCTTCGGCCACGACGCCGTCCACCACTACGGGGACGCACGGCTGGCGGTCGGGCTCGCGCCGCAGGAGCCGAACCTCGACTGGTTCCTGACGATCGAGGAGTCGCTCGACTTCCACGGCGGCTACTTCGGGATGACGCGCAAGGACCGCAAGGAACGCGCGACCGAGCTGCTGGACGCGTTCAGCCTCACCGACAAGCGCCACGAGAAGACGCGCTTCCTCAGCGGCGGCATGAAGCGCCGGCTCATCCTCGCGCGGGCGCTGATGCACCGCCCCAGGCTGCTGATCCTCGACGAGCCGACCGCCGGCGTCGACGTCGAGCTGCGGCTCGAGCTGTGGCACTACGTCCAGCGCATCAACCAAGAGGGCACGACGATCCTGCTCACCACGCACTACCTCGAAGAGGCCGAGCAGCTGTGCAACAAGATCGCCTTCATCAACGGCGGTGAGATCGTCGCGACCGGGACGAGCGCGGAGCTCGCCGCCGAGTACGACGTGCGCAACCTCGAGGACGCGTACCTGAAGCTGGTCGGCCGCGCGGAGCTCTCGCGCGCGCACGTCGGGACGGACGCGGCATGAGCGCCGCCCAGATCCGCTTCCTCACGCTCGTCCGGCGCGAGGTCACCCGCTTCTTCAAGATCAAGCGCCAGACGGTCGGCGCGCCGCTGCTGGAGACGTTCCTCTACATCTCCGTCTTCGGCGCCGCGCTCGGCTCGCGCATCGACCAGCTGCACGGGGTCGACTACGTCGTCTTCATCATCCCCGGCCTGATCATGATGGCCTGGGCGACCAACGCCTTCAGCAACAACTCGTCCTCGCTGCTCCAGCAGAAGTTCCAGCGCTCGATCGACGACCAGCTCTCCTCCCCGGCGTCGCCGATGGAGCTGCTGCTCGCGCTCTCGCTGGGCGGCTTCCTGCGCGGGATGATCGTGGCGGTGCTCACCTTCGCCGCCGCGCGGATCCTGATCGACGTCCCGATCGAGCACATCGAGGTCCTGATCCCGGGCCTGTTCCTCGTCGGCTTCTTCTTCGCCCAGCTCGGCGTGCTCGTCGGCCTGCGCGCGGAGCAGTTCGACGACGTGAGCTTCTACCAGACGTTCATCCTGCAGCCGCTGATCTTCCTCGGCGGCGTGTTCTACTCCGCGACGCTCCTCCCGCAGCCGTTCGAGACGCTGACGAGGTTCGACCCCGTCTACTACATGATCGGGCTCGTCCGCTACGGCTTCATCGGCTATAGCGAGACGAACATCGCGCTGTCGCTGGTCCTGCTGGTCATCGCGTGCGCGGCGCTGTTCGCGTTCAACCTGCGGCTGTTCGGCCGCGGGTACCGCCTGCGCGCGTAGGCGGTCGGCGGCGTGCACGGGTGAGCCGCCGTCGCTAGGACGCCAGCGGCTCGAACGCGCTCATCTAGGCAGCTCGTAGGTAGCTCGGCGGGCAAAGTTAGGTGGGCGTTGCCGATGATCGACCGGGCGATCGGCGGGACAGTCGACAGCGTGCTGTTGAACCCCGAAATCGCCGCTGAACACCGTCCTCGCCTCGTCGACGTCGCCACCGCGATCTGCGGCTCGCGCCAACTCGCCGAGGACCTCGTGCAGGAGACCTACGCCCGCGTGCTGGCCAAGCCCCGCTCGCTGACCGAAGGCGCCGTCTTCCCCTACCTGGTCCGTGCGCTGCGCAATGTCGCCAAGGACCACTGGCGCGCCGAGCAGCGCCGCCCGACCGTGATCGGCGACCTCGACCCCGAGGACCCCGCCCTGCGCCACGACCGCGACCCCCAGGCCGACGTGATCGCCGCCGAGGTGTACGCCCACGTCGAGCGCCTGCCGCTCGAGTTCCGCCGCGTCGTGAAGGCCGTCGACATGCTCGGACTCAGCTACGCGCAGGCCGCCTGCACCCTGCGCATCCCGCAGGGCACGGTGATGAGCCGCCTCTCGCGCGGCCGTCGCCAGCTCGTCTGCGCGATGTCCTAGAGGTCGGTGGCCGCGGCCTCGTGCCGCGTCTTGACGCCGAGCTTGAGCAGGATCGCCGCCACGTGGTGGTCGACCGTGCGCACGGACAGCACGAGGCGATCCGCGATCTCCGCGTTGGTGAGGCCTTCGCGCACCAGGTCGAGCACGGCCAGCTGGCGCTTCGTGAGCCCTGCGGGGTTGCCGCGCGTGTCCGCGTTCGGGCCGCGCGGGACGCGCGCGCCGCGCTCGCGCAGGCCGGCCCGCGCGAGCTCCGCGGCGGGCGGCGCGCCGAGCCGGTCGAGCACGTCGAGCCCGTCCGCGATCGCGTCCGGCTCGCCCGACAGCGCGAGCTCGAGCGCGGCCTCGTACGGGTCGCCCGCGCGCCGCCACTGGGCCGCGGCCGAGCGCCACTCGCCCGCCAGGCCCGCCGCCCACGCGGGGGGAAGACCGCCATCGGCAGGGTCGCCCTCGGCGCCGACCGCTGCGGTCGCGGTGGTCGCCACCCCGCGCTCGCCGCCCGCCCCCGCGCGGTCGTCGTTCGTCGGCGGCGCGATCTCCGCGCGCGCCAGGTACCGGAGCAGCTCGCCGCGGAACCAGGCACCGCCCGGGTGCGACACGCGCGGGAGCAGCACCGCGGCGACCTCACGGACGGCGCGGGCGTCGCCCGTCAGCCAGGCCCACTCCACGCGGGCCAGGCCGGCGTAGGCGAGGCCGACCAGCGTACGGGCGTGTTGGGCGCGCTCCCAGGCGTCGGCGAGGAGCGGGCCGGCGGACGGGTCGCCGCGGCGGGCGAGCAGGCGGCCGAGCCAGGGCACGGAGTAGGCCGACAGGAAGCCGGTGTCGCCCGCGGCGGCGTCGACCAGGCCGCGCAGGCCGGACTCCGCGGTGTCCCAGTCGCCGCGGCGGAGCTGGAGGACGCGCTCGTGGACCTCCAGGTTGAAGGCGTGCGACCAGAAGCCGCGTTCGCGGGCGAAGGCGAGCCCGTCACGCACCCAGCGCTCGAGCTCCTCCAGCTCGCCGACGCGCGCGAGCAGCTCGACGAGGTTCGTGTAGCCGCGGGCGATCTCCTCGAAGTGGCCGCCGGCCGTGGCCAGCGCGATCGAGTTGCGCATGGTCTCCAGCCCGCGGTCGACGTCGCCGGCCTCGAAGCGCGCGATCGCGAGGTAGTTCAGACACAGCGCGCCGAGGTCGGGCCGCGAGGCCTCGAGGGCCAGCTGGTCGGCGCGCTCGAGCACGGCCATCGCGTCCACGTGCCGCGCCGACAACGCCAGGATCGCGCCCAGGTACAAGGTCGCGTACGCGTTGTCGCCCAGCAGGTCGACCGCACGCAGGGCCGCGGCCTCGGCCTCGTCGGTCTCGCCCGCCATGAACAGCAGCCGCGACAGGCGCACCAGGCAGAGCCCGAGCGCGCGCTCGTCACCGAGGCCCTCGTACAGGGCCAGCGCCCGGCGGCCGACGCCCGCCGCCTCGACGAACCGCCCCGCGTTGTAGAGCTCCCACCCGTACCCGTGCAGCAGGTCCGCCTGCCCGCGCACCTCCAGCAGCGTGGCGTGCGGCATCACGGTCTCGTAGTGCGCGAGCGCCTGCCGGTGCGAGCCCGCCCGGGCCGCCTCGCGCGCCGCCGCCGGCCCTTCCTCCAGCAGCGTCGCCACGTCGCCCGCCGCCAGGGCGTGGTGCAGCAGCCGCGCGCGGTCGGCCACGCCCGCGACCCGCAGCGCCCCGACCACCTCCGCGTTCAGCAGCCGCCGTCGCAGCTCGGGCAGCGACTGCTCGACCGCGCGCCGCGCCAGCTCGTGGCGGAACGCGATCCCGCCCGCCCGCGCCTCGACCAGCCGCGCCTGCTCGGCCTCCGCCAGCACGCCCAGCGACACCCCGAGCAGCCCCGGGGCGATGGCCGACGGCACGACGCTCAGCCGCTCGACCGCCTCCTGGCAGGCCGGCGAGACACCACGCAGCCGCGCGAGCACCGCGTCCTTCACGCTCGCCGGCACCTCGTCCGCGGACGCCGCCAGCGCCTCCGCCACGAAGAACGGGTTCCCGCGCGTGAGCGCGTGCAGCGCGTCCGGATCGCGCCCCGTGCCGTTCACGAGCGCCACGACGGCGTCCCGCGACAGCGGCGACAGCTCCAGCCGATGCACCGGCTCGCCCGCCAGCACGCCCAGCAGCCGGTGCAGCGGATGCCCCGGCGCCAGCGCCTCGTCGCGCACGGTGAGCACCAGCAGCGCGCCGAGCGACCGCACCCGTCGTGCCGCGTAGCCGAGCACGTCGATCGTGGCGTCGTCGGCCCAGTGCGCGTCCTCGACGACGAGCACGGTCGGCCGCTGGAGCGCGAGCTCCGCCAACAGCGCCGCGAACACCTCGCGGTCGGACGCCAGCGCCTCGGCGAGTGGTCCGTCCGCCGGCGCCGCGTCCCACAGCGGGCCGAGCGTCCGCGGCGTTACAAGGTCGTCGCACGCCGCGGTCAGCAGCCGCCCGCGCCGCGCCGCCACCCCCACGAACGCCTGCACCAGGGACGTCTTGCCGATCCCCGCCTCGCCGGAGATGAGCGCGGTGGAGCCGTGCCCGTCCTCGGCCGCCGCCAGCGCCTCGACCAACGCGCCCAGCGGCGCGTCGCGTTCGAGGAGGGCCGACGGGGTCATGACACCAATCGTGTCATGACCCCGAAGCCGTCTTTACGGTCCGACGATCCGGCCGTCCACGACCGGTGCGACCGGCGAGTTCGCCTTGATGGAGTTGATCACCACGTCCAGCAGCAGGTCACCCGTGCGCTTGACGTCGGTGCCGCCCACCAGGGCCGTGTACCCGTCGCCACCGCCGTACATGAAGTCGTTGGTGACGATCCGGACCGTGTCGCCCGCGGCCAGCGTCTTGCCGTCGCGCAACCGCACGACCGAGTCCACGACCGGGACCTGGCCGTTGCAGTGGAACGTGATCTTCAGCCCTGAGACCTGCGGGGAGCGGCCCGTGCCGCCGGCGACGTCGCCGCACGGAGGCTTGAAGCCGTTGCCCAGCGCGGCCACGAGCTGGTCGTAGGTGAGCGTCTCGATCACCGTCGAGTTGCCGAACGGCAGCACCGCGAACGCCTCGCCCCACGTGATCTGCCCGGCGGCCTCGCCGCCCGCGGCGCTCGCGAGCCGGATGTCCTGCCGCAGGCCGCCCGAGTTGGTCAACGCCGCGTCGGCCTCCGGGTAGGCGAGCCGCATGGCGTCGGCGACGAGGTTGCCCATCGAGGACTCCTTCAGCCGCGCCGGGTCGCGCAGGATGTCCACCGTCGCCGAGCCGATCACGACGTTGCGCAGCGGCGCGGTGTCGGTGTTCGCCTTGTCGACGATCGCCTTCACGTCCGCCCGCGACGCGACGCCGAGGTCCTTCGCCACGCGCGTCGTCGCGCCCGTCCAGCGCACGTCGCCGCGCTCGACGATCAGCTGCGCCACGGAGTAGCTGACCCCCGCGTTGAAGCCCTCGACCACCGGGATCCGCCCGACCACGGTGTTGGCCGCGCGGTGCGTGTGCCCGGCGACCACGAGGTCGACCGTCGTGTCCTGCAGCTGGTTGACGATGTCGATGATCGGGCCGCTCCACGGCGTCGACACCGTGCCGTCGACCGCGTTGTTGCCCTTGTCGGCGCCCTCATGGATGACGACGACCTGCACCTTGATCCCGCGCGCCCGCAGCCGCTGCGACTCGCGCCGGATGCCCTCCGCCTCGGCGATGAAGCTGAGCCCGGCGGTGTTGCCCGCCTTCACGAGCTCCGGCGTGTTGCGCACGGTCGCGCCGATCACGCCGACGTCGACGCCGTTGACGCGCACGACCGTCGACGGCTTCACGTAGGACGGCGGCTGGTTGGTGGCCGTCTCGAGGATGTTGGCGGACAGCCACGGGAACGTCGAGGCCGCCTGCTGCTTGAGGATGCGCTCGACGCCGTAGTCGAACTCGTGGTTGCCGAACGCGGTCGCGTCCATGCCCCATGCGTTGAGCGTGTCGATCGTCGGCATGTCCTCGAGCAGGGCCGACTCCGGCGGCGAGGCGCCGACGTTGTCGCCGCCCGAGACCAGCGCGGTCTGGCCGGGCAGCGCCGCGGCCTCCTCGTCGAACATGGTCGCGAGCTGCGCCGCGCCCCCGACCGGAACCTGCAGCGTGTCGTACGTGAACGTCGACGGCGCGAGCTGGCCGTGGAAGTCGTTCAGGCCGATCAGGTTCACGGGCGTGTACCGCCAGCCGTCCTCGAGCAGGTCGCGCCGGACGACACCCTGGCTCTGCTGCGGTGCCGGGACCCCGAGCAGGAACGCGGCCGTCGGCGCGAGGTCGATCGACTGCACGTCCTCGATCTCGCCGCGCTCGATCTCCGGGCCGCCCGCGAGGAACGTCGCCCGCATGTTCGTGTTCGAGCGCAGGTCCTGCACGTCCGGCACGTAGCCGTGCTGGCCGAAGAACGCCGACAGCGCGAACGGCGTGCCCGGCGTCGCCGCGTCGAACTGGTACGGCGGAGCCGAGAAGACGACCAGGTCGCCGGTGCGCGTCGGGTGCGCCATGTCGGCGGTCGAGCCGGCGCCGTTCGGGATGTACCGGGCCTCGGCCTTCGTGTACGTGCGGTCGATGACCGTCCAGTTCTCCGGCCGCCCGTCGTGCGTCCAGTCGTTGGTGTCCTTGAGCGCGACGAACGCGTCGCGGATCTTCTGCACCGTCGCGGCCTCGTCGGCCGCCGCCACCTGCTGCAGCCCCGCGCCCGCCGGGTCGCGCCCGGCCAGGTTGAGGTAGACCTGCGCGGCGCCGCCGGCGTAGCAGACCTTGGCCTTGCCGATCGTCTCGCCCGCGGGCAGCCGGCAGTTGCCCGTCTGCGGCTTCGAGAGCAGCCCGAGGTCCACGAGCACCTTGGACGCGTCGATGGCCAGGAACTGCGGCGCGAAGCCGTGGTCGGAGCTGACGAACGTCGTCAGGTCACGATCGCGCATGGCGTCCTGGGCGAGCCGCAACGTCGAGTCGCTGCCGGCGTACGCGTCGCGGATGTAGCCCTCGCGCGCCTTCGCGCGGCCGTCCTTGTCGCCGTCGACGTTCGTGTCGTCGTAGGCGGGGTTCTTCGCCCCGTTGGGCAGCCGCTTCGTGACGAGCCCGAGGAACTGGTGCTGCACCTCGTCCGTGCGCGGGTCGCCGATCATCGCCAGATCGGGCTGGTACTTGCCGATCACGTACCGGATCAGCGGGTGGTAGAGCTTCTCCCAGTAGTCGCTCTGCTCGATGTACGTGTCCTCGCTCACCGTGCCCGCCTCGAGCACGGCGAAGTCACCGGCCTGCGAGGACGGGAACCTCTCGGCGACGAAGTCCTCGAACGTGCCGGTGAAGCCGCGCTCGGAGAAGCCCGGCCAGCTCGCGAAGGCGCGCGTGACCGACGTGTGGAAGAGCCGCACCTGCTTGAGGTCCGGCGAGAGCCGCTCGACCTTGACCAGGAAGGACGCCGTCTTGCCCTCGTTGGCGCCCCCGATGATCTTGACCTTCACGTCCGCGAACCGATCGCCCTCGGCGAGGTCCGCGACCTTGTCCGCGCCGCTCTTGGTGCGGCTGAACAGGACGCGGTCGTACCGGGTGCGATGGTCGTTGCGCGAGTCGTAGAGGTACGCGTTGAGCCCGTACTTGTCCGTGCCCGCGTCGAGCACCCGCAGGCGCATCTCCTTCGCGGGCGAGTACGAGCGCGGCACGTTCGTCCAGCCCGTCGCGGGCGCGGGGGCGGCGCCCGCGAACGGCGCGTTCCCGGCGTAGCCCGCGGGATGGTCGAACTGGACGCCGAACGAGCGCGTGAACGCCTCGTTGTCGGTCGGCGAGATGTAGTTCGTGGCCACGCCACGGCCCGAGAAGAAGCTGCGGTAGTCGACCGTGGGCCCGTTGATCACGGCGGCGCGCCCGCCGGCCCACTCGATCTGGACGACCTTCTTGCCGCCGCGCTCCGCCGACTGCGCGAGCGACTCGGCCTGCAGCACGTTCGGGGCGCTGAGCGCCGACGTCGACGAGTCGAACGCCGCGCCGTTGCGGTGGAACGTGTTGTTGGTCGACCCCGCGACGCCCGGCCACGCACCGGTGGCGAGCGTGAACCAGCCGGCGCCGGTGTTCGGCGGCGCCTGCGTCAGCAACCCGTGGTCGGACGCGTGCGCGCCGCGCTTGAGCAGCTCCCGGAAGCCGGGCGTGGCGCCCTGCCGCGAGAACTCCTCGACCGCGTCCTGGCGCAGCCCGTCCGAGGCGAAGAACAGCAGCTTCTCGCCGCCGCGGTCATGGGTGGGCGGTCCTCCCATCTTGTGGGCGTCCGCGCCCGCCCACGGTGTCGCAAGGCCAACGGCCAGTGCCGCCGCGGCCCCTACCGCCGCGACCATCGGCACACGTCGCTCCATGAACCCTCCTGATCGTCTGAGAATCAGTCGGAGCGCAACACTACGCCGGATCGGAGGGATTATGTGAACGATTTGACGTCGAGCGTCATCCCCGCGCGACGCAGCCGGTCGACCAGCGCGGCGCCCATCGCCGACGCCGGCGTGAGAACGCCGCCTTCGCCTTCGGTGCGCGCCAGGCACAGCGCGCTCTCGCCCATCATCACCGCGGTCGCCGCGTAGCCGGGATCGCCCTGGGCCGCGACCGTCGCGACGTGCCCGCCCCCGTGCACCTGCACCTTGAAGTGACCGTTGGCGCGTGCCTTCTCGGACGGCCCGTCACCCGGGCTGGGCAGCACGCGGTCGAGCGCCCAGCGCGTCGGCGGGAACGCCAGCCCGCCGGCCAGCAGGCCGAGCGCCGCGGTGAACCCGTACGCGACGGCCGGGTTGCTGTACGCCGACACCTCGCGGTACGCGAGGTCCGGCCCGTAGCCCAGCAGCTCCGCGCTGCGGCGGACGATCCGCGTGTTGTACGTGGCCATCACGAACGGGCCGATCCAGCCGTGCTCGTCGTCGCGCTTGACCGCCCGGAAGTCCCGCGAGCGGTCGCTGCCGCCGAGCGCGGTCGGGTCGAAGATCACGTCGCGCGTGCTCACGTCCGAGCGCATCTCGTCGACCTGGCCGGTCATCGAGGCGAGCGTGCCGCCGCTGAACCCGCCGCGCATCGACTTGAGCACGAACGTCGTCTTCCCCAGCTCCCCCGCCGCCTCGTGCAGCAGGAACGTGCCGAGGTCGGACGGGATCGAGTCGAACCCGCACGAGAGCACGATCCGCGCGCCGGACGCGCGCGCCGCCGCGTGCCGCGTGACCGCCTCGTGGGCGAACAGGATCTCGCCCGTCAGGTCGCAGTAGGCCGTGCCGGCCTCCACGCACGCGTCGACGAGCTTCATGCCGCCCTTGCGGTACGGCCCGACCGTCGTGCAGACCACCCGCGCGCTGCATGCCAGCTCCGCCGGGTCGTCGGCGTCGGCGACGATCAGCGGCCGGTCGATCCCGAGCGCCTCGAGCTTCGCGCGCGAGCGCCCCGCCAGCGCGATGTCCGCGTCCGTCTTGTCCAGGTACTCGGCGACGAGCCGGCCGACGAACCCTGTCGCACCGAAGACCACGATGTCGTGCACGTGGTGGACGCTACCCGGGCGCGCCGGTAGGGTCACGCCTGTGGACCGGCTGGACGAGCTGGAGCGTCAGGTCGAGGGTGGGAACCTCTTCGCCCACAGCGCGCTGACCGAGCACGCGGGCCGCCTGAACGAGGCGGCCGCGCTGATGAACGGGCTCGTCGGCCTGCTGATCCAGCGCGGGCTGGTCGACGGCGAGGAGCTGCTCGGCATCGTCGAGAGCGCCCGCGAGGCCGCCGAGCAGGCCGGCCAGCACGCCACGCTCGGCGTGATGGTCCGCAAGGACCGCCCGGACCAGCTCGGCCCGGGCAAGGACGTCGACTGCGCCACCCGCCTCCCCCACTGCCGCGGCGCCTGCTGCTCGTTCCACTTCCCCCTCTCCGTCGAGGAGATCGAGCGCGGCGGCCCGCTCAAGTGGGACCTCGCCCGCCCGTACTACAACCGCCACAACGCCAACGGCTACTGCCACAAGCTCGACGAGGCGCACGGCTGCACGATCTACGACGAGCGCCCCTCCGTCTGCCGCCAGTACTCGTGCGTGAACGACACGCGCATCTGGAAGGACTTCGACGCCATGATCCCCAACACGGAATGGCTCGACGAGAACTTCTCGCGTGCGGAGCGCGGTCCGGTCGAGATCTTCATGGACGCGGTCAGCCCGCGAGCGCCCGCAGCTGACGCACCGCCAGCGTGAGCCCGGCCAGGTCGGGGTCGCCCTCGCGGGTGAGTGAGCGCAGGAACGTCGTGAAGCGGTGCAGCGCCGGCCCGCGGTCGGCGAGGTAGCGCTCGACGTCGCCGTCGGCCTCGGCCAGCACCGCGCCCGCGAGCTCACGGCGCATCTGCGCGGCGTCCTCGCGCACGGCCTGGAGCGCCCAGCGCTGCATGCGGGTGGGCGCCGGGATGTGCTCGAGCTCGCCTTCGATCCAGTCCAAGCGCAGCTCCGCGCCGACCGCGAAGAAGACCTCCGCGACCGTCTCGATCGGGCGGCCCGTGGCCCTCGCCACGGACACCATGTCCGGGGCGTAGCGCTGCTCCGGCCGGAGGGCGTGCGCGCGGGCCAGCGGCTCGGGCACGCCCGCGCCGACCAGCCGCTCGGCGGTCTGCTCGCGCCGGCGCTTGCGGTCCTCGGAGCCGAGGTCGCCCAGCGCGGCGGCCAGCCGCTCGAAGCCGTCGCGGCCGGCGGTGATCGCCTCGTCGATGGCGCCGGTCGGCGCCCACGTCAGGTACCAGCGCGTGGTCGCCTCGACGAGCCCGTCGATCCCGCCCATCAGCTCCTGCTGGGCTTCACGGGTGCCGTCCTCCAGCCGCTCGACGACGTCCCAGCGCGCGTCCGCCCCGGTCACCTCGCGCGCGATCCGGAACGCGCGCACGACCTCCGCGGGCTCGGCGCCGCGCTCGGCCATCAGCTGCGACATGAAGGTCGGGCCGAGCGCGTTGACGATCTCGTTCGCGTTGACCATGCAGATCAGCTGCCGGCGCAGCGGGTGCTCGGCGAGGAAGTGGCCGAAGCGCTTGACGACGAGCGCCGGGAAGTAGCGGCGCAGGTCCCGCTCCAGCCACGGCTCGTCGACGAACTCCGACGCCTCGAGCGCGCGGGCGAGCAGCCGCTTGGAGTAGGTCAGCAGGGTCGCCAGCTCGGGTCGCTCCATGCCGCGGCCCGCGCGCCGGCGCTCGCCGACCTCCTCGGTGGTCGGCAGGTCCTCGGAGGCGCGGTCGAGCAGCTTGAGCTCCTCGAGCTGCACCATCAGGTCCTCGTAGGCGAACAGCCGCGTCGCCGAGCGATCGACCTCCTGGGCGATGATCTGCGCCTGCTGGAACGAGTCGTAGAGGACGTGGGCGACCACGTCGTCGGTGACCTCCGCCAGCAGCGCGTCGCGCTCCTCGCGCGTCAGCTCGCCCGCGGTCTCCGCGAGCCCGAGCAGGATCTTGAGGTTGACCTCGTGGTCGGAGCAGTCGACGCCCGCGGAGTTGTCGATGAAGTCGGCGTTGATGCGACCGCCGTGGGTCGCGTACTCGATCCGGGCGCGGCGGGTGAAGCCGAGGTTGCCGCCCTCGCCGACCACGCGGGCGCGGAGCTCGTCCGCGTTGACGCGGATCGCGTCCGAGGCGCGGTCGTGCGCGTCCGCGTCCGACTCGGTCGAGGCCTTCACGACCGTGCCGATGCCGCCGTTCCACAGCAGGTCGACGGGCGCGCGCAGGATCGCGCGGATGACGTCGGTCGGCGCCAGCGTCTCCTCGTCGACGCCGAGCGCCTCGCGCGCCTGCGGCGAGAGCTGGATCGCCTTGGCCGTGCGCGGGTACACGCCGCCGCCCTCGGAGATCAGCTCGCGGGCGTAGTCGTCCCAGGACGACCGGGGCCGCTCGAACAGCCGCCGGCGCTCGGCGAAGCCCTTGGCCGCGTCCGGTGACGGGTCGATGAAGATGTGCCGGTGGTCGTAGGCGGCGACGAGCCGGATCTGCTCGCTCAGCAGCATGCCGTTGCCGAAGACGTCCCCGCTCATGTCGCCGATGCCGACCACCGTGAACGGGTCGGCCTGCGTGTCCACGCCGAGCTCGCGGAAGTGGCGCTTGACCGACTCCCACGCGCCCTTGGCCGTGATGCCGAGCGCCTTGTGGTCGTACCCCGCCGAGCCGCCGCTGGCGAACGCGTCGTCGAGCCAGAACTCGAACTCGCGCGAGACCCGGTTGGCG
Organism: Solirubrobacter pauli; assembly: GCF_003633755.1. Classification (GTDB taxonomy): domain Bacteria; phylum Actinomycetota; class Thermoleophilia; order Solirubrobacterales; family Solirubrobacteraceae; genus Solirubrobacter; species Solirubrobacter pauli. The sequence goes on from NZ_RBIL01000001.1 coordinate 492,922, forward strand.
GTGTCGCTGAACGTCGCCGTGCCCTTGTCGGCGGCGACCACGAGGTAGGTGTCCTCGCCGTCGCGGACGCGCACGGCGGGCGGCGGCACGACCTTCCCGTCCACGAGGTTGTCGGTGACCGACAGCAGCGACCGGATGAACGTGACGTAGTGGCGCTCGACGTCGTCGCCGCGCTTGACGTAGAAGCCGCCCTTCGCGCCCGCGGGCACGATCACGGCGTTCTTGGTCAGCTGCGCGCGCATGAGGCCGAAGACCTCGGTGCGGTAGTCCTGCCGGTCCGACCAGCGCAGGCCGCCGCGCGCGATCGGCCCGCCGCGCAGGTGGATGCCCTCCACGTCGGGCGAGTAGACGTAGATCTCCCGGTACGGCGCGGGCTGCGGCATGGCCGGCACGTCCGCCGACCGGAGCTTGAACGCGAGCGCCTCGCGGTCGCTGTTGTACGCGTTCGTGCGCAGCGTCGCCTCGATCACGGTCAGCTGGTTGCGCAGGATCCGGTCGTGGTCGAGCGAGGCGACGTCCTCGAGGTCGGCGAGGATCTCGTCGCGCAGCGCGGCCTCGGCCTCCTCGTCGGTCTCCAGCTCCGGGTCGAAGCGCAGCTCGAAGAAGCGCACGAGCTTGGCCGTGATCGCGGAGTTCGCGACCAGCACGTCGTTCTGGTAGCTCTCGGTGAAGCGCGAGCCGACGCGCTGGCGGTACTTGCGGTACGCGCGCAGGATCGCGACCTGGCGACGGTCCAGCCCCGCCGTGAGCACGAGCCGGTTGAGGTTGTCGGTCTCCGCGTCGCCGCGGTGGACGGCGGCGAGCAGCTCGGCCACGCGGTCGCCGACCGCTTCGAGCTCCAGCGACCGGCCGTCGGGCCCGAGCACGCGGAACTCCTGCACCCACGTCTCGTCCTCGCCCGTGAGCCGCGTCGAGATCTCCTCGATCACCCGCAGCCCGAGGTCCTCGAGCATCGGCAGCGCCTCGCCCAGCTCGACCTTCGGCCCGCGCTTGTAGAGCGCGATCCGCGTGTGCTGCGCGAGCGGCTGCAGCGAGACCACCAGCGGCCCCCGCTCGGACAGCTGCTCCAGCAGCGCGATGTCCATCGCGCCCACGTGCGGCGACGTGTAGCCCTTGTAGTGCTCCGGGAGGTGCGCGGCCCAGATCGAGCGCAGCAGGCGACCGCGGGCCGCGCCGAAGCGCTCGGTCAGCGCGTCGCGCAGGGCGTCGTCCCACGTCCGCGCGAGCTGGACGACCTCGCGCTCGAGCTCGGCGTTCTCGATGTCCGGGAGCCCGTCGACCGAGTGCACGAGGAAGTGCACGCGCACGCGGTTGCCGCCCTCGCCGAGCATGTGCTGCGCCTCGACGTCCTTGGCCTTGAAGCGGCGCTTGAACAGGCGTGTGACGCGCTCGACGAGCACCGCGCGGTAGCGGTCCCGCGGCAGCGCGAGGATGAACGAGCTGCTGCGGCCGTCCCGGGCGCGCCGCCCCAGCAGGCGCACGCGGTCGGTGCCTTCGAGCGCGAGCAGCGCGACGACCGCGCGGCGCAAGTCGTCCACCGGCGCGGCGAACAGCTCGTCCTTCGGGAACGTGTCGAAGAGCGCGATCGCGGCCTTGTAGTCGTGCGAGCCCTCGATCAGGTCCTCGGCCTCGAGCACGCGGCGCAGCTTGCGGTGCAGCACCGGCGTCTCGCTCGCCGGCTCCGTGTAGGCCTTGCTCGTGAACAGGCCGAGCAGGCGCGACTCGCCCGCGAGCTCGCCGTCGGGCGTGACGCGGCGCACGCCGACGTAGTCCATCCGCTCGTGCCGGTGGACCGGGGCGACGGCGTTGGCCTTGTCGACCAGCAGCAGCTCGCCGCTGGTCGCCCGCTCGCGCAGCGCCTCGGGCATGGCTTCGAGCGGGACGGGCTCCGCGTACGCCGAGCGCTCCTCGTCGGCGAGGATGCCGAGCCCCGAGCCCGGGATGCAGCGGTACGCGCCGCCGGTGATCTCGTACTCGCGTGCGCCCAGCAGGACGAAGTTGCCGCGCAGCAGCCAGGCGAGGAAGTCGACGGCCTCGCGGATGTCGTCGCTGTCGTAGCGCGTGGCGCTGCGCCGGGCGAGCGAGATCATCGACTCCACGCGCTGCGTCATCGCGCCGAAGTCGGTGACCGTCGAGCGGACGGCGGCCAGCACGCCCTCGACGTCCGCCGTCAGCTCCTCCAGCTCGCGGTCGGTGAGCCGGCGCGCGAGGTCGAAGTGCATGACCGACTCGCGGTGAACCGCGTTGCGCGCGTGGCTGACCGCGCTGATGTCGCCGTCCTCGCGCGCGATGCCGATGATCGGGTGCACGAGCCGCACGACCTGCTCGCCGCGGGCCTCGAGCAGCGCGCTCACCGAGTCCACGAGGAACGGCCAGTCGTCGCTGTTGGTCTCCAGGACGCTGCCGAGCGGCTCGTAGCCGTCGCGCTCGAGCGTCGGGTTGAACGCGCGTACGGCAACTGACGCACGTCCACGCCCGTTGACGAACGTCAACGCTCCGAGCACCTCGGCGGCGAGGTGCTCGGGCGAGATCCCTTCCGTGGACAGCCGGCGGAAATACGCGGCCGCGAACGCCCGTGCGACCTCGCCACCCTTGGACTGGGCGAGGTCGAGCAGGCGGTCGCGGTAGTCGCTTGAGCCGGCCTCGGTCTCCTCCGCGAGGCTCATCGCTCCGAGACGCTAGCTCAGGCGCTCCTTGAGCGCCTCGAACTGCGTCCGGATCTCCCGCGGCAGCTTGTCGCCGAACTGGGCGAGGTGGGCCTGCGTCTGGTCGAGCTCCGAGCGCGCCTCGTCGAGGTCCACGCTCAGGGCCTCGGCCACCGCGTGGCGGTTGAGGCCGCCGAGCTCCAGGTGCTCCGGCTCCGGGACGTAGCCGAGCGGCGTCTCGAACGCCTCGGCCTCGTCGTCGCAACGGCGGAAGATCCACGCGAGCACGCGGGAGTTCTCGCCGAAGCCGGGCCACAGGAACTTGCCGTCCTCGCCCTTGCGGAACCAGTTGACGTGGAAGATCTTCGGCAGCCGCGCCTTCTTGTTGTCGGCCATGTCCAGCCAGTGCTGGAAGTAGTCGGCCATGTGGTAGCCGCAGAACGGCAGCATCGCGAACGGGTCGAAGCGCAGCTCGCCGACCTTGCCGGCGGCCGCCGCGGTCTTCTCCGACGCCATCGTCGCGCCCAGGAAGACGCCGTGCTCCCAGTCGAAGGCCTCGCGCACGAGCGGCGCGCCGGAGCTGCGGCGGCCGCCGAACAGGAAGGCGTCGATCGGCACGCCGTTCGGGTCCTCCCACTCGTCGGCGATGCTCGGGCACTGGGCCGCGGGCGTCGTGAAGCGGGCGTTCGGATGCGCGGCCGGACCCTCGTTGTCGTCGGGCGTCCAGTCGTTGCCCTTCCAGTCGATCAGGTGGTCGGGCGTCTCGCCGGACATGCCCTCCCACCAGATGTCGCCGTCGTCGGTCTTCGCGCAGTTGGTGAAGATCGTGTTCCGCTCGACGGTGTCCATCGCGTTCGGGTTGGTCTTGCGCGCCGTGTTCGGCGCGACGCCGAAGAACCCGTACTCGGGGTTGACGGCGTACAGCCGGCCGTCGTCGCCGAACTTCATCCAGGCGATGTCGTCGCCGATCGTCTCGACCTTCCAGTCCTCGAGCGTCGGGACGAGCATGGCCAGGTTCGTCTTGCCGCACGCGCTCGGGAACGCGCCGCCGACGTACTTGACCTTGCCCTCGGGGCTCGTGAGCTTGAGGATCAGCATGTGCTCGGCGAGCCAGCCCTCGTCGCGCGCGATCACGCTCGCGATCCGCAGGGCGAAGCACTTCTTGCCGAGCAGCGCGTTGCCGCCGTACCCGGAGCCGTAGGACCAGATCTCGCGCGTCTCGGGGAAGTGGACGATGTACTTCTCGGCGTTGCACGGCCACGGGCCGGACGTCTCGCCGTCGTCGAGCGGCGCGCCCGTCGTGTGCAGGCACGGCACGAAGTCCCCGCTGTCGCCGAGCACGTCCAGCGCCTTCTTGCCCATCCGGGTCATGATCCGCATCGAGACCGCGACGTACGCGGAGTCGGTGAGCTGGACCCCGATCTCGGCGATCGGCGAGCCGAGCGGCCCCATGCTGAACGGCACCACGTACAGCGTGCGACCGTGCATCGAGCCGGCGAACTTGTCCTTGAGCACGGCGCGCATCTCGCGCGGGTCGCGCCAGTTGATCGTCGGGCCGGCGTCCTCCTCGGACTCCGAGCAGATGAAGGTCCGGTCCTCGACGCGCGCGACGTCGTTCGGGTCGCTGCGCGCGAGGTAGGAGTTCGGGCGCTTGGCCTCCGAGAGCTTCTCGAACGTCCCCGCTTCCACGAGCTCGGCGCAGAGGTTGTCGTACTCCTCGGCCGACCCGTCGCACCAGTGGATGGCGGCGGGCTGCGTCAGCTCCGCGATCTCCTCCACCCAGGCGAGCAGCTTCGCGTGTTTCGTGGGGACAGACGTCTCGATGGCCACTGGTGAGATCGACCTCTCTCGGGTTTGTCAGATCCTTACAAACGTACCGGGAATGGGGCGTTCGCCTCAGCTCGCCAGGGGTGCCGACGCGCCAAAACGATCACTCCGCCTTCTCCAGCTTACGTGAAGCTACCCAGAATGGCCACCAGACGATCGGGTGGTCCGCTCTACGAGGTTTTGCCAGTGACGTTCAAACTTCGCGCTTGGGCACGAGCACAAGGCGCTTGAACTCCGCCACAAGCGTTCCGTCCTGGTTCAGCACGCGCGTGTGGACCCGCACGGTCCCGCGATCCGGCTTGCTTCGGGAAGGTGTGATCTCCAGGACCTCCGTCTCGGCGAACAGCGTGTCGCCGTGGAACACCGGGGCTGGATGGCTCAGCTCCTCGGTGGCGAGGTTCGCGATCGCCTTGCCGGAGATGTCGGACACCGACATGCCGAGCGCGAGGCTGTACACGTACGGGCCGACGACGACGTTCCGGCCCTGCTGGGACTGCGCTGCGTACACGTCGTTGATGTGCAACGGGTGGTGGTTCATGGTCAGCAGGCAAAAGAGGTGGTCGTCGGCCTCCGTGACGGTCTTCGCCGGCCAGTGCTTGTAGACCGCCCCCACCTCGAACTCCTCCAGGTAGCGGCCGTACGGGTGCGCGCCGGAGGCCTCGCGCGTCGGTCCATCGGTATCCACGGTGCCCATGGGAGGGCATGATGCCCCTGATGCGCAACGCCCGCTCCTTCTTCGCGCCGCTCGCGATCGGCGCGCCCGACCCGGTCCGCGCGATCCCCGTGACCCCCTCGCGGATGATCCACTTCTTCGACCCATCGAACGAGAAGCTGCGCGGCAAGGTCCCGGACATGGCCCGCAGCGCCGACATCCTGCTCGGCAATCTCGAGGACGCCGTCGCGGCCGACAAGAAGGAGGCGGCGCGCGCCGGGCTGGTCGAGGTCGGTAGGACCGCCGACCTGGGCGGGACTCCGCTCTGGACCCGCATCAACGCGCTCGAATCGCCGTGGGCGCTGGACGACCTCGTGACGTTGGTCACAGAGATCGGCGACGTGCTCGACGTCGTCATGGTCCCGAAGGTCGAGGGCGCCGAGGACATCCACTACGTCGACCGCCTGCTCGCGCAGTTGGAGGCGCGCGCGGGGCTGTCGCGCCCCGTGCTCGTCCACGCGATCCTCGAGACCGCGCAGGGCGTCGCCAACGTCGAGGAGATCGCGAACGCCTCCCCGCGCATGCAGGGCATCTCGCTCGGGCCCGCCGACCTCGCCGCGTCACGCCGGATGAAGACCACGCGCGTGGGCGGCGGCCACCCCGGCTACCGGGTGCTCGCCGACCCCGGCGACGAGCGCCCGTCCTACCAGCAGGACCTCTGGCACTACACGGTCGGCCGCATGGTCGACGCGTGCGCCGCCGCCGGCATCTTCCCCTACTACGGCCCGTTCGGGGACATCAAGGACGAGGCCGGCTGCGAGGCCCAGTTCCGCGCCGCCTACCTGATGGGCTGCGTCGGCGCCTGGTCGCTGCACCCCGTCCAGATCGGCATCGCCAAGCGCGTCTTCTCCCCCGATGTCGAGGAGGTGCGCTTCGCCCGCCGCGTGCTCGAGGCGATCCCCGACGGCTCCGGCGTGCACATGCTCGACGGCAAGATGCAGGACGACGCCACCTACAAGCAGGCGCGCGTGCTCGTCGACCTGGCGGAGCTGCTGGCGAAGAAGGACCCGGAGCTGGCCACCGCCTACGGTTTGTCCTGAGTGCGACGACGCAAGGACAAGGATCAACCCAGCACGGAGCTCGTGCCGACCACGCCGCCCAAGCCCACCGCCGATGACCGCGCGTGGTCCTCGCGACGCAACATCGGCGAGCGCGACGCGCGCAAGGACCTCGTGCCGTACATGGCGCTGCCGGCCGAGACCGGCCCGACGTGGGCGCCCGACCAGCTGAGCATCTGGCCGGTCGAGGGTGGGCGCTTCGGCATCGACGCGCACTACCACGGGGACACCGGCCGGGCGCGCGCCGAGCAGCAGGCCGTGCGGCTCGAGCGCGTGTCGCTGGCGGTCAGCGTGCGCGCGACCGACGACGGCGCGGCGCTGCGACTCGGGCCGCTGGCGCACAAGGCGACCTTCCTCGCGATCGAGGCCTTCCTGGGCCGTCCGATCGACGATGCGTGAGCACGCCGGAGCAAACGCGATGGACGACGCGGACGAGATCGCCGCGTTCCACGCCCGGTGCAGCGACCTGATGCGCGCGCTGCTGCAGGAGCTCGCGCGCACGCCCGACCAGCCGCGGCCGTTCCCGGCCATCGAGGACGCGCTGGGCTGGCCGCGACGGCGGATCGCGTCCGTGCTCGGCGGCGTGTTCACCGTCCGCACGCGGGAGTTCGGCGGACGGCGCCCGTACCACTTCCACGACGAGCGCCAGTCGGCGTCGGGACGGTGGGAGCTGTGGGTCGATCCGGAGCAGGCCGAGGCCATCCGCGCGGCCGGTTCCTGAGCGCTGGCTCATAAGCGAATGTCCCACCTGCACTGAGGGAGTTCTCATCTAAGCTGCGCCGCGTCATGGACCGACGTCGCCTTTCCCTGCTCCTCTCCGCCCTGCTCCTGGCCGCGCCCGCGAGCGCGCGGGCCGACTTCACCGAGACGCCGACGTACGACTTCCTCGGCGAGGCCCGCTGCATCGCGCCGACCGGCCTGCCCGGCGAGGTGGCGATCGGCAGCGCCTCCGGCGCGCGCTTCCTGCAGGCCACGCGCAGCGGGTTCGCCGTCAGCGCGGAGGTGAAGGCGGGCGAGGACTTCCGGTGCGGCACGATCAGCGGCCGCCCCTCCGGCGCCGGGCTGATCGCCGGCACGCAGTACGGCGGCGACAGCGTAGTCGCGGTCGTGCGCGACCCGGGCGGGGCGTGGAGCGCGCCGCTGCCGATCGCCGCGCGTGAGGGCTGGAACCCGGAGACGGTGGTCGGCGCGGTGTCCGACCGCGGCGATGCCGTGATCGCGTGGGTCGAGCAGCGCCAGGGCCCTGGGCCGTCGATCCGCATCCGCGTCGCGCAGCGCGCGCCGGGCCAGGGGTTCGCGCCGGCGAAGGTCGTGCACACCTCGGCGCGGGTGTCCTACACGGCGGCGCTGGACGCCGCGGTGGCGAGCACGGGCGAGGCCGTCGTGACCTGGACGACGCTCGACGAGTCCGGCAAGGGCCCCGTCCGCGCCACGAGCAACGTGGTGGTCATCGGCGCCGACGGCACCGTCGGCGCGCCCACCCCGATCGACATCGAGGACGGAGCGCCCACGAGCCTGTCGCTCGCCGCCGACGGCCGCGCGCTCCTCGCGTACGTCCGGAATCGGGTCGTGACGTTCATGGAGCGTCCCCCGGGCGGCGCGTTCGGCACGCCGATCAAGCTGTCGCGGGTCGCGGATCCGGTCGGCGGCACCGTGATCGCCCGGTTGCACGAGAGCGGCGCCGCCGCGATCGCCTGGACCGGGTATGTGCGCAGCGAGACGCGCATCGCGACCCGTCCCGGGCTCGGGGGCTTCCGGCCGCCCGTGACCGTCGCCGAGGCGATCGAGCTGCCCAAGGGCTTCGACACCTTCTGGCTCTCCGACGCGCTGCAGGGCAGCGGGCTGAGCTTCGCCTACGGCGGCGACGTCACCGGCAACTCGCTCACGCTCACGGCCGACGGCCGCGCGCTGGTCGGGACGATGGCCCTCGGCCGGCCGGGCGGGGTCGAGCGGGCGCTCGCGCAGCTGGTGACGCTTCCGCTCGCGGGCGGCGCGGCGGTGCGAGCCGCCGCCGGTGGCGTGTTCGACGAGCCGACGCGCGTGCAGCCGCTGACGCTCGCCGACGGCACGCCCGGGCTCAGCTGGCTCACGGACGTCAGCGAGAACCGCTTCACGCTCCACCTGGCGACCGAGGGCGGCGCCCGCCCCGCGGCCGGTCCGCCGCCGCGGTTGCGCATCGGCGCCCCGGTGCGCCGCGTGCTCGACTACGACGACGCGCTCCGGCTGCCGGTCACGTGCAGCGGACCGTGCACGGTCCGCGGCCAGGTCATCGGCCGCACGTTCACCGACGGCGTCACCACGCTCGCCACGGGCGGCAAGGGCGAGCTGCGGATCCGCGCCGGGTACGAGTCGCTCGTGCCCAAGGGCGGCCGATCGCTGCGCGTGCGCGTGACCTACGGCACCCCCGGGCACCGTCACCCCAGAGGCCCGCACCGTGACCGTGCGCGTCTCGCGCACCACCAAGCGTGACCCGCGGGTCGTGCGGCTGCGCGCCGTGCGTCGCGGGTCCACGGTGCGCGTGACCTGGCGCGTGGTCAACCCGCAGCGCTTCTCCTCGTACATCGTCGCCGGCACCGCTGCCCGCAACGGCGGCAAGCCGCTCGTCGTGTCCGGCGACGGCGCCGTGCGCCCGCGCACGACGTCCTACAAGGTCACGCTCACGTCCGCCGACCGCGTCCGCTTCGTCACGTTGCGTGGCCTGGACGAGGTCGGGTTCCTCAAGCCGATCACCGTGGAGGTCCGCTGATGCGCGCGCTGCTCCTGTCCCTCGCGCTGTTGGCCGGGGCGCCCGCCTCCGCCTCGGCCGCCCTCGGCCAGGTCGAGCCGGTCAAGGTCTCCCAGGACGAGAGCTGCCTCGGCGCGACCGGCCGCCCCGGCGAGATCTCCAGCCCGACGACCTCCGGCGTGCGCTTCTTCGTGGCCACGCGCGAGGGCCTGAAGCCCGGCGGCCGGGTACAGCTCGCCGACGGGCAGTTCCGGTGCGAAGCCGTCGCGGGCAAGCCGACCGGCGCCGGCGTGATCGTGGGCCAGAGCTACACGCCGACGGTCGAGGGCGAGACCGACGAGCGCATCGTCGCCTCGCTGCGCGACCCCGGCGGCGCCTGGGGCGCCCCCGTGACGATCCCGGTCGAGCAGGGCTGGAGCCCGGACGTCGTCGACGCGTCGGTCTCCGAGCGCGGCGACGTGCTGATCAGCTGGCGCGAGCGCAAGTCCACCGGGCGCCGCTCGGAGACGTTCCGCTTCCGCACGGTCCGCCGCGCGCCCGGAGCGGCGTTCGGCGCGCCCGAGACCATCGGCACGGCGGCCGACCGCAACGAGCACATCACCGGCGAGATCGCGGCGACGGGTGAGGCGTTCGTGCTCACCACCCGCGTCGACGGCGACAAGGCGCCCTACACCGCGCCGGTCTCGGTCAGCACGGCCACGGCGGACACGGCGTTCTCGGCGCCGACGCCGATCGGCACCTCGAGCTGGCTCTTCGCGCCGGTCCTGGCCGTGGGCGCCGACGGCCGCGCGATCGTCGCGATCCGCAGCGCGACCGGCGTCGTCGTGATCGAGCGCCCGCCGGGCGGCGCGTTCGGCCCGGCCGTCACGGTCGGTGAGACATCGGACCCGGTGGGCATCGGCATGGCGGCGACGGTCGGCGCCGACGGCCGGGCCTCGATCGGCTGGGGGAACTACTCCACTGGCACGATCCAGTTCGCGTCGCGGCCCACGGCGGGCGCATCGTGGACGCGCACGCAGGTCAATGGCGGTGGAACGCTGTTCCCGAAGTTCTACGACCCGTTCTTCCTCGTGCTCTTCAGCGACCTGTTCGGGTTCGGGCCCGGCGGGCTGATCTTCAACGAGCCGCTCGGTCGCCTGCAGCTCACGGGTGACGGTCGCTCCGCGCTCGCGTGGTTCGTCGGCAGCGCGCTCAGCCCCGCGCCCGCGCTGGCGACCACGCCGCTCGCCGGCGGCCCGGTGACGCTCCAGGACGGCGGCCCGACCCTGGACGGCGCGGGTCTCGTCTTCGCGGCCACGCTCGGCGACGGCACCCCCGCGCTCGCGTGGACCGAAGGCACGTCCGCCAAGTCCGGGCCCCGGCTGCACCTGGCCGCCGAGGGCGTGGTCGAGCAGCCGGACCCCGCCGCGCCGCGCGTCTTGATCGGTGCGCCACTCGAGCGCCGGCTGGGCAGCAAGGAGGCGCTTCGCTTCCCCGTGAGCTGCAGCGGTCCGTGCGAGGTCGAGGTGGCGCTCGGCGATCCCTCGCTCGAGCTCGGCGCGACGTTCACGCTCAAGCGCGCCGGGCGCCGCGTCGTCAAGCTCGACGAGGCCGCCATCCTCGCCGACCGACGGGCCCGCCCGATCCGGCTCGCGGTCGCCTACCGAGCGCCCGGCGCCAAGCGCGTCAAGGTCCGCACGACGAGCATCCGCTTCGCGCGCCGCGGCGAGCTGCCGTTCGCGGAGGTCGAGCACGTGCGGGCGGTCCGGCGTGGCGGCACGATCCGGGTCACGTGGGCGCTCAAGGGCAACGTCCATGAGCCGGACGAGCCGCTCTTCGTCACGGCGACCAGGACGAGGGCCCGCGCCGAGCAGCCGCTGGCCCTGCGGTCGATCACCCTCGGCAAGCGGCGCACCTTCTCCGTGACGCTGCGCGCGGGCGCCGAGGCGAAGTTCGTGACCGTGCGGACCGTCGGGTTCGTCATCGGCAAGGGCCGGACCGTCGTGCCGGTGCGGTAGTCAGCGCTCCGGCAGCTCGCCGCAGTACGGGCCGAGGCTCGGCCGCGCGTTGCGGTGCCGGAGCTGCGGGAACGTGCTGAAGGCGTCGAGGGGGTTGAGGAAGTCGAAGACCTCCTCGGCGAACGACTGGCGTGGGTGGTCGTCGACGACGATCGGCGGCCGCACTCCGGTCAGGTGGTCGAGCCGGGCGCGCAGCACCTCGCGCTGGTACGCCGCCCAGCGGGCGCGGCCGTCCACGTAGTCGGGGCGGTCGCGATAGGCGAGGATGACCTGCTCGGCGGCGTGGAGCCGCTGGCGTGGCTCACCGTCGGCGCTCGGCAGCTTCGGGCGGTCGAACGTCTTGCGGAAGCTCGCGATCGACAGGTCGGCGATGTCGCCTTCCGAACCCCGGGTGATCTGCACGCCGTAGCAGTCGGCGCTGTCGACACCCACCACGTCGAGGTAGGCCACCAGCAGCTCCTGCGGGCTGCTCGGCAGGTGGGGGAGCGGCGAAGGCGTCCGTGGCGGTCCCCAGCGCCACGGAGCGACCCAGGCCGCGATCGCCTCCCAGTCGAGGATCTCGAGGTGGAACGGGCTCGGCGCGAGCGTCGCGTGCGGAGCGCCGCGCGCGAACGCGTCGCCGAGGCCGCTGCGCGCGAGCAGCAGCGCACCTTCGACGTGCGCCGCCCAGCTGCGGTGGTCGTCGAACGTGACGCCGCGCAGCGTGAGCAGGCGGGTGAGGCCGAAGCAGCGCTCCGGCCCGAGGTCGCCGAGCGCGGCGCCGAGCACGTCCTCGTCGAGCACCGACGGGTCGCCCGGCGCGCGCTGGACGAGGTGCGCGGCGCGGCTGACGACGCTCGTCGCCACCGGGCCGGCCGCGGCGGCGAGCGCGCCCGGCGCGTGGACGATCTCCCATTCGAGGTAGGCGTCGGCTTCGCTCGAGCGCCGATGGTCCAGGCGGTCGGGGACGCGATAGACGCCGAACACGCCGGCGGGATCGGCGGTGCCGAGCGCGGCGATGACCGCTTCGCGCTGCGTCCTGCCGGTGGCGGGGATGCGGGTAAAGGCGACCGGCAGCTCCCGCTGGCCGCGGTACGGCGCACGGGCGGCCTCCCGCCGATCGCGCTCGGCGAGGGCCACGGCCGCGCGCTCCTCGGGGCGCGCGACCTCCTCCGGCGGGCGGTTGAAGTCGGCGCCGGGCCCCGGGTCGAGCACGTCGCGCCGGTCGTCGAACAGCTCGCCGAACGAGTCCTTGGCCCGTTCGACGACATCCCGCAGGCTGGTCGGCGGCGCGGCCTGCTGCTCCACCGGCAGGCCTTGGGCGGCGGCGAACACGGCATAGTCCTCTCGCGCCTTGCGACCGGCGGCCTCGCCGGCGGCGATCTGCGCGTCGGCGCGCGCTTGCGCCTTCGCCAGCTTCTCCTGCTGCTTGGGCGAGAGCTCGACCGGCTTGCCTCGCAGGGCGCGGATCAGGTTGCGCACGGCGCGACGCTATCCGCTCCCGTCACACTGCGTCCAGTGCGCGCGCCCGAGATCGTCACGACTGCCCGGATGCGCGGCGAGGCGGCCGGGCAGCGGCACCTGGACGCGCTCGCGCCGATCTTCGGCGATCCGCGTGTCGGCGCGACCATGGGCGGCGTGATGAGCCGCGACGTCGTCGCGCAGATGCTGGCCGCCAACGAGCGCGAGTGGGCGCGCGACGGCTTCAGCTCGTGGCTGTTCTTCGAGACCGCCACGGGCACGCCGCTCGCGCGCGGCGGGCTGCGGCGGACCGAGTTCGACGGGCGACCCGAGGTCGAGGTGGGCTGGACGACCGCGCCGGACCGCTGGGGCGAGGCGTTCGCGACCGAGCTCGGGAAGCTCTCGATCGAGGTCGGATTCGAACGGTTGGGCTTGACCGAGATCGTCGCGTTCACGCTCCCGGAGAACGGTGCATCGCGCCGTGTGATGGAAAAACTGGGTTTCGTGTACGAGAAGACCGCGCCCTACCGGCACTTCGGGGATCACGTGCTGTACCGGCTTAACGTGTAAAGCGTCGGACACGCGGGGAGTCCCGCTGCGGAGAGTCGGGAAGAGGAGACCCATGGCCGCGACCGCAGCACCAACACGCCCTGCCACGGAACTGCAGGACCGTCTCCTACGGCGGGCGGAGGTCGTCGGCGTGTGGGCGGTGGACTGCATCCGCGCGCAGCGCCGTGACACCGACTGGGCGGCCGAGCTGCTCGGGGACCTCGAGCACCGGCACGCGCACGCCACCCTCGACGGCGAGGGCTACCACCTGGACACGTTCGCGGTCGAGCCGGTCGCCCACCAGCGCGGCACGGCCTACGTGCGGCTGGTGTGCTCGGTGACGATCCGGCCCGCGCGGCTCTCGCCCGCGGTCGCGGCGCGCACGCTGCGCGGCGTGCTGGACGAGCTGATGCTCGCGCCGGCCCGCGCCCGCGCGACCTGCGCGCGGCTGATCGACGTCGCGATCGTCCCTGCGATCTAGCGTCCCGCCACTAGCTCGTCACGAACGCGCGCACGGCGGCCCGCAGGCCGTTCACGTCGCTGCGGAGGCTGTGGTTGCCCCGCAGCCGCACGATCGTGCGCCCCGGCGCCTCGGGCGGCATCCCGAACGGGTCGCTCTCGCCCTGGATGATCAGCACGGGCACCTCGACGCCCTCCAGCTCGGGCAGCCGCGTCTTCTCCGGCCTGCCGGGCGGATGCAGCGGGAACGCGAGGCACAGCACCCCGGCCGCCCCGACCGCCCCGGCGGTGCGGCAGGCGACCCGCGCGCCCGACGAGCGGCCGCCGACGAGCAGGCGCGCGTCGTCGGTCGGCAGGGCGGCGCAAACGGCGGTCCAGGCCGCGTCGAGCTGCGGGGCGGGCGCCGGCGACTTGCGGCCGGCGACGCGGTACGGCTGCTCGACCAGATAGACCGAGACGCCCGCCTCGTTCGCGGTCGCGGTCGCGGCGACGAGGTCCGGCGCGCCGACGCCGCCGCCCGCGCCGTGGCCGAGCACGAGCACGCTCGACGCGCCGTCGACGAGGTGCGGGTGGGCGTGGGCGGGGCCGTGGGGCGTGTCGATCTCCAGCACGCGCGCAAGCCTAGTCGGAGGGGCGCTTGACCTTCTTGCGGCGGTCGACCTCGCGCAGCGCGAGCACCAGTCCGATGACGATCGGCAGCCAGTACGGCTTGGAGTCGAGCACCGCGCGGACCCAGCCGGGGAGCTCCGGGAGGTCCGGCAGGTCGATCGACGGCAGCGGCACGTCCGGCAGGTCGATCCGCGGCAGGTCGGGCACGTCGATCGACGGCAGCGGGATCGCGGGCAGCAGCTTCAGCACGAACGCGAAGCCGATGATCGCCAGCGCCACCTGCGCCGCACCGGTCAGCACGTAGCGCGAGGCGTACAGCTTCGGGTGCTCGCGGCCCCACGCGGCGAGCTTGGCCGCGCGCGTGCCCGGCTCGGGGTCGAGCTCGTACTCGACGTCCTCGCCCGCGGGCACGAGCGAGGCCCGGGTGACGCTTCCGCCCCACAGCGGCATCACCGCGCGAACCTCGAAGCCGTCGCCCTCCAGCACCGTCCGCTTGCCGTTGGCCTTGCGCTCGGCGACCGTCTCGCCGTCGACCACGAGCCGCACGCGGTCCCGCTCCCAGAGCGGGTCCGGGATGACCTCGACCGTCCGGCCCTCATACTCGACGCTGAAGCTGGCGGGCATGTCCGCCACCGTACCATACATCTGTATGACACCTGCCCCGGTCGACCACGACGAACGCCGCTCGCGCCTCACCGAGGTGCTGCTCGCCGTGGTCGCCGACGGCGGGCTCGAGGCCGCCACGATCCGCACGGTGGCCGACCGCGCGGGCGTCTCGATCGGCACCGTCCAGCACTACTTCAAGACCAAGGACGAGATGCTCGCCCACGCGTACCGGACGGTGGGCAAGGAGCTCGGCGACCGCGCCGAGCAGCGCGCGGAGGGCGCCTCCTCGTGGAAGGAGGCGATCCGCGCGATCCTGCTCGAGCTGCTCCCGCTCGACGACCGCCGCGCCGCCGGCTACCGCGTCAGCGTCGCCTTCGCGGCGCGCGCGACCTGGAACGCCGAGCTCGGCGCCGAGCTGCGCAAGGACCTCGCCGAGCTGCAGGCGATCTTCGTCGACATGCTCACCCAGGCGGGCGTGCCGCATCCCGAGCGCGAGGCGACGACGCTGCTGGCCCTCAACGCGGGCCTGGCCGAGCCGCTGATCTACGGCGACGGCTCACCCGAGCCGGTGGTCGAGGCGCTGGACGCGTACCTCGACCGGCTGTTCTTGAACGTCCAGGACGTTTAACCTCCAAGGACCGTGCGGAGCGGCTCCGGGTCGCGGCCGGTGAGGTCGCGCACGGCGGTGCTGACGACCGCGGAGTAGCCGAGCCGGGCGCCCGTGCCGAACGTCGCGTAGCCCGCCGCGACCGGCTCCGGCATGCCGGTGGCGCGGACGAGCCCGTTCGTGTACTCGGCGTCGTCGACGAGCGCCGCCTCGACGGGCTTGCCGCCGACCTCGGAGAAGAGCGCGGCGAGCTCGACGGGGCCGAGCGCCTCGGGGCCGGTGATGTCGTACTCGCGGCCGTCGTGGTCGCCGCCGGCCAGCACGGCCGCGGCGGCGCGGGCGCAGTCGGCGCGCGTGACGAAGCCCGTCGGGCCGCCGTTGCTCTCCAGACGGCCGGTCGCGAGCGCGCCCTGGTAGGCGCCGAGCTGCATCTCGGCGTAGATGTTGTTGCGCAGGAAGGCCCAGCGCACGCCGCTCGCGCGGATGTGCTCCTCGGTCGCGCGGTGCTCGGCGGCGACGATGATCGGGTTGCTGTCCGACGGGTTCGGGATCGACGTGTAGGTGATGAACCCGACGCCCGCCGCGACGGCCGCGTCGACCGCGGCCTTGTGGCCGTCCACGCGTGCGCCGATCTCGCTGCCGCTGATCAGGAGGAGGCGGTCGACGCCCGCGAACGCGTCCGGCGACGCGGCGTTGAAGTCGAAGGCGCGCACGTCGGCGCCCGGCACGTCGAGCGCGTCCGGGTTGCGCGTGAGCAGCACCAGCTCGGACGCGTCGACGGTCTTCAGCAGCTCGGCGGTGACGAGGCGGCCGAGCTGGCCGGACGCACCGGTGATGGCGAGGCTCATGGTGCAAGTTGTACACGCAACCGATAAGCCGGCTCTCATCTTCGTCACAGGGCGGTCTTAGTGCGCGGCGCGAGGGTGAACGCCATGAAGAAGCGCACCCTCGCCGCACTGACCACCGCCACCGCCGTCACGGCGGGCACCGCGTTCGCCGTCACCGGGGCGACCGCCGCCTCCTCGTCCGACGCCGTCCGCGCCGTGCAGACCGCCTCGAAGGGCGTCACCGCCAAGCCGTACGAGCTCGACCGCGAGCGCAACCGCTGGGAGGTCACGTTCGCCGACGGCACCCAGAAGCACGTGAGCCTCGACGGCCGCAAGGTCACCAAGACCACGCGCGACGACCGCGACGCCGAGGTCAACCGGGCGCGCGTCAGCCTCGTCACCGCGCTGCGCAACGCCGCGCCGCGCGCCGGCAACACGCAGCTCACCGACGCCGACATCGACGCCGACGACGGGCAGCTCGTGTGGCAGATCGGCTTCGCGAACGACACCGACGTGGACGTCGACGCGCGCACGGGCAAGGTCCTGCGGGTCGAGAAGGACTAAGGCTCGCCCTGGGGGCTCGCCTTAGTTGGGAGTTCGCCCAGGGGGCGAACCTCCCGCACGCGGTGGGCTCGTCAGGGCACGAAGCGGTAGCCCATGCCGCGCACGGTCGTGATGTGCGCGGCGCCGACCTTCCGCCGCAGGTAGCCCACGTAGACCTCGACCACGTTCGAGCCGGGGTCGAAGTCGTAGCCCCAGACCCGGGCCAGCAACTGCTCGCGCGAGAGCACCTGGTCCGGGTGGCGCAGGAACAGCTCGAGCAGCGCGAACTCACGCGCGGACAGCTCGATCGGCTCGCCGCCGTCCACGCTCGCGCGGCGCGTGCGCAGGTCCAGCGACACCGCGCCGGCGCGCAGCGTCATCGGCTCGTCGGCGCTCGCCGCGCCCGCCGCCCGCAGCCGCACCTGCACGCGCGCGAGCAGCTCGTCGAACTCGAACGGCTTGGTGAGGTAGTCGTCGGCGCCGAGCTGCAGCCCGGCGACCTTGTCGCGCACGTCGTCACGCGCGGACAGGATCAGCACCGGCAGCCGGCGCCCCGCGGCGCGCAGCGTCCGCAGCACGTCGGTGCCGTCGAGCCCCGGCAGGCCGAGGTCGAGGATCAGCAGCTCGAAGTCCTCGTCGCGAGCGAGCGCGATGGCGCTCGGGCCGTCGTTGACCGCGGTGGTGACGTAGCCCGCCGCGCGCAGGCCCTTCTCGAGGAACGCGACGAGGTTGCGCTCGTCGTCGGCGATCAGGATCCGGCTGCTCATGACGCCGGGAGCACGATCGTGAACCGCGCGCCCTCCCCTTCCTCGCTCTCGAGCTCGACCCGCCCGCCGTGCGCGGTCGCGATCGTGCGGACGATCGCGAGGCCGAGGCCGGTGCCGTCGCCCGCGTAGCGCTCGAAGATCCGCTCACGGTCCTCCGCGGGCACGCCCGGGCCGGAGTCCGCCACCCAGATCCGCGCGGTGTCGCCGTCGTGCGCGGATCCGAGCACGATCGGGTCACCCGCGGACGTGTGCTGGACCGCGTTGTGCGCGAGGTTCATCACCGCCTGCGTGAGCCGCTGGCGGTCGCCGCGCAGCAGCCCCGCGCCGGTCGCGGCCAGGGTCCACTCGCGCGGCCCGAGCCGCTCCGCCTTCGCCATCAGGTCCTCCGTCAGCAGGTCCAGGTCCAACTCCGACAGCATGAGGAAGTCCGGCCGCTCGGACTTCGCGAGCGTCAGCAGGTCCTCGACGAAGCGGCTCATCCGGTCCAGCTCGTCGGCGACGATCCGGGCGGTCTCCGGGTCGCCGTCGAACAGCTCGAGGTGGCCGCGGATGATCGTGATCGGCGTGCGCAGCTCGTGGCCGGCGTCGGACACGAACTCGCGCTGGAGCGCGAACGCCGCCTCCAGCCGGTCGAGCATCGCGTTGAACAGGTGCCCGAGCTCGGCGATGTCGTCGTTCCCGCGCACGTCGATCCGGCGTGTGAGGTCGTCGGTCGAGCCGATCGACCGCGCGGTGGCGCCGAGCGTGCGCAGCGGCGCGAGGATCCGCCCGACCGCGGCGTACGCCAGCACGGACACGAGCACGACCATGCCGAAGCCGATCCCGCCCGCCACCCGGACCGCATCGGCCACCTCGGCGCGCTCGTGCTCGAGGTCGGCGGTGACCACGAACGCTCCACGCCGCTCGCCGCGCAGGTTCACCGGCACGGCGACGTAGCGGTAGGAGCCCTCCAGGTCGCCGCGCTGGACGGCGTCGACGTCCCCGAGCTCGCGCACCGCCTCGATCAGCTGCGCGCTCGCGCCGAGGTCCGCGTTCGAGCGGTACGGCCGCTCCCCCACGAACGTGAACGACGCCTCGGCCTCGTCCGGCACGTCGCGCGCGAGGAACTGGTCGAACAACGTCCGCACGTCGCTCGTGCGCACCTCGCCCGCGAACCGCTGCAGCTCCCGCACCTCCTGCGCGAGCGCCGCCTGGATCCGCGCGTCCACGCGGGCGAGGAGCACCTGGCGCAGCGCGAGCGTCGACACGGCGGTCGCGAACGCGAACAGCGCCGCGATCGAGAGCACGATCCGCGTCCGGCTAGTCATCGAACGGATCGTCATCCGCGTCGTCGTCGTCCTCGGGCGGCGCGAACGTGGTCGGCGTGGGCGTGGCGGTGGCCGCGCCCGGCAGCAGCTCGATCGCCTGCACGGCGGGCGGGGCGGGCGGCCGGACGAGCAGCGCGACGACCACGGCGGTGCCGACGGCCAGCGCCACCGCGCAGAGGACGATCGTCAGCGGGCGCATGCGCACCCGCCCGACGATCGCGTGCGCGGCTGGGCTGGACCTAAGACGGCGATGAGAACAGTCTTATCGCTTCAGCCGGCGCGCCTTCTCGACGTTGCCCCAGATGTCGACGGAGCCGTAGGTCGCCGACCTGCGCTGCTTGGCGGTGAGCTTGAGCGGCTTGCGGTACGCCCGCTTCTTGCCTCCGACGACCACGAACGTCGCCGCCACCTTGGACGCGTCCTTGGCCTTGAGCACGAGCTTGCCGTCGCGCCACGTGGCGGTCGTCTTCGGCGGCTTGCCGTCCTTGGTGGCCGGCTTGAGCGCCTTGCCGCCCTTGCCGGTCACCGCGCCGGAGCCGCCGAGCGCGATCGCGGTCGCGCCCACGTAGCGGCGCTCCGCGCCCGCGCCCTTGTCGCCGAGGTCGCGCACGACCGCCGTGCCGCCGGCGGGCAGCTCGACGCGGACGTCGCTGCCGCCCGTGGCGACGATCTTCACCGCCCCGCCGAGCTCGATCACCTGCACGAGGTCCGCCCGCTCGGCCTCGGCGAGCGAGTAGGTACGTCCGCGCACGACCACCTTGGGCTCCTTCGTGCCCGCCTGCGCGGCGGTGACCATCGGGATCAACTGGTCCGGGTGGTAGACGGTCACCTCGCGCGCCGTCCACGGGCAGTCGTCGGCGATGTCGATCATCGGCTCGTTGCGGATCAGGAAGCGATCCATCAGCCGCGTGGTCTGGACGTCAGCGGTGATCGGCACGTGCTCGACGCCGCAGACGACGTGCAGGCGGTCCCGCGGGGTGTCGTGCGCGGCCGAGAACTGCGGCACGGTCTTGTCGCCGCTCACCCAGCTCACGCTGAGGTCGTCGATGATGCCGTAGTTGATGGCCACCGAGCCGATGGTCGGCACGCCGCCGCCGACGATCACGTGGTAGTCGACGCCGTTGTCCTCGAAGTGGTCCAGGACGCGCCCGTGCTGGGCGGCGGCGCGCGTGTACATGCCCGGGTCGACCTGGATCCGGCGTAGGTACTCGCGCACGCCGTCCATGTCCAGCGGCCGGTTGCCGTTCATGCCGCCGACGCTCAGCCAGGAGCCGTAGCCGAACGCCGGCATCAGCGAGAAGTGGCCGGGGAACGACCGCGCGGAGCGCTTGAGCCCGGTGCTCGTCATCAGGATGTCCATGGCCGAGAACCACGGCACCTCGATGCCCGCCGCGAGCGGCAGGATCACCTTGGGCGAGCCCCAGTACGGCGTGCCGACCGTCACGGCGCGCGAGACCTTCGCGGCGTACGCGGGGTTGTCGATGTAGTGGCGCATCACGAGGCCGCCCATCGAGTGGCCGACGAGCACCACGCGCTTGACGCCGTGCTCACGCCGCGCCTTCTCGACCAGGTCGTCGAGCCCGGCGACCGCGGTCGTCGGGTCCTTGCGCCAGTCCCACACGTAGTCGTAGTGCCGGCCGGGCCAGGTGATCTCCTCGAAGTGACGCGAGGCGCCGCCGTAGATGTCCGCGCCCGCGACGTCCATCACGAGCCCGTCGACCGACGCGTTCTGCGAGCAGCTGGTGCCGCCGTCGACACCCTCGCGGAGGTTCTCGCCGTCGGCGCCGAGCCGCATGTTCATGAGGTCCGGGCCGCCGGCCGGGTTGAACCACATCAGCTTGCCGGGGCACACGATCCGCGAGCCGCCGTAGCCGTGCGAGAAGATCACCACCGGCCGTGCGACGCCGAAGTCGACCTCGTGGTGCGAGCCCGTGCGCGCCGGGATGCCAGTGCTCCGGCACGTCTCCGGCGCGGTGCAGTCGGCGCCCGGGAGGCGCTCGAGGACGACGGGCGGCAGCGTCCCGCCGCCCCGCATGTAGCGCGTCGGCACCGGCAGGCTCCACGTGCCGAGCCGGTTGGTGCGGTACGCGGCGGTCTCGCCCTCGTCGAGCTGTCCGTTGTCGTTGTCGTCGAGGAAGACGCGCAGGCCGTCCGCGCCCTCCTCGCCGGCGTCGCGGCGGCCGTCCTCGTCCTGGTCGTCCCAGATCGTGCCGCGCAGGCCCATGGTGCCGATCACCGGGAACTGCACGTCGGTGCTCTGCAGGCCCGCTTCGACGGTGACCTCGCGCTGGCATCCCGGCGCGGGCTCCAGGCACTGCAGGTCGAACTGGCTCGCGCGGGAGCCGAGGTCGGGGCCGTAGCGCACGCGGACGGTGGTCTCCCCCGCGGCCATCCGCCGCGTGTCCACCGGGAGCTCGTAGTGGCCGTCGCCGTCGACGGCCACCATCGTCTCGCGTTCCTGGCGCGCCCCGTCGCGGTTGTAGTCGGCGAACACCCAGCCACCGATCGGGTAGCGCGCGTCCTCGTCGCCGGCGTCGAAGCGGCCGTCGGCGTCGTAGTCGAACCACACCTGGCCGGAGACGGGGGCGACCGCCGGGTCGTTGAGGCACGGGTCGTCCGCGGCGGCGGCGCAGGCCGCGCCGGCCGGGGCGGCGTACGCCACCAGCGCCGCGGCCACGCTCATCATCAGCACGAGCCGCTTCATCGCCGGGCTCCCTTCTTCGCCTTGGGGGTACAGGTGCGGAACCTGCGGCTCTGCTTGACGACCTTGCCGGTCTTCAAGGTCGCCGCGATCTTCACGGTGAAGCGGCCCTTCGGCAGCCCGCGGAGGTCCACGGCGGCGGTGATGCGCTTGCCGCGCAGCGTCTTGACCGCCTTGCCGTTCACCCACACCGCGACCTGCGTGTAGTCGCCCTTCGCGACCCGGATGCGGAAGTGGCGACGGCTCACGCAGCCCTTGGAGGACGGCAGCGTGAACACGTCGGCGGCCTTCGGCGTCGTGTCGGCGGCGGCCCGCGTGATCGCTTCGACCGTCCGCGGGTCCAGCGGCTTCGTGCCCGTGCGGGACACGCGCGGCGGCTGGGGCACCTCCGGGTCGAGCGGCTTGGGCTCGACGACCGGCTCGTCGGGGCGGGCCGTCACGTCCACGGTGACGGTCGCGACGCCCGAGCGGCTCGCGCCGTCGCTGACGCGGTAGCTGAACGTGACGGGGCCGATCACGTCCGTCGCGGTGTAGGTGACGTCGGGCGCGCTGGGCTCGACCGACGACTCGCGCAGCTGCAGCGAGCCGCGTGCGGGCTGGTCGACGATCTCGTAGGCCAGCCGCTCCTCCTCCGGGTCGGTCGCGGGGAGCGCGATGTCGACGGACTCGCCGGCGACGACCGTGGCGGTCGCGTCGGCGGCCGCGGGTGCGCCGTTGGCGGGCGCGACCACGCGCCGTGCCTCGGCGGCGTCGGAGCCGCCGTCGCGGTCGACGACCTCGACGCGCGCGGTCGTCGCGCCGCCCGTGCGGCTCGTGGCGAGCGTGTACCCGTCGCCCGTGGCGATCAGCGGCACGGCCTCACCCGTGATCGACCCGTTCCAGAACACCTTTGCCTCCAGCTCGTCCGCGCTGCCGGAGTCGGCGATCCGCGCCGACAGGTTCGCGGGCTCGCCGTCGCCGAGCTCGGCCTGCAGGATCTCCGGCGCGGCGTTGGCCACCTTCACCTCAGCGGACGCCGTCGCGGTGCGGCCCTTCGCGTCGGTCACGAGCACGCTGACGGGGTAGGTGCCCTCGTCCGGGAACGTGCTCTTGGGCTTCGCGCCCGTGGCGTCGGTGAAGACGCCGTCGCCGTCGAGGTCCCACGCGTACGCGGTGATCGGGGCGTCGTCGGCGCCGGGCGTGGACGCGCTCGCGTCGAGCACGAGCTCGAGGCCCTCGCTGCCGCTCACAGCGGCCACGGCGGCGTTCGGGTCGCGCTGCTCGAGCGTCGGCTCGGGGTCCGGCGCGGTGCCGCGCAGGGGCTGGACGTCCGGCTCCTCGAAGGACCGGTTGCCCGGCTTGGCGTCCATGATCTTCTCCGCGCCGGTGCCGTCCGGGCGGATCTTCCAGATGTCGGTCGAGCCGAAGCCGGTGGAGCCGCCGCGGTCGCGGTTGGACGCCCACACGATCCACTCGCCGGTCGGCGACCAGGTCGGATACGCGTTGTAGCCGCCGAACTGACCGTTAGTGAGGTTGCGCTCGGTGCCCGTCTGCAGGTCGTAGACGATCACGTCGAGGATGCTCGGGCCCTTGGCCGGATAGCGGGTGACGACGCCGTAGCGCCCGTCCGGCGACATCGCCAGGCAGTCCTTGCCGGTGATGCTCTGCGGGAGGTAGGCGCCCTGGGTGCCGTCGGCGCGGTAGAGCTCGAACGCAGGCGTGCTGTTCCAGCGCACGAGCGCGCGCGAGCCGTCCCGCGTGAACCCGCACAGCTGTCCGTAGCGAGCGCCGAACCGGCCCTGCTCGGCGCCCGTCTCGGCGTCGATGACGGTGTTGCCGTCGTTGGTCATGTTCGTGCGCCGCATCGCGACGAGCTTGTCGCCGTCGGGCATCCACACCGGGAGCAGGAAGTCGCCCGTCGCGCCGGCGTTGGTGAGCTGGCGGGCGCCGCTGCCGTCGGCGTTGGCGACGAACACCTCGTCGTGGCGCCAGGCGAGCTTGCGGCCGTCCGGCGACCAGCGCGGCTCGTTGCCGGAGGTGCTGACGCGCTTGAGGCTCGAGCCGTCGAGGTTGGCCGTGACGACGCCGCCGAACCAGTCCTCGGCGACGACCAGGCCGTCGGTCAGCTGCCCGCCGATCACGAACGAGCCGGACTCCGCCGTGGCGGTGTTCCAACCGTCGGTCGTCGTGACCCGCACGCGCACGTCCTGGCCGCCGATGGTCACGATCGCCTTGACCGCCAGCTCCTCGGCCGTGGTCGCGTCGCCCAGCGAGCGCCAGGACGCGCCGCCGTCGGTCGAGATCGACACCTGCGACGTGAGCGTGTCACCGTCGGCGTCGTCGGCGTTCCACGTGACCTTGAGGGTCTCGCCGAGCTCGACGCGCGCGGGCGTGGCGACCGTCAGCGTCGGCGCGTTGGCCGAGCGCGTGCGGGTGACGAGCACGTCGTCGCCCTTGCGCACCCGCAGCGACCGCGCGCTCTCCGGGGCCGGCACCTGCAGCGAGAACGCGGCGGTGGCGGTCTTGATGTGGGTGTCCTTGGTGGCCGCGGCGTTGCCGATCGGCCCGAGCTCGTCGACCGCGTCGAAGCGGGTGCTGCCGACGACCGCGCCGCCCTGGCCGAGCAGCTCGAACGTGTACTCGCCCTGGGGCGTGGTCGCGTCGGGCGTGCCCTCGCCGAGCACCGCCGGGCCGAGCTGGACGTCGCCGGCCGGGGACACCGAGCCGGTCAGCGACAGCACGTCACCGGCGGCCGCGACGCCGAGGATCTCGCCCGTCGACAGCTCCTCGGTGAGGAAGTCCCAGGTCGCCTTCGAGGTCCAGCGGCCGGTCGGGCTCGCGACGTCGCCGCCGCTGGTGTTGAAGTGCATGAAGTCACGCGTCGAGGCCGCGACGTCCCGCCGCTCGGCGACCCAGAAGCCGGGCGCCGGCTCGTCGTTGAGGTGGTGCTTGGTCGTCTCGTCCTCGGTCCAGCCGTAGGAGTGCGCGAGCTCGTGGGCGACGATCCAGCCACCCGTGTTCTGACGCTCGACGAGGCCCGCGTCGAACCCGCCGCCGTTGGGCGCGATGCCGACGGCCTGCTGGAAGCCCTCGATCTGCTGCCGCGAGAACCAGCCCTGCGGGACGACGCCGATCACCTTGTCGATCTCGGGGTCATTCCACTTCAGGCGATCCAGCCGGTGCATCAGCTGGCCGGGCCCCATCAGGGTCGGCTCGGTGAGCGGCGGGGCGTGGACCAGCCGCGACGCGCAGTCGGTGACGACCGTGAACCTGTCGGGATCGACCGGCCAGCCGGCCTCGATGAAGCGCTCGGCGCCCTCGGCGACGTCCTGCACGTCACGGCAGGCGGGGAAGGCCTCGTCGTCGGCCGCGACCGGGACGAACAGCACCTTCAGCGCGCGCGGTTGCACGACCGCCTTCGAGCCCTCACCTGTGTTGTTGTCCGGGTTCGTGTCGGCGCTGCGCGCGTTGAGCGTGACCTTCGCCGTGACGCGGCCCGCGCCGACCTCGATCGGGTCGCGCGCCAGCAGCTGGACCGGGTTCAGGCCCGGCCGCAGCACGACGTCCTCCTCGAGCGTGCGCTCGACGCGGCGGCCGTCCGCGTCGTCGTAGGCCAGCTCGACCTTCGCTCGGGCGGACGTGCGCTCGGCGCCCAGCGAGCGGACCATCACGCGCACCGTCGTCGGCCGTCCGGCGGCCAGGCGCGCGGCGTCTTGGGCGGCCTGGTGCGGACGCACCGAGATGAGCTCGAGGTCCGGCGCGGCCGCGCTCATCGGCGCGAACAGCACGTTGGGGTCGTCGTGGGTCCAGGTCTCGCCCCACTTCCACCACGCGAAGCCGGCGCCCTGCGGGTCCGGTCCCCACGCCGCGGCGACCGGCTGCAGGTCCTTGCCCGGCGAGGCGTCGACGGTGCGGAGCTGGAAGGTCTGGCCGCGGTCGGACGAGAACGCCGCGACCGGGTCCAGGTCGAAGCCGTCGGGGTTCGGAGCGCTGTGCCAGACGGCGACGACCGAGTCGCCGTGCGCGTCCACGTACGGGTGGCTCTGGGTGTGCCAGGTGTACAGGTACGGGCCGAGCACCTGCGGGCCGCCGAAGCCGGCGCCGCCGTTCGTGCTCCGCGCGATGTACATGTTGCCCTGCGCGCGCCACGTCACGTAGACGCGGTCGTCGTCGACGTCGAGGCCGTACGGGGCCGAGCAGTAGTCGCCGACGCAACGGGCGCCGCTGAGGACGTGCTCGCCCCACGACGCGCCGCCGTCCCCCGACGTCACGACCAGCGGCTCGGCACCGAAGTCCTTGCCGGAGCCGTCCTCGCGGTCCCACGAGGAGCGCTTGCTGATCGCGACGGCGACGGTCCCGTCGGCCGCGGCGATCGTCGGGCTCCCCGGGTGGAGCGTCCAGCTGCCGTCGTGGACCTGCTGCATCGGCTCGATCGAGCGGCCGCCGTCGACCGAGCGGCGCACGTACACGTCGGCGCCGGAGCTCAGCCACGTCCAGTAGACGTGGTCGCCGTCGAGGGCGAGCGAGAAGTCGCTGCCGCGGTCGCCGGGATCGTTGACCTGGGCGAAGCACGGGAACGTCTTCGCGCCGTCGCGGCTGCCCGCCGTCCAGATCCGGCTCGTGTTGTCGGTGTACGCGACGAACACGTTGTCGCCGTCGGCGGCGAGCTTGAGGTCCCACGCGCCGTGACCGGTCGGACGCCCCGCGCGGACGGGCGGCGCGAACGTGCGTCCGCCGTCGTGGCTGGCGGCGACGACCGCGTGGCGCTCGCTCTGCCAGAACGAGCCCTGGATCCAGCCGACGTAGACGTCGTCGCCGTCGACGGCGATCTTCGGGTCCTCGACCGACACCGTGCCCGGCCCTTGCAGGCCGTGCGAGCCGCCGATCTCGGTGCCGGTGGCGGAGATGCGGTTGATGGAGACGCCCTGGCGCTCCTCCGCATAGACGACGAAGGTCGTGTTGCCGTCGGTCGCGATCGCCGGCGCCCAGGTGCGGGACGCGGGCGTGTCGGACAGCAGCGACGCCTCGCCCACCGCGGGCGAGCGCAGGTCGGCGGAGGCCGTGGCGGGGATCAGCGCGAGAGCGAGGAGCGCGAGGAGAAGGGCCCGGAAGCGGTGCATTGGGGCGGCACTCTGCGTACGCGGGATTGCCACGAGTTTGCACGGGCCTTGCCGCGACCGATGAGTTTCGGCAAGGTCGGCCGTCTACAGGGACATGACCTCCCCGGAACGCACACGCTGGGCCGCCCTGTACGTGCTCTGCGCGGGCACGCTCATGATCGTCCTGGACGCCACGATCGTGAACGTCGCCCTTCCCTCCATCCAGGACGACCTCGGGTTCTCGGCGAGCTCGCTCGCATGGGTCGTCAACGCCTACCTGATCGCCTTCGGCGGCCTGCTCCTGCTGGCCGGCCGCGCGGGTGACCTGCTCGGGCAGCGGAACGTCTTCCTCGCCGGGCTCGTCCTGTTCACCGCCGCTTCAGTCGCCTGCGCGGTCGCGCAGACGCAGTCGATGCTGATCGCCGCGCGCTTCGTCCAGGGCGCCGGCGGCGCGCTCACCTCCGCGGTCGTCCTCGGGATGATCGTGACCATGTTCCCGACGCCCCGCGAGCAGGCGAAGGCGCTCGGCGTCTATGGCTTCGTCGCTTCCGCCGGCGGGTCGATCGGCCTCCTGGCCGGCGGCGTGCTCACGGACGCGCTCGACTGGCACTGGATCTTCTTCATCAACGCTCCGATCGGCGTGGCGACCGGCGTGCTCGCGCTGCGGCTGGTCCCGTCGTCGTCCGGGCTCGGGCTGCGCGGCGGCGCCGACCTGCCGGGCGCGGCGCTGCTGACCGGTGGCGTGATGCTCGGCGTCTACACCATCCTCGGCGTGACCGAGCACGGCTGGCTCGCCGGTCGCACGCTGCTGCTCGGCGCGGTCTCCGCGGTCGCGCTCGGCGCCTTCCTCGTGCGCCAGACGCGCGTGGCGACGCCGCTGATGCCACTGCGGTTGTTCCGCTCGCGGGACGTGAGCGGCGCGAACGTCGTGATGGCGCTGATGGTCGTCGGCATGTTCAGCCTGTTCTTCCTCGGCGCGCTCTACCTGCAGCTCGTGCTGGGCTACGACCCGCTGGCCGTCGGCCTCGCGTTCCTGCCCTCCACGCTGGTGATGGGCGCGACGTCGCTGAAGCTCTCGCAGCGGTTCGCCCCGCGGGCCATCCTCGCGCCCAGCATGCTGTTCGTGCTGGCGGGCCTGTTGCTGTTCTCCCGCACGCCGGTGGACGGCACCTTCGCCGTCGACGTGCTGCCGGCCACGATCCTGATCGGCCTGGGCGCCGGTCTGTCGATGCCCGCGATCATGACGCTCGCGATGTCCGGCGTCGCGCCCGAGGACACCGGGCTGGCCTCCGGGCTGATCAACACCACCGTGCAGGTCGGCGGCGCGATCGGCCTGGCCGTCCTGGCGACGCTCGCCGCCGGGCGCACGGGCGCGTCGACCGCACCCGCGGACCTGCTCGCCGGCTACCACCTCGCGTTCCTGATCGGCGCGGGCGTCCTGGCCGCCGCGACCGTGGTCGCCGTGTGGCTGACGCGTCCCTCAGTCCTGCAGGTACTCCGCGTCCGAGACGTGCTCGCCCCAGATCGCGTCTGACCCGTCGTCGGCGATCTCCTGCATCGCCAGATGGGTCATGAAGTTCGCTGAATCGGCACCGTGCCAGTGCTCTTCCCCGGGCTCGAAGTGCACGGTATCGCCGGCCCGGATGGGCTCCACGTTCCCCCCTCGCGACTGAGCGAGGCCGGAGCCCTCGGTCACGTGGATCGTCTGGCCGAACGGATGTTTGTGCCAGGCGGTCCGCGCTCCGGGCGCGAAGTGGACGCTCAGGAGCTTCACGTGCGGGCCGGTGGAGATCGGGTCGATCCACACCTCCCCCGTGAACCAGTCGGGGTTGCCGCGCTGCGTCGCGTGCTGACGGGGACGGATGACCTCCATGGGCCGGGACCCTACCCGTCGTCGTCGGCGCCCTCGCCCTTGTCCTGCTTCTTGGCCTGGCCGGGCGGCTCGCCCTCCCGCTTGGCCTGACCGGGCGGCTCGGCGTCCTTCTTGGCCTGGCCCGGCGGGTCGGCCTTCGGCGTCACCACCGCCGTGGGTGCCGGCGTCGTCTCGCTCGTGGGCGCCTTGTCCGGCTTCTGCGGCTTGGCCTTGTCGGGCTTCGACCGCCCCGGGGGCTGCTTCTTGGGCTTCGCCTGCCCGGGTGGGGTGTCCGGCGGGCCGCGCCGCTCCGACTGCTCCGGCTTGGTCTTCGGCTCCTTCTCGGGCTTGGCCTTCTCCGGCTTGTCGGGCTTGGCCTCCTTGCCGGGCGGAGTCCCGCGCGGCGCCGGGTCCGAGGCCTGCTCGCGCTCGCCCTGCCGCGTCTCGGCCGGCGGGTCCTGCACGGCCGGGGAGATGACCGGCGTGCGGCGGCGCTTGGCCGCCGTGCGCTTCGTCGGCTTGTCCTTCTTGGCCGTCGCCGGCGTGTTCTCGGTGCTCGTGCGCACGGCGCCGGGCGTCGCGGTCGGCGTGGCCGTCGTGGTCGACGTCGGCGTGGGCGTCGTGGTCGCGGCCGCCGGCCGGTCGGGCGCCTGCCGCGGCGTGGTCGGCGGAGCCTCGGCCGCTGCCCGCGGCGGCGGCTTGTAGAACTCGACCGCCGCGACGGTCGCGCCGCCACCGGCGATCGCCACGCAGGCCAGCAGCTTGGCCGCGCCGCCACCGCCGAGGATCTGGGCGAGGAGCGCGGCGGCGCCCGCGGTGGGCAGCGGCGGGGCGAGCATCGCGAGCCGCTTGGAGCGCTGGTCGATGTCGGTCTGGAAGCGTCGGCAGCCCGCGCACGAGCGCAGGTGGGCGCGCACGCCGCGCCCGCGCAGCACGCGGCCGTCGCCGTCCGAGAGCATCCGGCGGACGTCGTCGCAGGGCATCTCACGCCCCTCCCGCGCGCTGAACAGCGCGCTGCGGGCTTCGTAGATCGTCTGCTTGACGTTCGCGGCGGACGTCTCGAGCACGACCGCGATCTCCGCGTGCGAGAGCCCGTTGAGCTCGCGCAGCACGAGCGCCGCGCGCTGGCGGTCCGGCAGGTCGGCGAGGTCCATCTGCAGCAGCCGCAGCTCCTCGCGCTCGCTCACGCGGTCCTCGAGGTCCGCCGGGATCGGGATGTCGTCCAGCTCGGTGGTCGTCCGCCGCTTGCGCAGGATGGAAATCGCTTCGTTGTGGGCGATGCGGAACAGCCACGGCCGCAGCTCGAAGTCGCGCTGCTCGTCCTGCAGCGCCGCGAACGCGCGGGTCATCGTGCTCTGCAGCGCGTCCTGCGCGTCCTCCTCGTGGCGCAGGATCGAGCGGCAGTACCGGTAGAGGTCCTGATGATGGCGCTCGTAGACCGCCGCGAAGGCC
The DNA here is from genome assembly GCF_003633755.1 of Solirubrobacter pauli. Classification (GTDB taxonomy): domain Bacteria; phylum Actinomycetota; class Thermoleophilia; order Solirubrobacterales; family Solirubrobacteraceae; genus Solirubrobacter; species Solirubrobacter pauli. Next base: position 522,683 of record NZ_RBIL01000001.1, read on the forward strand.
GCAGCATCGCCACGCGCGGCGCGCGAGCGCAGGGTGCTCTCGCGGCGAAGGCGCAGGTTCGCAGGCACGGCGGTCATCGGCCACACATCCTGAACGTCATCTCTCCAGAAAGGTCAGGAACAAATTCCTACCCGACCTTTCCTGTCTCTGCGCGTTGACTGGACAAATGGCCCCATACAACCCCCAAAAAACGTTGTCTCTGCTCGAGAAGACGCTCACGGCGGACCCCACCGCCAGCCTGCGCGCCCTGACGGCCCTCCGGGCCGAGCTGGACGTGCTGGAGCGGCATCTCGTCGGGCGGGCGCTGCAGGAGGGACAGACGTACACGCAGATCGCGCGTCCGCTCGGCATCTCCCGCCAGGCGGCCCACCGCCGATACCGCGACCTCACTTCACCGCCGCGGCTCTCCGAGGTCGCGCGCGCGACGCTCGTGCGGGCACGCGAGGAAGCCGCCCGGCACGGCTCGCGCAGCATCGACGGCGAGCACCTCGTGCTGGCCCTCGCGCGGGCGGGCGCGCTGTCGATCGACGTCGAGGCCGCGCGCCGCAGCTTCGCCCCGCCGGCGATGAACGCGCCCGCTCCGGCCGGGCTGCATCCTGCGCTCCACGCGCGGCTCGTGCGCAACTCGGGCGAGCTCGGCCTCGAGCAGCTCGTGAAGGCCACGCTCGAGGACGCCGGCGCGCGCCGGCTGCTGGAGCAGTTCGGCCGCGGTTCAGTCCACCAGCTTGTTGACCGTCGCCCAGTTGCGAACGGTCGCGGTGCCGGCGAGCCCCGGTTTGCCGAGGGCCTTCATCAGGCGTGAGTTCTGCATCCCCTCGGGGCACCACGCGTAGATCTCGGTGCCCCGGGCGACGAACCGGTCCGGGGTGAAGTCCTCGGCCTCCAACTGGTCGAGCGTGGGCTCGCGGTCGAGGAAGACGACGAGGTAGCGGGTGGGGTCGTCGACCTCGCCCTTGAACGGGTCGTTCGCGATCACGGCGCGCAGCTCGTCCATCGTGCGCAGGACGACGTCGATCTGCATGTCGAAGCGCTGCTGCAGCGCCCGCTCGAGCGTGCTGCGGGAGGTTCGCCCGGTGAAGATGGCGTTTCCACTGGCGAGGACCGTCCGCACGTCCGTGTAGCCGAGCTCTTCGAGAAGTGCCCGCAAATCGGCCATGGCGACGCGCCGCTTGGAGCCGAGGTTGATACCGCGAAGGAGCGCAAGGTTGCGGGGCACGCCCGCGAAGGTATCCGTTCGTACAGGCCCGCGCGAACCTGAAGGTTCCCTTACGAGACTCTTCAGGAGCCGCTTAGAGATCCGGGAGACACTGCCGCTGCGCTTCGATGAGGAGGAGCGCGCGGGTCAATCTCTGTGGAGGGTCTGATGTTCTCTGTTAAGACGCGGCGTGTTGCCGTGCCGATGGTCGTCGCCTGCGTTGGCGTGCTGGGTTCTGCTACTGCGGCGCACGCGCAGTCAGGTGGCTTGTCGGTCACGCCGGCGTCTCTCGAGAACCGCGCCAAGCTCGGCTCGGTCGGCTCGCTCACGCTCAACAACACGACGCGCGAGACGCTGCGCGTGACGGTCACGGTGCGTCCGTGGCGTCAGCAGCTCAACGGCACGGTGGTCGCTGATCCGCGCTCGAACCTCACGCGGTACGTGCGGGCCACCACGCGCACGTTCAACATCGGCGCCGGCGCGAAGCGGCCGGTCAGCTTCCGCATGGTCCGCCGCCTGAGCTCGCTGTACGCGAGCGTCGACATCCTCGGCAAGCCGACCAACACCAAGGGCCGCAAGGGCATCATCCCGAACTACCGGCTGATCTCGAAGCTGCGTCTGAATCCGGCCAAGAAGACCTACAAGTTCCGCACGGGCGCGGCGCAGGTCCGCTCGGGCAGCGTGATCCTGCCGGTGCGCAACCTCGGCAACTCGATCGACCCGATCGGCGGCAGCTACCGCATCAGCGGCCCGTCGTCCAAGAACGGCAACGCCGCGGCGATCTCCGCGCTGCCCGGCAAGCTCGTCGGCCTCAACCTGGGCTCCACGCGCGGCATGAAGAAGGGTCGCTACACCGTGACCGCGACGGTCAAGCAGGGCAGCCGCAGCGCCAACGTGCGCACGAGCTTCACGATCCGCTAGCCGGGTAGACAGCGACTCGTGGGGGCTGCTGCTCGCGAGTCGATCTTCACGCTGGAAGCGACGCCGATCAAGTTCGGCCCCGGCGCGGTGGACGACGCCGGCTGGGAGCTGAAGCGCCTGGGCGTGACCCGGGCGCTGCTCGTCACGGACCCGGGGATCCCGCACGTGGACCGGGTCCGCGCGGCGTTGGGCGACGTGGACGTCGTCGTCTACGACGGCGCGCGCGTGGAGCCCACGCTGGAGTCCTTGCAGGCCGCGGCCGACTTCGCGCTGGACGCCGAGGTGGGCGGGTTCGTCTCGCTGGGCGGCGGCAGCGCGATCGACACGGCGAAGGTCGCGAACCTGATCGTGAGCCATCCCGCGCCGGTGATGGACTACGTGAACCCGCCGATCGGGTCGGGGCGTTCCGTCCCGGGTCCGCTGCGCCCGCACCTGGCGATCCCCACCACGTGCGGCACGGGGTCGGAGGCGACCACGGTCGCCGTGCTGGACATCCCCGAGCGCCGCGTCAAGACCGGCATCTCGCACCGCTATCTGCGGCCTTCGCAGGCGATCGTCGACCCGGAGCTGGCGTCGACCCTGCCGTCCGAGGTCGTGGCGTCGGCCGGGCTGGACGTGGTCTGCCACGCCGCGGAGTCGTTCCTGTCGAAGCCGTACACCGCGCGGGAGAAGCCCTCCTCGCCGGATGCGCGCCCGCCGTACCAGGGGGCGAACCCGGTCGCGGACGTCTGGTCGCAGAAGGCGCTCGAGTACGGCGGCCGCTTCCTGCGACGCGCGGTCGCGGACGGCGACGACGTCGAGGCGCGCGGGGCGATGATGCTCGCCGCCTCGATGGCGGGCGTGGGCTTCGGGTCCGCGGGCGTGCACATCCCGCACGCGTGCGCCTATCCGATCGCGGGGCTCAAGCACGAGTGGACGCCGCCCGGCTATCCGTCGGGCCACGCGTTCGTCCCGCACGGGATCTCCGTGATCGTCACCGCACCCGCCGCGTTCGCGTTCACCGAGGAGGCGTCGCCCGAGCGCCACGCGCAGGCGGCGGCGCTGCTCGGCGGCTCCTCCCTGCCGGAGGCGCTGCGCTCCTTGATGGACGACCTGCGCGTCCCGTCCTTGGCCGAGCTCGGCTACGGACCGGACGACATCCCGGAGCTCGTCGAAGGCGCTCTGGCGCAGCAACGGCTGCTGGCCGTGGCGCCGCGCGAGGTCGGCGCCGACGACCTCGCGGCGATCCTGCGCGCCTCGCTCTGAGGTGCGCCCTCGCCGGGCGCCGGCGCTCCGCGCTCGCGCGCGACCGGTCGCGCCGGTGTGCCTAGAGCGTGCGCGGATGGTCGCTCAGCAGCTCGGCGCCGGTGTCGGTGACCAGCACGATCTCCTCGACCTGGACGCCGCCGAAGCCGGGCCGGCAGAGGAACGGCTCGATCGAGATCACGTCGCCCGCCTGCAGCGCCTCGCCCGTGCGGCCGAGCCCGGGCGCCTCGTGCACCTCCAGGCCGACGCCGTGCCCGAGCGCCGTCGGGAACCCCTCCATCAGGTGCTTGCCGGGCTTGCGCTGCGTCGGGAAGCCTTCGGCCTCGAACCGGTCGCAGGCCCGCGCGTGCAGCTGCTTGCCCTCGACCCCCGGCTTCACGTACGCCAGCGCGTCCTCGAGCACCTCCAGGACGAGCGCGTGCCAGCGCGTGATCTCAGGGTCCGGCTCGCCCACCACGAACGTCCGCGCGATGTCGGTGAACGTGCCGGTCTCCCGGTCCTGCGGCCACAGGTCGACGATCACCGGCTGCCCGGGCACGATCGGCCCCGTGCTCGATCCGTGCCCGGTCGCCGTGTCCGGCCCGGTCGCCACCGTGAACTCCCCCAACGCGGCGTGCGGCTCGACCGCCGCCCGCACGATCGCCCGCAGCTCGGTGCACGTGAGTCCGGGTGCGAGCGCCTCCCGCGCCGCCTGCAGCCCGTGCTCGGCCGCCCGCGTCGCCCGCTTGATCCCCTCGAGCTGCGCGGGCGTCTTGATCCGCCGCCGCGCGACGAACAGCGCGTCGTCGACGTGCAACGTGATCCCGCGCGCTTCCAGGAACCGCGCGGTGGCCAGCGGGAACGTCGCCGGCACCGCGGCCTCCGTCACGCCCATCGCCTCGCACGCCCGCGCCCGCACCTCGAGCAGTGCCTCGCCCCGCCCCATCCCGCCGACGATCAGCTCCCTCAACCCGAGCTCGCTCATCGTGTCGAGCTGCCGGAGGTCGGGCCGCGCCTTCGCGATGTTCGCCGCGTCCAGCGCCGAGGTCGTCGCGAACGCCACTCCGTCCCGCTCCCCGTACAGGAACGGATCGAGGATCGCAGCCGGCACCTCGTGCCGGAGCTCGGGAGACCGAATCGTGTCCGCGTCAATCAGCACGTTCATGGCACACATTCGTAACGAACGCGCGTAGATTCGTGCGTGCCGCCGCCGCGATCATGCGGGGGTGAGGAACGAAACTCCCGCATACGGGGAACTTGGTTCCGCGGACGCGGAGATCGCACGGGTTGCGGCGCGGCAATACGGCATCGTGACCGTGGCGCAGCTGCGCGCGGCCCGGCTGACCAAGAACGCGATCACCCGCCGGGTCAAGCAACAACGGTTGCACCGCGTCGGCCATGGCGTGTACGCGGTCGGACACACCGCGCTCTCGCAAGAGGGGCGATGGCTCGCTGAGGTGTACACGGCCGGGGAAGGCGCGGCACTCGGGTACTTCGCGGCCGCGAAGCTCTACGAGGTCTGGCGCTATCGCGTCTCCCTCATCGATGTCGTCGTCCCGGCACGCCGCCGCCCGAAGACGAGAGCGCGGCTGCACATGTGCCGCAACCTCGACCCACGCGACGTCACCGTCTTCCGCGGCATCCCCGTCACCACGTTCGCTCGCACGTGCGTCGACCTCACCGAGGAGCTGACCAAGTGGGAGCTCGCGAACCTGCTCCACGAGGCCTGGTGGCGCAAACGCCTCTCGATCCCCGCGCTGCACGAGACCCTCGCGAGAGCGAACGGACGCCGCCACCTCAACCGGCTCGAACAGGCGATCGCGCTGCACGAGGACGGAAGTGCGGGCACGCGCTCCAGGGACGAGCTGCGCTTCCTGATCGGCTTCGAGCAGGCCGGCCTGCCGGAGCCGCTCGTCAACACGGACCTCGCCGGGCACGAGGTCGACTTCCACTGGCCGACGCTGAAGCTCGCGCTCGAGCTGGACGGGATCGGGCACGACCGCGCGCGCACGCAACGCGAGGACGAACGCAAAGAAGCCGCCTGGCGAGCAGGCGGCTTCGAGGTGCTGCGGTTCAAGGAATCGCAGCGGCGGGCGGCCACGGATGCCGTGGCCGCCCGCGTGCTGCGTGCGCCTACGGCTCGGTCGTCGCGAGCGTGAGCGTCAGGGTCTTGCTGTAGGTGCCGGTGCGCAGGGCGTCGTTGGCGCCGATGCGCTGGCGGTAGGTGACCGGCGTGGTGTCGCCGGACACGGGGCCCGTGTAGGTGCGGACGACGAGCGGGCTCGCGCCGAGGTCGGCGAACGTGCCGGTCGCGCTACCGCGTGCCTGGAGGGCCTGCGGCAGCGAGAACGCGCCGTTGACGAGATGACCGGGGTTGGCGCCCGGGTCGGCGACGGACAGGGTCGCGTTGCCGGCCGTGGAGGTGACGGTCACGTCCGCGTTGGCGTCGTAGTTGTTGGCGACGCCGGGCACGAACGCCGGGAACGACGCGGGCGCGCCGAGGGTCAGCGAGAGCGTCGCCGGGACGTTGCCGCCGACCGGGACGTCCGTGTTGGTCGCCGACAGGATCTCCGGGGCGAGGGCGGTCTTGAAGACCGTGGCGCCCGCGTTGTCGACGCTCACCTGGCAGTAGACCGACTTGCCGACGTCGGCCGCGGTGGGCGTGTAGGTGTCGCCCTGGCCGACGATCTGCGCGTCCAGCCACGTCAGGTCGGCCGTGCCCGTGCCGAGCGTGGCGTCCGGCGGCGTGGTGGTGTTGTTGTAGTCGAGCTGGCTCGGGGCGCGGAAGTGCGGGTGCGTGGACGGGACCTTGTTGGCCGCGTACCACGTGACCCAGCGCGTGCTGCCCGCGGCCGCGTTCCACGTGCCGTGGTTGCAGGTCAGCGCCTGCCCCTGGTAGCCGGTGCCGGTGACGGACGGAGCCGCCGTGTTGACCGGCAGGTCGGCCGGAGCGAACTCCTTGACCTGCATCTCGCGGTAGGAGATGCGGTCGTTGCCGCCGTGCGTCTGCAGGCCGAGGTAACCGGCGGCGAGCTGACGCGCCATCGTCGGCGGGTCACCCGCGCGCGAGGCGATCTTCGGGATCGAGTTGTCGAACTGGTTGATGACCTCGCCGTCGATCAAGACCGTGTACTGCTGGCCGATCGTGCGGATCTCCATCTCGTGCCAGACGCCCTTGACCAGGCGCTTGTACGTGCCCGACTGCTTGGCGTTGAGGTTGCGGAAGTTGTAGATCGAGCCCGTCTTGATCGGGTCGGTCGAGGGCTGCGGACCGCCGCCGGTGAGCGACTCGTTGATCTGCACCTCGTGGCCGCAGGCGACCTGCGTCCAGTGCTGGTGGTTGTTGGCATTGCCGTTGACCGTCAGCGGCTGGTTGTTGAGGCCGTTGACGTTGTAGACGCCCGCGGCGGTGGAGCGCGCGCAGTAGCCGCCCGTGTACTCGAACGCCGGCGGCAGGTTCGGCGTCGAGCCCGCCCACTTGTAGGTCGTCGACGGCGCCGGTTCCAGCAGACCGCAGACCGCGATCGCGCCCGGGCAGACGTCGTAGTTGAAGCCGGCCGGCTTCTTCGCCAGCACGGCGTTGGTGTCCGCGCCGTCGTAGCGGACCTCCGGCGTGCGGATCATCACGCCGCCGTTGCGCGTGGACGTCGGCGTGTCCTGCACCGTGTACTGGATGCGGAACGTCGCGTCGCCGAACGCCTTCACCGGGTACCAGTAGGCGCCGAACGGCGAGGCGCCGACGTCGATCGCACCGTTGGTCGTGTTGAGCGTCGCCTGGCCCTGACCACCCTCCGAAGCCGGGCGCGACTGCGCGAGCGTCCCCGCGGCGAACTTCCACTTGTCGAACGACGCGTCCGAGCCCGTGGCGGTTCCGTCGAAGATGTACCGGAACCCAGGATCAGGCGCGGGTGCCGTGTACTGCGCATGCGCGGCCGGGGCCGCCGCCAAGGCGGCGAGTCCCGTCACACATGCGAGCAACTTGCGCTGCATGGTCTCTCCCCTCCACTTCTGTCAAAGGACAGACCGACTTATACCTGACCGGGGAGCAATTCTGCCCCGCTCCGTCAGTAAGTCAGGTGACCGGTCAGGAAGAAATGGCCAAGTGGGCGGCGATCGCAAGCACCAGGACGCGCCCGCCGATCGACAGCGAGCGGCGGATCGCCGGCGTGATCCAGCGGCCCGCATGGCCCGCCGCGAGCGTCAGCACGAGGTGCCAGCCGGCGCTCGCCACGCCGACGCCCGCGACGAACGCGGCGGTGTCGGCCGCGCCGTCGAGCGACAGCGCCGCGGCGACCGCCGCGAACGACGCGATCGTCAACGGGTTGACGGCGGTGATGGCCAGGAAGCGCGTGTAGTGCGACCGCGCGCTGCCGCCCGTCTCCACCTCGCGCGCCTCCGGGTTGCGCCACAGCCCGGCGAGCCCGTAGAGCGCGATCACCGCCAGCACCGCCGCGGCGACGAGCTTGATCTCGCCCTCGTGGCCCGCGAGCACCGCGCCCGCCGCGCTGCCCGCGACGCCGGCGATGACGGCGTAGACGAAGTCGACGGTCGCGACGCCCATGCCCGCGGCGAGCCCCTTGCGCGGCCCGGCGACCACAGAGGCCTCGATCAGCAGCAGGCTGACCGCGCCGACCTGCATGGCGACGGCGAGTCCCGCGATGAGCCCGGCGAGCAGTGCGTCCATGCCGCACGTTCTGGCGTCGCCCGCCGCGAAAAGCAAGGTGCCACGGCCGAAGACTGAGACAATCGCGGCCATGGACCCCACGGACAGCGAGATCCTCAGGCTGCTTCGCGAGGACGGGCGTCTCTCCTGGCGCGAGCTCGGCGCCGCCGTCGGGCTGAGCGCGAACGCGGCCGCCGACCGCGTCCGGCGCCTCCGCCAGGCCGGCGTGATCCTCGGCTTCACCGCACTGATCGACCCCGCCGCGGGCGGACGCAACCTCGAGGCCCTCGTCGGCATCACGCTCTCCCCCGGCGTGGACTCCGACCAGTTCGCGGTCGAGGCCTCCCAGCTGCACCCCGTGATCGAGGTGCTGCACCTGACCGGCGCGCCCGACTACCAGTTGCGCGTCGCCTGTCGCGACACCGCCGAGCTGGACATGCTGCTGCGGACCCTCCGGCTCCGCCACGGCGCCGCCGACACCGAGACGACGATCGTGCTCAGGTCAGGTCCGCCCGCGGGCTCGGAACCCGCCTGAGCGTGAGCCCGGCGTCGACTTCCTTGTCGGCCCGGCCGCGCGAGGTGGCGAGGTCGAGCGCGTCCCGCGCGAGCTCCACGAGCCCGAGGCGGTCCGCGTCCAGCACCCCGTCCTGCACGCGCAGGTGCCCTTCCTGGTCCACGCGCCGGATGAACCCGTCGAGCGCCCGCCGGATCATCGACAGCTCTTCCAGCGCGCCCGGATGCTCGGTCAGCGTGTCGCCGCCCATCGCGCCCCGCAGCAGGGTGATGGCGAACGTCGCGGTCTGATCGCCGGGCGTCACCTCCTCCCAGTCGGCGAGCGTCGCGGGACCGTCGTCCGGACGCTCGATCGCCGCGCGCGCCGCGATGTGGTTCGTCCCGTCCGTCGCGGCGAGCAGCACGTGCTCGGGGTCGAACACCGTCAGCATCAACCCGGTCACCGCCGCGCGCGAGTCGAGCACGATCCCCTGCACCCGCCGCACCGCCGAGTCGTCGTCGGGCTCGTGGAACTCGTGCGCGCGCACGTGCCCCGCGTCGTCGCGCGTGAACAACGTCGGTCCCCACTGCGCACCGGGCACCGCGAACCGCGACGCCTCGTGCTCGGCGTACTCGGCCATGATCTCCGCCAACTGACGAGGCATCGTCATCAGACTCTAGGCGTGCACGAGACCGAACCCGTCCTGGAGTTGCTCGCCGACCTCGACCCGCTCGGCGTCTACCTGTTCGGCTCGGCCGTCCACGGTGGGCTCCGGCCGCGCAGCGACATCGACGTGCTGGCGGTGATCGCGCGCCCGACGACCGACGCCGAGAAGCAGCGGCTCTTCGACGGGCTACGCGCGCTCACGGGTCGTCCCGTCGAGGTGACGCTCGTCGTGCGGGCGGACGCGCCGACGCACATGGACTTCCAGTGGGGCGCGTGGGCGCCCGACGCGTGGGAGGGCGGGGAGAACCGCGACCTGGTGATCCTCATCCACAAGGTGCTGCTCGCGAACCGCCCGCTGAGCGGACCGCCGCCCGCGCAGCTGCTCGAGGCCCCGTCGTGGGACGACGTACGCGCCGCGATGCTCGCGAGCGTCGACCCGATCCTGCTCGACCTGCACGCGGACACGACCAACGTGATCCTCGCGCTGTGCCGGATCTACTACTCGCTCGTGACCGGCGGGATCGCGGCCAAGGACGAGGCGGGCGCGTGGGCGCACGCGCGCTTCCCGCACGTCGCGCTGCACCGGGCGCGGGCGATCTACCTCGGCGGGCTGCCGGACGACTACGCCGGCATCGACCTCGACTACGTGGGCGCGAACCTACGCGCGCTGATAGCGCAGCAGGACCGGGCCTGAGTCGAAGCGCTTGCTCTCGACGAGCTTGAGCTTCAGCCGCACGCCCGCGGGGAAGAACGGCGTGCCGCCGCCGACCGCGGCGGGACCGACGACGGTCCAGAACTCCTGGATGCGATCGATCATCGCCGCCGCGAGCGTCGGGCCGCCGACGTGCACGATCCCGTCCGCGTCCGGCACGTGCGACGGGTCGCGCACGAGCCGCGCACGCACGGCCGACTCGAGCGTGGTCGAGACGACGATCCGCTGCGTCCGCTGCCACGCGTCGGCGAACTCGAGGTCGCCCTTCGACGAGCCCTCCCGCGGCGACTCCCAGTAGCGCATCGCCTCGTACAGGTTGCGCCCGTAGACGTCGAGCGACGTGTTGCGCTGGCGCTCGGTCCAGAAGGCGAGCACGTCGTCGGCGGGCTCGGCCCAGTCGAAGTTGCCCTCCGCGTCCATGACGTAGCCGTCGGCGGAGACGTTCATGGCGTAGACGATCACAGGGAGGCTCCAGAGTCGGCGTCGAAGTAGCGCAGGCCGGACTCTATGAGGCCGAACTCCATCTCGTCGCCCACCTCGCGCACCGCGCGCCCCTCCTCGAAGACGGTCAGCCGCGCTTCGCCCACGTCCACGCCCACGAACGTCTCGCGCCCCAGCGCCTCGACGAACGCGACCCGCCCCTGGAGCGGCCCGATCAGCCCCTCGCGCCACGGGCGCACGTGCTCGGGTCGGACGCCCACCAGGGCGCCGTTGCGTGGCAGGGTGAGGCCCACCTGGGCGCCGGTGAAGAAGCTCATCGACGGCGAGCCGATGAAGCCGGCGACGAAGCGGTTGGCGGGCCGCTCGTAGAGCTCCTCGGGCGTGCCGACCTGCTCGAGCCGGCCCTCGTTCATGACCGCGATCCGGTCGCCCATCGTCATCGCCTCGACCTGGTCGTGCGTGACGTAGACCGTCGTGGTCTGGACCTCCTGCTGCAGCCGCCGGATCTCACCGCGCGTCTGCGTGCGCAGCTTCGCGTCGAGGTTGCTCAGCGGCTCGTCCATCAGGAACACCTGCGGCTCGCGCACGAGCGCCCGGCCCAGCGCGACGCGCTGCGCCTGGCCGCCGCTGAGCTGCCCCGGCTTGCGCTGCAGCAGCGCGCTCATGTCCAGGAGCCGCGCGGCCTCCTCGACGCGGCGCTTGATCTCGTCCGACGCGACCTTGCGCCGACGCAGGCCGAACGCGAGGTTGTCGAACACGGTCATCTGCGGATACAGCGCGTAGTCCTGGAAGACCATCGCGATGTCCCGCTCGCGCGGCGCGACGTCGTTCACGCGCCGCTCGCCGATGAAGATCGAGCCGGCGGTGATCGCCTCCAGCCCGGCCAGCATCCGCAGCGCGGTGGTCTTGCCCGAGCCCGACGGGCCGACCAGCACCATGAACTCGCCGTCGGCGATCTCCAGCGACAGGTCACGGACGGCCTCGACCGCCCCGAACCGCTTGCCGACCGCATCGAACCGAACACCCGCCATCAGCCCTTCACCGCCCCTGAGAGCATCCCGCGGATGAAGTGCCGCTGGAGGAAGACGTACACGATCACGACGGGCAGCGCCACGATCACCGAACCGGCCGCCATCAGCGTCAGGTCCGACGTGTTGCGCCCCTGGAACACGCTCAGCCCGAGCGGCGCCGTCAGCTTCCCGTCGTCCGTGATCATCACGAGCACGAGCAGGAACTCGTTCCAGGTCCACATGAACAGCAGCACGGCCATGGTCAGCACGGCCGGCTTGGCCAGCGGCAGCAGCACGCGCCAGAGCGTGAACCACGAGGACGCCCCGTCCAGCCGCGCCGCCTCGACCAGGGACCGCGGCACCGACCGGAAGTACGTGCGCATCCAGAACGTCCCGAACGCGACCGACGTGGCGATCTGCGGCAGGATGATCGACCAGTAGGTGTTCTGGAGCTGCCAGCTGTCGCGCATCTCGTAGTAGAGCGGCACGATGATCGCCTCCATCGGGACCATCAGCCCGAGGAGAAAGACATAGAACAGCAGCGTCGAGCCGCGGAAGCGCATCAGCCCGAACGCGTACCCCGCGAGGATCGACAGCAGCGACGCCACCGACACCACGACCACCGCGACGAACACGCTGTTGCGCAGGTACGTGCCGAAGTTCGCCTCGTCCCACGCGGTGGAGAAGTTCGAGAAGTGCAGGCCGTCGATCGACCCGAAGGACGCGAAGCCGTCCGGATCCTGCAGCGCCGTGAACACGATCCCGGCGACCGGCAGCAGCGCGATCAGCGAGAACACGCCGAGGATCGTGTAGCCGAGCGTCTGCTCCGCACGCGAGGTCACGACGAGCGCTCCGCGACGCGGTTGATCGTGAACGAGATCAGGAAGATCACGAGGGTGAGGGTGACGCCCACGGCGGCGGCCGACCCGACCTGGCTGCTCTCGAACGCGCGCGAGAACACCTGGAACGCGGGGACGGTCGTCGAGTCGCCGGGGCCGCCCTGCGTGGTGATGTACACGAGGTCGAAGTTGCGCAGCGCGTAGATCGTCGTCAGCGTCAGCGCCACCGCGATCTCCCCGCGCAGGCCGGGCAGCGTCACCGCGAGGAACTCGCGGAACGGCCCCGCGCCGTCCACGCGCGCCGCGTCGTACAGCGACGGCGGGATCTTCTGCACGCCCGCGGTGAGCAGCACCATCGCCAGCCCGAAGTACACCCACGTGCCGATCAGGCCGACCGACGGCAGCGCCAGCGAGAAGTCCCCCAGCCACGACTTGCCCTCGATCCCGAACCAGCCGAGGAAGCGGTTCAGCGCCCCGTTCTCGGGGTCGTAGATCATCTTCCACATGACCGCGACGACCACCATCGCGATCACCTGCGGCAGGAACAGGATCGTCCGGAAGAACGCCAGCCCGCGCACCTGCGCGCGCGCCATCACGCCCGCCAGCAGCAGGCCGATGAGGATCGGCAGGACCGCGTAGAAGACGAGCAGGATGAGCGCGTGCAGGAACGCGCTGCGTAGCTCCTCGTCGGTGAAGACGTCCGTGTAGTTGCCCAGGCCCACCCACGTCGCCGGCGAGCTGGGCAGCCCGTTCCACTCCCACAGCGAGTACCACAGCGCCTCGGCGAGCGGGTACAGCACGAAGCACGCGAAGACGGCGAACGCCGGCAGCACGTACAGGTAGCCGACGAGGCGGGGCTCGCCGGGCGGACGTTCACCCGGGGAGCCCTTGCCAGAGGCCGTCTCAGCCGCTTCGAGTGGCGCGGCCGCGACCGTCACGTCAGCGCGACTCCGACCACTTGTCGAACGCCTTCTGCACACCGGCCGTGAACTCGGTGGGCGACTGCTTGCCGCCCAGCAGCTCCTGGATGGCGCCGCTGATGTCGTCGTAGAACGTCGGCGTCGTGTAGTCCAGGTACGGGATCACGCCGTCGGCGTCGTTGAGCTTCTGCCACGCGTCCGCCACCTCGACCGACACGCCGGAGGCCGGCTTGGGCGCGCCCTTCATCGCCGGCAGGTTGTCCGTGTCCACGAGCACCTTGGCGGCGTTGGCGTCCGTCAGGAAGTCGATGTACGCGGCGGCCACGTCCGGGTTCTTGGCGGAGGTGGTGATCGTCCACGGCAGGTCCTCGCCGCCGAGCGAGACCGGGGCGTTCGGGTCCTGGCCGGGCATCAGCATGAAGCCGACCTTGTCACCCATCTGCTTCGCGAGGTCGGCCGTCACCCACGTGCCCGCGATCAGGTACCAGGACTTGCCCTTCGCGAACGACTGCCAGGCCGGGTCGTAGTCCGTGCCGTTGAAGTTCTTGTTGAAGTAGCCCTTGTCGACCCACTCCTTGATCTTCGTCGCGCCTGCCTGGAACTCCGGGTTGTCGAAGGAGGCGCCGTCGCGGGCGAAGACGAAGTCGCGGATCGCCTGCTTGTCGGCGGTCTGCCCCAGCACGCTCTCGAAGTTGTGGATGCCGGGCCACTTCTCGAGGTTGCCGAACATGATCGGCGTGTCGCCGGCGCCCTTGGCCTGCTCGAGCGAGGCCTCAAACTCGGTCAACGTCGTGGGCGGCGTGGACACCTTGTCCTTGTTGTAGAAGACGCCCACGATCTCGCCCGCCTGGGAGAGGCCGTACAGGTCGCCGGAGCCGAACTCGGCGCCGTCGGCCGAGAACTTGTTGAGGTCCAGCAGCGTCGAGGAGTAGCGGGACTCCCAGTCGTAGACCTTCGCGTAGTCGGTCACCGGGCGCAGCAGCTTGGCCTTGATCATCTCGCCCATCACGCCGCGGCCCTGGTTGGCCTGCACGACGTCCGGCGCGTCCGCGCCCGAGGCCGCCAGCTTGACCGTCTTCTGCAGGTCCTCGAACGACTTCTTCGTGCGGTCGATCGTGACGTTCGGGTACTTGGCTTGGAACTGCTTGTTGAGCTCCTCGATCTCCGCGTTCTGACCACCGCGGACGTTCTGGTCCCACACCGTCAACGTGACGTCGCCGGCCGCCGCCACGTCGGGCTTGGCCTCGACCGTCGCGGTCGGCGTCGACTGCGCCGTGTTCTTGTCGTCGTCGCTGGACGCGCCCGGTCCACCACAGCCGGCGACGAGCGCCGACAGAGCGAACGCCGCAGCCAGGAATCGCTTCGCCTTCACTGGTCCTCCTTCATCGCAGCCGGCTGTCGCACTGGCGACGTCAGCCCGTATGAAGCGCCCTCCTCCAAGAGCGCCCTCAACGTCACCGCCCCCGCAACGGCGGTGGCGACCCTCACTGACAGTGATGCATACAGGACCGCCCAGCGCAGGCGCTGCTCGAGCGCCGCACCCCAGTGGTCGGCCCACACGTAGGCGGCGGCGAACAGGTCGCCGGCGCCGGTCGTGTCCACTGCCTCGACGGCCACGCCCTCCACGTGGACCGTCCCCTCCGCCCCGGCGGCCAACGCGCCGTCCGGGCCCAACGTCACGATCGCGACCGGCGCCGCCTGCGCCAGCTGCGCCGCCGCCGTCTCCGCATCGGGGGCGCCGCTGAGCAGCAGCGCCTCCCGTTCGTTGACGAGCAGCGCCCGCGCGGAGGCCAGCTCCGCGGGAAGCTCCCGACCGGCGAGCGCACGGGCGTCCAGGTCACCAACCGAGACGTAGGTGCGTGCGCCCGCCGGCGCGAGGGGCAAACGGGGGATCGACAGCACGACCGCACGGGGCTCGACGGCTGCGAGCTCCGAGGCGGTCACGCTCTCCCCCGGGTCAAAGGTCGCCATGGCGCGGTCGCCATCGGCCGGCATGATCACCGTCACCGGCGTGCGCTCCACGAGCCGCCCGTCCCAGCGCACGCCCTCATCGGCGAGCAACGTGCGCAGGAGCATGCCGACGGCGTCGTCGCCGAGCGGCGACGTCAGCGACGACGTCAGCCCGAGCCGCGCCGCGCCGACCGCGGTGATCGCGCCGCCGCCGGGCGAGCGCAAGAAGTCCTGCGCCAGACGTTCCTCGCCGGGCTTGGGGATCTGGTCGAGCCCGACGAGCGTCAGGTCCAGGAACGCGGGCTCGGCGCAGGCGAGGTCGACGCTCATGCGGCGAACGCCTCCGCGAGCTCGGGCAGCCGCCGGCGGTAGCCGTCGAAGATCTCGCGCGCCGTGTTCACCGACGGCACGAGCGGGTGCAGCGCGAGCGCCTTGATCGCGAGCTGCTCAGAGCCGCTCAGGGCCGCGTCGATGGTCGTGCGCTCCACGTCCTTCATGGTCGAGATGAGCGACGCGGCGTGCGCCGGCACCTCGCCCACCGCGACCGGGACCGGCCCGGACCGGCCCACGATGCACGGCACCTCGACCACGGCGCGCTCGTCCAGGAACGGCAGCGCGCTGCGGTTGGCGGTGTTGAGGATGAGCACCTCGCGCGTGTTGTTGACGATCGCGTCCACGACCGCCATCGCCTCGCTCTCGTAGCCCGAGTTCTCCTCGATGTCGTGCTCGCCCTCCTGGCCGGCGGCGGCGCGCGCCTCGGCCATGTAGGTGCGCTCGCGGTCGTGACGGGTGGCCCGCCAGTCGGCCAGCGCGGCCGGGGCGTCGGCGCCGTTGCGGGCGTAGAACTCGCGCTGCTGCTGCAGCAGGAACGACCCGCGGGAGCCGCCGCCGCGGATCGCGTTGACGGTGTCCGCGGCGTAGTAGAAGTAGTAGAGGTACTCGTTCGGGAGCATCTCCAGGCTGCGCAGCCAGTCGCCGCCGAACAGCCGGCCCTCCTCGAAGCGCTCGAGCGCCGCGTCGTCGGCGAGCAGCTCCTCCAGCAGCGGCGCCCCCGTGCCGTCGCGCACGTCCTTGAGCCAGCCGAGGTGGTTGAGCCCGAAGTAGTCGAACCAGAGGGCCTTGGGGTCGCGGCCCATGATCGCGGCGACGCGCCGGCACATGCCCGAGGGCGAGTCGCAGATCCCGACGACCTTGTCGCCGAGGATGCGCTGCGTGGCCTCGGTGACCATGCCCGCCGGGTTCGTGAAGTTGATCAGCCAGCCGTTGGGCGCGTGTGCGGCCATCGTCTCGGCGAGCTTGGTCATCACCGGGATCGTCCGCAGCGCGAAGCAGATGCCGCCCGGCCCCGTCGTCTCCTGGCCGAGGACGCCCATCCCGAGCGGCACGTCCTCGTCGATCACGCGACCCTCGAGCTGGCCGACGCGGATGGCGCAGAACACGAAGTCCGCGTCCCGCACCGCGTCCACCAGGTCCGTCGTCGTGCGGAACGGCAGCTGCACGCCCTTCTCCGCCGCGAGCCCGTCCAGCACGTGCCCGATCCGATCCTGACGCGAGTCGTCGACGTCGTAGAGCACGACCTCGTCAAGCCCCAGCCGCTCCTTGCGATCCAGCAGCGCGCCGTACACCAGCGGGACGCGGAACCCGCCCCCGCCCACGATCGTGAGCTTCACGCGACCGTCACCTCAATCCCGTTCGCGTCGACGACCGAGCGCACCGAGGCCGGCAGCGGCGCGTCCGTCACGACATGGTCCAGCGACTCCGGCCCGCACACCCGGACCATCCCGGCCATCGCGAACTTCGCGACGTCCGCGATCAGCACCACGCAGTCGGCCCCCGCGATCATCAGGCGCTTGATCGGCACCTCGACCATCGTGGTGTCCCACACGCCCATCTCGCCGTCCACCCCGCTCGTGCCCAAGAAGGCGATGTCCGACTTGAGCTGGCGGAGCGAGTCCTCCGCGAGCACGCCGACGAGCGACCGGTAGTTGCGGCGGACGATCCCGCCCGGCAGCACGAGCTCGATCCCCTCATCGGGCAGCAGCTCCTCCACCACGGCGAGGTTCGTCGTGACGACCGTGATCTGCTTGCCGTGCAGGTGGCGGGAGATCGCCGTCGTCGACGTGCCGATGTCGATCATCACCGTCTGGCCGTCCTCCACCAGCGCGGCCGCCGCGGCGCCCAGCCGGTCCTTGACCGCCGAGCGCTCCACCGCGATCTGCGAGAAGCCGGGCTCCTGCCCCGCCGTGTGCATCGCCCCGCCGTGGACCCGCTCGAGCTTGCCGTCCCGCGCCAGCCGGTGCAGGTCACGCCGCACCGTCATCTCGGACACGCCGAACGTCTCGGCCAGGTGGCCGACGTGCACGTGCCCGTCACGGACGGCGCGCAGGATCTCGACCCGGCGCTGTGCCGGCAGGAGCGTCGTCATCGGCTCGCAACACTAGTGAACAAGACCGGACGGACTTGTATCAGCTTCGAACGACGGAAGCGAGAACGTCAGAACTGCAAGCGGAGCTTGGGGCAGCTCTGGTTCGGGTCGCCCATGCCGGAGCCCGTGGAGGCGCGGAAGCACGACGCGTAGCGGAACGCGCCGTCCCAGCTCGAGGGCAGCCGGATCGTCACCTGCGACGTGTAGCGCCCGGCCTTCACGCGCTTGAGCTGCCCCGTCCGCCGCAGCGAGGCACGCGCGGAGCCACGCTTGCCGAGGTAGAACAGGGTCGGCGCGCTCAGACGCACCGGCTTGGGCACCGTGTAGCGCTGGTAGAGCCGGACGACGCCGGGCGACAGCGCGCGGAAGGAGAGCTCGAAGCCCGGCAGCGTATAGGCCTGCAGGCGCTTCGAGGTCAGCTCCTGGGCCGGCGCGATCACGCGCAGGCGGTGGTTGCGGTCCAGCTCGGCGTCCAGCTCGAAGGCGCCGTCGGCGTCGGTCGTGGCGCGTTCGATCACCCGGTAGGAGCCCTCGTACGGGTAACGCCGCCCCTCGAGGATCACCTCCTGGTTCGACAGCGGCATCGTGCCGTCGAGCAGCGTCCCGCGCACCTGATGCGCGGCGCCGTACCGCAGCGACTCGCGCGCCAGCTCGACCGTCAGCAGCGGCGCCGCCTGGGCGGTCGCGGGCAGTGCGAGGGTCCCCGCGACGAGCAATCCGAGCATCAAACGCATCCGTTTCAAGGCTAGCCAGGACTTGACAACTTCAATAAGGTCCGTCGGCAGCTCTGTTCGATGTCGTTCGAAGGGGTGCGAGTGTGAGGGCACTCCGAGGAGAGAGGGAGACGACGTGAGACGGTTTGGCGTGTTGTTGGCCATGGCGATCGGGCTCTGGGCGGCCCCGGCGGCCACCGCCGCGCCCTACACCGCGAGCTCCGCGGTGAAGATCAACGTCATGGGCGAGTGGGCCCACCCCGATGACGACACCAGCATCATCGGCCCGTGCGGCGTATGGCATGAGCGCTACGACACCCGCTGCGGGATCATCATGGTCACGCGCGGCGAGGGCGGCGGCAACGCCACCGGCACCGAGATCGGGCCGCAGCTTGGCCTCCGGCGCGAGAACGAGGACCGCGTCGCGCACTACCGCAGCGGCACGATCGACATCTTCAACATCGACTCGGTCGACTTCTTCTACAACACGAGCGCGCCGCTGACCCAGTTCTTCTGGGGCAACGAGACGCTCCGCCGGATCACGCGGATCATCCGCATGACCCAGCCCGACGTCTACATCGGGTTCACGCCCTCGCTGAACGCGGGGCACGGCAACCACCAGCAGGCCGGCCGGTACATCTGGGAGGGCGTCAAGGCCGCGGCCGATCCGACGATGTTCCCGGAGCAACTGACGGGCCCGAACGCCCTGTCCACCTGGCAGGTCAAGAAGATCTTCTCCGGCGGCTCGACCACCGGCACGGGCGGCACCACCACCGAGGCCGACTGCACGACCGGCTTCATCCCCGCCGCCACCAACGTGGACACGGTCGCGGGCGTGTGGACGGGCTACGCGTCGCCCTACAAGTGGCCGGCGGGCAACGTCCAGGGCCAGCCCGCGGGCTCGGCCAAGACGTGGGCGCAGGTCGCGGCCGAAGGCTCCCGCGCGTACCCGACGCAGAGCCGCGTGATGTTCAACACGTTGCAGGCGCCGGGCTGCTCGCGGTTCGGCATGACCGACTCCTACGTGCCGTTCGAGCCCAACGTGAGCCCCGACGGCAGCGCCAACCCGCTCGCCGGCAAGGACGACGCGATCCTCTACGGCGCGACGAAGGCGGCGCCGAACGGCCTGCCGCTCGGGACGCTCGAGTACCTGAGCTTCTCGCGCTTCTTCAACACGCCGGGCACGCCCTTCCAGGCGACGCTCAACCTGAAGGCGGGCGGTGGCGCGCTCGCGGCCGGCACCGTCGCGCTGACGCTGCCCGCCGGATGGACGGCGGACGCGACGTCCAAGCCCGTGGCCGCCATCGCCGACGGCACGAGCAACACCGTCCAGTTCACGATCACCCCGCCCAACGACGCGGCCGTGGACGCGATGTACAAGATCGCCGCGCGCTACACGGCCGGCGGCAAGACGGGCTACACCGACGACACCGTGCGCCTGGTCTCCCCCGCCGAGGGTCGCTACCAGCGCTTCGGCAAGTGGCTCGAGTACGACAACTGGCTCCAGAACACGGCGCCCGCGGCGCTGCGCGTCGGCCGGTCGGCCGCGCTCGGCACGATCGTCATGGGCGAGACGGCGAGCTTCCCGGTCAACGTCCACAACTGGTCGGACACGCCGCAGAGCGGCACCGTCAGCCTGACGCTGCCGGGCAACTTCACGGCGACGCAGACCTCGCTGCCGTACGGGCCGATCGCCCCGGGCGGCGACGCGACCGTGACGTTCAGCGTCACCAACACCGACACCACGCTCCCGGCGAACCAGGTGTCCAACATCACGGTCACCACGACCAACTCCACCCGCGGTCCGGGCGCGGAGACGGTCGGCATGTCGATCCTCCCGAAGACGACGATCAACCAGGCGCCGGCCACCCCGGCCCTGGACGGCGTCGACAGCCCGGGCGAGTACGCCGGCTCGCTGCTGGACATCGGCCGCATCTGGGAAGGCGGCACGAACTGCCCCGCGGCGGGCTTCGGCACCGACTGCGGCACCTCGGGCGAGGTCGGCGGCCCGACGTCCACGTACGCCCGCGTGGCGTATCGCGACGACGCGCTGTTCTTCTTCATCCGCGTCCGCGACGAGTTCCAGTCGTACGCGGTCAAGCCCGAGGAGTGCGTCGCGCACTGGCTCGCGGACTCGGTCGAGATCCTGATCGACCCGCGCGGGCGCGCGTCCGAGAACGCGATGGACACGGCCAACACGTTCAAGCTCGGGATCTTCCCGTTCACGAACGACCCGACCGGGTCCAACGGCAACGGCGTCAACGGGCCGTGCTGGTCGCGTGACGCCGACAACCACCAGGGCTTCTCCACCGGGCCGCTCGCGGCGACGGTCGACGACGCCCCGAACGCGCCGGGCGTGCAGGTCTACTCGTCCGCCAAGTGGGTCGGCAACAACGACACGGGCACGAGCCACGCCTACGAGGGCGGCGGCTACACGCTCGAGGTGAAGATCCCGATGAGCGTCCTGCCGGCGGCGATCGACCCGAACCGCGTGTCGCTGAACATCACGCCGTACGACAACGACAACACGGCGGCCGCGGGCACGACGACGCTGCGCCACATCGACAACAGCGCCCGCCTCGCGTGGTCGACGTTCGGCAGCGTGCAGTCGGACCCGTACC
This sequence comes from Solirubrobacter pauli, assembly GCF_003633755.1. Lineage (GTDB taxonomy): Bacteria > Actinomycetota > Thermoleophilia > Solirubrobacterales > Solirubrobacteraceae > Solirubrobacter > Solirubrobacter pauli. The sequence continues at coordinate 543,476 of NZ_RBIL01000001.1, forward strand.
GCTGGGGCCGCGCGACGCTGCCGGGCTACACGCCGCCGGCGGACCGCCCGACCGCCTACCGGACGCCGAACGTCTCGCATCCGAACCTCGACGGCGCGGCCTCGCCGCAGACGATCGCGCAGTCGGCGCGCAACGGCGTGCCGATCTCCGGCCGTGAGCCCGCACCCGAGGCGCGGGGGCTGAAGATCAACGGGGCGACGGTCAGCGGCACCACGGTGAACCTCAACGTCACCGCGGGCGCGGCGGGCACGGCACGGCTGTACCTGTACGACGTCAACCCGATCGACGGCAACAAGAGCTACACGCGCGTGTGGAACACGAGCTGCAACCCGGCCACGAACCCCGCGCCGGACTACGGGCTCTCCGCGTGCGGTGCCGCCGACGGCACGACGCCGCCGTGGGCGCCGGACATGATGGGCGCGATCAAGGCGTCGCGGACGGTCGCGGTGACCGCCGGCACGCAGACGATCACGCTCACCGGCGCCACCGCCGCGCAGCTCTCCAGCGGCGCCTCGCTGCTCGTCTCGTTCGTGAACGCGTCCAACGAGGTGCAGGCGTTCGACGTGCCGATCAAGGCCACGTCGGGCGACGGCACCGTCGGCGGCACCGTGCCGGCCACGCTGTCGCTCGCGCTCGACGGGCCGGTGACGTTCGGCGCGTTCACGCCGGGCCTGCCGAAGACCTACCTCGCCGGCACCAAGGCGACCGTGACCTCCACGGCCGGCGACGCGCTCCTGAGCGTGTCGGACACGGGCCCGAACCCGGGCTACCTCGTCAATGGCGCGTTCAAGCTCGCCGAGCCGCTGCAGGCACGGGCGCGCAACGCGTCCAACACCGGCACGGCGTTCAACAACGTCGGCTCGTCGCTGAACCTGCTGATGTGGAACGGCCCGGTCTCCAACGACCGCGTCGACCTGGAGTTCTCGCAGCTCATCAAGGCCAACGACCCGCTCCGCACGGGCACGTACGCCAAGACGCTGACGTTCACCCTGTCGACGACTCAGCCGTAGTGATGTCTGGCCGGAAGGGCGGTCTCCACGCCGCCCTTCCGGTCCGGCGGCTGACGCCGAAAACCGCAAGACAGCGCCCAAACCGGGACTTTGTGACGAATGTCCTTAGGGGGACCCCATAGCGGTGGCTAGGATCGCTGTTCGTTCATGAGCGCCGCAACGCGAATGCGGCCGTCGCTATGGAGCACGGCCGTCGGCAAGAAGTACGCGATGGCCATCAGCGGCCTGGTCCTGATGGGCTACGTGCTGCTGCACATGGTCGGCAACCTGAAGATCTACTTCGGGGCCTCCGCACTCAACGAGTACGCCGAGTGGCTGCGCGAGATCGGCGAGCCGGCACTGCCACGCGAGTGGCTGCTGTGGGGCCTGCGGATCGTGCTGCTCGTGGCCGTCGTGGTCCATATCTACGCGGCGTACGCACTTACTCGTATGAACCAGCGCGCGCGGCCGGTGAAGTACGCCTCCAAGCGTGACTACGTCGCGGCGGACTTCGCGTCGCGGACGATGCGCTGGACCGGCATCATCGTCGTCCTCTTCGTCATCTGGCACCTGCTGGACCTGACGTGGGGCACGACCAACCCCGACTTCGTGAGCGGCGACGTCTACCACAACGTCATCGCCTCGTTCGAGCGCATCCCGGTCGCGATCGCGTACGTGATCGCCAACCTGGCGCTCGGCGTGCACCTGTACCACGGCGCCTGGAGCCTGTTCCAGAGCATGGGCTGGTACGGCACCTGGCGCCGGACGTTCTCGATCGCCTTCGCGGCCGTGGTCGTCGCCGGCAACGTCTCCTTCCCGCTCGCCGTCATGTTCGGAGTGGTCAATTGAGTCTCACGCTCGAGTCCCTGATCCCGCCCGGCAGCATCGAGCGCGCCTGGGACGATCATCGCTTCAACGTGCGGCTGGTGAACGCGTCCAACAAGCGGCGCTTCAAGATCATCGTCGTCGGCACCGGCCTGGCCGGCGGCTCGGCCGCGGCGACGCTCGCCGAGCTCGGGTACGACGTCCACGTCTACACGTTCCACGACACCCCGCGCCGCGCGCACTCGATCGCCGCCCAGGGCGGGATCAACGCGGCCAAGGACTACCGCAACGACGGCGACTCGATCTTCCGGCTGTTCTACGACACCGTGAAGGGCGGCGACTTCCGCTCGCGCGAGGCCAACGTGTACCGGCTCGCGCAGGTGTCGAACGAGATCATCGACCAGGCGACCGCCCAGGGCGTGCCGTTCGCGCGCGAGTACGGCGGCCTGCTCGACAACCGGTCGTTCGGCGGCGCTCAGGTGTCCCGCACGTTCTACGCGCGCGGCCAGACCGGCCAGCAGCTGCTGCTCGGCGCGTACCAGGCGCTGATGCGCCAGGTCGCCGCGGGCAAGGTCCAGCTGAACACGCGGACGGAGATGCTGGACGTCGTGACCGACGAGGACGGCCGCGCGATCGGCGTCATCGTCCGTGACCTGCTGACCGGCGAGGTCCGCAGCGAGGCCGCGCACGCGGTCGTGCTCGCGACCGGCGGCTACTCGAACGTCTTCTACCTCTCCACGAACGCGAAGGCGTCCAACGCCACCGCGATCTGGCGCGCCCACAAGCGCGGCGCCGCGTTCGCGAACCCGTGCTTCACGCAGATCCACCCGACGTGCATCCCGCAGTCCGACGACACGCAGTCCAAGCTCACGCTGATGAGCGAGTCGCTGCGCAACGACGGCCGCATCTGGGTGCCGAAGAAGGCGGGCGACGACCGCGCTCCGGAGGAGATCCCGGAGGACGAGCGCGACTACTTCCTCGAGCGCCGCTACCCGGCCTTCGGCAACCTCGTCCCGCGTGACGTCGCCAGCCGCAACGCCAAGGCGATGATCGACCAGGACCTGGGCGTCGGGCCGCGTCGCAACGGCGTGTACCTGGACTTCACCGACGCCATCAAGCGGCTCGGCGAGGACCTGATCCGGTCGCGCTACGGGAACCTGTTCCAGATGTACGAGCGGATCACGGGCGAGGACCCGTACCGCGTGCCGATGCGCATCTACCCCGCCCCCCACTACACGATGGGCGGCCTGTGGGTGGACTACGACCTGATGACCACGGTCCAGGGCCTGTACGCGATCGGCGAGGCGAACTTCTCCGACCACGGCGCGAACCGCCTCGGCGCGAGCGCGCTGATGCAGGGCCTGGCCGACGGCTACTTCGTCCTGCCGGTCACGATCGGCGACTACCTCGCGCCGCTGCTCGGCCAGCCGCAGCCGACCACGGACCATGACGCCTTCCGCGAGGCGGAGGCGGACGTCCGCCAGCGCGTCACGGGCTATCTCAACAGCGAGGGCGAGCACTCCGTGGACTGGTTCCACCGCGAGCTCGGCAAGATCATGTGGAGCGCGTGCGGCATGGCCCGCAACGCGGCCGGGCTCGAGACCGCGCTGCAGGACATTGCGGGGCTGCACGAGCGCTTCAAGACCGGCGTGAAGGTGCTCGGCGACGAGGCGAACCTCAACCAGTCGCTCGAGAAGGCCGGCCGCGTGGACGACTTCTTCGAGCTCGCGCAGCTGATGTGCCGCGACGCGCTGCACCGCGAGGAGTCGTGCGGCGGGCACTTCCGCGAGGAGCACCAGACGCCGGACGGCGAGGCGCTGCGTGACGATGAGCACTTCTCGTATGTGGCGGCGTGGGAGTACACGGGCGGCGAGCCGCGGCTGCATAAGGAGGAGCTGACGTTCCAGCACGTGCGCCCGACCCAGAGGAGCTACGCATGAACGTGCACCTCAAGGTCTGGCGGCAGGCCGGCCCGGACGCCCCGGGCGACTTCGAGACCTACGACGTGGCCGACGTCACCGAGGAGATGTCCTTCCTCGAGCTGCTGGACGTGCTCAACGAGCAGCTCATCAGCGAGGGCCGCGACCCGGTCGCGTTCGACTCGGACTGCCGCGAGGGCATCTGCGGCTCGTGCGGGATCATGATCGACGGCCAAGCCCACGGCCCGCAGCGCGGCACCGCCACGTGCCAGCTGCACATGCGGACCTACTCGGACGGCGACACGATCGTCGTCGAGCCGTTCCGCAGCGCGGGTTTCCCCCTGGTGCGTGACCTGGTCGTGGACCGGTCGGCGTTCGACCGCATCATCGAGGCGGGCGGCTTCATCACGGTGCCGACGGGCAGCGCGCCCGACGCGAACCTGACCCGCGTCCCCAAGGAAGATTCCGACCGCGCGATGGACGCGGCGCAGTGCATCGGCTGTGGTGCGTGCGTCGCCGCCTGCCCCAACGGGGCCGGCCAGCTCTTCACCGCAGCCAAGCTCGCACATCTGAACCTGCTCCCGCAAGGCCAACCGGAACGTCAGCGGCGTACGATCGGCATGGTGGAGGAGATGGAGAACTACTTCGGGTCGTGCACGAACCACCGAGAGTGCTCGGCGGCGTGCCCGAAGGAGATCTCGATCGACTTCATCGCCATGCTGAACCGCGACTTCCGGAAGGCTCGACGGTGAATCACGCTCAGATCGATCGCTTGCTGTCCTCGGTTCCGGCCGCCACAGAGCAGCGCCATGTGCGGCGCGTCGAGGGATACGCCTACACGGCGCGCCGTGTGGAGGTGCGCATCGCGGACCTGCGATGCGAGCTCGAACGCGCGCTGCGCGCCGTAGACGACGCGGTGCCGCAGGGCCACGCCGACGACGCCGCCGACCAGGCGCTCGTGCTCGCCCAGCAGCTGGACTCGCTCGAGCGGATCCAGCCGCGGGTGGACTCGTGGCTGCGGGTGGCGATCGGCGCGGTGGCCGACGACCAGGGCACCGAGCCGTTCGGCGAAGGCCCGACGGCCTAGCCGCCTTCCTGGACGAAAAGCCCGCTGCGGCGCAGCGGATCGAGGTCTACCGTGGCGCTGGATGGAAAGCGCCCTGCTCGCCCTGGCCCTGCTCGCGCTCGGCGTGCTCAGCGTGGTGCCCCTGCGCCGCGCGCTGCGGACGGCGCCCGCGCCCGCGCAGCGGATCGCCCGCTTCGGGTTCGCGTGCCTCGCGCTCTCGGTCTCCCTCCCGTTCTTCGTCGCGCCCCGTGACGCGCTGGACATCGCCGTGGTCGTGTTCGGGCTCTACGGGTTCGTCGCGCACGCCGTCTGCCTGGGCGTCGCGACCGTGATCGCCGTGGCCGCGCGCCGTGTGAGGTCGTAGTGGAGCTCGTCGCCACCGCGCTGATCTTCCTGGTGCTGCTGGCGCTCGGCGGGCTGGTCGTGCTCCCGGCGCTGCCGCTGCTGCTGCGCTCGCGCGGGCGCTTCGGCCGGCTCGGCCGCACGATCGCGCTGTGCGGCGCGGCGTTCTTCCTCACCTGGTGCGTCGTCCCGGTGTTCGTCTTCCCGTCCGACGACGTCACGGTCGGGATGACGATGTTCGCGCTCTACGGCGCGATGATCGAGGCGGTGGTCGTCGCCGTCGCGGCGGTCTTCGCCTCCTACGGCGACTGACCCGTCCGCCACCATGGCTCGCGTGGAATCGCGAGCGGTCGTCCGGACGTACCTGACCCTGATGCTCGGGAACACGCTCGCGGCGTCGTTCATCTGGGGCATCAACACGATCTTCCTGCTCGACGCCGGGCTCTCGAACCTCGAGGCGTTCGCGGCCAACGCGCTGTTCTCGGCGGGGATGGTGCTGTTCGAGGTGCCGACCGGGATCGTCGCCGACGGCGTCGGGCGCCGGGCGTCCTACCTGCTCGGGACGATCACGCTGACGCTCTCCACCCTGCTCTACGTGTACCTGTGGGAGGTGCGCGCGCCGTTCTGGGCGTGGGCGCTCGCGTCGCTGTGGCTCGGGCTGGGGTTCACGTTCTTCTCCGGGGCGGTGGAGGCGTGGCTCGTGGACGCGCTGGACGCGACCGGCTACGAGGGCTCGCTGGAAGCCGTGTTCGGGCGCGGGCAGGTGGTCGGCGGGATCGCGATGCTCGGCGGCGCGGTGGCCGGCGGGTATCTGGCCGCACGGGTGAGTCTCGGGTTCCCGTTCGTGGTTCGGTCGGCCGTGCTGGCGGTGATGTTCGTCGTTGCCTGGAAGCTGATGCACGACATCGGCTTCGAGAAGCCCGAGCGGCGCGACCGGCCGCTGACCGAGATCCGCCGCATCTGGACGTCCTCGATCGACCACGGCTGGCGCGTGCCGGCGGTCAAGTGGCTGATGGTGCAGGCGTTGTTCACCGGCGGCATCGGCATCTACGGCTTCTACGCGCTGCAGCCGTACCTGCTCGAGCTCTACGGGGACCCCGACGCGTACCAGGTGGCGGGCATCTCGGCCGCGATCGCGGCGGGCGCGCAGATCCTCGGCGGCTTCGCGGCGCCGCAGGTCCGGCGCGTGTTCAAGCGGCGCACGTCCGCGCTGGCCTTCGTCGCGGCCGCCGGCGCGGTGACGCTGGCGCTGATGGGCCTGCTGGAGCACTTCTGGGCGGTGATCGGGCTCACCGTGTCCTGGGGCCTGCTGTTCGCCGCGACGACGCCGATCCGCCAGGCCTACATTAACGGGCTGATCCCGTCCCGGCAGCGGGCGACGATCCTCTCGTTCGACTCGATGATGACGTCGGTGGGCGGCGTGTGGGCGCAGCCGGCGCTCGGCCGCGCGGCGGACGTGTGGGGCTACGCGCCGACGTACGTGATCAGCGCCGGCATCCAGCTGCTGGCGCTGCCGTTCATCGCGCTGTCGCGGCGCCAGAACGCGCCCGCGGACCTAATCACGGGCCCGCTTCCCGCCGAAGTACGAGCCGAGGTCGACGAGGAACGCCAACCCGACGATGAACCACTCGAACCCTAGGACCTCGCGCGTGCCGACGCTGTACATGACGACGTAGGCGAGCGTCGTCCAGGGCAGCAGGAAGAAGCCGAGGACGGGCACGACCCAGCCGTCGAACGCCCGGTCGATCCAGTTGCTGAAGAGCAGGACGAAGAACAGCGCGAGCCGCGGCGAGATCAACGCGAAGAGGGCGATCAGGCAGGGCATCACCGTGCATGGTCACAGAAGTCGCGACATCCCGTACGTAGGGGTCAGATGGCCACCACGGACGAGCAGCTCCTGAGAGGCGGGCCCGAGGCGTTCGGCGCGTTCTACGCACGGCACGAGCGGGCGGTGTTCCGCTTCTTCTACCGGCGCGTGCTCGACGCCGAGACCGCCGCGGACCTGAGTGCCGAGTGCTTCGCGGCTGCGTTGCTCGGCGCCGAGGGCTACCGCGGCGAGGGCGGAGCGCCGCCGGTCGCCTGGTTGTTCGGGATCGCCCGCAACGTGCTCCGGCGCAGCGCCGAGCAGCGCCGGGTGGAGTCGCGTGCGCGGGCCCGGCTCGGGATGCCGCCGCTCGTGCTCGAGGACGAGACGCTCGCGGCGCTGGACCGGATCCACGCCGGGCAGCTGATGGAGCACGCGCTCTCGTACCTGCCGCCCGATCAGGCGGAGGCCGTCCGCGCCCGCATCGTCGACGAGCGCGAGTACGACGACATCGCCCGCGAGCTGCGCACGTCCGAGGCGGTCGTGCGCAAGCGCGTCTCGCGCGGGCTCGGTGCGCTCCGGCGCCGTGTGGAGGACCGCGCATGACCGACCTGCCCCAGCTCCAGACCCTGCTCGTCCACGCCGCGGTCAAGCGCCGCCGCCGCCGGCGTGTGCGGCGCGCCGCTGCGCCGGTGCTCGCGCTCGCCGTCCTGGTCGCGGCGATCCCGTGGGTCTTGCACGACGTCCGCGTCCCCGACCGCGAGGAGCCGGTCACCCCGAGCGTCGTGCCGAGCGTCGAGGAGGCCTTCGGGCCGTTCCAGGGGCCTGACACCGCGCCGCTGAATGACCGCCGAGCCGGTGACCGCGTACGACGGGTCGGCCGGCCCGCCCACCGCGCCCCCGTCACGTACCTGCGGCTGCGCGGCGACCAGCTCTGCCTGATCGTCCGCATCCGGCCGTTGTGCGCTGTCGCCTCCGAGCTCGTCTCCGGTCACCGGATCCTGTTCGGCGTCGTCAACGGGCGCGGTTACGCCGTGCTGCCGAACGGCGTCCGGAGCGTGCGACGCGAGTGGACCGGCTTCGAGCCGGCGCCGTTCGCGGTCACGAACAACCTCGTGGTGTTCTCGGCGCCGGTCGGAGGCGGGCGGCTGGACTGGGTCGCGCCCGACGGCACGCCCGCACACCTCGAGGTGCGTAACCCGAAGGATCCGCACTCGTTCTACCCGCGCCTGAACGAGCCGGCCACGGAGGCGGACCGATACGCCAACCTGCCGGGCGCCCGGCTGCTGGCCGGCGCCGAGGGCGTGCGCGCCTGGCTCGTCCCGCGCCGGCAGCGGATCTGCCTCGTGGTCGAGCTCACCGGCGGCAGCGGCGGGTCCGTCTGCCGGCGCCCCGACGAGGTCAGCACGCCGCTCGTGATCGCCACCCCGGCTGAGCCGCAGGTGGTGGTCGCCGCGTTCCCGAGCACGCTCGTCCCGCTCGAGGTCTCCCCCGCCACCGCCCGCAGCCGGGTCAGCGCCGACGGGATCCTGGTCCTTGACGGCACCGACCTGACCGCGTTGCGATGGCGGGACACGCAGACCGGATCGGACGTCCAGCTGCGGACGCCGTTCGCCATCGACGGCTACGTGCTCAACGGCGAGGCCGGCCACCCGAGCCGGTACCCGGCGAAGTAGCTCAGCGCTTCGGCAGCGCGAGCGCGGCGCGAACGCGCGGCTGATCGCTGACGGAGGCCGCGCGAACGGGCCCGGTGAGCAGCGCGCCTTCGTGGACGAGCGCGCGGATGGCGAGGGTGCGAGGCGACATGGTGGGGTCCTTTGGTGGGGAGGTCGCTGGGTACGACGCCGCGCGCACGTCCGGTATTCCGAAGAACGCGAGCCGCGCCACCCCGCCATCTGCGCCGCACCGCCTCCCGCGCCACTCCGCCGCCTGCGCCGCCCGCGCTGCACCGCCACCCACGCGGCCCGCGCCGCACCGCCGTCCGCGCTACCCACGCCGCACCGTGCCGCCACTCCGCCACTCCGAGCGCGTCCCGGGAATGCCCAGCGGCGTGGCGTCGTCTTGTCTGGCGATGCGCATCCTCTTCGCGAGCACGCCCGGGGCCGGGCACGTCGGGCCGTTGCTGCCGTTCGCGCGGGCGGCCCGGGCGGCGGGGCACGAGGTGTTGTTGGCGGCGGCGGGGCCGGCCGCGCAGCGCACCGGGCTGCCCGTCCTCACGCTGCCGGAAGCGCCCGGCCGCGCGCGGGCGTGGGCGCCGGTGTTCACGGCCGACGCGCCCGGCGTCGTCCACGTGGTGCAGGAGCTGTTCATCGGGCTCGACGCAGCGGCGGCGCTGCCCGGGATGCTCGCCGCGGTCGAGGCGTTCGCGCCTGACGTGATCGTGCGCGAGACCTGCGAGTTCGCCTCGGCCGTCGCCGCTGAGCGCTTCGGTGTGCCGGTCGTGCAGGTCGGCGTGCACCTGGACACCGCGACCGACACGTCGGAGGCGCTGCTCGCGGTGGCCGAGCCGGCGGTGCGGTCGCTCGGGCTCCGCGATCCGGCTCGCCTGCTCGAGTCCCCGGTGCTGACGTTGGTCCCGCCGTCGCTGAGCGCGCCTTCGCCGCGGCTGCGCCACTTCCGGACCGCGGTCCCGCCGCCGCGCGAGCGCGATCTGGTCTACGTGTCGCTCGGCTCCGAGACGCCCCGGACGCCGCACTTCCCTCGCCTCTACCGCGCTGTCATCGACGCGTTGAGCACCGTCGACCTGGAGGTGCTCGTCGCGCTCGGCCGCGATCCTGACGACCTCGGCCCCGTCCCGGCGAACGTCCGCGTCGCGCGCTGGGTCGACCAAGCCACGACCCTGTCCCGGGCGGCGGTCGCGGTCGGCCACGGCGGTTCGGGCACGACCCTCGGCGCGCTCGCCGCCGGCGTGCCGCTTGCGCTGCTGCCCCTGTTCGTCGACGGCCCGGACAACGCGCGCCGCGTGGCCGCCGCGGGCGCGGGACTCGTCGTGCCCGACGTCGCCGAGCTCGCGAACGCGATGCGTCGATTGCTTGAGGACCCGCGCCCGCGGGCCGCGGCCGACGCGATCGCCCGGGAGATCGCCGCGCTGCCACCGGCCTCGGCCTGGTGGATCGGCTCGCCGGCCGCCGCATAGGCCGCGCCCTGCCGCGGCCGCCGCAGGGGCGCAGGCCTGACGCCCGGGCCCTGCCGCGCCTCGCGGCCGTCGCCGCCCCAGCCAACCGCCGGCGCCTCGCCGACCGCCGCCGCGCGGTCTACTTCGCGTAGCCCGCGGCGCGGCCCGCTTCGGCGATGCGCTCGGCCATCTTGCGGTTCGCCTCGTCGATCATCTCGCCCTCGAAGGTGGCGGCACCGTGGCCGGCGTCGTGGGCGTCGCGGTAGGCGGCGAGCATCGCCTCCGCGCGCTCCCACTGCTCGCGCTCAGGGCTGAAGACCTCGTTGACGATCGCGATCTGGCCCGGGTGGATGGTCCACTTGCCGTCCATGCCGAGGGCACGGGCGAGTCGGGCGCGCTCGCGCAGGCCGTCGTCGTCGCCGACGCGGCCGTACGGGCCGTCGATCGCCTGGATGCCCGCGGCCCGGGCGGCGACGACGAGCCGCGAGTAGACGTAGTTGAGGTGGTCGCCCGGGTAGCCGGCCGGCGCGGCGCCGATCGTCGTGATCGGGATGCCGATCGAGGCGCTGTAGTCCCCCGGGCCGAAGATCAGCGTCTCCATGCGCGGTGAAGCGAGCGCGATCGCTTCGCAGGCGACCAGGCCGGTCGCGTCCTCGATCTGCGCCTCGATGCCGATCCGGCCGACCTCGAACCCGCTCGCGAGCTCGATCTGCGTGAGCAGCTTGTCGGTCATCTCGACGTCGCCGGGCGTGCGGACCTTCGGCACCATCACCGCGTCCAGGCGGTCCCCGGCCGCCTCGACGACCGCGATCAGGTCCTTGTAGTAGTGCGGCGTGTCCGTCCCGTTGACGCGCACCACGACCGTCGTGTCGCCGAAGTCGGTCGATCGCAGCGCCGCGATCACGCGCTCCCGCGCGCTGTCCTTCTCGTTTGGCGCAACGGCATCCTCCAGGTCCAGGAAGATCTCGTCGGCGTCGAGGCCGGTGGCTTTGGCGATGAAGCGCTCGTTCGAGCCCGGTACGGCGTGGCACGTGCGGCGTGATCGGGACATGAAGCGCGGATCGTAGTGTCAGAGCCATGCCGGAACTGCCAGAGGCGGAGCGCGCGCGAGCGCAGATCGAGAAGGTCCTGGGACGCGAGATCGTCTTCGTCGACGACCGCGACACGTACGTGTGCCGGCCGCACGCGCCCGGCGAGATCGCCGAGGCCCTCGTGGGCCGAACGCTGACCACGGCGAACCGCCGCGGCAAGTTCCTGTGGGCCGAGACCGACGGCGGCCCTGACCTCGGCCTGCACCTCGGGATGGCCGGCCGGATCGCGATCGACGAGGCGCCGCACGAGCCGTGGGACCGGTTCGCGCTCGAATTTGCCGACGGCAGCCGGCTCGCCCTGCGCGACAAGCGCCGGCTCGGGCGTGCGCTGATCGAACCCGACTTCGACCACGTGGGGCCGGACGCCGCGCTCGTCTCCCGGGACGTGTTCCGCGAGCGGATCGGACGCGGGACGATGCCGTTGAAGGCACGGCTGCTCGACCAGAAGTCGATCTCCGGGGTCGGCAACCTGCTGGCCGACCAGACGCTATGGCAGGCCAAGCTCAACCCGCGGCGTCCCTCCGGGGAGCTCAGCACCGACGAGCTGGACCACCTGCGCCGCGTGCTCCGCGCCGCCACGCGTGACGCCATCCGCAAAGGCGGCGTGCACACGGGCGAGTTCATCTCCCACCGCAAACGCGGCGCGGCCTGCCCGCGCTGCGGGACGACCCTGGAGCGCGCCACCGTCGGCGGCCGTACGACATTTTGGTGCCCCAGCTGTCAACCATGAGCCGGACGCGCCGATCACCCGGTCGATGAACAATGAGCGTTGGGTAGGCGTCGGCCAATCGGCCGATCCGGATTCGGCGACGGCCGGAGCATCCGCCCGTGCCGCCGCGCTGGCCGGCCGGGATGACGCTCGCCTGCTCATCGTCTTCGCCTCCCCGACCCACGACCTGCCCGCGATGCTGCGAGGGATCGCGCCCGGAGCCGTGCCGCTCGTCGGCTGCTCGACGGCGGGCGAGATCACCCCGGCCGGCCCGACCGAGCACGGCGTCGTCGTGCTCGCGCTCGGCGGCCCGGGCTTCGCCGTGTGCACCCGCGCCGCGCGCGGCGCCTCGGAGCGATTGCGCGCCGCGGGTGCTGAGGTCGCGCGGTGCGCGGAGACGGTCGAGCCGCGTCCGTACCAAGCCCTGCTCCTGCTGAGTGACGGGCAGGTCAGCGACCAGCAGGCGATCGTGCGTGGCGCCTATGACATCGTCGGCTCCACCGTGCCGTTGGTCGGTGGGTGCGCGGGCAGCGACTCGCCCGAGCACCCGACATCCCAGTTCCACGGCGAGGAAGTGCTGCAGGACGCGGTCGTCGCCGTCGCCCTGGGCTCCGACGCGCCGCTCGGCATCGGTGTCCAGCACGGCTGGCGCCGGATCGGCGAGCCGGTCCTGGTCACGCGCAGCGAAGGCCGCCGGGTCCACGAGATCGACGACCGGCCGGCGCTGGACGTCTACCTGGAGCGGCTCGACGCGCCCGCCGCGGCGCGACAGGACCCGGTCGCCTTCGCGCAGTTCGCCGCCCATCACCCACTCGGGCTCGGACGGCGGAGCGGCGAGGATCACATGCGCTTCGTCTCGAGCGCGGACTTCCAGGACCGGTCGCTCTACTGCGCCGCGAACGTGCCGCCGGGCGGGATCGCGTTCTTCATGGAGGGCGATGCCGCGTCCGTGCTGGGCGCAGCCGACACCGCGAGCGCGAACGCGCTGGACGGCCTCGGCGGCGCGCCCGCGCTCGGGTTGCTGGCGTTCGACTGCATCGCTCGCCGCCACTTCCTCGGGGAGGAGGGCGTCGTGGACGAGGTCGCGCGCATCGGCGCGGCCGGCGGCGCACCGGTCGCCGGCTTCTACACCTACGGCGAGATCGCCCGCACGCGTGGGATCAGTGGCTTCCACAATCAGACGCTCGTGGTGATGGCGCTGGCATGACGTCGGTTCCCTTCAACTGGGCGGCCTACCAGCTCACCGAGTACCTGACGCTGCTGGGCGGCTGCGAGGCGGTCGAGGACGCGCTGCGCGTGGGCGTCGAGCGCGCCACCGATGCGTTCGAGGCCGAGCACGGCGTGGTGGTGCGTGACGGCGCGGTCGTCGCGAGCGTCGGCTTCGCCGCCGGGCGAACGCCGGGCGCCGAGTGGACCGACGGTGAGGACGTGCTGTGCGTGCCGCTCGACGACGGCGCGCTGGCGGTGTGTCGCCAGCACGAGCCGTTCTCGGTCGAGGAGTCGGCGCTGCTGCGCGGGATGGCGCGGGCGTTGGCGCAGTCCGTGCGCACGTTGGAGCTCGTCCACTCGCTGCGCAGCCGGCAGGCCTTGCTCGAGCGGCTCGCGGACATCCAGCGGTCGATCGTCGACCGGACGGACCTCGCCGCGCTGCTCGAGGCGATCGTCGTCGGCGCGCGCGAGCTCGTCGGCGGGGACCTCGTGACGTTGCGGCTCCTGGAGGACGACGAGCTGCGGCTCGTCGCCGTCGCGGGCGCGGACGAGGCGATGCGGACCCGGCTCGAGCAGCGGGTCGTCGGGCAGCTGCCGGACGACTTCGGCGTGATCACGGACCTGCAGCACCCGTTCCTGGCCGCGCACGACCTCCACGTGGTGATGACCGCGCCCGTGGTGCGCAACGGCGATCCGTGCGGACTGCTGGCCGTCGCCTCCCACACGCGCGGGATGTATGGCGACGAGGAGCGCGAGGCGATGATCGCCTTCGCGGAGCACGCGAGCCTCGCGCTGACCGACGCCCGCAACCACGCCGACGCCGTCCACCGCGCGCTGCACGACCCGCTCACCAACCTCCCGAACCGCTCGCTCTTCGTGGACCGCCTCCGCCAGGCCGAGCAGCGCGCGGCGCGCGCGGGCACCGCCGTCGGCGTGCTCTTCCTCGACCTCGACGGCTTCAAGACGATCAACGACTCCCTCGGCCACGGCCGCGGCGACGAGCTGCTGATCGCGGTCGCCCAGCGGCTGCACGGCGCGCTCCGCGCGGGTGACACGGCGGCGCGGCTGGGCGGCGACGAGTTCGCCGTGCTCGTCGACGGCCTCCTGGACGAGCGCGAGGCACTGGGCGTCGCGCAGCGGATGCTCGACGCGCTGCGCCCGCCGGTCCCGCTCGCCGGGCAGCGGGTGACGGTGCGGGCGAGCATCGGCGTGGCCACCGCCACCGGCCCGGGCGGCGACCTCCTCCGCGACGCGGACCTCGCGATGTACCAGGCAAAGGCCCAGGGCCGTGATCGCGTCGTCTCCTTCGACGGCGAGATGCACGCCGCGATGGTCGCGAGCGTCGCGCTGGAGCACGAGCTGCGCCAAGCGCTGGAGGACGGCGGGCTCTCGCTGGCGTTCCAGCCGATCGTCGACCTCGACACGGGCCGCCTGCGCGCCGCCGAGGCGCTGTGCCGCTGGACCGTGCCGCCGTGCGAGTTCATCCCGCTCGCCGAGGAGACGGGCCTGATCGTACCCCTGGGCGCCTGGGTGCTCGAAGAGGCGTGTCGCACGGCCGCCGGGTGGCCCGACCACGTGCTCGTCAGCGTGAACGTGTCCGGCGTGCAGCTGCGCTCCGCGGAGTTCGTCGCGACCGTGGCCGGCGCGCTCGAGCGCTCGGGCCTCGCCGCCGAGCGGCTGTTCCTGGAGGTCACCGAGACCGTCCTGATGGACGACCTCGAGCGCACCGCCGCGCTGCTCCGCGAGCTCAAGTTCCTCGGCGTCCGCATCGCGATCGACGACTTCGGCACCGGCCACTCGTCGCTGCAGTACCTCCAGCAGCTCCCGCTCGACGTCTTGAAGATTCCGAAGCCGTTCGTCGACACCCTCCACGAAGGCGGACAGCTCGCCCGGGCGATCCTCGACCTCGGCCGCTCCTTCGGGCTGGCCGTCGTCGCCGAAGGCATCGAGACCGAGGCCCAGCGCGACGCCCTCCGCGCCCTCGGCTGCACCAAGGGGCAGGGCTTCCTGTTCGCGCGCCCGATGAGCGCCGACGCGCTGCTCGCCACCGTCTGAGCGCCCACCCCGCGCCACGACGGTGCGCATGCCGGTACCGTGCCCGGTATGCCGTTCGTCCCGCATCGTCGCGTCCTGGCCGGCGCGCTGGCCATCGCCCTCGTCCCCGCCGGTGCCGCCCTCGCCGGCGGCTCGACCAAAGTCGCCATGGACGAGTTCACCCTCAAGGCGAGCCCGAAGTCCGTCACCGCCGGCAAGGTGACGTTCTCCGTCAAGAACAGTGGGTCCGACCGGCACGAGCTCGTCGTCCTCAAGACCTCGACGGCCGCCTCCAAGCTTCGGGTGAGCGGCGGCCGCGCGAGCGAGAAGGGCCGCGTGGGCGCGGCGAAGAACATCGCCGCCGGCACGTCCAAGGCGCTGACGCTGACGCTCAAGAAGGGGCACTACGTGCTCATCTGCAACATCCCTGGCCACTACGCCGGTGGCATGCGCTCCGACTTCACGGTGAAGTAGCCGGTGGAGCGGCCGGACCACTTCGCGGGCGAGGTCGCGCAGCGCTACGACGAGACGTCGGCCGCGATGTTCGCCCCGGCCGCCGTCGACCCGGTCGTGGACGTGCTCGCCGAGCTCGCGGGCGACGGGCGCGCGCTCGAGCTGGCGATCGGCACCGGCCGGATCGGGCTGCCACTGGCCGCTCGCGGCGTCGACGTCGCGGGCATCGAGCTCTCCGCCGACATGGTCGAGCAGCTGCGCGCGAAGGACGGCGGCGACGCCCTCGACGTGACCCTCGGCTCGTTCACCGACACCCGCGTCGACGGCGACTTCGCCCTCGTGTACCTCGTGTTCAACACGATCGGCAACGTGACCACGCAGGCCGAGCAGGTCGCCACCTTCCGCAACGCCGCCGCCCACCTCGTGCCCGGCGGCCACTTCGTGATCGAGGTCGGCGTGCCCGAGCTCCGCCGCCTTCCGCCCGGCCAGAACACCCTCGTCTTCGAGGCCCGCGAAGGCAAGTGGGGCATCGATGAGTACGACCTCGTCGAGCAGCGCCTCGTCTCGCACCACTTCGAGGACCGCGACGACGGACGCGTCCAGCGCACCTCGATGCCGTTCCGCTACGCCTTCCCGGCCGAGTACGACCTCATGGCCGAGCTCGCCGGCCTGCGCCTCCGCCACCGCTGGCACGACTGGGACCGCTCGCCGTTCACCGGCGAGAGCACCAGCCACGTGTCCATCTGGCAGAAGCCGTAGCACCCGTCCGACCCTCATGCGAACATATGTTCGCAATGACAGCGGACGGATCAGCTCACACCCGCCTTCGCCGGGCCATCCAGGCCGGCAATCTCGCGATCATCCACACCACGGCCGCCGAGCTCGGCCACATCAGCCTGCGCGACGCCCTCGGCATCCTCCTCGTCATCGAACGCGAGGCCGAAGAGCGCTTCGACGCGGCCGCCGTCCGCTGGGCGGGCCGCCTCGCCCTCGAGACGCCGGACCTCGAGCTGGCCGAGCTGGCCGGGGCCCTCGAATCGCTCGAGGCGCTGCCCGACGAGCACGCCCAACGAGTCCTCGTCGGATTGGCCGACCGTGCGCGTCCGCTGGCGGGACGAGGTGGGCGCCGGTAGAGGCGAGCCCACCGACGCGTGCTGCGACGGGCGCCGCGCCCCGCGAAGTGTTCGCCGCGACGGGGGGGGCGCCGTGCCGCGCGAATGGCTCGCGCCGACGGGCGCCGCGCCCCGCGAGTGGTCGCTGCGACGGGCGCCGCGCCCGGCGAAGTGTTCGCTGCGACGGGCGCCGCGGCAGCCGCGCCCGGCGGCGGCGAGGCTTTGTCGCTGGGCCGCCGCGCCGTTCAGCCACCGCGCCGTCGGACCGCTCTGCCGTCGGGCCGCCGTGCCCACTTCGCCACCTGCCAGCGCCGTGGGGTTCAGCGCACGACGCGTTGGCGTGCGCGGCCGCGTCAGGGGGAGCACACCGTCGGGCGTCGCGTCAAGAACCCGTGCGCGGACGGCGCCGGCGCTGCGCGGCGGCCGCCACGGGTTTCTTGACCCGCCGCGGCCGGCGCGCTCTGGGCTGGTCAGGCCGGCTGGGGCCGGCGAGCCCCCGCGCGGGCCAGAGCGCGCGCCACGCGAACGTCCAGTTATCCGCGCCAGAGCCGAACAAGCGGACGCTCGCGCGGCACGCCGCGCGCGAACGATCACGTTCCCACCCCACACGTGGAAAAGTGAACGCTCGCGCAACACCAGACACGCGAGCGCTTAGTCAGGCCAGAGCTGACAAACCCGGCAGTCGCGTGGCCAACCCGGCTCACAAGGACACGCGCGCGGCCCGCGCCCGGGCGCGATCCGGCGCAGCCGCTCACCCGCACAAGAGCGCGCCGGCCGCCGCGCGCCACCCGCGCTGAGCGCGACGGCGCCGGGACAAGACGCGCAGCCACGTCTCGCGCCTTCCATACTTGGATGCATGACCGCCGGTGGCCTCGTCGAGGCCCTTCCTCGCGACAATGATCCCGACGCCCTGTACGAGGCGTTCATGGCGTGGAGCGAGGAGCAGGGGCTGCAGCTCTATCCGCACCAGGAAGAGGCGGCGATCGAGCTGTTCAGCGGCAACAACGTCGTGCTCGCCACGCCGACGGGCAGCGGGAAGTCGATGGTTGCGATCGCCGCGCACTTCGCGGCGATGGCGGCGGACGAGGTCACGTACTACACGGCGCCGATCAAGGCGCTGGTGTCCGAGAAGTTCTTCGCGCTGTGCGCGATCTTCGGGGCGGAGAACGTGGGCATGCTCACGGGCGACGCGTCCGTCAACTCCCGCGCCCCGATCATCTGCTGCACGGCCGAGGTGCTGGCGAACATCGCGCTGCGTGAGGGGGCGGACGCGGACATCGGCCAGGTCGTGATGGACGAGTTCCACTTCTACGCCGAGCCGCAGCGGGGCTGGGCGTGGCAGGTGCCGCTGCTCACGCTCCCCCAGGCGCAGTTCCTTCTGATGAGCGCCACGCTCGGCGACGTCACCGACCTGAGAGAGGACCTGACCGCCCGCACCGGGCGGGAGACCGCGCTCGTCGACACGGCCGAGCGCCCGGTGCCGCTGCACTTCACGTGGAGCCTGGAGCCGCTGCACGAGCTCATCGAGGACCTCGTGAAGGCCGACCAGGCGCCCGTCTACGTCGTCCACTTCACCCAGGCGAGCGCCCTCGAGCGGGCGCAATCGCTGCTCTCCGCGAAGCTCTGCACACGGGAGGAACGCGACCGGATCGCCGAGGCCATCGGCGCGTTCCGCTTCACCGCCGGCTTCGGCAAGACGCTCTCTCGCCTCGTCCGGGCCGGCATCGGCGTCCACCACGCCGGCATGCTGCCCCGCTATCGCCGCCTGGTCGAGCAGCTCGCCCAGACCGGGCTCCTCAAGGTGGTCGCCGGCACCGACACGCTGGGCGTCGGCATCAACGTCCCGATCCGCACGGTCGTGTTCACCGGCCTCGCGAAGTTCGACGGCACCAACCACCGCATCCTCAAGGCCCGCGAGTTCCACCAGATCGCCGGGCGGGCGGGACGCGCGGGCTTCGACACGTCCGGCTACGTGGTCGTCCAGGCCCCCGAGCACACGATCGAGAACGCGCGACGGCTCGCCAAGGCGGGCGACGACCCCGTCAAGAAGAAGCGCGTCCAGAAGGTCAAGGCCCCCGAGGGCGCCGTCAGCTGGACGGAGGAGACGTTCGAGCGCCTGCGCAACGCCACGCCCGAGTCGCTCGTGTCGCGCATGCGCGTCAACCACGCCGTGATCCTCAACGTGATCAACCAGCGCGGCGACTCCGACGAGGTCCTGCGCACCCTCCTCGAGGACAGCCACGAGGACGAGCGGGGCAAGACGCGGCTGCTCAACCAGGCCGAGTCCCTCAAGGAGGAGCTGCTCGCGTCGGGCGTGCTCGAACGCCTCGACCCGCCGGACGAGGACGGCCGCACGCTCGAGCTCGCGCCCGCCCTGCAGCAGGACTTCGCGCTCAACCAGCCGCTCGCGAGCTTCGCCCTCGTCGCCTTCGACCTCCTCGACACCGAGTCTGAGACGTTCACCTTCGACGTCCTCAGCGTGGTCGAGGCGATCCTCGACGACCCGTTCCCGGTGCTCATGGCGCAGTCGAAGCTGGCCCGCGGCGAGGCCATCCAGGCGATGAAGGCCGAGGGCATCGAGTACGAAGAGCGGATGGAGCTGCTGGAGGAGGTCAGCTACCCGAAGCCGCTCGAGGAAGGGCTCAAGCACGCGCTCGGCCAGTACCGCGAGACGCACCCGTGGGTGTCCGAGGACGACCTCTCCCCCAAGTCGGTCGTGCGCGACATGTACGAGAACGGCCAGACGTTCTCCGAGTTCGTCGCCCACTACGGCGTCCAGCGGTCCGAGGGTGCGGTCCTGCGCTACCTCAGCGACACCTACCGCGCGCTGCGCCAGACCGTGCCCGAGCGCCACAAGACCGACGAGCTCGACGACATCGTCGAGTGGCTCGGCGAGATGATCCGCCAGACCGACTCCTCGCTGCTCGACGAGTGGGAGGCGCTGACCGACCCGGAGGCCGTGCAGCGCGCCGCCGAGGCGGTCGCCGCGGGCGAGGAGCTCGCCCCGGTGCGCCCGATCTCCGCCAACGTGCGCGCGTTCCGCGTGATGGTCCGCAACGCGATGTTCCAGAAGGTGCAGCTCGCGAGCCGCGACGACTTCGGCCGCCTCGCGGCGCTCGAGGGCGGCGAGCGCCCGACGATGCGCGCGCACCTGTGGGAAGCGGCGCTCGGCAAGTACTGGGACGAGCACGAGGCGCTCGACGCGGGGCCGGAGGCGCGCAGCCCCGAGCTGTTCGTCGTCGACACGGCCAACCCGCGCCTCTGGTCCGTGCGCCAGATCATCAACGACCCCGACGGCAACCACGACTGGGCGATCGTCGCCGAGGTCGACCTCGACGCCTCCGACGTCGCCGGCGAGCCGGTCATCCGCACGCAGTCGTTCGCATGCGGATAGCGCTGGACGGCGGGCCATACGCGGTCGCGGCCGCACCCGACGGCGCGCTGTGGGTGACGCTCGCGGACGCGGGCGAGATCGCGCGCGTGACCATGGACGGCGACGTCACCCGGCACCGCGCCGGCAAGAAGCCGATGCAGATCACCCCGCACGGGTGGTTCACGTTCGCGGGCGGGGTCGGCCGGATCACGCCCGACGGGCTCGTCACGACCACCAAGGTCGGCGGCAACCCCTACGGCATCGTCGAAGGCCCGGACGGCGCCGTCTGGTTCACCGCCGAGAACACGGTCGGGCGCTTCAACGGGAAGTTCCAGTGGTACGCCGCGCCGTCGACGCCCGCGATGATCGCCAACGGCCCCGACGGCGCGCTGTGGTTCACGCTCAACGCGACCAGCGCGGTCGGCCGGATCACCACCGACGGCACCCTGACCGTGCGCGAGCTGCCGACGCCGCAGGCCGGCCCGGTCGGCATCTGCGGCACCCACGACGCGGTGTGGTTCACCGAGATCCTCGCGAACCAGCTCGGCCGCGTCGGCGTCGACGACGTCGTGCAGGAGCTCCCGCTCGCCGAGAACGCCAAGCCGCACGCCGTCATCCCCGCCCAGGCCGACGGCGTCTGGGTGAGCCTGTGGGGCGCGCACGCGGTCGCCCACATCGCTGACGACGGCGAGTACGCGGAGATCCCGCTCGAGCACGGCGCCGAGCCGCACGGCATGGCCGTCGGCGGGGATGGCGCCCTCTGGGTCGCGTGCGAGGCCGGCTACCTCGAGCGCATCGGCTAGCGTGCGCATGTGGGCTTCTTCACCACGGCCGCGGGCGACTACGACCGGCACATCGGTCGGTACGGCCGAGCGCTCGCGCGCGAGCTGATCGCGGCGGCCGAGGTCCAGCCCGGTGCCCGCGTGCTCGACGTCGGCTGCGGCCCGGGCGCGCTGACCGCGGCGCTGCTCGCCCACGGCGCGACCGTGGCGGCGATCGACCCGTCCGAGCCGTTCGCGACCGCCTGCGCGAAGCGCCACCCGGCCGCCGACGTGCGCGTCGGCGCGGCCGAGTCGCTGCCCTTCGCCGACTCGGCCTTCGACGCCACGCTCGCCCAGCTCGTCGTGAACTTCATGGCGGACGCCCAGGCGGGCGTATGCGAGATGATCCGCGTGACCAGGCCGGGCGGCGTGGTCGCCGCCGCGGTGTGGGACTACGCGGACGGCATGACGATCCTGCGCGCGTTCTGGGACGCGGCGAAGACGATCGACCCGGACGCGGCCGACGAGAGCCAGATGCGCTACTGCACGCCCGACGCGCTGGCGGACCTGTGGGCGGACCTCGCCGACGTGCACGTGCGCGAGGCGAACGTGCGCGCGGACTACGAGAGTTTCGAGGATCTGTGGGCGCCGCTCGAGTCCGGCGTGGCGCCGTCGGGCGCGTTCACCGTCAACCTCGCCTCGGAGCCGCGCGCCGCGCTCAAGCGCGAGCTGCGCACCCGGCTCGCCGTGGGCGACGAGCCGTTCGCGCTCACCGCCCGCGCCTGGGTGGTGACCGGGCGAACCTAAAGGCCCTGGGCCTTTAGGTTGTGCAGCGGCGCAGGTCGGCCTTGGACTTGCCCACCGCCGGGCCGGTCGTGTCGAGGTGCTGGCCCGTGCGGCCGTTGTGGATCTCGACCGTGCAGCTGCTCGACGGCAGGCGGGCGGCGAAGACCCGCACGACGTCGTAGCCACGTAGGCGCACCGCCGGAACCGTGACCCGCCCGGTGCCGACCAGCCGCACCCGGCGCACCCGCGGCGAGACCATGCCGAAGACGAACACCGCCCCGCCGATCCGCTCCCAGCGCGGGTTCGTGCGACAGCTCTCCTCGGCTTCCCCGCGGTACCGAAGTCGCAGGCACGGCGTGCGCTTGTCCTCCGGCGCGACCGGGAACCCGGGCGGGAGCAGTACGGTCAGCGTGGCACCGCCGAAGCGCCGCGCGGTCACGGCTTTCGAGCCCGCCGGCGTGCGCCGCGGCGGGAAGCTGGTCGCGATCACCAGCGCCCGCCAGCGCTCCGGCGACACCGGCTGGACCGACTCGGCGACCGCCCGGAGCTGCTCGTCGCGCGGCTTGCCGTCCAGCGCGACCGTCAGCTCGCGGTCACCCTCGACCCAGCGCAGCGAGCGGCCGTAGACGTCGCCGTCGCTGGACAGCTCCTCGAAGTCGGCGGGCAGGCCGTGCACGGTCGTGTCCGGGACGACCGGCTCGCCGCTCGGCGCCGTCACCTCCAGCGTGAGCGGCGCGTCGTTCGGATCCTGCGGCTTGTCCCAGTAGGAGCTGACCTGGCGCCCGTTCGACTCGGTCGCCTGCTGCAGCGTCCAGCCCGCCGGTGGGGCCGTGATCACGAACCCGGCGATCAGCGCTTCGAGGAGCATGCGAGCGCTCTTACCCGCTCGCGGCGCGCACCGCGCCCGTCGCCTCCTCATAGGTGAGCCCGATCCCGGTCAGCAGGTCGGTCGCCGTCGACCGGATCTGGCCGACGATCACCGACACGGACAGGTTCGTCGTGCCCTCCAGCACGCGGGTCGCGGTCGCGGCGGCGCGCAGCGCGGGCTCGCGGACCGCGTCGAAGCCCTCGCCGGCCTCGAGCGCCGTGGCCAGCGCCTGGACCGCGCGACCGAGGTCGTCGAGCGCCTCGGCCACGTCCGGCGGCACGTTCTCGTCGAGCGCCAGCGCCCGCATCGCCCCGCGGGCGAGCACCCGCACGTTGCGCACCGCCAGGTCGATCCGCGCCGCCGCCTCCGCGTAGAACTCGACCGTCCCCCGCGCGCGCCGCCGCGCGGGCGAGATGCGGGTGGTCGAGCGCCCCTCCTGCGCGGCGGCGAAGAAGCGCTCGCCGAACTCGTCGATCCCGCGGGCCCGGACCAGGCTGTCCTCGGCCGCCTCCGGATCCCGCGCGCGCAACGCGGCCGCGATGTCGCGCAGCGTCGCCGCCAGCTCCTCCAGCACCGGCTGGGCCGCGCCGCGCAGGATCCGCACGGGGTCGGACGGCAGGAGGACGGCAGCCACGCCGAGCGCCACGAGCCCGCCGGTCAGCGCGTCCAGCGTGCGCGCGAAGGAGAAGCCGTCCGTCGGCGGCGTGATGGTGAACACGAGCGCGGCGGAGATCGCGACCTGGTTGACGAACAGCTGGCTCTTGCCGAAGAACAGCCCCAGTCCCATCGAGATGAACACGGCGAGCGCGAGCTGCGGCACGCCCTCGCCGATCTGGAACGCGAGCAGGTCGGCGACCGCCACGCCGATCGTGACCGCGAACACCAGCTCCATCGCCCGGCGGCCACGCTCGTGGTAGCTCTGCCCGAGCGCGATGATCGCCGAGACGGGCGCGAAGAACGGGGCTGCGTGCCCCCACAGCCACTTGGCCACGGCCCATGAGATCGCGACGGCGACCGCCGCCTGGACCATCACCCGCCAACCGGACTTGACCCGGTGCCAGCGCGTCGTCATCGACACGCGCGAGCGCTCGCCCATCTCCTCGAACAGGCCGTCCGGGATCACAGCGGCCGCGTGCCGTCAGGGAAGGCCTGCACGTGGCCGGGTAGGGCACGCCGGTATTCGACGAGGTCCAGGCCGAGCAGAGGCTCCGCGAACGCGCGGCCCTCGACGGCCCAACCCTCGCGCTCGTAGAACGCCCGCGCCCGGGCCGCGCCGTGCGGCGTGTACAGCCGGATCGACGTGCTCCCGCGCCGCGCCGCCTCGTCCAGCCCGAGGCGGTGCAGGCGCGCCGCCAGGCCCGTCCCCCACCAGCGGGGACGGACGAACAGCATCCACAGGTGCGCCCGGCCGGGGATCGTCACGTGCGGACGGTCGCGCTCCGTGGCGAGGGTGATGCCGACGTGGCCCGCCTGCTCGCCGTCGGGGTCGAGCGCCATCGCGCACCAGGTCGTCCGTGCACGAAGCCGTTCACGGATCGCGCGGATCTCCAGCGTCCGCGGCGGCGGCTCCCAGCCGTCCGGCGCCCATTCGCGGTAGGACTCGAAGCCGAGCCGCGTGGTGGAGGCCAGGGCGATCGCGTCGTCAGGCACCGCGATCCGGATGTCCAGTTCCGGCAGGGTCAAAGCTGAAGCTCAAGTGGAGGGTTAGATGCTCCCCCATTCGGGTCTGAACCCTACCCCGTCGGCTCAAGCGGGCCTCCCCGGATGCCGACATCCGGATCAACGTGACCCGTCGAATCGTCTCCACCGCTCTCGTGAGCGCCGTGTCCATCGCGGCCTTGCTCGGCATACCCGCGAACGCGGATGATCCAACGCCGACGGCTACGGCGTCGGCGGTGCCGACCATGGTGGAGACCGTCGTCGAGCCCGATCCGACCCCCGCGCCCACGCAGGCGCCGACCGAGGTCCCCGCCGAGGAGCAGCAGGCGACGCCGGCGCCGACCGAGGCGGCCACCGAGACCCCCGCGCCCACCGAGGCCCCGACGGAGACCCCCGCGGCCGAGACGCCCGCGCCCACGGCGACGGAGACCGCCGCCGCCCCGACGTCCACCGCGACCGAGACCGGCACGGCGACCGCCACCGCCACCGCCACCGCGACGGAGGCCCCGCGCAAGAAGCGCACCAAGGGCGACGCCAACCGCTCGGACACGAAGAAGGGTCAGGCCCGCGAGTGCGAGGCCGGCACGGCGTCCACCTCGACCTCAGCTTCAGGGTGCGTGAAGGCCGACGACCACGTCGACCACGAGCACCCCTCCCCCGCTCCGCAGGCTCCGGTGCTGACGAACACCAACGGCTCGCCGGCCCCGACGAACCCGAGCTACGCGCTCGCCACGCCCGGCCCCGCGAAGATCGGCGTGCCGAACTTCTTCATCGACAAGTTCCGGATCCCTCCCTTCCTCCTCCCGATCTACCAGGCCGCGGGCATGGAGTACGGCGTGCGCTGGGAGATCCTCGCCGGCATCAACGAGATCGAGACCGACTACGGCCGCAACCTGAACGTCTCCAGCGCCGGCGCGCTGGGCTGGATGCAGTTCATGCCCGCGACCTGGAAGGCCTACGGCGTCGACGCTAACCGCGACGGCGTCCGGGACCCGTTCAACCCGGTCGACGCGATCTTCGCCGCCGCGCGCTACCTGAAGGCCGCGGGCGCCGAGACGGACATCCGCAAGGCCGTCTTCGCCTACAACCACGCCGACTGGTACGTCGACAGCGTGCTGATGCGCGCCCAGATCATCGGCGGCATCCCGGGTGACCTCGTCGGCTCGCTCACGGGCCTCACCCAGGGCCGCTTCCCGGTCCGCGCCAAGGCGACCTACGCCGGCGCCCTCAAGGCGGCCGACAGCAAAGTCAAGGGCGGCAACGCCGCGGTCACCGTCGAGTCCGACGAGACCCGCCGCAACATCGAGATCTTCGCCAAGGCCGGCTCGCCCGTGATCGCCGTCAACGACGGCAAGGTCCTCAAGCTGGGCACGAGCAAGCGCCTCGGCCAGTACGTGATCGTGCAGGACGTCTACGGCAACACGTACACGTACGGGCACCTGAAGTCGATCGCCGCCACGTACCCGTCGCCGAAGAAGCGCACGGCCAAGCCGGACAAGACCCCCAAGCGCCGTGGCCTCGCGTCGTCCGCCAAGACCGAGCACGAGTCCACCGCCGACGCCAAGGCCCCGGCCGCCGAGCCGACCGAGCCGGAGGCCGACGCGACCGCCGCCGCGCCCGTCGCCAAGGTGCGCCTGTTCGCGAACCCGACCCGCAAGAACGCGCGCAAGAGCGGCGGCGACGTGCAGGTCTCCAGCGAGGGCGGCGAGGAGGTCGTCTCCGACACGGCCCCGCTCGGCCTCAACCCCAAGGACTTCGTCGCCAAGCCGCTCGTGAAGGGCGCTCGCGTCCTCGGCGGCACGACGCTCGGCCGGATCGGCCAGGTCGACGCGAAGGCGCCGCACCTCCTGTTCGAGATCCGCCCGGCCGGCCGCGGCGCGCCGCGCATCGACCCGAAGCCGATCCTCGACGGCTGGAAGCTGCTCGAGTCGACCGAGGTCTACCGCGCCAAGGGCAAGAACGCGCTCTTCGGCAAGGACGCGGGCGAGATGTCGATCGGCGAGATCATGCTCATGAGCAAGGAGAACCTCGCCCGCCGGGTGCTCGCGGACAACCGCATCGAGGTCTACGGCTGCGGCTCGAGCGACATCCGGTCCGGCGCGATCGACCGCCGCGTGCTCGCCACGCTGCTCTACCTCGCCAACTCCGGCCTGAAGCCGACGGTCTCCTCCCTCAAGTGCGGCCACGGCTACATGACCGCCTCCGGCAACGTCTCCGAGCACAGCACGGGCACGGCCGTCGACATCGCCGCCATCAACGGCATCACGATCACGCCCGCCACCCAGGGCAAGGGCTCGATCACCGACCTCACGATCCAGCGCCTGCTGAACCTGCAGGGCACGATGAAGCCGCACCAGATCATCTCCCTGATGACCTTCAAGGGCGCCGACAACACGCTCGCGATGGGTGATCACGCCGACCACATCCACATCGGTTGGCGCCCGCTCTACGGCGAGAACAAGGCCGCGGCCAAGCAGATCGACGCGATCCTCAAGCCCAAGCAGTGGATCAAGCTGATCGACCGCCTGGGCGAGATCGACAACCCGACCGTCGCTGAGCAACCGTCGAAGTACGCGGTGAAGGTCAAGCGCGCGAGCCACTGACGTACGGGGGGTCCGGGGGGCGGCAGCCCCCCGGTTAGTATTCCGGTCATGTCGACCGCGGATACGAAGGCGCTGATCGCGCAGGTCATCACCGGCTTCCAGCAGGAGGTGCCGGCGCTGCAGAAGCTCAAGCTGGTCTTCGAGCTCGAGCTACGCGGTCGCGGCGACATCCAGCTGTTCCGCGTCGAGGTGCCGGGCCCGAAGATCACCCGCGACATCGCGTCGGACGCGAAGGTCCGGCTGTCCGTCCCGCGCGCCGAGTTCAACGAGCTGGCGAAGGACAACACGATCCGCCACTGGCGCGAGCAGTTCCAGGTGGGCCACGTCACGGCGAGCGGTCCGCCCGAGATCCTCAAGCTGATCGCCAACGTGGTGCTCAAGCAGGACGAGCGCACCCGCACGCGCCGCCTGAGCGCGCGCAACAGCGCGGCCTAGACGCACGCTGTAGCGTTCCGAGCCGGCATGTCGTCGGCTCTCTCGCTCGAGCAGCTGCGCACGGCGGTCTCCGAGGGCCGCGTCGACACCGTGCTGCTCGCGCTCACGGACATGCAGGGCCGCCTGCAGGGCAAGCGGCTGGACGCGCGCCACTTCCTCGAGGAGGTCGTCGCGCACGGCGCCGAGGCGTGCAACTACCTGCTCGCGGTCGACGTCGAGATGAACACGGTCGACGGCTACGCGATGAGCTCGTGGGAGCGCGGCTACGGCGACTTCGAGATGGTGCCGGACCTCGGGACGCTGCGGCCCGTGCCGTGGCACGAGAAGACGGCGCTGTGCCTGGCCGACCTGCGCTGGGCGGACGGCGCGCCGGTGGTCGCCTCCCCGCGCCAGATCCTGCGCGCGCAGATCGACCGGCTGGCCGAGCGCGGGCTGGAGGCGTTCGCCGGCACCGAGCTCGAGTTCATCGTCTTCAAGGACAGCTACGAGGAGGCGTACGAGCGCGGCTACCGGGGGCTGCGGCCGGCCAACCAGTACAACGTCGACTACTCGCTGCTCGGCACCGCTCGCGTGGAGCCGCTGATCGGTCGCATCCGCCGTGACATGACCGCCGCCGGCCTCGTCGTCGAGGACTCCAAGGGCGAGTGCAACGACGGCCAGCACGAGATCAACTTCCGCTACGGGCCGGTGCTGCAGACGGCCGACGAGCACTCGATCTACAAGAACGGCGCCAAGGAGATCGCGGCGCTCGAGGGCTGCGCCATCACCTACATGGCGAAGTTCAACGAGCGCGAGGGCTCCTCGTGCCACATCCACCTGAGCGTCCCGGCGCTGGACGACGCCGCGTTCGAGCGCTTCATCGCCGGCCAGCTCGCCTGCCTGCGCGAGCTGACGCTGCTGTACGCGCCCAACGTGAACTCCTACAAGCGGTTCGCGTCCGGCTCGTTCGCGCCGACCGCGGTGGCGTGGGGCCGGGACAACCGCACCTGCGCCGTGCGCGTGCTGCACGGCCGGTTCGAGCTGCGGCTGCCGGGAGCGGACGTGAACCCCTACCTGGCGTTGAGCGCGATGATCGCGGCCGGCCTGCACGGGCTGGACGCGGAGCTGGAGCTCGAG
Source organism: Solirubrobacter pauli (assembly GCF_003633755.1). Lineage (GTDB taxonomy): Bacteria > Actinomycetota > Thermoleophilia > Solirubrobacterales > Solirubrobacteraceae > Solirubrobacter > Solirubrobacter pauli. Next base: position 571,745 of record NZ_RBIL01000001.1, read on the forward strand.
CCGCCGGTGGAGGGCAACGCCTACGTCGCCGACAAGGAGCACGTGCCGACGACGCTGCGGGCCGCGCGTGAGCGCTTCGCCGCCAGCACGGTCGCCCGCGATGCGTTCGGCGAGGACGTCGTCGCCCACTACGTCAACAACGCCGACGTCGAGCTCGCCGCCTTCGAGGCCGCGGTCACCGACTGGGAGCGCGTGAGGGGGTTCGAACGGCTGTGACCACCGCTCAGAGCGACGACGAACGCCGGCTCGCCGAGCTCGGCTACAGGCAGGACCTGCAGCGCGCCTGGAGCGGGTTCTCGAACTTCGCGATCTCGTTCACGATCATCTCCGTCCTCGCGGGCTGCTTCACCACGTACGGGCAGGCGTGGAACAACGGCGGCCCGATCGCGATCTCGTGGGGCTGGCCGATCATCTGCGGGCTGATCCTGCTCGTCGCGTTCTCGATGAGCGAGCTGGTGAGCAAGTACCCGACCGCCGGCGGCATCTACTACTGGGCGTCGACCATGGGCGGGCCGCGGTGGGGCTGGTTCACCGGCTGGTTCAACCTGATCGGCCTGGTGGGCGTGGTGGCGTCGGTGGACTACGGCTGCGCCACGTTCCTGAACGCGACCTTCACGCTGTTCGGCGTGAACCTCGGGTTCATGGACTGGAGCGACGGCACCGGCGTGCTGGGCGAGACGTTCTTCCTGTTCGCGGTGATCCTGACCGTGCACGCGCTGATCAACATCTACTCCTCGCCGCTCGTCGCCCTGATGAACAACATCAGCGTGTTCTGGCACGTGGTCGGCGTGGCCGCGATCATCCTCATCCTCGCGTTCGTCCCCGACACGCACCAGAGCGTGGACTTCGTGTTCACCGAGACGATCAACAACTCGGGGTTCGGGGCCGGCATGTTCTGGTGGTACGTGCTGCCGCTCGGCTTCCTGCTGACGATGTACACGCAGACGGGCTACGACGCCTCCGCGCACATCTCCGAGGAGACGCACGGCGCCGCCGAGGCCGCGGCCAAGGGCGTGTGGCGCAGCGTGTTCTGGAGCGGCGTCGGCGGTTGGCTGGTGCTGCTGGCGATCACGTTCGCGGCCGCCGACGTGGACGCGGTCAACGCGGGGCTCGGCTCGTCCCTGGCCGTGTTCAGCAGCGCGCTGCCGGACGGCTGGGAGAAGATGGTCGTGGTGATCGCGACGATCGGCCAGCTCTTCTGCGGCATGGCCTGCGTCACCTCGTGCTCGCGGATGATGTACGCGTTCTCGCGTGACCGCGCGGTGCCCGGCTGGCAGCTGTGGACGCGGCTCAACCATCACCGCGTGCCCGCGTTCGCCGTGATCGCGTCGTGCGTGGCGGCGCTGGTGATGACGTTGCCGGCGCTGGAAGGCGACGAGGCGGGCGCGCCCTACGCGTTCTTCGCCGTCGTCTCGATCTGCGTGATCGGGCTCTACATCGCGTACGTGATGCCGGTGTACCTGCGCTGGCGGATGGGTGACGCGTTCGAGCCGGGGCCGTGGACGCTCGGCCGCAAGTACAAGTGGGTCAACCCGCTCGCGATCGTGTGGGTGATCATCTGCGTGATCATCTTCTGCCTGCCGTTCACGCCCGCCGCCGTGCCGTGGCGTGACGAGTTCGACCTCAGGTACCTGAACTACGCGCCGGTCACGGTCGGCGCGGTGCTGCTGATCGTCGGCCTGTGGTGGGCGCTGAAGGCCAAGCACACGTTCAAGGGGCCGGTCCGCACGGTGGAGTTCGACGAGGGCGCCGGCATTCAGTGAGGCGCCCGGTGATCGGCGTGTGCGCGGCCGTCGAGCGCGCGCGGTGGAGCGTGTGGGACGACGAGGCGGTGCTGCTGCCGCGCTCGTACGTGACCGCGGTGCAGGCCGCGGGCGGGTTGGCGATCCTGCTGCCGCCGGATGAGCACCCGGACGGGGTCCTCGACCTCGTCGACGGCCTGATCCTCGCCGGTGGCGCCGACTACGGCGAGCGGCCCGACCGTGACGCGTTCGAGATCGCGCTCGGGCTGGAGGCGATGGAGCGCGACCTCCCGCTGCTGGGCGTGTGCCGCGGCATGCAGCTGATGAACCTCGCCCGCGGCGGGACGTTGATCGAGCACCTGCCGGACGTGCTCGGCCACGAGGACCACCGCGCCGTGCCGGGCGCGTTCGGCGACCACTACGTGCGCCTGGAGCCGGGCTCGCTGGCGGCGGACGCGGTCGGAGCGGTGTCACATCCGACGAAATCGCACCATCATCAAGGCGTGGACGCGATCGGGGAGGGCTTGCACGTGACGGGTTGGGCGACGGTGGACGACCTCGTGGAGGCGATCGAAGATCCGACGCGGCGCTTCGCGCTCGGCGTGCAATGGCACCCGGAGGCGGGCGGTGCGGAGGAGATCGCCGCGCTCGTCGAGGCGGCGCGCGCATGAGGCTGCGGGACAAGGTCTGCGTCATCACGGGCGCGGCGGGCGGCATCGGCGCGGCGTCGGCGGAGCTCTTCCGCGCGCAGGGCGCGACGGTCATCGGCGTGGACCTGGGCGACGACTTCGACGGCGTCGACCTCGCGCTCGCCGCGGACGTCGCCGATGAGGCCGCGGTCATCGAGGTGATGCGCCGCGCCCGCGAGGAGTACGGCCGCATCGACGTCCTCTTCAACAACGCCGGCATCTCCCCCGACGACGACGTGTCCGTCCTGGACACGACGCTGGAGGCCTGGCAGCGCGTGCAGGACGTCAACCTGCGCAGCGTCTTCCTCTGCTGCAAGCACGGCATCCCCCACCTGCTGGACACGGGCGGCGGCTCGGTCATCAACACGGCGTCGTTCGTCGCCGTGATGGGCGCGGCCACGTCCCAGATCTCCTACACGGCCTCCAAGGGCGCGGTGCTGGCGCTGTCGCGTGAGCTGGGCGTGGAGTTCGCCCGCCGCGGCGTGCGCGTGAACGCGCTCTGCCCCGGCCCGGTCGACACCCCGCTGCTGCGCGAGCTCTACGCGAGCGACCCGGCGAAGGCCGCGCGCCGCCTCATCCACCTCCCGATGGGCCGCTTCGCGGACGCGCGCGAGATCGCGCAGGCCGCGGTGTTCCTGGCCTCGGACGAGTCGTCCTACATCACGGCGTCGACGTTCATGGTCGACGGCGGCCTGTCGGGCGCCTACGTCACCCCCGAATGACCTGCTCGACCGTGCGCTCGGCGAGCGCGGTGAACCCCGGGTTCGACGTCCGGTAGTACGGGATGATCAGCGCCGCCTGGTGGAGCGCGTAGCCGCGGGCGCGCTCCCAGGTGCCGTCGTCGGCGCCGACCTGCTTGCGGAACAGCCTCCGGCCGAGTGGGCTGAAGACGGCCCAGGCCGGCACGAGGTCCTGCGCCGGGTCGCCGACGCCGACGCTGCCCCAGTCGATGACGGCCTCCAAGGCCCCGTGGCGCGTGAGCAGGTTGGGTGCCAGCAGGTCGTTGTGCGCCCAGCCGGGCACGCCGTCCCAGGCGGGCGCCTCCAACGCGCGTTCCCAGGCGGCGACGGCCGTGTCGGACTCCAACGCCGCGCGGGTGACGGCGTCGAGCTCGGCGAGCGGCGCCCGTCCTCCGCGGGGCGCGTCCGCGGGCACCGGGAGGGCGTGCAGCGCGGCCACGAACCGCCCGAGCGTCTCCGCCTCCGGCCGCTCGTCCCAGACCTGGCTCGCGTCGAACGGCTCTCCCTCCAGCCAGCGGAAGATCGCCCACGGCAGCGGGAACTCGGCGGTGGGCTCGCCGAGGAAGGCGGGCTCGGGCTGACGCAACGGCAGCTGCGGCGCCAGCCTCGGGAGCCACTCGACCTCCCGTCGCAGCGCGTCCGCCCACGCGGGCAGGCGCGGCAGGCGCGCGCAGTGCTGCTCGCCGACGCGGTAGATGCCGTTGACGGTGCCGGTCGACCGGACCTCGCGCACCGGCTCGCGCCGCAGCGCCGGGTACTGCGTGGCGACCAGGCGCTCGACCAGCGCACGGTCGATCGGAAGCTCTCCCACGTGCATCCCGGTACAGATACAGTCCGGCTCGTGAAGACGTCCAGGGTCCTCGCGGCGCTTGCGGCCGCGTTCATGGTCGCCGCTCCGGCAGCCGGCGCGCAGGAGATCACCGTCATGACGCGCAACGTGTTCCTCGGCGCGGACTTGAACCCGGCGATCAACGCGCCGGGCATCGGCGAGGCGATCAACGGCGCCGGCACCGTGTGGAACGAGCTGCAGGCGACCAAGTTCCCGGAGCGTGCCGTCCCGCTCGCGCGCGAGATCAAGGCGTCCGGCGCCGATCTCGTGGGGCTGCAGGAGGTCGCGCTCTGGCACTCCCAGCAGCCGTCCGACGGCGGCGCGCCGCCGATCAGCCCGATCGCCGGTGCGCAGCCCGCGAGCACGGTCGCGTTCGACTTCCTCGCGCTGTTGCAGGCGCAGCTCGGCTCGAGCTACAAGGTGGTCGTCGTCCAGAAGGAGTTCCAGGCCGAGCTGCCGGTCAACGCCGACGGCAACACCGCGACCGGCGCGGGCCCGCTCGCCGGCTTCGGCGCGGACCTCGACGCGCGGCTGACGATGCGTGACGTCATCCTCGTCCGCCGCGGCTCGAAGGTGAAGCTCGGCAAGACCCGCAAGGGACACTTCAAGACGCGCTACGAGCCGAGCGTCGGCGGCCTGAAGATCCCGGTCGACCGCGGCTGGGTGTCGGTCGAAGCGCGGCTCGGCAAGCGCTCGTTCCGCTTCGTCAACACGCACCTGGAGGCGTTCGGGGACCCGAAGATCCGCGCGGCGCAGGCCAAGGAGCTGCTCGCCGGCCCGCTGAAGACCAAGGCGCAGGTGATCCTGGTCGGCGACCTCAACTCGGGCATCGGCCGCCACAACCAGCCGGAGAAGCCCGGTGACGACCTCGCGTTCAAGGCGCTGAAGGGCTTCAAGGACAACGGCGCGCGGCAGAGCTGCTGCTACTCGTCGCTGACCGACCCGGCGGCGAAGCTCGACCACACCGTCGATCACGTGCTCACCAAGCCGGGGTTGAAGACGGTGCGCGCCCGGGTGACCGGCAACGATCCGGCGGCGCGGACGCCGTCCGGCCTGTGGCCGTCCGACCATGGCGGCGTGATCAGCCGGTTGCGCCTGCGCGGTTGAGCCCGCTACCTTCAGGCGTCGTGAGCTTGTTCGAGGCGGCCAAGGCCGGGGATTCCGGTGCGGTCCAAGCACTTCTGCGTGACGGCGCCGACGTCAACGCGCGTGAAAGCGGCGACAACACGTGCGCACTGCACTGGGCAGCGGCCGGCGGCCACCTGGAGGTCGTCCGGCTGCTGGTCGACGCCGGCGGCGACGTCGCCGGCAACGGCGACGACCACGCGCTGGGCGTGATCGGCTGGGCGACGTGCTGGGAGTCGCCCCGGCCGGACGTCGCCGAGTTCCTGGTCAGCCGCGGCGCGCGCCACCACATCTTCTCCGCGCTGGCCCTGGGGCTCGCCGACGAGGTCCGCGCGATCGTCGCCGCCGACCCGGGCGCGCTCAACCAGCGGATGAGCCGCAACGAGGATCACCGACTGCCGCTGCAGTTCGTGGTCGCGCGCGGCCAGGCGGACATGGTCGAGCTGCTGGTGTCGCTCGGCGCCGACCCGCTCGGCGTCGACGGCTTCGGGCACTTCGCCGCCACGTACGCGAGCGTCGCGGGCGTCGACGACGCGGTCATGCGGGCGATCGCGGCGCTCAGCCAGGCCGAGATCGCCAGCGCCGAGCGGGGGCAGCGACCGGCGCGCGGCTACGAGGTCGACCTGCTGGCCGCCCTCGCGCTCGGCGACGTCGACACCGCCGCCCGGTTCAGCAGCGTCGTCGGCCCCGGCGTGCTGCACCTGATGGCCAAGCGCGGCGACGCGGACGCGGTCCGCTGGCTGCTCGGCCGCGGCGCGAACCCCGACGCGCTGTGGACGCACTTCGGCGTGGACGTCACCGCGCTGCACCTCGCGGTCATGGGCGGCCACGAGGAGGTCGCGCACGTGTTGCTCGCGGCGGGCGCCGACCCGACGATCCGCGACAGCGTCCACAACCAGGACGCCCTCGGCTGGGCCCGCCACTTCGAGCAGACGGCGCTCGTCCCGCTCTTCGAGCCCGATCGCGAGGACGGCGTGAGCGTCGTCCTCGAGTTCGAGGAGCGCGACGCGCACCTGAAGGAGATCATCGAGGCCTTCGACGACGGCTGGGTCGTCGGCATCTCCAGCACCTCCGGCCTCGTCCGGCTGGACCTCGCGACCCCCGGTACCACCACCTGGGGCGCCGCGGTCACCCTCGTGGAAGGCCGGCTGGAGCGCCTGCCGTTCGACTGGCGCTCCCACGTGGCCTGCCGCCGGCCCTAGGCGCTGCGGTCGGGGATCTCCTGGACGGCCCAGGCGTTGCCGTCCGGGTCCGAGAAGTAGAGGAAGCGCCCCCACGGCTGATCGTCGATCTCGCTGATCGGCGCGCCGCGGCCGACGAGCTCCGCGCGCGCCGCCTCGATGTCCTTGACCACGAGCTGCAGGCCCTTGACCGAGCCGGGCTCGGAGTCGAGCAGCCCCTGGCCGATGGCGATCGAGCACCCCGAGCCGGGAGGGGTCAGCTGCACGAAGCGCAGGTTCTCGTTGACCTGATGATCGTGGTCGGCGTTGAAGCCGATCTGATCGACATAGAACGCCTTCGCGCGATCGACGTCGGAGACGGGCACGGCCACCAGCTCGAGCTTGAAGTCCATGGCCGGAAGGCTACGGGCGATTGCGGTCAGCTTCTGGCCTCAACTTGGCCAGCGCCAACTCGTAGGTCCGCGCCCGCACGACGGTCCACCCGGCGGCGATCAGCTCGTCGTCGCGCACACGATCGGTGACGCGGTTCGGAGGCCGCCGGTGGTTGGGTCCGTCGATCTCGACGATGAGCTTGCGGTCGGGCCAGTGGAAGTCGACCTCGATGCCCTTCGCCTTCCGGTTCGTGAGTGGCGGGGGGAAGCCGAGTGCCGTGAGCGCGCGGCGGAACGCGACCTCGCCGCGGCTGCGCGTGCCGGCGCTGCCGTCCAGCCAGTCCTCGATCGCCTGCTCGAGAACCCTCACGTTGTGGTGTCCGTTGGCGCGCTGGATCGCTTGCCGCAGCGCGGGCACGTCGAGGAGGTGCAAGTACGCGGCCTCGTGGATGAGCGCGGTCAGCTCCTCGGCGATCAGCGAGTCACTGAGGTCGATGAGGAGGCGCGGGACGGTGAGGCACGGGATACCTCTGAAGGTGGTGACGTCCCGTGGGTCGAGCGCTCTCGCCTCGCGCAGGTTGACGCCCGGTATCGGTCGGTGCCGTCGCGGGACAAGGATCTCGGGCTCGTTCGGCGCCCATTTCTGGAGCCCGTAATGCGCGGCCAGGCACTCGCCGCGGAGCACAGCGCCATCCCCACCGGCGAACACAGCGGCCAGCCAACGACCCTCACGAGAAAGAGCGGTGTGCCCGACCGCGTAGACACCTGGATACAGCCGGTGAAGGTCGGAGCGCCGCGAGATCGCGCTCTCCGAAATGCCGAGCCCACGAAGCTGCGCGTATCGGACGATCCCGTACTGCGAACTCGCAAGGCGGGCGAGGGGTGTCGAACCTGACTTGCGGTGAGCGGGAGCGTCGTGCGGCACCCCCTTACGGTCTCAAGGAGTGCAGCTACGCATCTACACGCGTTTGCGAATTAACCGTCAACAAGTTCGGACTGCTCGAGCCACGACGCCTCGAGCGCTTCGCGCTCGGAGGCGTTCTCGGCCAGCTCGGATTGCAGTTCGCGAAGGCGGTTGAAGTCTGTGGCCGCCGTCGCCATGGCCGCGTGGAGCTCCGCTTCGCGCGCCTCGTTCTTCTCCAGCGCGCGCTCGAGGCGCGCGACCTCCTTGCGCGCCGCCCGGATGACGGCTTGGTTCGGGGTCGCCTTGGTCTCCCGCGCGACGGGCGCCGGCTCGGGCGCGCGCAGGGACAGGTACTGGTCGATGCCGCCCGGGAGGTGCGTCACTCCGCCGTCGCCCAGGAGCGCGTAGACGTTGTCGCAGACGCGCTCGACGAAGTAGCGGTCGTGGGAGACGACGATCAGCGTGCCGGGCCAGCCGTCCAGCAGGTCCTCGAGCGCGGTGAGGGTGTCGATGTCGAGGTCGTTGGTCGGCTCGTCGAGCAGCAACACGTTCGGCTCGGCCATCAGGAGCCGCATCAGCTGCAGGCGACGGCGCTCGCCGCCCGACAGGTCCTTCACCAGCGTCCGCTGGCGCTCGCCGCGGAAGCCGAAGCGGTCGAGCAGGGAGCCGGCGGTCAGCTCGCTGCCGTCGCCCAGGCGCGCGACGCCGCGCACCTCCTCGACGGCCTCCAGGACGCGCAGGTGACCCGGGATCTCCACCGTGTCCTGCGACAGGTGCGCGAGCCGCACGGTGGTGCCGTGCTCGACCTCGCCCGCATCCGGCTCGAGCTCCTTCGCCAGCACCTTCGTCAGCGACGACTTGCCGGAGCCGTTGACGCCCACCAACCCGATCCGGTCGCCCGGGCCGATGTGCCAGTCGACGCCGCGCAGCAGGACCTTCGCGCCGAACGCCAGCCCGACGCCCTCGGCCTCGATGACCTTGCCACCCAGCCGCGAGGACGCGAACTTCAGGAGCTCCGCGCGGTCGCGAGCCTCGGGCTCGTCGGCGATCAGCGCGTTCGCCGCCTCGATGCGGAACTTCGGCTTGGCGGTGCGCGCCGGCGGCCCGCGGCGCAGCCAGGCGAGCTCCTTGCGGATCAGCATCTGGCGGCGCTCCTCACGCGCGGCGGCCTGGCGCTCGCGCTCAGCGCGGGCCAGCACGTAGGCCGCGTAGCCACCCTCGTACTGGTGCACGTCTCCGTCGCTGACCTCCCAGGTGTGCGTGCACACGGCGTCGAGGAACCAGCGATCGTGGGTGACGACCAGCATCGAGCCGCGCCGTGCGGCCAGGTGCCGCGCCAGCCAGTCCACGCCCTCGACGTCCAGGTGGTTCGTGGGCTCGTCGAGCAGCAGCAGCTCGGGGTGGCCGAGCAGCGTCTGCGCCAGCGCGATCCGCCGCCGCTCGCCGCCGCTCAACGGCTCGATCAGCGTGTCCAGCCCACGCGGGAAGCGCGACATCGACACGCCGCCCAGCAGCCCGTCGAGCACCGACCGGTAGCGGGCGTCAGCCGCCCACTCGTGGTCGGCCATGCCGCCGACGAGCTCGTCGCGCACGGTCTTGGAGCCGTCGAGCGAGTCGCCTTGCCCGAGCATCGACAGCGCGAGCCCGCCGACCCGCGTCACCGCGCCTTCGTCCGGCTCCTCCACACCCCCGATGAGCCGCAGCAGGGTCGACTTGCCGTCGCCGTTGCGTCCCACGATCCCGACGCGATCGCCGGCGGCCACGCCGAGCGTCACGCCGCTGAGGACGGTCCGCGCGGCGAAGCCCTTCGCCACGTCTTTGAGGTTCACGAGATTGCGCGCAGGCGCTGACATCGGTCATCAGCCTACGATCAACGGCATGGAGGAGCTGGAGGCCGAGCAACGGCACCTGGATGAGACGGCCGCCGCGTACGACCGCGCGTTCGCCGCGCTGACCGAATACCGCGACCGCGCGGTGAGCGACGACGAGTACGCCAACGAGGCGCTGGAGGCCATGCGCCGCGAGCGCATCCGCGTCTACACGGAGGCCAGCGGGCCGCTCTACTTCGGCCGCATCGACCGCACGGACGACTCGACGCTGTACATCGGCCGCCACGCGGTGCACAGCCCGTCCAACGACCTGCTGAGCATCAACTGGCGCGCCCCCGCGGCCGAGCCGTTCTACACCGCTACTGAGCAGGACCCGCACGGCGTGCGCCGACGACGCCGCCTCGACATCGAGGAGCGCACGGTCCTCGGCTTCGTCGACGAGCCGCTCGACACGAGCTTCGAGGACCACCTGACCGACGCGATCGTCGAGGACATCAGCCGGCAGCGCGTCGGTGAGATGCGCCAGATCATCTCGACGATCACGCCCGACCAGTACGAGCTGATCGCCAGGCAGACCGACGGCGCCCTCGTCATCCAGGGCGGCCCCGGCACGGGCAAGACCGCCGTCGGCCTGCACCGCGCCGCGTGGCTGCTCTACACCAACCCCCAGCTCGGCCGCGAGGGCGTGCTGGTGGTCGGCCCGAACGAGACGTTCATCCGCTACATCGAGCAGGTGCTGCCGGCGCTCGGCGAGGGCGGCGTCGAGCAGCGGGCGATCGGCGCGCTCGTCACCAAGCCGCACGGCGAGACCGACGAGGCACGCGAGCTGGCGACGCTCAAGGGCAGCGCCCGGATCGCGACCGTGCTCGAGCGCCTGCTGTGGGACCGGCTGCACTTCGAGGACATCTCGGTGCCCGTGTCCCGCCGCGTCACCGCCACGGTGACCGCCGACGAGCAGCGCGAGCTGGTCGCCGCCGTCCGCGAGCGCGCGTTCTCGTACGCCACCGCCCGCGAGCGCTTCCGCGAACGCCTCGCCGGCACGTTCGCCTCCCGCGTGCTCACCAGCGACTCGCTCGCCAGCCCCGACGACGCGATCAAGACGATCCGCAAGGCCAAGGAGTACACGCGCGCGGTCACCAAGGCGTGGCCGAAGGAGACGCCCGAGGGCCTCGTCAAGAAGCTGTTCACGAACCGCGAGCGCCTCGAGCGCGTGGCGGCCGACCTCCTCACCCCGGACGAGATCACGCGCCTGATCAAGGCCAAGGCCGCGACGGACAAGCACGCCATGACGCCGACCGACGTCGCGCTGCTCGACGAGGCGCACTGGCTGATCGACCCGGGCTTCCGCCGCTTCGGGCACGTGGTCGTCGACGAGGCGCAGAACCTCACGCCGATGGAGCTGCGGATGGTGGTCAGACGCGCGCGCTCGCAGTCGCTGACCATCCTCGGCGACCTCGCCCAGCGCACCGCTGACGCCGGCGTGTCGTCGTGGGAGCGCGTGCTCAACGAGGCCGGCGTGAGCACCTACGACGTGTCCGAGCTGGAGATCAGCTACCGCGTCCCGAACGAGTTCCTGACGATCGCGGGGACGCTGCTGCCGCCGGGCGCGCCCGCGCCGCGGGGTGTCCGCGAGGCCCCGTTCCCGGCGCGCGCGATCCACACCGAGACGCTCGGCGAGGCCACGGCGCGGGAGGCCTCACGCCTGGCCGAGACCGTCAAGGGCAGCGTCGGCATCGTCGCGCCGCTCGAGCACATGTCCACGGTGCGGGCGGCGTTGGACACCTACGCCGACGCCACGCACGCGGCCCTCGGCGCGGGCATCAACCTGCTCGACCTGCACGTCGCGAAGGGCCTCGAGTTCGACGCGATCGTCGTCGTCGAGCCGGAGGCGATCCTGCGCGAGCGCCCCGACGGCGGCGTCGGCGGCCTCTACACCGCGCTCACCCGCGCGACCCGCGCCATGTCGGTGGTGCACTCCGAGCCGCTGCCGGAGCCGCTGGCCGAGGCCTTCTAGGCCGTCCAGATGCCCGCCGGCGGCCCGGACTGCGCCCGCGATGGGAGCAACCGGGCCAGGCGGGCCACCGACGGCCCGCCGTGCAGCGCCGCGTAGGCGCCGCCGAGCAGCACCGCCGCGACCTCCTCGTCGCCGACCGCCGACGTCAGGGCGAGCGAGATGCGGCGCAGTGAGCGCTCCACCCGTTCGGAGGCGCCGACGCGCGCGGTGACCAGCAGGAGCCGCGCGCCAGGATCGAGCTCGACGTACTCGTCCAGCGCCGCCGCGATCTGGCCGACACCGCCCTCGAAGCGCTCGATCAGGCGCTCCACCTCGGCTTCGACGGCCAGCGCGAACAGCTCGTCCTTGTCGCCCCCGCGCGCGTAGAGCGTCGGACGGGCGACGCCGGCCGCCGCGACCACGCGGTCGATCGACGTGCCGTGCAGGCCGCCGTCGGCGAACGCCGCGGCCAGCGCGGCCGTGTTGATCTGCGCTCGTGCCCGGGCCATCAGCGTCAATTCTAATCAGGCAGTTCAGATTCGCCCAGGCGTCGTCCGATCACGACCACATGTCCGACCGGCGGTCGGATGGACCCGCTCAGCCCTCGCCATACGGTCCAGCCATGCACCTGAGGGAACTCCGAACCGCCGGTCACGCCCCCTCGCTGGCCGCCGCGCTCATGCACTTCGACGTCAGCTTCATGGCCTGGGTGCTGCTCGGCGCCCTGGGGGCCTACATCGGCGAGGACCTCGGCCTGTCGACTGCAGCCAAGGGCCTGATGGTCGCCGTGCCGTTGCTGTCCGCGGCGGCCTTCCGGATCGTGCTCGGCCTGCTCGGCGACCGCTACGGACCGCGTCGCGTCGGCCTGATCTCGATGGCCTTCGTGGTGATCGCGCTCGTCTGCGGCTGGCAGCTGGCGAGCTCGTACGGCGCGCTGCTCGGCGTCGGCGTCCTGCTGGGCGTCGCGGGCGCGAGCTTCGCGATCGCGCTGCCGCTCGCGGGCCGCCACTACCCGCCCGAGCGCCAGGGGCTGGCGATGGGCATCGCGGGCGCCGGCAACTCCGGCACGGTGCTCACCACGCTGTTCGCCCCGCGCCTGGCCGAGGCGTACGGCTGGCACGCGGTGTTCGGCCTCGCGCTGATCCCGGTCACGCTCGTGTGGATCGCGTTCGCGCTGCTCGCCAAGGAGCCGCCGGCGCCCGCCACGCCGGTGCGCCCCCGCGACCTGCGCAACATCCTGCGCGAGAAGGACGCCTGGCGGCTGTGCGGCCTGTACGCCGTCACGTTCGGCACGTTCGTCGGCCTGGCGAGCTTCCTGCCGATCTTCTTCCGCGACCAGTACGGGATCTCCAAGGTCGACGCGGCCACGCTCGTCGCGGTCGGCGCCGCGCTCGGGTCGCTCCTGCGCCCGCTCGGCGGCTATCTCGCCGACCGCGCCGGCGGCACGACCGTCCTCACCGGCGTCTACGCGGTCGGCGCGGCGCTCCTGCTCTTCACCTCGGCGCTCCCCGAGCTGGCCGCCACCGCCACGGCGTTCATCCTGGCCATGGGCACATTCGGCGTCGGCAACGGCGCGGTCTTCCAGCTCGTCGGCGTGCGCTACCGCGAGCGGATCGGCGTCCTCACCGGCCTGGTCGGCGCCGCCGGTGGGCTCGGCGGGTTCTTCCTGCCGACGATCCTCGGCGTCGTCAAAGACGCGTTCGGCTCGTTCGGGCCGGGCCTCGGGGCGATCGCGGTCGCGGCGGCGATCGCGCTGATCACCACGATGCGGCCGAGCACGGTCGCGTTGGCTGGAGCCCGGGCATGAAGGTCCTCGTGATCGGCGGCGGGATCGCCGGCCAGGCCGTGGTCGAGGCGATCCGGGAGCGCAACCGCGACATCGAGCTCACGCTCGCGTGCGCCGAGCCGCGCCTCCCCTACGACCGCGTCGCGCTCTCCACGCTGCTGGTCAACGGCGCGGAGCCCGACACGCTCACGCTGCGCCCCGCGAGCTGGTTCGAGGACCACGGCGTCGAGGTGCTGCTGAACACGCGCATCGACGAGCTCGCCGGCTACGACCGCTACGTCGTCTGCACCGGCAGCGACGCGCTCGTCCCGCCGATCCCCGGCGCCGAGCACGCCCACGTCTTCCGCTCCCCCGAGGACTGTGCCGCGCTGGCGGCCGCCAAGGGCCGGGCCGTGGTCATCGGCGGCGGGCTGCTCGGCCTGGAGGCCGCGTACGGGCTCGCCTCGCTCGGCTGCGAGACGACCGTCGTCCACCTGGTCGACCGGCTGATGGAGCGCCAGCTCGACGAAGGCGCGGCGAAGCTGCTGACCCCGGCCATGGAGGCGCTGGACGTCGAGGTCCTGCTGGAGGCGAACACGCAGGAGATCACGCCTGAGGGCGTCCGCCTCGCAGACCGGTTCCTGCCGGCCGACACCGTCGTCATCTCGGTCGGCATCCGGCCGCAGGTGGACCTGGCGCGCGCCGTCGGGCTGACCGTGGAGCGCGGGATCGTCGTGGACGACGCCATGGTGACCTCCGACCCACGCGTGCTCGCCGTCGGCGAGTGCGCGCAGCACCGCGGCGTCGTCCACGGCATCGTCGCGCCGATCCACGAGCAGGCGAAGGTGGCCGCGGACACGATCTGCGGCGTCGCGTCGGCCTACACCGGCTCGATCCCCACCGCGAAGCTCAAGGTCATGGGCGTGGACCTCGTGACCGCGGGCGCGCCCGACGGCGCGCGCGCCGTGGTCGTCGCCGACGACGCCACGTACCGCAAGCTGGTCGTCGACGGCGAGGGCCGCACGATCGGCACGATCCTCCTCGGCGACACGCGCGGCGCCGAGCTGCTGATGGACGCGGTCCGGACCGGTCGCGAGGCGAACGACCCCCTCGCTCTGCTCGCCGAAGCCAGCCAGGCGACCGCGGCCGACCTCCCCGACAGCGCCCGCGTGTGCAACTGCCACGGCGTCTGCAAGGGCGAGATCGTCGAGGCCATCCGCGCGGGCGGGCTCGGCTCCACGCTGGAGGTCGTCAACGTCACCCGGGCCGGCGCGGGCTGCGGCTCGTGCAAGCCGATGGTGTCCGAGCTGCTCGCCAACGAGCGCGGCGGCGCGGCCGAGGAGGCGACGTTCCTGTGCCCGTGCCGGCGCCAGACGCGCGAGGAGCTGGCCGCGGTGGTGCGCGAGCGCGAGCTGGACTCCGTGTCCGAGCTGAGCGCCGCGTGCGGTGCCGGCCGTGACTGCGGCGCCTGCAAGCCCGGGCTCTCCTACCTCGTGAGCGAGATCCGCGGCAACCGCCACCGCGAGGAGCGCCACGCGCGCTACATCAACGACCGCGTCCACGCGAACATCCAGAACGACGGCACGTTCTCGGTCGTGCCGCGCATCCGCGGCGGCGTCACCAGCGCCGACGAGCTGCGCCGGATCGCCGACGTCGCCGACAAGTACGAGGTGCCGCTGATCAAGATCACCGGCGGCCAGCGGATCGACCTGCTCGGCGTCAAGAAGGAGCAGCTCCCGGCGATCTGGGAGGAGCTCGACATGCCGTCCGGGCACGCCTACGCGAAGGCGGTGCGGACGGTCAAGACGTGCGTCGGCACGGACTTCTGCCGCTTCGGGCTGGGCAACGCGATGGGCGTCGGGATCGAGCTCGAGCGCGCGATGGAAGGGCTCTACACGCCGCACAAGGTCAAGGGCGCCGTGACCGGCTGCCCGCGCAACTGCGCCGAGGCGTACGTGAAGGACATCGGGCTCGTGGCCGTCGAGGGCGGCTGGGAGATCTACGTCGGCGGCGCCGCGGGCGCGACCGTCCGCAAGGGCGACCTGCTCGCCACGGTCGACACGTCCGACGAGGCGATCCGCCTGAGCCTGGCCTTCCTGCAGCACTACCGCGAGTCAGCGGAGTACCTGGAACGCACCTACGCGTACATCGAGCGCGTCGGGATCGAGCCGGTGCGCGAGGCGGTCATGGCCGACCTCGACGGCCTGATCGAGCGCTACCGGATCGCCAAGGCCGCGGCCGACCCCGATCCGTGGCGCGAGCGCCACACCCCCGTCCACCCCAAGCAGTTCGCCGAGCTGGACAGCGAGCCCGAGCTCGTCGGTCCGCCCGCGGAGGGAGCCCGATGACCGCGATCGCCGACCCCACCTGGACCCTCGTCGGGCGCGTCGAGGACGTGCCGATGCTCGAGGGCCGCACGACCGCGGTCGACGGCCGCCGGATCGCGATCTTCCGGCTGCCGGACGGGCTGGCCGCGATCGACGCGCACTGCCCGCACGCGGCCGGCCCGCTGGCCGACGGCATCGTCGCCGACTCGTGCGTGACGTGCCCGCTGCACGGCCGGCGCTTCGACCTGACGACCGGGCTCGCGCTCAACGGCGACGAGGCGGTCGCCGTGCACGAGATCCGCGAGGAGGACGGAGCGCTCTGGGTGCGGCTCGCGTGAAGACGACGTGCCCGTACTGCGGGGTCGGCTGCGGCCTGGTGGCCGACGTCCGCGACGGGCGGCTCGTCTCCGTGCGCGGGGACACCGAGCACCCGGTCAACCGCGGCGCGACCTGCCGCAAGCCGACCCGGCTGCCCGAGGCCGTGCACGCGCCCGACCGCGCGACGACGCCGCTGCGGCGCGCGTCGCTCGACGACCGCTGGCGGCCGGCCTCGTGGCGCTCGGTGGTCAACGACCTCGCGAAGCGCCTGCAGGGCGTGCGTCCCGACGAGATCGCGTTCTACATCTCCGGCCAGCTGCTGACCGAGGACTACTACGCGGTCAACAAGCTCGCCAAGGGCTTCCTGGGCACGAACAACCTCGACTCGAACTCGCGTCTGTGCATGTCCAGCGCGGTCGCCGGCTACACGGGCGCGTTGGGCTCGGACGGGCCGCCACCGTCGTACGCGGACGTCGAGGAGGCCGAGGTGCTGTTCCTGCTCGGCTCCAACGCGGCGTCCTGCCATCCGATCGTCTGGAACCGGATCCGCAGCCAGGGCGCGTTCCTGATCGTCGCCGATCCGCGCCGCACGCCGACCGCCGAGCACGCCGGGCTGCACCTCCCGGTCCGCCCGGGCACGGACCTGCCGCTGCTCAACGCGATGCTGCACGTGCTCGAGCGCGACGGGCTGCTCGACCGGCGCTTCCTCGACCGCCACACGCGCGGCGCCGACGACGCGCTGACCGTCGCCGCCGACTGGTCCCCGTCGCGCGCGGCCGAGGTGTGCGGCGTGCCCGCCGAGGACATCGTCGAGGCCGCGCGGCGGTTCGGCTCCTCCAAGCGGGCGATGGCGCTGTGGTCGATGGGCGCGAACCAGTCGACCGTCGGCACGCTCAAGAACCGCGCGCTGATCAACCTCTGCCTGGCGACCGGGAACATCGCACGGCCCGGCGCCGGCCCGCTGTCGCTGACCGGCCAGCCGAACGCGATGGGCGGGCGTGAGACGGGCGGGCTGTCCACGCTGCTGCCGGGGTACCGGAGCGTGAGCAACGCCGAGGACCGCGCGTGGATGGGGCGCTTCTGGGACTCCCCCGGGATCGCGCCCGAGCCGGGGATCGCGGCCACCGAGCTGGTCGAGGCGCTCGAGGAGGACCGGATCAAGGTCCTGTGGGTCGTCGCCACCAACCCGGTCGTCTCCCAGCCGGACGCCGGGCGCTTCACGGCGGCGCTCCGGCGCGCCGAGCTCGTGGTCTGCCAGGACGCGTACTTCCCGACCGAGACGGGCGCGCTCGCGCACATGATCCTGCCCGCCGCGCAGTGGCCGGAGAAGGACGGGACGATGACCAACTCCGAGCGCCGCGTGTCGCTCGTGCGGCGTGCGCTCGACCCGCCCGGCGAAGCGCTGCCGGACTGGGAGATCTTCACCCGCGTCGGGCGCGCGCTCGGCCACCCGACCGCGTTCCCGTGGCGCACCGCCGCGGCCGTGCACGCCGAGTACGTGCAGACGACCGAGGGCCGCGTGTGCGACCAGACCGGCATCTCGCACAGCCGCCTGCGCCGCGAGGGGCCGATCCAGTGGCCGTGCCCGTCCCCGGACCATCCGGGGACCGAGCGGCTGTACGCGTCCCGCCGCTTCCCGACCCCCGATGGCCGCGCGCGGCTCGCCCCCACGCCCCACACCGAGCCCGCCGATGCGGTGACGCCCGACTTCCCGCTGGTGCTGACCACGGGCCGCGTCGCGCAGCAGTGGCACACGATGACCCGCACGGGCAAGTCCAAGGCGCTGCTCGACGCCGAGCCGCACCCGTTCGTCGAAGTCCACCCGGCCGACGCGGAGGGCCTGCCGGAGAAGGTGCGCGTGCGCTCCCGCCGCGGGTCGGCGGTGCTGCGGCTGCGGGTGAGCGAGAACGTGCCGCGCGGGGTCGTGTTCGCGCCGTTCCACTGGGGCGCGCTTCATCTCGCCGCCGGCGAGGGCGCGCTCAACAACGTGACCTCGCGGGCGATCGACCCCGTGTCCAAGCAGCCGGAGCTGAAGGCGTGCGCGGTACGGCTGGAGCCGGTCGCGGCCGAGGTGCTGCCGGCGCGCGGCGGGCGCCACGTGGTGATCGTCGGGGCGGGGATGGCCGGCAACGCGGTCGCGGAGACCGTGCTCGCGCACGAGCCGGGCCGGCGCGTGACGCTGATCGGCCGCGAGGACGACGCGCCCTACAACCGCGTGCTGCTCTCGCAGGCGCTGGCCGGCGACATCGACGACGCGCGCCTGGCGCTGCACCAGGCCGACGGCACGACGTTGCGCCTGGGCGCGGGCGTGCGCGGGATCGACCTGCGCGCCCGTACCGTCGAGCTCGCCGACGGCGGCGTCGTCGCGTACGACGACCTCGTCCTCGCCACGGGCTCCGCGCCATGGCTGCCGCCGATCCCCGGTCTCGACCGCCCCGGCGTGTTCGCGTTCCGGTCGCTCGCCGACATGCGCGCGATCCGCGAGGCGGCCGGCAGTGCTCGCCGCGCCGTGGTCGTGGGCGGCGGCCTGCTCGGCCTGGAGGCCGCGCGGGGGCTGCGCGAGCAGGGCGTCGACGTGACCGTCGTGCACCTCGCGGACCGCCTGATGGAGCTCCAGCTCGACCCGCTCGCGGCGCGGCTGCTCGAACGCCGGATCCGCGCGCTCGGCATCGACGTCCTCTGCGGCCGGCGCACCGAGGCCGTCGTCGACGGGCGCGCCACCGCCCGCGCGGCGCGCGCCGACGACGCAGCGACCGTCCCGGCCGCCGGTGCCGCTCCGGCCCACCTGGTGACGCTCGACGACGGCACGGCGCTGCCCGCCGACCTGGTCGTGTTCGCCACCGGCATCCGGCCGGAGGTGTCGCTCGCGCGCGACGCCGGCCTGGAGGTCGGGCGCGGCGTGCTGGTCGACGACAACCTGCGCACGAGCGCGCCGGGCGTGTGGGCGGTCGGCGAGTGCGCCGAGCACCGCGGCGTCGTCTACGGGCTGTGGGCACCGGTGCTCGAGCAGGCCCGCGCGGCCGGCGCCGCGATCGCCGGCCGACCCAACGCGTTCCACGGCGCGGTGCCCGCGACGACGCTGAAGGTGGCCGGCATCGACCTCTTCTGCGCGGGCGCCGCCGCCGAGCCGGACCCGCTCGCGGAGGAGGTCATCGCGCTCGACTCACGGCGCGAGCGATACCGCAAGCTGGTGTTGCGCGACGGTGCGCTGGCGGGCGCGACGCTGCTCGGCGACGTCGCCGACGCGCGGGCGCTGCGCGGCCTGATCGCGAGCGGCGAGGCGGTGCCCGAGGCGCTGCTGGAGTCGGGCCCGCCGACCGGCGACGCGCCCGCCGACCACCTCGTCTGCTCCTGCCAGACCGTGTCCCGCAGCGAGATCGTGGCGGCCATACGCGACCGGAAGCTGACCACGGTCGCGGCGGTGTCCGAGCACACCGGCGCAGCCACGGGCTGCGGCGGTTGCCGCCCCGACGTGGAGGCGCTCCTCAAGGCGTAGTCTTCCGCGCTTCCGGGTCACATCCGAAGGGGGAACCATGAGAGGGAACCGGGTTGCCAGCGCTGTCGCCGTGGCGGCATTCGCCCTGGGCGCGGGGTCCGCGCCGGCCGTGGCGCAGGACGAGCCGTCCGACCTGTGGCAGGCCTACACCGAGGTCCTGAGCAAGTCGCGCTACATCGACCTCACCCACACGCTGACGCCGTTCCAGCCCGTGTGGAAGGGCTTCGGCCCATCGTCGTTCAAGCCCACCGTCAACCCGTTGACGGGCCAGCCGTACACCTTCGCCAGCGATGGCTTCGAGGCGACGCAGTACACGCTCTCCACCGACCAGTTCGGCACCCAGCTCGACCCGCCCGCGCACTGGGCGCCCGAGTACCCGGCGATCGACGAGCTGCCGGCCACGTTCGCGGTCCGCCCGCTGGTCGTCATCTCGATCGTGCCGCAGGTCAAGAAGAAGGGCGACTACCACCTGCAGGTGTCCGACATCACCGCCTGGGAGAAGGAGCACGGCCGCATCCCCGAGGGCTCGGTCGTGATGGTCCGCAGCGACTGGTCGAAGAAGTGGACGACCGACCCGGTCAAGGCCAAGGCGCTCGCCGCCGACCCGGTCTTCCCGGGCGTGTCCTTGAAGGCGATCAAGTTCCTGCACCAGAAGCGCCACATCCTCTTCCACGGCCACGAGCCGCTGGACACCGACACCACGCCCACGCTCGAGGGCGAGGCCTGGCTGATGCACAACGGCTACACCCAGGCCGAGGGCGTCAACAACCTCTCCGCCGTGCCCGAGACCGGCTGCCTCGTCAACATCGGTTACCCGAAGTTCGGCGGTGGCGTGGGCGGCTACGCCCGCTACATCGCGATCTGCCCGCCGGACACCAAGGGCGGCGCGAAGATCTCCCGCGCGGACGCACCGCTCAAGAAGCGGTCCAAGGAGCTGCACTGGGACGAGGCGCGCGGGATGCGCGTCCGCTAACGTCGGCCGCATCGTCCGCTCCGCGCACGACAGCTGAACACCGTCACGGCCACGTGATCAGACCGGCGGGCTGCTCCAGCAGCGGCCCGCCCGTCCCTGCCGTTTCGCATTCAGCCTTTCAAGCAAGGAGCATTCTTTGAGTCATCGCACCACGTACCCGCCGGGCGTCCCGTGCTGGGTCGAGACATCGCAACCGGACCCGGAGGCGGCCGCCGCGTACTACGGCGCGCTGATGGGTTGGGAGGTGGACGCCGGCATCGCGCGCCTCGACGGGCGGCGGGTGGCCGGCATCCGCCAGGCGCCGCCCGGGTCGCCGGCCGCGTTCTGGGGCACGTTCGTGCGCGTCGAGTCGCTCGAGGTGACGCTGACCGTCGTCGGCCAGGAAGGCGGCAGCGTGCTCGTCGGCCCGACCGACGGCGTGGCCGTCGTCGCCGATCCCACCGGCGTGCCGTTCGGGCTCTCCGACCGGCACGCGGCCGAGGTCGTCAGCGCGCCCGGCAGCTGGGCGATGAGCGCGCTGCACTCGCCCGACCCGGCCGCGGCGGAGGCGTTCTACGCGCTGTTCGGCTGGGAGGCCGAGCCGCTGCCCGGAACGCCGCTGACGCTGTTCCGGCTTCCGGGCCACGAGGGCGGCGAGCCCGGACAGGCGCTCCCGCGTGACGTCGTCGCGGTCATGACGGCCACCGAGGGCGGCGTGCCGCCGCACTGGGCGGTCAACTTCCGCGCCGACGACGTGGACGCGCTCGCGGCCCGGGCCACCGAGCTCGGCGGCGCGCTGATCATGCCGCCGACCGACGCGCCCGGGTTCCGCAACGCCGTGATCGCCGACCCGCAGGGCGGCGTGATCGCGGTCAGCCAGCCGGTCTAGAAGACGCCGCGGTACTCCGAGCAGCCGGCGCACACGTCCGGCGGCTCGGAGCCCGCGAGCGCACGGCGGAAGCGCCGGTAGCGGTCGTTGTGCCAGATCTCCGGGAAGGCCGCGGAGCCGAGGTCGCCGAGCGTCGCGCGGTCGGAGCCCATGACCATGCAGCACGGCTGGACGTGGCCGCGGTGGGTGACGTACGCGCCCTCCCACGGCCAGGAGCAGCCGCCGCCCGCCGGCTCCTCCAGCAGCGGCAGGCGGAGCTTGAGGCCGAGCGCACGCGCCCGCGCCGCGGCCGCGGTGAACACCTCGCGGGCGTGCTCCGCCGTCGCCTCGTCGGCGAACAGCGCCTCGTCCTCGGCGTAGCGGCGGATCGCCTCGTAGGCGCCCGCCGGGTCGGTGTCCGAGAACACGTGCGAGAGGTTCTGCACCCACACCTCGTCGACGCCGATGTCGGCGGCCAGCTCGACCAGCGCCACCAGCTCGCGCACGTTGCGGCGCATGGCGACGAACACGAGCACCGTCCGCGGCCGGCGCTGCGCCCCGCGCGCCGCGATCAGCCCGCGCAGGTTGTCGACGACGCGCTCGAACTGCCCCGGCCGCCGCTCCAGCCCGGTGCCGTGCCGCACGTCCTCGTAGGTGGCGGCGGTCGCGCCGTCGAGGGACACGTGGACGTGCCCGGTGCCGGCGGCGACCAGCGCCCGCGCCACGCCGCTGCGCAGCAGCACGCCGTTGGTGTTGAAGCCGACGTGCACGTCACGCGCCGCCGCGAAGCGGATCATGTCGAGCAGGTGCGGCGAGAGCAGCGGCTCGCCCAGCCCCTGCAGCGTGAGCCGGCGCAGCGTCGGCACCGACTCGACCAGCGCGAGGAAGTCCTCGTACGCCAGCGCGCCCTCGCGTCTGCCGACCGAGGGCGCGTAACGGACGAGGCACATCCGGCAGCGCAGGTTGCACGCGCCGCTGACCTCGACTTGGAGATGCTCAGGGAGGGGCGGCGCCTCCATCGCCATGCGCCGCCCCTACCCACAGCCCGTGCGCGTCTACCAGAGCGTCGCGCCGTACTTCGGGCCGTAGTAGGCCATCGAGTCGACGACCGGGAAGGCCCAGGAGACGTTCTGCTCGCCGAACTTGGAGAGGCAGCGGCGGATGCCGTCGCCGTCGCGGCGCAGGCGGGCGCCGCTGGTCACGCCCTCGGCGCGGAACCTGCCGCCGATGTAGGAGAGGACCGACCCGCCGGAGTCGCCGGGCTCGACGCACGCGCTGTGACGCGTCATGTCGAAGATCGTCTCACCGGTGCTGTAGGTGACGTCCTCGTTCTTGGCGGTGATGAAGCCGCAGGTGAACTTGGTCTTGATGCCGGCCTTGCAGACGATCGTGCCGACGGGCGAGTCGGTCATGCCCGAGAAGCTGTGGAAGGCGCCGTTGGACGGGTTGGAGTCGAACCACGGGCCCTGGATCCAGTAGCCGGTGTTCTGGTTGCGGACGAGCGCGTCGTCATAGCTCGGGAACCAGCTCTCGAGCGTGGTGCCGAAGAAGACGCCGCCCTGGCCCGTGACCCAGTCGCCCTTGCTCAGGCAGTGGCCGGCGGTCAGCAGGAACTTGGCTCCAGTGGACGGGTTGCGGAGGTTGAAGCCGGCCGAGCAGTTGTTGCCGTTGTAGCCGTCGCCGCCGTCGAGGAAGTTCACGGTCGGCTCGGGCAGCTCGTCGATCGTCTCGACGGACACGAGGTCGCCGTACTTGGCGATCGCCTCGCGCGCGGCGCCGGCCTGCTCCTTGGTCGCGGTGATCTTCACGGTGTTGCTGATCGGGTCGATCGACAGCGCCGCGAACTGGCTCTGGGACTTGATGACCTCACGCTTCTCGGGGGACGTGTCCGGCCCACCCAGCGCGTTCAGCGCCAGGCCGAGCTGCTTGAGGTTGTTCTGCACGAGCCGGGGCGTCGCGCCGGCGCCCTTGACCGTCTCGAGCAGGCTGCGGTCGGTGAGGTTGACGATCAGTTGGCCGCTCTTGGCGTCGAAGTACGTGCCCGCGATCTGGTCGCCGAGCTCCTTCTGCAGCCGCTCGTCGATCGCGATCGCGCGGGCCTGCTGCTCGGCGGTGAGCTTGACCTGCTCCGGTGAGAGGCCGAGGTCCCGCGAGATGGCCGCCGTCATGTCGGCGACCTCGGACCGCTTCTCCTGCGCCAGCGCCGGGGTGGCGCTCAGCGCGAGGGTCGAGACGACGATCGTGGACATCAAGGTCCGGTTGAGGCGCATGGCCGGGTGCTCCAATCGGTGGGGAGGATGTGCCGACACAGAGCCACCCACCCGGCCCCTGATACACGCCCGCCGAGAAGTTTCTAGGAGGCGAACTGCTGGGTGCCGATCACGCCCAGCAGCGCGAGCTTCTCCGCGTCCTCGGTGCCCGGCGTGGCGGTGAAGACGACGAGCAGCTCGGTCTGGTTCTCGGCGGTGAGGATCTGGCAGTCGAGCTCGATCAGGCCGACCTGCGGGTGCGCGAGCCGCTTGCGCGTGCTGTTCGGCAGCTTGACCTCGTGCTCGGCCCAGACGCGCGCGAACTCGGCGCTCTCACGCAGCAACCCGTCCACGAACGCGCGCGCCTCCTCGTCGCGCCCGTAGGCGACCCGAAGCCCCGCGGCGTACCGGTGCGAATGCAGGTCCCAGTCCGCTTCGGGCCACAGCGCGCGCTCCGCCGGGTCCCCCATGAACCAGCGCCGGAACACGCTCTGGTCGCCGACGTGCACGCCCATCAGCGCCTCGCCCATCGCGTTCTGCGCGAGCGTGTGGCCCAGGTCGTCGACGATCTGCGCGGGCGTGTCCAGCCGGTCCAGCACGCGCAGCAGCGCGGGCGTGACGTGGTCGCTGCGCCGCCCGCGCGGCGGTGGGACGTGGCCCGCGAGCTGGAGCAGGTGGTCGCGCTCGTCCAGGGTCAGCCGCAGCGCGCGGGCGATCGACGCGACCATCGCCTCCGACGGGCGCGAGCCGCGCCGCTGCTCCAGGCGCGTGTAGAAGTCGGTCGACATGTGCGCGAGTGCAGCGACGTCCTCCCGCCGCAGCCCGCTGGTCCGCCGGCGTGGCCCGGCGCGCAGCCCGACGTCCTCGGGCTGGAGCGCCGCGCGGCGGCGGCGGAGGAAGTCGGCGAGCGCGTCACGGTCCATCCCGGCACATGATCGCGCGAGCGACCGGCGCAACCAGGGACAGCTTGTCCCTGGCTGAAGCGGTCTCTGGTCGCGCGCGTCCCGCCGGCGCAGCATGCGGTCCATGACCAAGCTCGCCCTCATCACCGGAGCCAACCGCGGCATCGGCCGCAGCGCCGCCCTGCACCTCGCCCGCGACGGCGTCGACGTCATCGCCACCTACCGCTCGCACCCCGAGGAGGCGGCGTCGCTCGTCGCCGAGGTCGAAGCGCTCGGCCGGCGCGCGGTCGCGCTGGAGCTCGACGTGGCGCGCCCCGCCGGTTTCGCCGACGCCGTGCGCGACGTCCTCCCCCACTTCGAGCGCGACACCGTCGACTTCCTCGTCAACAACGGCGGCTTCTCGCGCGGCGGGATGATCGCCGACGTCACCGAGGAGGACATCGACGCGCTCGTCGACGTCCACTTCAAGGGCGTGATCCTGCTCACCCAGCAGCTGCTGCCGCTGCTCGCCGACGGCGGGTCGATCGTCAACCTGTCGAGCGGGCTCGCCCGCTTCACCTCGCCGCAGCGCGCGGTCTACGGCGCCGTCAAGGGCGCCGTCGAGGTGCTCACCCGCTATCTGGCGGCCGAGCTCGGGCCGCGCGGGATCACGGCGAACGTGATCGCGCCCGGTCCGGTGGCCACCGACTTCTCAGACGGCGTCATCCGCGACACGCCCGCGTTCCAGGAGCACCTGAAGGCGCTCACGCCGCTCGGGCGGATCGCGGTCGCCGACGACATCGGCGCCGCGATCGCGAACCTGCTGCGGCCCGGCAACGGCTGGATCACCGGGCAGCGGATCGAGGTCTCAGGCGGGATCCACGTCTAGCCGGCCGAGCCGGCGTGGGCGGCGAGCGAGCCCTTGCGCGTCTCGCCGCCCGGCACCGCCTCGTAGACGGTGATGTCGCCGCTGTCGCCGAACAGCTCCTGCGCGCGCTCGAGGACCGAGGCGACGTGGGGCGTCTTCAGGTGCGCGTCCAGGGCCTCGCGGGACTCCCAGCGCTCGATGAACGTGAGGCGCGAGGGGTCGTCGACGCCCTGGTGCAGTGAGTAGAGGATGCAGCCGTCCTCGGCGTGCGTGGGGGCGACGAGGGCCTTGAAGGCCTCCAGCCCTTCCGCCTCCTTACCGGGCTCTGCCTTGAACGAACCGACGACCACGACTTCGGACATGCGATGCTCTCCTCCGGCGGATGGAGCGCCGATCGTACCGGTAGAAGAGGAGTGCCGATGGGTCTGCGGATCAACCATGTCAGCGTCAACGCAACGGACCTCCAGGAGTCCGTCGACTTCTATGTCGACCTCCTCGGGGCAGAGCCGTTGACGACGCCGAACTTCGGGATCCCCGTGCAGTGGCTCGCGCTCGGGCGCACGCAGCTGCACCTGTTCGAGCGCGACCTCCAACCGACCAGCCATCACCACTTCGGGATCACCGTCGACGACCTGGAGCCCGTGTATCGCGCGGCTGACCGACGCGGTGCGTTCGACGACATCGCGTTCAAGAACCGCCTGGTCGAGCTCCCCGGTGACGTGGTCCAGCTCTACGTGCGCGATCCGGCCGGCAACCTGATCGAGATCGACGCGCCCGGGAAGGACCGGCTGCCGGACGACATGCGCGCTCAGCTCAAGCAGCTGTGGGACTTCTACCCGCACACGGACGACCAGATGAGCGCCCGCCTGTTCGTGCCCGACTGAGGTCATGGCTACCGTCTCATCCATGACTTGGACCGTCGACGTGCCCGTGGCCGCCTTGCCGGTCCTGCCTCCGTTGCCCGATCACCTCGCGGACGCGCTCGCTGATGCGCTGTCCCGACCAGCCGCGCAGCAGCCTCCGTGGCCGGACCGCGAGTACCTCACGCGCGTGCGGACGCTGCTCGAGGCCGTACCGCCGATCACGGTGCCGCAGGAGGTCGACCGGCTGCAGGAGCGCATGGGCGAGGTCGCCCGCGGCGAGGCGTTCCTGCTCCAGGGCGGCGACTGCGCCGAGACGTTCATGGACAACACCGAGCCGCACCTGCGGGGGACGATCCGCACGCTGCTGCAGATGGCGATCGTCCTCACGTACGGCACGGAGACGCCGGTGGTGAAGCTCGGGCGGATCGCCGGGCAGTACGCGAAGCCGCGGTCGAGCGACTACGACGCCGCCGGGCTCCCCTCCTACCGCGGCGACATGGTCAACGCGCTGGAGGCGACGGAGGAGGGCCGCCAGCCCGACCCCGGCCGGCTCGTGCGCGCGTACGCCAACGCGGCGGCGGCCATGAACCTCACGCGCGCCATCACCGGCGCCGGCATGGCCGACCTGCACGGCCTGCACGAGTGGAACATGGACTTCGTGCGCCGTTCGTCGGCGGGTCAGCGCTACGAGCTGGTCGCGCGCGAGATCGACCGGTCGCTGCGGTTCATGTCCGCCTGTGGCGTGGACGACAGCTCGCTGCGGACCGTCGACATGTTCGTCTCGCACGAGATGCTCGTGCTCGACTACGAGCGCGCGCTGCTGCGGCTCAACGAGGACAAGCTCTACCTGCTGAGCGCCCACCAGGTGTGGATCGGGGACCGCACGCGTCAGCTCGACGGCGCGCACGTGGCGCTCGCCCGGCTGCTCGCGAACCCGATCGGCGTGAAGATCGGACCGACCACGACGCCCGAGATGGCGGTCGAGCTCGTGCAGGCGATCGACCCCGACCGCATCGACGGGCGCGTCACGCTCGTCTCGCGGATGGGCTCGGACAAGGTGCGCGACCTGCTGCCGCCGATCGTCGACGCGGTGACGCGGAGCGGGCACCGCGTGGTGTGGCAGTGCGACCCGATGCACGGCAACACCGAGGAGTCCCCGAGCGGGCACAAGACGCGCCACTTCGACCGCATCCTGGACGAGGTCCACGGCTTCTTCGAGGTGCACTCGAAGGCGGGCACCCACCCGGGCGGCATCCACGTCGAGCACTCCGGCGAGGACGTCACCGAGTGCCTCGGCGGCGCGCAGATGATCGAGCACGGCGACCTCGGGTCGCGCTACGAGACCGCGTGCGACCCGCGCCTGAACACCCAGCAGTCGCTCGAGCTCGCGTTCCTCGTGGTGGACATGCTCCGCCGCAACGGCAAGTAGTCACAACAGCCGCGCCAGCAGCCTCGTGAGCTGCTGGCGCTCTGCCTCGCTGAGCGGGGCGAGGAGCGCGCGCTGCGCACCGTCGATCGCCTCGTCCATGCGGGCGAGCGCTTCGCCTCCGGCGGGCGTGATCGTCACCACGTTGCGCCGGCGGTCCTGCTCGTCGCGCGTGCGGGCGAGGTAGCCGCGCTGCTCGAGCTCGGCCGCCACCGCGGCCATGTCGCTGCGGTCGATCGCGAGCCGGCGGCCCAGCTCGGCCTGGCTGAGCGGGCCGTCGTCCTCGAGCGCGACGAGCACGCGGAAGTGGTACTTGCGCACGCCCTCGGTGCCGAGTGCCTCGTTGACGAGCCGGTCGCCGTTCAGCGCCGCCTGGCTGAGCTGCCAGGACGGCAGGTGCTGCAGTCGCTTGGGGGTGTCCTTCACTTGATCGTTGGTTATACCAATGGTAGGTTCGTTGGCATGACCAACGATCGCGTGGCTGTCGCCACCCTCATCGCCCGGCTGTACGAGCTGCTGGACGAGCAGCGCTTCGACGAGCTCGACAGCGTCTACGCCGACGACGCCGTGCTCCGGTTCCCCAACGGCGAGCTGCGCGGGCTCACCGAGGTGACGGCGAAGGCCCGAGCGCGCGCCGAGCAGTACCCGCGCATGCAGCACCTGAACACCGACCTGCGCGTGGAGGTCGACGGCGACCGCGCGCACGGCCGCTCGAACCACCTCGCCATCCACTTCGAGGCCTCCGGGAAGCGCTACGACGCCGGTCTGGTGCACCATTTCGAGGCGGCGCGCACCGCGGTCGGCTGGCGGCTGGTGCGCGTGACCGGTGACCTCGTCTGGAGCACATGAATGTTCGTCCTGCTGTTGACCTACACCAAGCCCGTCGACGAAGTGGACGCGCTGATGC
Organism: Solirubrobacter pauli; assembly: GCF_003633755.1. Classification (GTDB taxonomy): domain Bacteria; phylum Actinomycetota; class Thermoleophilia; order Solirubrobacterales; family Solirubrobacteraceae; genus Solirubrobacter; species Solirubrobacter pauli. The sequence goes on from NZ_RBIL01000001.1 coordinate 600,068, forward strand.
GCGACCACATGCGCTGGCTCGACGAGGGCTACCGCGACGGCCACTTCGTCGTCTCGGGCCGGCGCGTGCCGCGGACCGGCGGCGTGATCATCGCCCGCGGCGACGACCGCGAGGCGGTCGAGGCGCTCGCGGCCGCCGACCCGTTCGTGACGGGCGGTGTGGCGACGGTGGAGGTGATCCAGTTCAACGCGTCCCAGACCGCGCAGGGTCTCGAAGCGCTGTGAGGAGCGAGTCGCGGGGGCGCCGCCAGTGGCGACGCCCCCGACGGCGAAAGAGGACCGTCGAGGCGACCGTACCGATCAGCCGAGGCTGATCGAAATAGCCTTTCGGCTAGGCCGCGAGCTCGGCGGCCAGCTCCGCGCGGGTGTTGACGCCGAGCTTGCGGTAGCCGGCGGCGAGGTGCGTCTCGACCGTCTTGATCGAGAGGAACAGCTCCTGCGCGATCGCGCGGTTGCCCTTGCCGACCGCCGCGAGCTCGCAGATCTGCCGCTGGCGCGGGGTCAGTGCCTCGGCCCCTTCGAGCGCCGCCTGGCGCGGACGCAGCCCGGTGGCGACGAGCTCACGGCGCGCGCGCTGGGCCAGGGGCACGGCCCCAGCCGCGTCGGCGTCGGCCAGCGCGGGCCGCAGCGCATCGCGGGCCTCGACGCGCGAGCCGAGGTACGCCAGCGCCGCGCCCAGCTCGAGCCGCAGCCGGACGGCTTCGAGGCCGTGCCCGGCGAACATCAGCCCGCGCTCGCAGATCGTGGCGCGCAGCGCCGGGTCGGGCTCGGCGACGGCCCGTGCGTGCAGCGCCGCGGCGATCGGCAACGCGGCTCCGAAGCGCTCCGCGGCCGCGAGCGCGGCGTCCGCGACCGCGGCGGCCTCCGCGCGCCGACCGAGGTGCGCGAGCGCGAGCGCCGCGACCGGCCCGCCCGAGACGTCGTCCAGCACCTGCTCGAAGGCGCCCTCGGCGAGCGCGAGCCGAGCCCGCGCCTCGCGCAGCGCCGGCGTCTCCACCGGGCCGTCCATCAGCGAGTGGATGCCGTCGAAGCCCCGGACCGCCGCCTGCGCGTCCTCGAACGCGCCACGCTCGGCGAGCGCGCTGACGAGCACGGCGAGTGCGTCCCCGCAGAACGGGTCCGGATACGCGAGCGCGCGCCGCGCACCGTCCTCGGCGTCGGCGAGCCGGCCCTGCCGCAGCGCGAGCTCGGCGCCCAGGGCCGCCGCGGCCGCACGCGTCCGGGCGCTGCCGGCCGCGTCGACGAGCGCCTGCACCGCCGCCTCCGCCCGCTCGTGCCCGGCCACGACGAGCACCCGCGCGGCGAGCTCGTACGCGCGCTGCCGGTCCGCGTGCGCGAGCAGTCGCGGCTCTTCCAGCGCAGAGACCGCCAGCGCGACCGCGCGGGGATCGCCATCCGCGAGGGCGAGGTGCGCGCGGTGGGCGAGCACGACCGCGTGGTCGCCGGACGAGACCCGCGCAGCGGCGTGGGCGCCACGCGCCGCGTGAGCGCCGTCGCCGTGCGGCGCACCGTCGCCGCGCGCCGCCACATCGTCGGCGTGCGCCAGCGCGGCGACTCGCCGCGCGTGGGTGCCGGAGTCGCCCACGTAGGCGTCGAGCGACGTGACGTCCTCGTCCAGCGGCACGCCGAGGCCGGCCAGGCGGGACACGACGTCGGGCGTGCGGACGGCCTCGTCGGCGGCCGCGTGGAGCCAGGTGTAGGCCTCGGGCAGGGCGGCGTCGAAGGCGGCGACGCCCAGCGCGGCGAGCAGGGCCGGGCGGTCGTCGGTCGGGGCGCCCTCGTCGACGGCACGCCGGAGGTAGGTGGCGGCCTCCTCGCCGCGGGTCGCTTCCGCGGCCGCGACGAGCCACGCGGTGACCTCCGGGTTGGCGGACGGGCCGACGTCCAGCAGGTGCCCGGCGACCGCTCGCGCTTCGGCGCCCGCGCCGATCAACGCACGGGCGGCGGCGCGGTGCAGGCGCTCGCGCTCGCCGCAGCTCAGCTCGGCGACGATCGCGCCGGCGATGACGGGGTGGGTGAAGTGGTCGCAGTCCGCGGTCAGCAGGCCCGCGTCGACGAGCAGGTCGCGCGCCGCCCCGACCTCACCGACGGACACGCCGGCGACCTCGGCCAGCACGTGCCGGGAGGCGTCCTCGCCGACCACGGCCAGCGCCTCGATCACGGCGCGCTCGCGAGCGGCCAGCTCGGCGAGCCGGCGCCGCACGCGCGCCCGCGTCGAGGCGGAGATCTCGCCCGGAGCGGTCAGCGCCAGCTCGCTCACGAGCCACGGGACGCCGCCGGCGGCGCGCTGGACGTCGCGGCAGACGGTGCCGGGCGTCTCGGGCGCGACGCGCCGGATCAGCTCGGCCGCCCCGCGCGCCGACAGCGGCCGCGGCTGCAGCACGGTCGCCGCGCGCACGCCGCTCAGCAGCGACAGCAGGTCCGAGGACGTGCGCGTGCCGACGAACAGCGCGAGCGGCAGGTCCTCGATCCGCCGCGCCAGGTAGGCGAGCACGCCGAGCGACATGCGGTCGGCCCACTGGGCGTCGTCGACGACCAGGGCGAGCGGTGCGTCGGCGGCCAGCGCCGAGCAGAACCACAGCGTGCTGTGCGCGATCGTCAGCAGCGAGGAGTCCCCGCGCGGCGAGACGCCGTCGCGCAGCAGCTCGCCGGCGGCGCAGGCGGCGCCGTCCACCAGGTCGGGGTGCTCGCGCGCCGGCGCCTCGAGCAGCGCGCGGACGACGCCGAACGGCAGCCGCTGCTCGAGCGGGCTCGGCGTCGCGCGCCGGACGGTCCAGCCGTCGGCGCCCGCGAGCGCCGCGGCCTGCTCGAGCAGGGCGGTCTTGCCGAGCCCCGCGGCGGCCTCGATGACGACGACGCCGCGGCCCGCCCGGACGACGGTCTGCAGGGTCTCGAGCTCCGGGTCCCGCTCGATCAGGGGAGAGAGGACGGTGGTGGATCGCAGCCGGCTCATGATCGCCGGCTGACGGTCTCAATCCATCAGGGGGCGGTCAAGTGGGGCTGCCCGCACCCTTGGGGTTGGCTCACCTCACCCGCATCCGCAGCGTGACCGTGCTCGAGCGGTTGCCCGCCGGGTCGACGGCGACGAGCTCGACGGTGTAGCGCCCGCGCGGGAGCCGCTTGCGCACCTTGAGCGAGCGGCCCTCGCCGCTGACCCGCGTCTTCACGCGCTTCCCGCGCTTGACGGTCGCCGTGACCTTCGCGCGCTCGGACAGGCGGAAGTTCACCGTCCGCCCGACGATCCACGCGCGGGTGATCCGCGGCGCGACCGTGTCGGGCGCTCTCCCGCCACCGCCGCCGGCGGTGCCGCCACCCGTCGTCCCGCCACCGCCGCTCGGCACCACCACCGGCGGGCGGAAGAACTCGGCGCCGACCGTCACCGGTCCGTCCACGCGCACCGCGCACTCGGACCCGGCGCACGGCGTCCCGAACCAGCTCGTGAGCAACGCACCCGCCTCCGGGACGGCGCGCAGCCGCACCGTCGAGCCGACGTCGAACCGCGCGGTGCAGGTCCCCGGGCAGCTCAGCCCCGGCGGGTCCGACGTCACGCGCCCCGGCCCGGTGACGTTCAGGCTGACCAGGTGCGGGTCGCCGAGCAGCCGGAAGACGATGCCGTCGCCACCGGAGGAGCCGACGCCGACGATGTTCCCGTCCGGCTGCAGCACACCGCCGTTCATCACCTCCTGGAACGCGCTGCCGTAGCCGATCGCGCCGTCACCCTCGAACGTCGTGTCCATGGCGCCCTGCTCGGTCAAGCGGTAGAACGCGGCGTCGCCGCCCGGGCCCGCCGTGGTCGCGCCCACGAGCACGAGCTTGCCGTCGGGCTGGGGCAGCACGCTCCGGATCGTCTCGTCCGCGGCGCTGTCGACGAAGCGCACGCCGGTGTCGTTGAAGGACAGGTCGGGCGCGCCGCTCGGGAGCAGCTGCCAGACGATGCCGTTGAAGCCCGCGGTCGTGCGGCCCGCGACGACGATCTTGCCGCTGGGCAGCGCCACGACCGTCGTCCCGAACTCGCTCGCGCCGACGTCCAGCCGGAACCGGCCCTCACCGCGGAAGGCCGTGTCGAAGCCCAGCACCGGGTCCAGCCGCGCGACGAACGCGTCCGTGGACACCGACGTGTTGCCCGCGACCAGGATCCGCCCGTCCGGCTGAACCGCGACCGAGGCCGCGAGCTCGTTCGAGTCGACCGCGAAGCCGAACTGGAACCGGCCGGCGGCGTTGAACGTGCCGTCGGGTGAGCCGTCGTGCCCGTGGCGGCGCCACACGACCGCGTCGGTCGCGCCGGGGCCGGTCTCCCCGGCCGCGACGAGCTTGCCGTCCGGGGCGAGCGCGAGCGAGTGCACGAGCTCGGTCGCGGTCGGCGCCGTGAGCCCGACGACGCCGCCGGCGCCGAAGCTGGGGTCCGGCTTGCCGGACGCGTCGAAGCGATAGAGCCGCGCCTGCCCGGCCGCGGCGCCGCCGACCGTGATCCTGCCGCCCGGCTGGAGCACCACGGCGCGCAGCCGGTCCGTGCCGGCCGGGTCGTCGATGGCGACCACGCCCTGGTCGCCGAAGCCGCGGTCGATCGAGCCGTCCGCGTTGAGCCGGTAGATGCGCCCGGTGGCCTCGAGGTGCTCGGCGACGAGCACGAGCTTGCCGTCGGGCTGGAGCGCCACCGCGCGCACGCGGTCCTGGGGCAGCCGGACCTGGCCGCCGGTGCCGAAGTTGGGGTCGAGGTCAGCGGTCGCGGCGGACGCGGCCGCCGGCACCGCCAGCGCGCACACCACGAGAAGGGGGAGGAGTCGAAGCATCCCGGCACTGAAGCCGCGCACCGGCGCCCCGGCAATCCGTGCGCCGCCCTGGACTTAGCCGCTCAGGGTCCCCGAGAGCGCTAACTCCAGGGTCGCTCCCTGATTGTCGCGGTGCGGGCGCAGCCGGACAATCCGCGCCTCCTCCCCACCATCCCTGATTCCGGAGAACCACCATTCCCATGAAGCGCCATCTCGTACTGGCCGCGCTCGCCACCGCGTGCGTCGCGATCGGCTGCGGCTCGACCGCCGAGAAGAACGACTACGTCAAGAGCGTCAACGAGGCGCAGGCCGCGCTCACCAAGTCGCTGAGCACGGTCAACCCCGGCGGCGAGCCGGAGCAGATCGCCGCGGACCTCGACGCGGGCGGCAAGGTCATCGACTCGACCGTGGCCGACCTGAAGGAGATCACCCCGCCCGACGACGCCGAGCACGCGCATGGCCGCCTGATCAAGGGCCTCACCCAGATCGCGGACACGTTCCGCGAGGGCGCCGACGCCGCGCGCGACAAGGACCCGCAGAAGATGGTCAAAGTGCTCGGCGGCATCCAGACGTCGGCCGGCGTGAAGGAGCTCGAGGCCGCGCAGCAGGAACTGATGGCGAGCGGCTACAAGTTCGAGGAGAGCTGATCGCAAGGGCTGCGGCGACCTTGACGAGATGTTGACAAACCGCATGGCGTTCCTTGAGGAACCGGTCATACGTTGGAAGTCGACCATGCCCAGCACTTCGTCACAGAACGGCCGGCCCGCGGGGGAAACCTCCGAGGCCCGCATCGCCAAAGCCCTCGCGCATCCGCTCCGCGCGCAGATCCTCCAGCGTCTCGGCGAGCGTGTCTCCAGCCCTGGAGACCTCGCCGAGGAGCTGGGCGCGCCGCTCGGCGTCGTGAGCTACCACGTCCGCATGCTGCGCGACTACAACTGCGTCGAGCTCGTCCGCACGGAGCCCGTGCGCGGCGCGCTGCAGCACTTCTACAAGGCGACCGCGCGTCCCACCCTCGAGGACGCCACGTGGCGCACGCTGCCCTCGCAGCTGCGCGGCGAGCTCTCGAACGGGACGCTCACGGCGCTCGTGGACGACCTCGCGGCCGCGGCTGACGCCGACAAGCTCACCGACCCCGAGGTGGTGCTCACCCGCACCCCCGTCGAGCTCGACGAGAAGGCGTGGAAGAAGCTGAACAAGCTCCTCGCCAAGACGCACGAGCAGGCGCTGGCCATCGCGGCCGAGAGCGCCGAGCGTGGCACCGACGGCGTGTTCCAGACGGAGCTCGCGCTGCTGCACTTCAAGCGCGCGTAGACGCATCACGACCCGGGCGCGGGCGATGAGCTCGCCCGCGTCCGGCAGTCAAAGCTCCACATGGACACCTTCGGAGCCAAGACCGACCCGGCGATCCTGCTGATGCACGGCGCCGGGGACACGCGGCACGCGTGGGACGACGCGTTCTGCATGCAGCTCGCCGCCGCCGGGCGCCACGTCGCCCGCTACGACCTGGCCGACGGCCCGGACCTCGACGCGCTCGTCCGCCAGGCGCTGGACCGCCTCGACGAGCTCGGCCGCGCGCACCTCGTCGGCCTCTCCCTGGGCGGGATGGTCGCCCAGAAGCTGGCGATCGCGCACCCGGAGCGGGTCGCGTCGCTCACGCTGATGTCCACGACGGCCGGCGGCGAGCGCCCCGACGACTGGTTCGGCGATCCCTGGCGACCGCATCTCGGCGAGATCACGGCGCCGACGCTCGTGATCCACGGCGCCGACGACACGATGTTCCCGCTCCCCCACGCGCACACACTCGCCCATGAGATCGACGGCGCGCACCTGCTGGTGCTGCCCGAGACCGGTCACGAGCACCCGCCGCGCCGGCACTGGGACACGGTGGTCGCGGCGATCGTGGCGCACACCGCGTAGATGCGGATCGCGGTCTTCGCCGACGCGCACGGCCACGCCGAGGCGCTCGACGCGGTGCTCGCCGCGGCCGACGACGCGGAGGTGGACGCGCTGTGGTCGCTCGGGGACATGATCGGCGGCGGTCCGGACCCGGCGCACGTGGTGCGCGCCACCCGCGCGCGCTGCGCGGTGGCGCTGCTCGGCAACCACGACTACGCGGCGACCGGCTCCGTCGAGCCGTCGCGGCTGGGCGACGCCACGCGCTCCCTCGAGCTCGCGCGCGAGCAGCTCGGCGAGGACGACCTGGCGTGGATGCGCGGCCGCCGGCCGGCCGCACGCCGCGAGGGCGTGCAGTGCTGGCACGGCGGTCCGCGCAACCCGGTGTGGGAGTTCGTCACGCCGTCGAACGCGGCCGCCTGCCTGGACGCGCAGCGCTCCGACCTCGGCCTGGTCGGCCACACGCACCTCGCCGCCGCGTTCACGCCGGGCCGCCGGCGCGTGCGGATCGCCGTGGACGAGCCGCTCGACCTCGGCCACGGCAAGTGGCTGCTGAACCCGGGTGCGGTCGGCGCGCCCGTGCCGCCGCGCACCGGCTGGTTCGGCGCGCTCGACGCCGAGGCGGCCGCGGGCGCGTTCTGGCTCGAGCTCGACCTGGAGGCGCGGACCGCGACGTGGCGGCGCGCGCCGTACGACCCGCGGCCGGCGCGGGAGCGAGCCCGCGCGCTCGGGCTGGATGACGCCTAGGGTCGCGAGCCGGCCCTAGAGGCCGACCCGTTCGAGCGCGTTGTCGTACGCGTCCTGGAGCTCTTCGGGGTCGCGACCCTCGGCCTCGCCGCGTTCCCACAGCTGCGCCATGTCGTCGGCGATCGGGGCGTAACGCTCGAGCCATTCCTCGCTGTGGGCGAGCCAATAGCCGGTGAGCGAGTAGCGCGTGCGGTCCAGGCCGAGCTCGTGGCGCAGGTAGCGCCGGGCGGAGCGTACGGTGCGCGTCTCGCCCGCCATCCAGATGTAGCCCTCCTCGAGCCGCTCCGGGCAGGAGCGGACGACGTCGTCGAGCCGGCTGGGCACGTCGCCGTCGCCGCTGCCGTGCAGCCAGCGCACGTCGAGGTCGGCCGCGGTGTCCCACCGCTGGCGGTCGGCCGCGTCGAACACCTCGGCGACGACCATCGTGCGCAGCCCCGCGGGCGTCGACTCGAGGATCCGGCCGATCGCGGGCAGCGCCGTGAGGTCGCCGACGAGCAGCTGCCAGCGCGCGTCCGCCGGCCGCTCGTAGCCGCCCGCGGTCTCGATCCACACGAGCTGCTCCCCCAGGTCGGCCTCCCGTGCCCACGTGGCGGCGAGCCCGCCCTCATGCAGCGCGAAGTCCACGACGACCTCGTCCGGGCGCGCATCGCGCACGGTGTAGTTGCGGCGGCGCTCGTGGTCGCCGGGCTCGCCGAAGAAGATCTGCAGCCAGTCGTCGGGCCGGCCGCCGACGGCGGCGCCGGGCACCTCGAACGTGAGGCGCAGCATCCGGGGCGTGAGCTGGACCCGGTCCTTCAGCGTCGCGGTGAGCACCGACGTTAGGGTACCCTAACGCCGGTGCCCGGCCGGTCTTACGGGTTCGTCGTCGAGAGCGTGAACGTCAGCGTCTTCGAGTACGAGCCCGTGCGCAGGGCGTCGTTCGCGTTGATCTGCTGACCGAACTGCACGTCGACCTGGTCGTTGGAGACCGGACCGCTGTAGGTCAGGAGGTTCAGGCCCGACCCGAGGTTGTTGTACGCCGTGCCGGTGTTGGCCGCGTTGCGAGCGCGGACCTGCAGCGGCTGCGGCAGCGAGAACGTGCCGTTGACCAGATGGCCGGTGGCGGTGCTCGACGGATCGGCGACGCTCAGCGTCGCGTCACCGGCGGTGGAGGTGACGGTCGCCTTCGTGGTCGCCTCGTAGAGCTTGGCGACACCCGGCGTGAACGGGCCGAGCGGCTGCGCCGCGCCCAGCGAGAGCGACAGCGTGGCCGGAACGGTGCCACCCACGGGCGCCTCGACCGGAGCCGAGGCCCACGTCGTGACCTTGTCCTGGCTCTGGGCGTTCAGCCGCGCCTGCTTGGGAAGCCGCTCAGCCGCGGCGATCTCGCCGGCGGTCAGGTTCGCCGTGGGCGTGAGCTTCAGCGAGTCGAAGCCACGCGCGATCTCCGAGCCGTAGATGCGGCCGTTGTACCAGTAGGTCGACCAGTAGCCGGCCGAGGACGGCAGCTGCGTCGTGTTGAGCGGGCCGCGGTCGAAGTAGCCGATCTCCTTCGGCTTCGACAGGTCGGTCCAGTCGATGATCGACGCGCCGCCCTGGTACCAGGCCTGGACCATGATGTTGCGGCCGGGCACGGGGATCAGGTTGCCGACGTGCGAGACGCAGTTCTCGTTGACCGTCTGCGCCACCGGCAGCTTGTAGTAGCTGCGGAAGACGAGCTTGTTGTTGACGATCTCGTAGATCGCGTCCGCGCCCCAGCTCATCTGGTCGGTCGCGCGGCAGCGAGCGCCGGAGCCGCCGCCCCACTCGTCGGTGAAGAGGACGGCCTTGCCGTCGTTGGAGAACGTGGCGCCGTGCCAGTAGGCGAACAGCGGGTCGGCGACCGCGTCGATGCGCTTGGGGTTGGCCGGGTCGGAGATGTCGATCAGGAGGCCGTTGCCCTCGCAGGCGCCGGCGGCCAGGTTGATCTCCTCGTAGACCGTGATGTCGTGGCAGGCGTCGCTGATCGGCTGCGGCGACCAGTTCGTGCCGGACGGGTGCTGCGGGGTCGGCAGCGTCTGCTGCAGGCCGTCGTGCTTGCCGGTCGCCTCGTCGGCGAAGAGGCGCGGGCCGCTCACCACGGCGGCGGACGCCGGGTCGGCGACGGGGACCTTGATGACGTCGATGCGCCAGCGCGAGGACTTGCCGCTCGCAGCCGCGTCATCGGGCTCCAGGCCCGGGTTCGAGCTCTTGTAGCAACCCGCGAGCTCCGTGCTGGCGCGCGCAGCCGCCGTGCCCGAGACGTAGATGTAGAGGTTCGCCGCGTCGTTCTTCGGACGCACCAGGGTGTGCGTGTGCGAGCCGCGGCAGGTCTGCACGCCGGCGACCTGCTTCGGGTTCTGGATGTCCGAGATGTCGAAGATGCGGATGCCGCGGAAGGCGTCGGCGGGAGCCGCCGTGCCGGTCCCGCGGGCGCAGTCCTTGCGGGCGCTCGTCGACTCGACCGAGACGAACAGCAGGTTGTTCCAGACCGAGACGTCGTTCTGGCTGCCGGGGCAGAAGATCGACGTGACGAGCTTCGGATCCGCCGGGTCGGCGATGTTGTAGATGTTGACGCCGTCGTAGTTGCCGTTGAACGCGTAGTCGCCCTGGAAGGCGAGGTCCGAGTTCGTACCGGCGACCGCGGCGGGCTTCGGGCGGTTGGCCAGATGCTGCAGGCCGAGCGCGGCCTTGCCGGCCGTCGCGTCGTCGACGCCCGGCGCGAGGCCGATGCGCGGGTCACCCGAGGTGACCGGGAATTGCTGCGCGGAGGCCGAGACGGCCGTCGCGCCGAACAGGACGGCCGCGCCTAAGGCAGCGCCGAAAACTCGCCGCGCACGGCGATGCGTCGCGTGATGCGACATGGGTATGGGAACCCCCTCCATAACGATGGATACTTCCCGCGACCGCGGGCCCTCGGCGGCGAAAAATACCCTCATGTGCGGGTCCAGCGCAACTCATTTCGGACTCAGGCGGGTCACATGGCGTTACGCTGGCGCGATGCGGGTGCACAGGTCACGCTTGACGATCCTTGTCGTTTCCGCCGCCCTGGCGGGCTGCGGTGGCGCCAAGCAGGACGATCCGGCGGCGCCGGACACGGCTGCTCCGGCCGAGGCGCAGGCCACCACCGCGCCCGACGTCAAGGTGATCCAGCCGGGCGCGCCGGGCGAGGAGTCCAAGGAGGTCGTCCCCACGCCGACGCCCAAGGGCGGCGGCTTCGTGCCCGAGGACGTCGAGTTCATGCAGAAGATGATCCTGCACCATGACCAGGCGCTGGTCATGACCGCGCTCGTGCCCAAGAACGGCGGCGACACCAGCGTGCGCCTCCTGGCCAAGCGCATGGAGGTCTCCCAGCAGGACGAGGTGCTGCTGATGAAGCAGTGGCTCGAGAACCGCAACTTCAAGGCGGACGGCGGCCACGCCGACCACGCGTCGATGCCCGGGATGCTCACCGATGAGCAGCTCGCCGAGCTCAAGGCCGCCAAGGGCAGGGAGTTCGATCGGCTGTTCCTGCAGTTCATGACCCAGCACCACGAGGGCGCGCTGCAGATGGTCCGCGACCTGGTGTTCGCCGGCGGCGGCAGCGAGGCGGAGATCAGCCAGTTCGTCGGGCACGTCGACTCGGACCAGAGCATCGAGATCCAGCGCATGGCCGAGCTCTCCGAGAAGCTCTCGTGATGCACAAGCCCTGAGCGGTTTGAGGCCTCCGGATTCTGGGGTAAGGCACGCTCGCCCCTGCTCCTCTGAGTCCACCATGAGAGGCCCCTTTGCTGTCACGCGTAGCGACGTTCGCCGTACTGACCCTCGGGGTCATCGGCCTCGCACCCGCCAGCGCTTCCGCGCAGTGCCCGGAAGGCGCCGAGTGCGGCAAGCTCACGGTTCCGCTCGACCATAAGGGCACCGCGCCCGGCACGGTCGACCTGTCGTACGGGACGTTGAAGGCCACCGGCGCCAAGACCGGCACGTTCGTGATCCTCACCGGCGGGCCCGGCCAGGCCGCTCTGCCGATCCTGAACGACTTCGCCGAGATCATCGAGCCGCTGCGCTCGAGCTACGACATCGTCGCGATCGACCAGCGCGGCACCGGCGGGTCCGGCGCCGTCGACTGCGACGTCGAGGACGGCGACGACGTCGCCGCGTGCGCCGCCAAGCTGGGTGACCGCCGCACGTTCTGGACGACGTCGCAGACCGCGCACGACCTTGAGCGGCTGCGCGTCGCGATCGGCGCGGACAAGCTCACGCTGTTCGGCGTGTCCTACGGCACGCAGGTCGCGCAGGAGTACCTCCGCCGCTACCCCGGCTCGACCGCGGCGGCCATCCTCGACTCCCCCACGCCCGTCGACGGGCTCGACGGCGTCGACGAGCTGCGCACGCTCGGCGCCCCGCGCGTGCTGCGCGAGGTGTGCTTCCCGGGCGTCTGCCACGAGACGGTCCAGGTGCCGGCCGACGCGCTCGAAGCGGCGGTGAAGCGGCTCGGCGACGGCTCCCTGCGCGGTCCGCTCGTCTCGCCGTCCGGGCGCGTGAGCACCGCGCGCATCACGCAGGCCTCGCTCTACAACCTGATCACCGCGAGCGACACGGCGCCGCTGCTGCGCGCCGGCCTGCCCGCGGCGATCGCCTCGCTGGCGGCGGGTGACGCCGCGCCGTTGATCCACCTCGTGTCGGTCACCTCGAGCGGCGAGCGCGGCGGTGGGCCGGAGAGCTCGATCTCGCGCCTGCTCGCGACGTCGTGCGTCGAGGCGCGCCTGCCGTGGGCGCCGGATTCGCCGATCGCCAGCCGCGCCGACGCGCTGAAGGCGTTCGTCGCCGCCCGCACCGCGGCCTTCGAGCCGTTCGACCCGGAGGTCGTCATCGGCTCCTCGCTCGCCGAGCTGTGCGCCCAGCGGCCGCCGACTCCGAAGCCCGAGGGCGTGCCGTTCGGCGGCCCGGACGTGCCGGTGCTGATCATCGCCGGCCGCCAGGACCTGCGGACGCCGCTCGAGAGCGCGCGCCGCACGCTCGGCCAGTACCCGAACGGCAAGCTGCTCGCCGTGCGGTCCGCCGGCCACTCCGTCGTGACCACCGACTTCACCGGCTGCGCGCGGACGGGCCTGATCGCCTTCCTGCGCGGCCAGGAGGTCAAGCGGTGCTCGCAGATCAGCGCGCGCGACCGGGCGGCGCTCCCGGCCGGGCCGTTCATCCCCGCGTCGATCGCGAGCCTGCGCCCCACGGGCACGTCCGGCCTCGCTGGGCGCACGTTCAGCGCGGTGCGGGTGACGTTGACCGGGATCGCCTTCGACACGACGGCCGTCGACACCGACAAGTCGTTCCGGCTGCCGGGCCTGCGTGCCGGCTACATCACCGGCAAGGGGTCCTCGATCACGCTGCACGGCGTCGAGTGGGTGCGCGGCGTGAAGGTCTCCGGCACGCTGCGCGGCTCCTCCGGCACGCTGACGGTGAGCGGCTCGCAGGCCGCCGCGGGCACGGTGCGCTTCACGCGCACGTCGGCGACGGGCACGCTCGGCGGCACGACGTTCAGCGCGCGCTGAGCGCGTAGGGCATGCAGGAGGTCGCGGTCGAGGACGACCGCGACCTCCGCGCGCACAGGCGGGATATCCGTACCGAGTTCCGCCTTCGCCGCCGGTACGGTTGCCATGCCGGTCTTCTCCCACCGCTCAGGGGGTGTTCGAGCAATGGCAACGACGCTGCCGACCTCGCAGCCGTTCGATCCCGCGCATGTCCAGGCGCTCGCGGAGCGCGAGCGCGCGAGGCTGCGCGAGCGCACGGCGCGCTCGGGTGAGTACTTCGCCCGCGCCGCCGCGGTGATGCCGGGCGGCGTGCCGTCGCAGTTCCAGCGGGCCGACCCGTGGCCCGTGTACCTGGAGCGCGGGTCCGGTGCGGCCGTATGGGACGTCGACGGGAACCGCTACCGCGACTTCCACAACGGCTTCGGCGTGATGTGCGTCGGGCACGCCAACCCCGTGATCGCCGCGGCCGTCGCCGAGCGGATGGCGCTCGGCACGCACTTCGCGGCGCCGACCGAGGGCTCGATCGTCGTCGCCGAGGAGCTGCGCCGGCGCTGGGGGCTGCCCGCATGGCGCTTCACGAACTCCGGCACCGAGTCGACCATGGACGCGGTCCACCTCGCACGCGGCGCGACCGGGCGGGACGTGATCGTCAAGATCGAGGGCACCTACCACGGGCACCACGACGCCGTGATGGTGTCCGTCAAGCCGCCACCGGACCGGATGGGTCCGCGCTCGGCGCCCGCCTCGGTGCCCTACGGCGAGGGCTTCGCCGCCGGGACCGCGGCCGCGACGCGCGTGGTGCCGTTCAACGACGCGGACGCCTTGGCCGCCGCGCTCGGCGAGGACGTCGCCGGCGTGATCATGGAGCCGGCGATGATGAACGTGAACATCGTCCCACCGGTCGACGGCTACCTCGAGCGCGTGCGGTCGCTGTGCAGCGCCGCCGGGGCGGTGCTGATCTTCGACGAGGTCAAGACGGGCGCCGCCGTCGCCGCGGGCGGGGCGACCGAGCTGTACGGCGTCCTGCCCGACGTCGTCTGCCTCGCCAAGGCGATCTGCGGGGGCCTTCCGGGCGGCGCGATCGGCATGACCGAGCCGCTCGGCGCGCTGGTCGCCGAGGGCCGCGTCAAGCAGCAGGGCACGTTCAACGGCAACCCGCTGACGATGGCCGCCGCGCAGGCGACGTTGATCGACGTCCTCACCGACGACGCGTACACGCGCCTGCATGCGCTCAACGCGCACCTGATGGCCGAGTGCGACCGCGTGATCGCCGCCTACGACCTGCCCGCCCACACGGTCGGCATGGGCTCGAAGGGCTGCGTCGTCATGTCCACCGAGCCGGTGCTCGAGTACCGCGACTACCTGACCAAGATCCACCACGAGCTCACCGACCTCGCCTGGCTCTTCCACATGAACCACGGCATCTTCATGACGCCCGGCCAGGACGAGGAGTGGACCCTGTCCGTCCTGCACGCCGAGGCCGACCTGCAGGCCTACGTCGACGCGTTCGAGGCCTTCGCGCGGGAGGTCAGCGGCCGCGGCTAGGCTGCGCGGCTTGAGCTCCCCGAACGGAAAGGACGCGCGGCGGCTGCGCTCCGGCGTCACCCCGAGCGCGGAAGCCGTCGCGGTCGTGACCCGCGCGGTCGAGTCCACCCTGGCCGACCCGGATCTGTGGCAAGTCCGCACCGAGGAGGCGATCCTGCGGCGCTACGAGAAGGCGGGCTTCCCGGTGCGCTCGCTCGCCGAGGTCGGCGAGACGGTGCCCGTCGCGGTGGCGGACAAGCTGGCGCTGGTCGGCGCCCGCCCGACGGCGCTCCCTCGCCAGCTGCGCAACCGGCGGCGCTTCCGCGGCCGGCTCGAGGAGGAGATCGTCCAGCTCGTGCGGGCGGCGTGCTCGCCGCTCGTTCACAACGGAGCGGTCTACGGCTACCGCAGCGACCGCGCGACCGCGGTCCCGATCCTGGCCGGAGCCCTCGACCCGGCGTTCGACGACGAGCCGTCGCTCATCCTCGCGCTGGCCCGCGCGAAGCACGAGGCGGGCCTGTTCACGGGCGTGCGACTGCTGTACGGCGACTTCAACGCCTGGTACCTGAACCGCGTGTCGCGCACGTCGCGCACCGCGTTCCGCGAGCGCTTCGTGCGCGACCACCCGGCCTAGCGCACTACAACGCGACGACGGCGACGATGAACAGGGCCCAGAGGGCGAGGGCCACCCAGCCGAGGACGACGCCGGCGCTGGCCAGGCCGCGGCCGCCGAGCCGGCCGCCGGAACCATCGATCTGCTGCTTGGCGCTGTTGCCGAACACGATCGCGAGGATCGACGGGATGATCGGGATCAGGACGAGCCCGACGATCCCGAGCACGAGCGAGGCGGTGGCCTTGCCCGGCGTTTCGGAGGAAGACTGCGTGTGCGTCACGTCTCCATAGGTGCTCATGATCGACCGAATACCCGGCGATCCCGCAGAAAAGTCAGCGTTTCGTGCGCACCGGGAGCGAGCACCAGTGATGAGTTCTGCGCATCGCCGGGGTCTTAGGTCGTGACATGCAGAGCGCGATCACACACCTCCTCGCCGGCGTCCCCGTCACGAACCTCGACGCGAGTCTCGACTGGTACACGCGGCTGTTCGGCCGTGCCCCGGACCTGCGCGTCGGCAACGAGATCATCTGGGACGTCGACGAGCACGCGTCGCTGTTCATCGAGCCCAACCCGCAGCGGGCGGGCACCGGCCGGATCACGATGGTCGCGAGCGGCCTCGACGTGTTGCTGCGTCGGCTGACCGACGCGGGCATCGAGCACGAGCCGGTCGAGACGTACACCAGCGGCGTGCGCCACGTGAAGGTCCCCGACCCGGACGGGAACGCGATCGCGTTCGCCGCGTCGGCCTAGAGCGAGGAGCCGTCGTCGTCCGACAGCCAGCGCTTGGCGAAGAAGCGCGCGATGACCACGAACAGCGCCGTGACCAGGCACACGAAGCCCAGGCCGGCGAGGACGACGAGGAACTCGACCATGCGGCGAGCGTACCGGCGCGCCGGGAAGACCGGCTTCGGGTTTTCCCCCGTGTAGCTTCCGCGGCATGGACTACGACGTGATCGTGATGGGCGGCGGCTCGCCGGGCGAGCACACGGCGGGCGCGCTGGCCGAGGGTGGGCTGAAGGTCGCGGTGGTCGAACGCGAGCTGGTCGGCGGCGAGTGCTCCTACTGGGCGTGCATCCCGTCCAAGACGCTGCTGCGACCGGGGGAGGCCGTGCACGCCGCGCGCGATGCGCTCGCGACCGCCGAGGTGGACGTCGAGGCCGCGCTGAAGTGGCGCGACTTCATGGTCTCCGACTACTCGGACGCGGGTCAGGAGCGGTGGCTCGCCGACAACGGGATCGCGCTCGTGCGCGGCGCCGGCACGCTCGCCGGCCCGGGTGCCGTGGAGGTCGACGGCCGCACGTACACCGCCAAGGACGTCGTGCTCGCCAACGGCGCCGACGCCGTCATCCCGCCCGTCCCCGGCCTGCGCGAGCTCGAGGGCGTGTGGACCAACCGCGAGGCGACCGGCATGAAGGAGGTGCCGCGCCGGCTGCTCGTGATGGGTGGCGGCCCGGTCGGCACGGAACTCGCGCAGGCCGTGCGCCGCTTCGGCGCCGAGGTCGTGCTGATCGAGCGGTCCGCGCACCTGCTCGGCCGCGAGCCCGCCCAGCTCGGCGAGGCCCTGGCGACGGCGCTGGAGGCCGACGGGATCGAGCTCATCCTCGGCACGGGCGTGACCGCCGCGCGCCAGGAGGACGGCGACTACGTCCTCACGCTCGACGACGGCCGCGAGGTCCGCGGCGACAAGCTGCTCGTCGCCACCGGCCGTCGCCCGCGCACCGAGGGGATCGGGCTGGAGACGGTCGGGGTCGAAGCCGGCCCGCACGGCGTGCCCGTCGACGCGCACATGCGCGTCACCGACCGGCTGTGGGCGATCGGCGACATCACCGGCATCTTCCCGCTCACCCACGTCGGCAAGTACCAGGGCCGGATCGCCGCCGCCAACATCCTCGGCACCCCGCGCGAGGCCAACTACGACGCCGTTCCGCGCGTCACCTACACCGACCCGCAGGCCGCCGCGGTCGGCGCGACCGAGGCCGAGTACAGCGCGACCTACCGCCTGCCCGACGTGGCCAAGACCGCCGCGTACACGCGCAACTACGCCGACTCCCCCGGCTACCTCACGCTCCTGAGCGACGGGCACCGCCTCACCGGCGCGCACGCGCTCGCCCCCGAGGCCGGCGAGTGGCTCCAGCAGGCCACGCTCGCGATCCGCGCGCAGATCCCGCTCGACGTGCTGCTCGACACCATCCAGCCGTTCCCGACGTTCAGCGAGATCTACCTGTGGACGCTCAAGGACCTGATCAAGCGTCTTTAGCTAACCCTAGGTAAGCAGCGGTTCAATGCACGGCGGGTCTGAGTCGCGGGGGTCATGAACTGGACGCTCGCGACCGATAACCCCCCGTAAGGGGGACGCCGCATGACTGACGGGGCGGCGGACGCCCGAATCATTGAACGACCGCCGACCTGACCAAGGCTCCCCATGTCCTCCTTCCTGCGCCGACTGCTGACCGCCGTCTCCTTCCCGTTCCGGGCGGCGCTCGCCTGGCTCCGCCCGCGCCCCGGCATCGCGATCACGCTCACGCTGATCGTGCTCCTCGGGTCGACCGCCACGCTGGCGGCCGTCGTCGGCGGCGAGTCGTCGACCCGGCCGCCCACCGCGCCCAGGGGCACCGTCGCCGAGACGTTCTCCTACACGGACCTGCGCACCGCGATCAAGGACAAGACCGTCAAGGCGGCCGAGCTCAAGCCCGCTGAGTTCCGCGCGGAGATCGAGCTCAAGGACGGCGCCAAGCACGTCGTCGGCTACTCACCGACCGACGAGAACCACCTCGCCGAGGAGCTGGCCGCCGCGGGCGCCGAGGTCGACATCGACACGAGCTTCGCCCGCCGTGGCTTCCCTTGGGGTGCGTTGCTGATGATCTTCGGCCTGTTCGCCGTGATCGGCCTGATCATCTACCTGCAGCGCCAGCAGGCCAAGGCGCAGGGCGGCGTGCACGCCCAGCACACCAAGAAGGCCGAGAAGCAGGGCGAGCTGCCCTCGGTGCGCTTCGCCGACGTCGCGGGCTGCGACGAGGCCGTGCACGAGGCCGCCGAGCTGGTCGAGTTCCTCAAGGCGCCCGACGCCTACCGCCGGCTCGGCGCGAAGATGCCCTCCGGCCTGATGCTCTACGGCCCTCCCGGCACGGGCAAGACGCTGCTCGCCAAGGCCGTCGCGGGCGAGGCGGGCGCGTCCTTCTTCGCCATGTCCGGCTCGGACTTCGTCGAGATGTACGTCGGCGTCGGCGCGAGCCGCGTGCGCGACCTGTTCGCCAAGGCGCGCCAGGGCACGCCCGCGATCATCTTCATCGACGAGGTCGACGCGATCGGCGCCAAGCGCGGCGGCGGCGCGGACGGCGGCCAGTCCAACCGCGAGTCCGACCAGACGCTCAACCAGCTGCTGGTCGAGATGGACGGCTTCAGCGGCAACGAGCGCGTGCTCGTGATCGCGGCCACCAACCGCCTCGACACGCTGGACCCGGCGCTGCTGCGCCCCGGCCGCTTCTCCCGCCACATCCACGTCGGCGCGCCGTCCGAGGAGGGCCGCCTGGCGATCCTGGGCGTCCACTCGAAGGGCAAGCCGCTCGCGGACGACGTCGACCTGCCGCAGCTCGCGAAGGTGACCGCCGGCTCGAGCGGTGCCGAGCTGGCCGAGATGCTCAACGAGGGCGCGATCATGGCCGCCCGGGCCGAGCGCTCCGTGATCACGCACGAGGACCTGTTCGAGGGCTTCCTGCGCGTGGTCGCCGGACCGCGCAAGGCGTCCGCGATGCTCGCGGCGGGTGAGAAGGAGGCCGTCGCCTACCACGAGGCCGGCCACGTCCTCACCGCCGAGCTGTGCCCGACCGTCGACAAGACCCTGCACGCCACGATCAACCCGCGTGGCCAGGCCGCCGGCTTCGCCGTCGTCGGCCGCTCGGACCGCGCGCTGCACACCGCGCAGCACATCCACGAGCAGCTGATCTACATCCTCGGCGGCCGCGCGGCCGAGCACGTCATCTACGGCACGGTCTCCTCCGGCGCCGCGAACGATCTCGAGAAGGCGAACCAGATCGCCCGCGCCGCCGTCGAGCAGTACGGCCTGAGCGCCGCCGTCGGCCAGGTCGTCGGCATGCGCTCGGACGTCGCGATGGCGACCGCCGACAGCGAGGTCCGCCGGATCGTCGAAGAGGCCTACCGCGACTCGATCGCGCTCGTCGAGGAGCACCGCGAGCAGCTCGAGCGGCTCACGCAGGCGCTGCTCGCCGCCGGGGACATCGACCACCTCGAGATCGCCGCCGCGATGGAGGGCTCGACGCCCGCCGCGCGCCGCCCCAACCTCCAGCCGCTGCCCGACCCCGTGGTCGAGCCGGTGGCCGAGGAGCCCGAGCCGCAGCGCAAGCCGTCGGGCAAGCTGTGGGTCCCGACGCCGGCCGACGTGGGCTCGGCGATCGCGGCCTTCCGCGCCGAGAAGCACAACAAGCGCGCGCTCGGCTAGGGGATCTCGGCGCTCGCCACGTCGACCCAGTCGTTGGCCCGGCCCGCACCGCCGAACGGCACTCCGTTCGGCTTGCGCTCCTGGGCGTAGCCGACGCGGATCTTCACGCGCCCGCGGCACACGTAGGGGAGATAGATGACCCGCGAGGCCTCGCTGCCGGCGGCGAGGTCCTTCGCGATCGCCCCGCCCAGAGCACCGTCGAAGCAGCCTTTGACGGGGCGTGACTGCGTGACGGTGGCCTCGAACGTGTAGTACTCGCGGGCGTCGGCCGCGCGCCGCGCGCGGAAGCTGAACGTGATCCGTCGCTGGGCCGGGAGCCGCTTGTCGCCGCCGGGCCACTCGGGACGTTGCCCGACGCGGACGCGCACCGGAGCCGCCACCTCCTCGCGGGTCGCGGTCTCGAGGCGCGGCATGACGAGGCCCTTCAGCGGACACCGCAGCACGCCGGACTTGCGGCGCCGGCACGTGCTGCCGTCGCGGTATTCCACCGAGCGAAGACCGCTGGCGGGTGAGACACCGACCATGTACTGGCCGACGCGACGCCGGCCGGGCGGGGTCGGCTTCACCAAGAGATAGGCGCCCTCGGGGCTCTGGACCGGCTCGCGCACGACCTGCCCGTCCGCGTCCTCGTAGGTGATCGCCGTCGCCTCAGGCCCCAGCAGGCCGTAGTAGACGTCGCGCAGGGAGCCGGCCGGGCACGCGCGTCGCGTGCCGTCGTCGCCGCGCGCGTCGCAGCCAGAGGAGTCGCCACTCGCCGGCAATCCCGAGTACCCGACCGCGATGAACACGTGGCCTGCGCCGTCGGCGAGCTGGCATTCGCTCTGCTGCACCACCTCGGCGCCCCGCTCATGGAACCTGCCGTCGTCGCCGAACGCCCCGTCCCGGCCGAGCACGCCGAGCTTGCCCTCGCTCACGCGGCCGACCTGCACGCAGCCCAGCCCTCTCGACGTCTCGACGACGCGCAGTCCCCACGGCAATCCACCCGCCGGGTCGGCAACGCGCAGATCGAAGAGCCTGCCCGAGTCGACGGTGACGCCTCGGCCTTCCTTCGGGTTGAGCTTCACGTCCGGCGGGTTGCGCACCGGCTCGCCCTGGAGCAGCCCGGTGGTGGCGGCGACCGCGACGGTCCCGAGGCACAGCGGGAGCGCCGTGAAGAGCACGCCGGGCCGCCACCAGCGGCGCCGCCGGCGCACGTCGCCGGCCGCGTTCGCCACCCGCTCGATCTCCTGTCCCAGCTCGTCCAGGACCCTCATGGCCGGTCACCCTCCCATCGCACTTCCAACGACGCCGCGAGCGCGCGGAGCCCGCGGGACACGCGCGCCCGTGCGGTCGCTTCGCTCACGCCGAGCGAGGACGCGACCTCGGGGTACGAGCGTTCCTCGACGACGCGCAGGCGCAGCGCCTCGCGCTGGTCTCCACCGAGCCGCTCCAGCTCCTCCGCCAACGCCGCGCGCAAGGGCGCCAGACCCATCCGGTGCTCGATCTCCTCGGCTTCGCCCTCCAGGAGCTGCGGCGTCTGGATGCCGAGCGCCTCCCGCGCGCGCCGGTCGAGCACGCCCTTCTTCAGGTAACGGGCGATCTGACGGCGGGCGATCGTCAGCAGCCACGCGCGCGCTTCCAGCTCGCTCGACCCGCGGAAGCTGCTCCGGCCACGGAACGCCTGCGCGAACGTCTCCGCGCACAGGTCGACCGCGGTCTCGGCGTCGAGCACGCGCCGCGCGCAGAACCGCAGCACCAGCTCCGACTCGCGCCGGTACAGCGCGACGAACCCCTCGGCGGTGGTCAGCTCCTCCGGCATCCGCCCCTAAGTGACCACCTCGCCGAGTTCTGTGACGATGCCCGTCGTGCGACGTGACCACTGGCAGCGCGAGATCGCCCGGATGGACCCCGCGGCCGACTACGCCGAGATCTACCGCCTGCTCGGCGCGCACGAGTTCCCTTGGGACCTGACGCAGTCGCTCGGGCTCGCCCTGTACCGGACCTACGCGGTGCCGACCATCGGCGAGCTGCTCTCGCGCACGGGCGAGTTCGAGCGCCGTACGCACAAGCGCTACGCGGACACCGGGCTGATCCTCGAGGCCGTCATCCAGCACGGGTTCGGCAGCCCGACCGGCCGCGCGGCGCTCCGGCGGATGAACCAGATGCACGGCGCCTACGCGATCTCCAACGAGGACATGCGCTACGTGCTGTCGACGTTCGTGGTGGTGCCGACGCGCTGGATCGCCCGCTTCGGCTACCGCCCCTTGAGCGAGGTCGAGCGCGTCGCCAGCACGAACTACTACCGCGAGCTCGGCCGCCACATGAACATCAAGGCGATCCCGGAGACCTACGACGCGTTCGCGACCCTGCTCGACGAGTACGAGCGCGAGCACTTCGCGTTCTCCCCCGGCGGCCGGGCGGTGTCCGACGCCACGCTGCGGCTGCTCGTGGGCTTCTACCCACGCCCGCTGCGGGAGCTGCTGCGTCGCGTGACGCTGACGCTGCTCGACGACCCGCTGCGCGCGGCGTTCCGCTACCCCGACCCGGGCGCGCGCGCCCGTGCGCTGGCGGTCGGCGGGCTGCGCGCCCGCGCGGCGCTGATCCGGCGCCTGCCCGCCCGCCGCGAGCCGCTCTACGTGCACCAGCGTCGCGAGTTCGCGATCTACTCGGAGGGGTACCGCGTCGAGGACCTGGGAACGTTCCCGGAACGTCGGTGAATCTCGACCGACGGTCCACCTCTTCCCTCCGGATTGCGTTGTAGCGTGCTGCGCCATGGCCGCCAGCACGTCTCCGAACGAGGGCTCCGCGCTCGAGCGTTACTTCCACATCCGCGAGCGCGGCTCGACCGTGCGCACCGAGGTCCTCGGTGGCGTCGTGACCTTCCTGACGATGGCCTACATCGTGTTCGTGAACCCGGCGATCCTCGGCGCCGCCGGGCTGCCGGTGGACGCGGTGACCGTGGCGACGGCGCTCGGCGCCGCGCTGTTCACGGCGATCATGGGCCTGGCGACCAACCTGCCGTTCGCGCTCGCCGCGGGCCTCGGCATCAACGCCGTCGTGGCCTTCGACCTCATCCTCGGCCGCGAGCTGCCGTGGCAGGTGGCGATGGCGTGCATCGTCATCGAGGGCGTGGTGGCGATCATCCTCGTGCTCGCGGGTCTGCGCGAGGCGATCATGCGCGCCGTCCCGCACGAGATCAAGCTCTCGATCGGCGTCGGCATCGGCCTGTTCATCACGCTCGTCGGCCTGCGCGACGCGGGCATCACGGTCAACAACCCGGCGACCGGCATCGGCCTCGGCGTGCTCACCAACGGCGCGCCGTTGATCGCGCTCGCGGGCCTGCTGGTGATGATCGTGCTCACCGCGCGCGGGTTCCGCGGCGCGATCCTCGTCGGCATCCTCGTGTCGGCCGCGCTCGGCCTCATCTTCGGGGTGCTGGACACGCCGGACGAGATCGCGCGCCTGCCCAAGGGCGACGACTTCTCGACGATCGGCGACGCGCTCGCCCCGGACAACCTGCTGGACGCGCTCACGTGGGCGCTCATCCCGGTGATCTTCGTGCTGTTCGTGACCGACTTCTTCGACACGATCGGCACGGCGGTCGCGGTCTCGCGCGCCGGTGATCTGCTCGACGAGAAGGGCGACCCGCCGAAGCTCAAGAACCTGCTGCTCGTGGACTCGATCGCGGCGGCCGGCGGCGGCGTGCTCGGCACCTCGTCCAACACCACCTACGTGGAGTCCGGCGCGGGCGTCGCCGAGGGCGCGCGCACGGGCCTCGCCTCGCTGGTGACGGCCGGCTGCTTCGTGCTGACGATCTTCTTCGTGCCGCTGATCGCGGTCGTGGCGCAGACGGTGCTGATCGGCCCGGAGGGCGCGCAGCAGGAGACCCACCCGGCGGTCGCGCCCGCGCTGATCATGATCGGCTTCCTGATGATCCGGCTCGTCGCCGACGTCGACTGGTCGCGCCCCGAGGCCGCGATCCCCGCGTTCCTCGTGATCGCGGGCGTGCCGCTGACGTTCTCGATCGCCGCGGGCATCGGGCTCGGCGTGCTCGGCTACGTGGCGGTCATGGCCTCGACGGGCCGCGCCCGCCAGGTGCACCCGCTGATGTGGGCGCTCGTGCCGCTGTTCCTCGCGTTCTTCACGAACCAGTGGCTGTCGGAGCACATCTTCTAGGGATCGAGTAGGGGTCTCTTAGGGGCATTCCCAATGGTGATCAGGGCTGCCGGACGGCAACCTGATCATCATGAACACCACCGACAAGAAGCTCACCCGCTCGTCCACCGACAAGAAGGTCGCCGGCGTCTGCGGCGGCCTCGCCAACTACTTCGGCATCGACCCGGCCGTCACCCGCGTCGGCTTCATCGTCACGACGCTCTTCACGGGTGGTGCGGCGGCCCTCGCCTACCTGGCGATGATGTTCGTCATGCCCACCGACGAGCAGGGCATGACCCACCATGACCCCCTCGCCTCGCTGTAGGACGAGCCTCAGTCGGAGAGCTGCGCGTCGACGATTTCGTCGAGCAGGCCACCGAGATAGCCGTACAGGGCCACCGTCCGCGCGTTCGGGTCCTCGGGGTTGAAGGACAGCTCGTCATCGTCGTCGTTGATGTCGAGCATCGTCCCCAGCACGAGGCGGAGCGAGTTCACGGCCTGCATCCAGGCCGTGAGCTGGTCGAGGTCGAGCAGCTCGGCGTCGACGGTGGCCTCGACCGCGTCGATGCTCGCGAGCCGCCCGCTGTGCAGCTCGTCCCGCGTGAGGCTGCGGTACTCGTTCTCGAGCTCGACGTCCTCAGCGTAGGCGGACGGGTAGAGCCGGCGCACGCGCGGGTCGTCCGGGCTCAGCGCCAACAGCTCGCGCAGCTCGTCGAGCAGCTGGCGGATGAGCTCGCGCTCCTGCGGCTCCATCGTCAGCAGGAACTTGCCCTGGCGCTTGTCGATCCGCCGCATCAGTCCTGCGTCATGGTCGCCCACAGGCCGTGCTCGTGCAGGCGGAAGACGTCCAGCTCGGCCTTCTCGCGTGTGCCGCTCGACACGACGGCACGCCCCTTGTGGTGCACGTCGAGCATCAGCGCGGTGGCCTTCTCGCGGTTGTAGCCGAACAGCTTCTGGAGGACGAGCACGACGTAGCTCATCAGGTTGATCGGGTCGTTCCAGACGATGACGATCCAGGGCCGATCCGGGACCTGCTCGTCGTCGGTGGAAG
Source organism: Solirubrobacter pauli (assembly GCF_003633755.1). GTDB lineage: Bacteria > Actinomycetota > Thermoleophilia > Solirubrobacterales > Solirubrobacteraceae > Solirubrobacter > Solirubrobacter pauli. Next base: position 624,758 of record NZ_RBIL01000001.1, read on the forward strand.
GAAGCTGGACCTCGGCCGGAGCGGCGGACACGCCCTTCAGGCTACCCGGGACATCGCGTGCTCGGCGAGGGCGGTGATCGTCAGGCTCGGGTTCACGCCCACGTTGGCCGGCACGGCGGCGCCGTCGCAGACCAGCAGGTCCTCGTAGCCGAAGACGCGCAGGTCCTTGTCCACCACGCCGGTCTCGCGCGAGGCGCCGATCACCGCGCCACCGAGGATGTGCGCCGTCGACGGGATGTTCGCCGCCGCCTCCATGATCGAGCTCTGCGCGATCCCGCCGGTGCGCTGCGCGAGCCACTCGGTGAACGCGTTCGCGACCGGGATGAACGTCGGGTTCGGCCGCTCCGGGTCCTGCTCGGTGCTGAGCTTGACGCGCCCGAAGCGCCCGCGCCGCGCCCGCAGCGCGATCGCGTTGTCCAGCGACTGCATGACGAGGACGATGATCGTCCGCCGGGACCAGCCACGCGGGTTCATCGACCGCGCCAGCCGCACCGGGTGGCGCGCGGCCGCGCCCACCAGCTTCAGCGGCCGCGTGAGCGACGTGCCGTCGCCGGTCAACAGCGTGAAGATGCCTGACATGCCGTCGCCCGCGTTGCCGTAGACGACGGTCTCGATGTGGGTGTCCGGGTCGGGGTAGGCCGAGCCGGTGATCGCCACACGGCGGATCTCCGGCGCGTCACGCGGCAGCGTGACCGCGAGGATCGCCTCGGAGTTCGTCCGCACGAGCTCCCCGAGCCGGTCGGACAGCTCCGGCAGCGAGCCGTTGAGCTTGCACCTCGCAAGCAGCCGGTTGGTGCCGAGCGCACCCGCGGCCACGACCACGCCGCGCGCGGTCTGCACGCGCCGGCGCTTGCGCACCCACGCGCCTGACCGCTCGCTCGTCACCGCGTACCCGCCGCCCGGCAGCGGCTTGATGTCGGTGACCATGCGCTCGGGCTCGATCCGCGCGCCCGCCCGCTCCGCGAACCACAGGTAGTTCTTCACGAGCGTGTTCTTGGCGCCGTGCGGGCAGCCGACCATGCAGCGTCCGCAGCGCAGGCAGCCCGTGCGGTCGGGACCGTCGCCGCCGAAGAACGGGTCGGGCACCGTCACGCCCGGCTCGCCGAGGAACACGCCGACGCGCGTCTTGGCGTACGTCTCCCCCACGCCGATCTCCTCCGCGTACTCGCGCAGGTAGTCGTCGGCCGCGTCGTCCTCGTCGTAGGTGGTCACGCCCAGCATCCGCTCGGCCTCGTCGTAGTGCGGCGCGAGCGTGACCTGCCAGTCGTCCAGCCCGGCCCACTGCGGGTCGCCGTAGAAGCGCGCCGGCGCGCGGTAGAGCGTGTTCGCGTAGCCGAGCGACCCGCCGCCGACCCCGCTGCCGGACGCGATCGCGACGTCCCGGAAGATCGTCAGCCGGAAGATCCCGCGCATCCCGATCCAGGGCGCGAAGAAGTAGCGGCGCACGTCCCACGTCGACTTGGGCATGTCGTCGTCGGTGAAGCGCCGGCCGCACTCGAGCACGCCCACGCGATGCCCCTTCTGCGCGAGCCGCAGCGCCGACACGCTCCCGCCGAACCCGGAGCCGATGACGAGCCAGTCGTAGTCGAAACGCACTCGTGGACCCTACACGCGCCTGCGCCAGCGGCCGGGCGGTTCACCGAAGTGCCGGCGGAACGCCGTGGCGAACGCGTACTCGTTCTCGTAGCCGACCCGATGCGCGACGGTCGCGATCGTCGCCGCCGGCTCGTCCGTGAGCGCCTGCGCGGCGATCGACATCCGCCACCCCGTCAGGTAGGCGATCGGTGCCTCGCCGACCACCTGCGCGAAACGGCCGGCGAACGCCGAGCGCGACACGCCCGCGAGCGCCGCGAGCTCGGGCACGGTCCACGCGCGGGACGGGTCCGCGTGCATCGCCGCGATCGCGGGCCCGGCGACCGGGTCGTCCATGGCGGCGTACCACCCGGGGACGGTCGCGTCGGGGTCCGCGAACCACGCGCGCAGGCCCAGCGCCAGCAGCAAATCCAGCGCCCGGTCGAGCACCGCGGGCGTACCGGGACCCGGTGCCGCCAGCTCCTCGCGCATGAGCGTCAGGACGAGCCTTACACGCGGGCCGGCCGCGGCGGCGCGGATCGGCACGAGCGCCGGGAGCGTGTCCACGAGCGACGCCGACAGGATCGCCTCGAGCGTGTACGCGCCGCAGAGCAGCCGGCCGTGCGCAGCCTCGGCGACCGCCTCCGTCCCGTGCGGCCGGACCGGCGCTCCCGGCTGGGCGACGACGCGGTACGGCGCGCCCGCGGGCACGAGGATGAGGTCGCCCGCACGCAGCGCGACCGCGTCCGCGCCGTCGCGCTCGAACCATGCGTCGCCGTCGAGCAGGGTGTGGATCGCGAGCCGTCTCCGGCCGCCGAACTCGATCCCGCGATCCGCCCCGACCGCGGTCTGCGCGAACACCGAGCCGCGCGCCCGGCCGCGGGCGAGGAGGTCGGCGAGTGGGTCCACGTCCTGGAGGATGACAAAGGAATACGCGCGCTTCACCCATTGTCCGTCCAGAGCCGCGGGCCGATGCTGCTCGTATGAGCACCTATCTCGTGATCGGCGGAACCGGCAAGACGGGCCGTCGCGTCGTCGACCGGCTGCGCGCCGACGGCCACACCGCACGTCCCGTCAGCCGCGCGACGGGGTTCGATTGGACCCGCCCCGAGACCTACGACGCCGCCGTCGCCCGCGTGGACGGCGTGTTCCTGACCGTCGCGGGCCAGGATCCGGCCAACGCCGGCCGGGTCGCCGACCTGCTGGACCGCTCCGAGCGCGCCGGCGCGCGGCGCGCCGTCCTGCTCTCCGCCCGCGCCGTGGAGTTCCATCCGACCGGTGCCCTCGCTGCGGTGGAGGCCGCGACCCAGGCCGCGCCGCTGGCCCACACGATCCTCCGGCCGTCGTGGTTCGCGCAGAACTTCACCGAGGCGTTCCTGTCCCCGGACGCCGAGGGCCGCGTGACCGCGCCGGCTGGTGACGGCCGCGAGCCGTTCGTCGACCTCGAGGACGTCGCCGCGGTCGCCGTGGCCGCGCTGCTGGACGGGCACGACGGCACGCTCGAGCTCTCGGGCAGCGAGGCCCTCACGTTCGGAGAGGCCGTCACCGTCCTGGGCGAGCGCACCGGGCGTCCGGTGCGGTTCGAGCCGGCCGACCCGCTCGCCTACCGGGCGGCGCTCGCCGAGCAGCTCCCCCCGGAGTACGTCGACTGGCGGATGGCGATGTTCGACGCCATCCGGACGGGCCGCGACGCCCGCCTCAGCGACGGCATCGACGTCGTGCTCGGCCGTCCCGCGACGAGCTTCTCCGCCTGGGCGGAGCGCGAGGTCACGTTCGCCGCAGCAGGATCCGCGAGATGAAGTGGTCGCCGCCCTTCTCGAGGATCAGGTCGGCGCGCGGCCGCGTCGGCTTGATGTTCTCGAGCAGGTTCGGGCGGTTGGTGCGCTGCCAGATGCCCTCGGCGACCGCGGTCGCCTCCTCGTCCGACAGCACGGCGTAGCGATGGAAGTAGGAGTCGGGGTCCTGGAACGCGCCGTTGCGGAGCTTGAGGAAGCGGTTCAGGTACCAGCGCTGGACGTCGGACTCCTCGGCGTCCAGGTACAGGGCGAAGTCCGCGAAGTCGGACACGTAGACGCGGCCGCTGCCGCGCTTGAGCACGTTCACGCCCTCGAGCACGACCACGTCGGGCCGGCGCACGACCTGCGACTCGTCCTCGACGATGTCGTAGATCAGGTGCGAGTAGACCGGCGCGCGGACCTCCTCCACGCCGCTCTTCAACTCCGCCACGAAGCGCAGCAGGCGCCGCCGGTCATAGCTCTCCGGGAAGCCCTTGCGGGCGAGGATGCCCTTCTCGATCAGGGTCGCGTTCGGGAGCAGGAAGCCGTCGGTGGTGACGAGCTCGACGCGCCACTCCGGGCGGATCGTCTGCAGCAGCCGCACGATCATCCGCGCGGCGGTCGACTTGCCGACCGCGACGCTTCCGCCGAGCGCGAGCAGGAACGGCACCGCGTGCTCCGGGTCGCCGAGGAACTCGCCCTGCGCGGCCGAGAGCTGCTTGGCGGCGTCGATCCGCAGCTCGAGCAGCCGCGCGAGCGGCAGGTAGACCTCGTCCACCTCGTCGGGCGCGACCGGCTCGCCCAGGCCGGAGAGCCGCGCCAGCTCGTCGTAGTCGAGGGTGACCGCGGTCGGGGCCGCCAGCTCGCTCCAGCGCGAGCGTGGGACCGCGACGAAGGGTGAAGCCGCGCCGAGCTTCAGCAACAGCGCGCTTGGGGTCTGGCTTCGCGCTCGTCCTGGCGCGCGCGCTCGAAGGCGCGACGGGTCATCACCGGCTCGTCCGGGTGGTCACGGCGGCGATGCTCGACGTAGCGGTCGTACGCCGTCTCACCGGACACCTCCCGCAGGTACCAGCGCACCCCGGTGAACACGTCCCTCACCGTCACGAGATCGTCTCCAGCTTGCGGTCGAACAGCCCGTCCGGCGCGTCGAGCTCGGACTCCTGCGCGGGCACCTCGGAAGTCGGCAGCGGCTCGCGCGACCGGATGGCCTTGATCGAGATGCGGGTGGCGTCGAGGATGACCACGATGATGAGGGTGGCGAAGAACGCGGCGAGCACGCCATCCACGGTCGAGTTTGTCACGACCGCGTTCATCTCGTCCAGGTCTTTGGCCGGAGGCAGGACCTGCCCGGCGGCGATCGCGTCCTGGAACTTGTCGCGCTGGGCGAAGAAGCCGAGCTTCGGGTCGCCGCTGAACACCTTCTGGTAGCTCGCGGTGAGCGTGACGACCGCGTCCCAGGCGAGCGGGATGCCGGTCACCCAGGCCCACTTGAGCTTGCCGTGCTTGATCAAGAGGACGGTGCAGAGCGTGAGCGCGATCGCCGCCAGCAGCTGGTTCGCGATGCCGAACAGCGGGAACAGCTGGTTGATCCCGCCGAGCGGGTCGGTCACACCCACGTACAGGAAGTAGCCCCAGGCGGCGACGATGATCGCGCTGCAGAGCCACACGCCCGGCTTCCACGACACGTCGCGGAACGGCTTGTACACGTTGCCGATCGTGTCCTGGAGCATGAAGCGCCCGACCCGCGTGCCCGCGTCCACCGTGGTGAGGATGAACAGGGCCTCGAACATGATCGCGAAGTGGTACCAGAACGCTTTCATGCCCTGGCCGGTCACTCCGGCGAAGATCTCGGACACGCCGAGCGCGAACGTCGGCGCGCCGCCGGTCTTGGAGATGAGCGACTCCTCCTCGACGGCCGTCGCGGCGGACTGCAGCGCGTCCGGGGTGATCGCGAACCCGATCCCGTTGACGAACTCCGACGCCGTCTGCACCGTGCCCCCGGTGACGCCCGCCGGTGAGTTGACCGCGAAGTACAGGCCCGGGTCGATGATCGACGCGGCGATGATCGCCATGATCGCGACGAAGGACTCCATCAGCATCGCGCCGTAGCCGATGAAGCGGACCTGCGTCTCCTTCTCGATCAGCTTCGGCGTGGTGCCGGACGCGATCAGCGAGTGGAAGCCCGAGAGCGCGCCGCACGCGATCGTGATGAACACGAACGGGAACAGCGAACCGGCGAACACCGGGCCCTCGCCGTTGGTGGCGAACTTCGTCACCGCCTCGTTCTCCATCACCGGGAGCGTCACGAGGATCCCGATCGCGAGGAGCACGATCGTGCCGATCTTCATGAACGTCGAGAGGTAGTCGCGCGGGGCGAGCAGCATCCAGACGGGCAGGACGGACGCCACGAAGCCGTACGCGATCAGGCAGAAGACGAGCGTCTCGGGTTCGAGCGTGAACGCGTCGGCGAGGCTCGAGTCCTGGACCCAGCCACCGGCCGCGATCACGATCAGCAGGAGCACCACGCCGATCAGCGAGACCTCCAGCACCCGCCCGGGCCGGATCACGCGCAGGTAGAAGCCCATGAACAGCGCGATCGGGATCGTCATCGCGATGCTGAACGTGCCCCAGGGCGAGTTCGCGAGCGCGTTGACGACGACGAGCGCCAGCACCGCGAGCAGGATCACCATGATCGAGAGGACGGCGACCAGCGCGGCGATGCCGCCGACCGGGCCGATCTCGTCGCGCGCCATCTGCCCGAGGCTCTTGCCATCGCGGCGCATCGAGAAGAACAGGACGACCATGTCCTGCACCGCGCCGGCGAAGATCACGCCGGCGACGATCCAGATCGTGCCCGGCAGGTAGCCCATCTGGGCCGCCAGCACGGGGCCGACGAGCGGCCCGGCGCCGGCGATCGCCGCGAAGTGGTGGCCGAAGAGGACGCGCCGGTCGGTCGGCTGGAAGTCGCGGTCGTTGTTCAGGCGCTCCGCGGGCGTGGCGCGGCGCGCGTCCGCCCCGAGCACCTTGTACTGGATGAACCGCGCGTAGAAGCGGTAGGCGATGGCGTACGAGCCGACGGCGGCCGCGATCAGCCAGGCGGCGCTGATCGACTCGTCGCGCACCAGCGCGATGACTCCCCAGGCGACGGCCCCGACGATGGCCACGGCCGACCAGATCGCGATGGACTTGGTCTTCACGGCTTTCCTCCCCCACGCGTACTGCCAGCGGCGGATTCCTCCCCGAGGTATGCGCTAGCTAAACGCGCGGACCCCGGCGGCGACCGCCGCTGCGACGAGCATCACGACGATCATCGGCGCCTTCGCCAGCATCGCGAGGATCGCGGCGGCGAGCCCGGCGGCGCGGGCATCGACCGCCAGGCCGTCGTCGGTGCCGAACGTCTCGTAGATCACGAGGCCCGCGAGCAGGGCGGGAGCGAGGAGTGCGGTCACCTGCAGCGCGCGCTGCGGCAGCTCGCGCGTGCCCAGGACGAGCGTGCCGGTGGCCTTGGCCGCGAACGTGCCGACGGCCAGCGCCGCGATCGTGATCCACACCGTCGTCATGTCGCGGCCGTCGTGCGCGTGTGCTTGAGGCCGATCAGCGCCGCGCACGCCGCGGCCACGACCGGGACCCCCGCGGGCGTGAACGGCATCAGCAGGAAGGCGATCGCGGCGCCGCCGGCCGCCGCGGAGAGCCGGACGCGGTCGCGCAGCTCACCGAACAGCAGGAAGGCGAAGAAGGCGGGGAACATCGCGTCGAGACCCAGCGCCTGCGGATCGCCGAGCACGGGGCCGAGCACCACGCCGGCCAGGGTGCCCGACCCCCAGGCCGCGAACTGCGGGAGCGTGGAGCCGATCAGCCGCTCGCGGTCGAACGTGCCGTCGCCACGGCTGGCCAGGGCGAACGAGGAGTCCACGATCGCGACCGACTCGATCGAGCGCTGCACGGGCCCGCCCTTCAGGAACGGGCCGATCGCCAGCCCCATCGGCAGCCAGCGCGCGTTGAGCAGCATGCCGGCCGCGATCGCGGCCAGCGCGCCGCCGCCGGTCACCAGGACGGTCAGCGCCGCGAACTGGGCAGCACCGGAGAAGACGATGAAGGACATCAGCACGGGGGCGATCGAGCCCATCACGGGCTGCGCGAGCACGCCGAACGAGAAGCCGCCGGCGAACGTCGGCAGGATCAGCGAGCCGCCGGCTCTCAAGCCTTCTCGGAAGTTGTCGTCCACGGTTGCACCTTACCGTATGATTTGCTCTTAGTGGTAATACCCACCCCCGAGACGATCAAGCTGCAAGGTGGCTCGTTGGCGCTGGACTTCGCCAACTCGGCCGACTGGACCGAGGACGAGGCGATCATCGAGGAGCAGGACGTGCTGCTCGAGCCGGCGTCGCTGGATCGCTGGGGCGAGCGGCTCGGCGTCGCGGGCCGGCCCGGCGGCGCGGCAGAGCTCGAGCGCGCGCGGGCACTGCGACGCGCGCTGCACACCCTGTTCTCGGCGCTGGCGCGGGACGAGGCGCCCGACGCCGACGCGCTCGCGCAGCTGCGCGACGCCTACGCCGAAGCCGCCGCCGCCGGGTCGTTCACGTCGCGGCCCGATGGGTCGCTCGTGCTCGACTGGTCACGCGAGGAGACGCGGCGGGTGCGCTTCGCGGTCGTCGCCGATGCGGTCGCGCTGCTCGCCGACCCCGACCGCGTCGGGCGGCTGCACCGCTGCCCGGGTCGCGACTGCGGATGGGTGTTCCTGGACACGAGCGGGCGCCGCAGGTGGTGCTCGATGTCCACCTGCGGCTCGCGCGAGAAGATGCGCCGGATGTACGCGCGCAAGCGCGCGGCGGGGAATTAGCCGATCACGCGCAGGTCGAGTGCGCTCGGTGACAGGTTCACCGGGCCGTCGGCGCTGACGAGGATGTCGTCCTCGAGCCGGATGCCGCCGCGCTCGCTGTTGTAGATGCCGGGCTCGACCGTGAAGATCATGCCCTCGCGCAGGGGGATCTCCGACGTGGCGACGAGGAACGGCGGCTCGTGGATCTCGGTGCCGATCGCGTGGCCGGCGCCGTGCAGGCAGGCGCCGATCTCGGGATGGACCTCGACGACCACGCGCTGCGCCTGGTCGACGTCCTTGGCCGTGTTGCCGACCTTGGTGGCCGCGACCGCGTCGTCGTAGGCCTGCTTGACGACCGCCCAGGCGGAGGCGGCCCAGTCGGACGGCGTGCCGGCGTGCGCGACACGGGTCATGTCGCCCCAGTAGCCGTCGAACTGCGCGGCGATGTCGGCGACGATCACGTCGCCTTCCTCGAGCCGGCGGTCACCCGGCGAGCCGTGCGGGTCGCCGGCGTGGGCGCCGAAGAGGATGTGCGGGCCGGGATGGCTGCCGCCGCGGCGCGCGAGGCTGTACGCGGCCTTCGCGTTGACGTCGGCCTCGCTGTCGCCGACCTTCAGGTCCGCCCAGACCTCCTCGTAGACCTCGATGATCTGCGCGCAGGCGTGCTTGACGGCCGCGATCTCCTCCGCGTCCTTGGCGGCGCGCAGCTCCATGATCAGGTTGGACGCCGGGACGAGCTCGTACCCCGCTTCGGCGAGCGCCTTGGCGCGCGCCCAGATGAAGTGGTCCTCCTCCACGCCGATCCGCTTGGCACCGCCGAACGTCTCGTAGAGCGTCGGCAGGCCGTTGGTCTTGGCGGCGTCGTAGAGCGCCTTCTCGAGGCCGGTCGGGGCGGCGCCGACGCTGTCGCGGTCCAGGCTCGGGGCGATCAGGGCGCCTTCGCCGCCACGGCGGACCGTGACGCCGAAGAAGCGCTCCATCTGCAGACCCCAGAAGCCGGTGAGGTACGCGATCGAGGCGTCCTTGGTGGCGAGGACGGCGTCCAGACCCGCGTCCTCGAGCAGAGAGTCAAGCGCGGCGACGCGCGAATCGTGCGACATCGCCGCGCACCCTAGCGTCAGCGCACCTTCACGGCGTGAGACGACGTGACGCTGCTGTACGTCAACTTGAGGGTGAGGGTATTGCCCTTCTTGGCCTTCTTCGTCTTGCTCAGCCGGACGGTCACCGGCCCGCCCCGCTTGGCCGTGGCGCTGCCGGCGGCGATCTTCTTGCCCTTGAGATTGGCCGAAAGGGTCACCTTGCCGGCGGCCGGGACGGTGACCTTCACGGCAAGCCCCTGGCGCAGCGCCTTGGCCGTCGTCTTGGTCAGCGCGATCGTCGCCTTCGCCGGCGGCGCCGGGGCGGGAACCGGCACGGGCGGGGCCGGGGGCGCGGGCGGATCGGGCGTGTACGCGGCGGCCGGCGGGTTCGCCGGGCCCCAGTCGGGCTCGCTGCCGGTGGGCGTGAGGATCGAGTCGTTCGGCGCGGCGCACACGCCCGGGCCGAACGCCGTGAAGCGCGAGACCTCGATGCCCTTGCTCGACCCGTACGCGATGCCGGCGTTGTCCGGCGCCCAGGTCGGGTCGTGGTACGCCGGGTCCGGCTTGGTCATCTCGCAGGCGAAGTCGGGGTACGCCGGCGGGAACTCCGTCTTGACGTCGCCCTTGACGGCGAAGAACGTCAGCTTGAGGTTCGCGCCGTAGTCGCTGGTCACGGCGAGCTTGCTGCCGTCGCGCGTGACCTCGCCGTCGCCCATGTCCCCGTTCGGGACCATCCAGGGCTGGCTGTTGTAGTCGCCGGCGTCGAGGTCGTCGATCGCGACCTGGCGCCCGAAGCCGCCGAACACGAGCGTGCGGCCGTTCGTGACCCACTCGGGGTTGGAGACGCTGTGCTGGTTGCCGTACACGCTGTGCGGCGTGGCGGTCGTGACGTCCGCGTCGGTGTAGAAGACCGACCGCTGGATCGAGCCGCACGAGGACGCGATGGGGCACGAGTACGAGAGGTACGCGTAGGCGATCTTCGTGCCGTCGGGTGAGAAGCTCAGCTGCTTCGGGGCGGGCGCGAACGTCCCGCCGTCGCCCGACTTCGCCGGCGGCGTGGTGATCGTGTGCAGCGGCCGGCCATCCGCCGCCATCACCTGGATCGGCCCCGTGCCCTGCACCGCGGCGATCCGGCCGTCGTCGGCCTGGGTCGGCGAATGCCAGCCGCCGCCGTTGGTCAGCTGCACCTTGCGCGAGCCGTCCGGCGTGGCGGACCAGACGTTGCCCTGGTCGATGTAGACGATCGAGTCGGCGTTCGCCACGGCCGGCGCGAGCAGCGTGAGCAGGCCGGTGGCGAGGAGGAGGCGGGGAAGCATGGCCGGCACTGTCACCGCCGGCCATTGCCGAATCCTTGCCCGCAGGTTGCGGCTCCTAGCTCAGCACCTGAGCCTCGTAGCCCTCTTCCTGCAGCTTGCCGAGCACGGTCTCGGCGTGGTCGCGGCCCCGGGTCTCGAGCACGAGCTCGACCGCGGTCTCGCGGACGTGCAGGCCGAGCCCCTCGCGCACGTGCGAGACGTCGACGATGTTCGCGCCGGTGCCGGCCACGGCGGCGAGCAGCGTGGCGAGCCCGCCGGGCCGGTCGGGGATGCGCGTGAGCGCAACGAGGCGGCGTCCCGCCTCGGTCTCGTGCCGGCGCGCGATCGCGGCCAGCAGCCCCGCGTCGACGTTGCCGCCCGACAGGACGGCGACGGTCGTGCCGTCGGTCGTCTCGACCTGACCGCCGAGCAGCGCCGCGACGCCGACCGCGCCCGCGCCTTCGACCACGAGCTTGCAGCGCTCGAGCAGCAGCGCCATCGCCTCGGCCGTGGCCTCCTCGTTGACGACGACGAGGTCGTCGAGGTGCGTGCGCAGGATCGCCAGCGGGATGCCGCCGGGGCGCTTGACCGCGATGCCGTCGGCGATCGTCAGCGCCGTCTTGGCCTCTACCGGCGTGCCGGCCTGCATCGACTCCGGGTACGGCGCGCACGCCGCGGCCTGGACGCCGATGATCTTCACGTGCGGCTTGGCGTCCTTGATCGCGAGCGCGGTTCCGGCCGCGAGGCCGCCCCCGCCGATCGGGATCACGACCTGCGCGAGGTCCGGCACGTCCTCGAGCAGCTCCAACCCCAGCGAGCCCTGCCCGGCGACGATCGCCGGGTCGTCGAACGGGTGCACGAACGCGAGGCCGTTCGTCTCCGCCCGCTCGAGCGCCTCGACGATGCACTCGTCGACGGTCCTGCCGCCCTCGTGGACGATCGCGCCGTAGCGGCGCGCGGCCTCGATCTTCGCCATCGGGGCGTCGACCGGGACGACGACCTCGCAGTGCACGCCGCGGGCGGCCGCACCGGCGGCGAGCGCCTGCGCGTGATTGCCGGCGGAGGCGGCGATGACGCCGTTCGCGCAGCCGCGCTCGCCCAGCGACTCCAGCTTGGAGGCCACGCCGCGGACCTTGAACGACCCGGTCCGCTGGAGGTTCTCGGCCTTCAGCGAGACGATCCCGCCCGTACGCTCGGAGAACGTACGGGTCGAGAGCATCGGCGTCCGGCGCGCGACGGTCTCGACCGCCGCGCGTGCGGCTTTGACGTCGCGCGCGGTGACGCTCACAGCGCGATGATCGCGTCCATCTCGACCTCGGCGCCCATGGGGAGGGCGGCGACGCCGATCGTGGTCCGCGCGGGCGGGTCGGAGGGGAAGTAGGTCGCGTACGCCTCGTTCATCTCGGCGAACACGCTGATGTCCGTGACGTAGACCGCCACGCGCACCGCGTTGGAGAGCTTCGCACCCGCCGCCTCGGCGATGATGGTCAAGTTGTCGAGACAGCGCTTGGCCTTCTCCGCGGGCGAGCCGTCGATGAGCTTGCCGGTCTCCGGGTCCAGGTGCACCTGGCCGCTGATGAACAGATGGCCGTTGGATTTCACGGCGTGCGAGTAGGGTCCGGCGGCGGGCGGGCCCGGGTTGGCCGTCACGGTTTCACGAGACTGGGACATGAGAAGGACCGTATCTGAGATGCCGAATCGCCTTGCTTCCGAGACATCGCCGTACCTGCTGCAGCACGCCGACAACCCCGTCGATTGGTACCCGTGGGGCGAGGAGGCGTTCGCGCGTGCCCGCGAAGACGACAAACCGCTGCTGATCTCGATCGGCTACGCCGCGTGCCACTGGTGCCACGTGATGGAGCACGAGTCGTTCGAGGACCCGGAGATCGCGGCGTTCATGAACGACCACTTCGTGTGCGTGAAGGTGGACCGCGAGGAGCGTCCGGACGTGGACGCGATCTACATGGACGCGGTCCAGGCCATGACCGGGCAGGGCGGCTGGCCGCTGAACGCGTTCGTGACGCCCGAGGGCACGCCGTTCTGGGCCGGCACCTACTTCCCGCCGGCCGGGCGCCAGAACATGCCGGCGTGGCGTGACGTGCTGGGTTCGCTGGCGCAGGCGTGGGTCGACCAGCGCGACGAGATCAAGACCGCCTCGCGCGAGATCGTGCCGCGGCTGGCGGGCGCCGCGACGCTGGAGGCCTCCGGCGAGGAGTTCAAGCCGGAGGTGCTCGACGAGGCCGTGGCGATCCTCCAGCAGGTCTTCGACCAGGAGACCGGCGGCTGGGGCGCCGCCCCCAAGTTCCCGCTCTCGCCCGTGATCGAGTTCCTGCTCGCGCGCGGCGAGCGGCCGATGGCGCTGCAGACCCTGCGCCGCATGGCCTCCGGTGGGCTCTACGACCAGGTCGGCGGCGGGTTCTCGCGCTACTCGGTCGACGAGCGGTGGGCGGTCCCCCACTTCGAGAAGATGCTCTACGACAACGCGCTGCTCGCACGGACCTACCTGCACGCGTGGCAGATCACGGACGACCCGCTGTTCCGGCGCGTGTGCGAGGAGACGCTCGACTGGGCGATCCGCGAGCTGCGGCAGGACGAGGGCGGCTTCGCGTCGTCGCTGGACGCCGACTCCGAGGGCGTCGAGGGCAAGTTCTACGTGTGGACGGCCGACCAGATCCGCGCGGCGCTCCCGCCGGACCTCGCCGAGGCCGCGATCGCCCACTACGGCGTGACCGACGCGGGGAACTTCGAAGGTGGCACGACCGTCCTTTCGCGCGTGAGCGGGGATCCCGCGGGGTTGGGCGAGATCAAGGCCGGGCTGTTGGCGGCGCGGTCGGCGCGTGTGCGCCCGGCGCTCGACGACAAGCGCGTCACCTCCTGGAACGCGCTGATGATCTCGGCGCTGGCCGACGCGGGCGCCGCGTTCGGCCGCGCGGACTACCTCGCCGCCGCGGTCACGTGCGCGTCCTTCGTCGAGTCCGAGCTGCGCTCGCCCGACGGCGGCTTGCTGCGCGTCTTCAACCGTGGCCGCGCGAAGCAGCCGGGCTTCCTCGACGACTACGCGTACCTGCTCGAGGCGTACCTGACCCTGTACGAGTCGACGTTCGAGGAACGCTGGTTCGTGCGCGCGGTCGAGCTGGCCGAGACGATCCTGATCCGCTTCCACGATCCCGAGCTCGGTGGCTTCTTCTCCACCGGCGCCGAGCACACGGGCCTGATCGCCCGCCGCAAGGACCTCGAGGACGCGCCGATCCCGTCGGGCGCGTCGTCGGCGTGCTACGGCCTGCTGCGTCTCGCCCGCCTCACCGGCGAGTCGTCGTACCTGGACGCGGCGTCCTCCCTGATCGCGCTCCTGCACCCGATCGCGCCGCGCCACCCGCTCGCCTTCGGCCACCTCCTGCGCGCGATGGACTTCTTCGTCGCGCCCGTCCGCGAGGTCGCGCTGGCAGGTCCGGCTGACGAGCTGGCCTCCGTGGTGCGGCGCGGCTACTTCCCGCACGTGGTCCTGGCCGGCGGCGGCGGCGACGCGGTGCCGCTGCTCGCCGACCGCCCAGCCGTCGACGGCGGCGCCACCGCGTACGTCTGCGAGCACTTCACCTGCCAGATGCCTGTGACCCGCGTCGAAGACTTGACGCGTTTGTTGCAATAGCGTCTTGTTCCGTTCACCCCCGGCGCTGATGCTCCGGGGGTGGGCAATTTCACTTCCGGAAAACGACAGTCAGACTCCCCAGACCTCACCGTCGCGCGAGTCGCCACTTCTCAGTGGGGTGTTCTCGACGTTGCGGAGCTTCGCGCGTGTGGGCTCAGCGACCAGGCGATCATGCGCCGCCGCAGGCGCGGCACGCTCCACCGCATCTACCCGGGTGTCTACGCCGTCGGCTCCCCCACGCTCTCGATGCAGGGACGTTTCCTCGCGGCCACGAAGGCCACCGACGGCGTCCTGAGCCACTACTCGGCCGCGACGCTCTGGCGCCTCGTCGACTACGACGAACGCGCGCGCCCCCAGGTCACCGTCCCGCACGACAAGCCGAAGCAGGTCGCGGGCATCCAGGTCTTCCGCTCCCGCCGCGACGTCCAGGCGCGCACCCTCGACGGCATCCGCGTCGCCACCCCCGCCGAGGCGCTCGTCGGCCTCTCCTCGGTGATGGCGTTGATCCCGCTTCGACGAGCCGCCCGAGAAGCCCTCGCCCTGAAGAAGGCCACCATCCGGGAGCTCCTCGGCAAGACCAAGCCGCTCGATGAAGCCCTCGCGCTCGGCTTCGTCCCCACCCGCTCGGTGCTCGAGGACTCCGTCGACGACCTCATCCGCACGGCCTTCGACCCGCCGATCGCCCAGCAGACGCTCGTCCTGGACGGCATCCCGACCACCCCGGACTTCCGCTGGCCGCATCTGCGCCTCTGCGTCGAAGCCGATGGCGACCAGTGGCACAACCACCTGCTCGCCCGCCAGGACGACGCGGCCAAGCAGGCCCGCTTGGAAGCCCACGGAGAACGCGTCCTCCGCGTCACCTGGACCCAGGCGACGCGCGAGCCTCAGCAGACGCTGGCGAGGCTCGCCGCCGCGGGCGCGCCTACAAGATCGAGAGGTAGCGCTCGAGCTCCCACGGAGTGACCTGGACGCGGTAGTCCTCCCACTCCTGGCGCTTGATCTCGATGTAGCGGTTGAAGATGTGCTCGCCGAGCGTACGCAGCACGAGCTCGGACTCGGCGGTCACCTCGATCGCCTCGCCGAGCGTCTCCGGCAGCTGCTCGATGCCGAGGCGGCGGCGCTCGTCCGGGGAGAGGTGGTAGAGGTTCTTCTCCATCGGCTCGGGCAGCTCGTAGCCGCGCTCGATGCCCTCGAGGCCGGCCTGCAGCAGCACCGCGAAGGTCAGGTACGGGTTGCACGCGGGGTCGGGTGCGCGCAGCTCCATCCGCGTGGCGTTCTCCTTGCCGGGGTGGTACAGCGGGACGCGCACGAGCGCGCTGCGGTTGCGGCGGCTCCAGGCGACGTAGACCGGCGCCTCGTAGCCCGGCACGAGGCGCTTGTAGGAGTTCACCCACTGGGCGAAGATGCTGCAGATCTCGCGCGCGTGGCGCAGCTGGCCGGCGATGAACGCCTTGCCGACGTCGCTCAGGAAGTACTTGTCGTCCGCGTCGTAGAACGCGTTGCGGCCGTCCTTGAACAGCGACTGGTGCGTGTGCATGCCGGAGCCGTTCTCGCTGAACAGCGGCTTGGGCATGAACGTCGCGTGCCAGCCGTACTTAAGCGCGTACTCCTTGACCGTGATGCGGTACGTCATGCAGTCGTCGGCCATCTTCAGCGCGCTCGCGTAGCGCATGTCGATCTCGTGCTGCGACGGGCCGGTCTCGTGGTGCGAGTACTCGACGTCGATGCCGAACCGCTCGAGCGCGAGCACCGTGTCGCGGCGGACGTCCGAGCCGGCGTCCAGCGTCGTGAGGTCGAAGTAGCCGCCCTCGTCCAGGACCTCGGTGCCCTTGTTGTCCTTGAACAGGTAGTACTCGAGCTCCGGGCCGACATTGAACACGTCGAAGCCCATGTCCTTCGCGCGCTGCTCGGCACGGCGGAGCACGTGGCGCGGGTCACCCTCGTACGGGCGGCCCTCCGGGGTCTGGACGTCGGCGAACATCCGCGCGACGCCCGCGCCGTCCTCGGGCCGCCACGGCAGCACGTTGAACGTCGTCGCGTCGGGCATGGCGATCATGTCCGACTCCTCGATGGCGTTGAAGCCCGTGATGGAGGAGCCGTCGAAGCCCATGCCGCCCTCGAAGGCGTCGTCGAGCTGCTCGGCGGAGATCGAGAAGGACTTGAGCTGCCCGAGGATGTCGGTGAACCACAGGCGGACGAAGCGGATGTTGTTCTCCGCGACGAGCGCCTTGACGTCTTCGGGAGTCTGGGGGCGGTCTGACATGGCGCCGCTCAGGCTAATGGACCGGGCGGCGTGTCGTCGTGGACTGGCGGTCGGACTCAGTCCAACCAGCGGTCGGCCCACTGCTTGAGCTCGGCCATCGCGGGCGCGAGCTCACGGCCCTTGTCGGTCAGCTCGTACGAGACCTTCGTCGGCGTCCCGTCGCTCACGTGGCGCTCGACGATCTTGCGCGCCTCGAGCTCCTTCATGCGCTCGGACAGCAGGCGGTCGGACAGGTCGGGCACCGCGTGCGCGATCTCGGTGAACCGCATCCGACCGCCGTGCAGCAGCACATAGAGGATCGCCCCGGTCCAGCGCTTGCCGACGAGCTCCACGGCTTCGTGGTAGCGCGGGCAGCACGCTTCGCAGCCGTGCGTCTCGGAGGCTTCGGGGGCCTGGGTTGTCATGGACCCGGAGTTCATCAGGCGTTACGCGGCGCGGAGCACCCGCGTCTCTTCGACCGAGCCGTCCACGGGGACGTCACCGGCGACGTTGACCATAGCGGTGAAGGACTCCATCGACAGCACGGCGATGGCCTCGAGCAGCTGCTCCTCCGTCCACCCTGCCTCGCGCGCCTCCTCGTGCAGATGCTGCGGGAAGCGGCCCTCGGTGAGCAGCGGGCGCAGGTAGCGCAGCAGCGCCGCCTCGCGATGATCGCCGGAGTCCCAGCGCTTCGCGCGCGCGACCTCGTCGATCCCGAGGCCCGCCTGCCGACTCGTGCGCGTGTGCAGCTGCAGGCCCGGCTTCGATCCGTAGTGCTCGGCCACCGCGAGGCCGATCCGCTCCGCCGAGTGGCGCGGCAGGTTGCCGTTGCGGAGCTCGGCTCGGTAGCGCACGTAGGCGCGCAGCGCCGCCGGCGCGCCCGCCAGCACGCCGAGGAAGTTGGGAAGTTGCCCAGCCGCCGACGACGCACCCTTGAGGATCGGCAGCGAACCTTCCGGTGCCGTCAGGTCGTCATGGATGGGAAACCGGCTCATCTCTGTCTTGGGCATGGCCACCACCGTCGGGGAGCTAATGGGGCTTACGACAGGTAAGGGTATGTCCGGACGCCGCGCCCCGCAAGGCTTCGGCGTACGGATCATTGGCCGGTAGTCAGAACGGCGATCAAGACGAGCAGGAACCCGAGCGCCACGGCGTACCCCGCGATGCGGTCCGGACGGTGCCCGATCCGCTCCACCGCGGTGCGCGGCCGCCGCTCGGTGCGCGGCACGGGCAGCCGGTCGGGATGCCCGCTGATCTTGACCGTCTTGCGCTCACGCGGCTCGGCCGCCAGCGACTCGAACTCGGCCGTCTGACGCCGCGGCGCCGCGTCGAGCTCCTCGCTGATCACGCCGGCGCTCAGCTCGTCCTCGTCACGCGAGAGCACGATCGTGCGGCTCTCCCCCGGCACGAGCGGCGCCTCGTCGAGGTCCTCGCCCCACGACATCACGGCGCGCGCGGCCGCGCGGGGATCAAGCTCAGGGTCGCGCCGGGCGGCGTCGGCGGCGGCGCGGTGATCGCGCGGGCGGTCGCCGACCTCACGGCGAGCGCCGGCGCGCTCTTGCACGGTCTCGCCGCGGGCGAACCGGCGGCTCTCGTCGGAGCGGTGCTCGGCGACCGCGGTGGCGGTCTCGCCGTCGTGCCGGATCACGATCTCGTGCTGGACCGCGCGCCGCTCGACGCGGCTGAAGCGGCTCGGCATGCGGTCGAAGATGTCCTCGTTGACGCCCCAGTCGGCCGCGGCGCGACGACGCCGGCGCGGCGCTTCGCTCTCGTGGTCGTAGAAAGCCCGGTCCTGGGCTTCTTGTTCAGGGGCCATCGACTCGTCCTCTTCCTCGGCTTACGGGGTTAGCTGACGGGCTCGCGCCAGAAGAGCGGCGCTACGACGACCAGGACGACCATCGACTCGCCCCACCTGCAGTGGGTCCCCCGCTTCCCGCGTCCAACGGGAATTCAGCGGATGCGAGCGAAAATCGTACCAGCGCCATGAGCGCCTGCACGCTTGTGCTTTCTACATCAACCGTCGGACGGAGCGGCGGCGCCCACGGACTTTGCGACAAATTTCGCGACGTCCTCGGCGTCCTGGCCCGTGTACAGCTGCGCGGGCATCTGCCCGTTGCCGCGCGAACGGCCCTTGAGGATGGCGTCGAGCGTGAACTCCGCGTTCGGCGCCAGCTGATCCAGGTTGGGACCGACCTTCGCGACCGCGTTCGCGGCCTTCAGCGTGTGGCACAGGCTGCAGCGCTTGCCGAACAGCTCCTGCCCCCGCTTCTCGTCGTCGGTCAGACCGGAGATCTGAGCCGACGGGATGTTCTTGTCGTTCGCCTCCGAGGTGATCACCCACGCCGGGATCAACCCACCGAGCACGACGATCGCCGCGAAGAACAGGAACAACATGAACCGCCGGCTGCCTCGCGTCTGCGAGTGCATCATGCCGGCGAGCCCGCCGCGACCGCGACTCATCGCGATCACGAGCGTGGTGATGCCAAGCGCAACAAAGACAAGGACGAAAAAGAGGGTGCCCACGGGCGTGCAATGTACCCGCTCGACCGGGTGGCTAGTGGCGCGGTCCTCTCAGAACGCCTCCATACGGACCACGAATGGCCGTCACCACCCCGGCGCGAAGCGCCCCGCCCACACCCGAATCCACCGCCGACCGGACGCGCACGTCGCCCCCGGCGCTCACCGCCGACGTCCCGACGCGAAGCTCTGGATCGGCGGCGAGACCTGGCGGAACTCGCCCATCGTCGACGCCGCCTCGCGCCCGCCCTGCGCGCCCTCCCCGCGCCCGGCCGCCGCGGCCTGCACCCGGCGCTCAGCCAGCTCGACCACGTCCGCCTTCACATCGTCCGGGGTCACCAGCGCCCGCACCGCCTTGACGAACAGGTTGATCCCGCCGCCCGCCTGCGGCAGCTTCTCCAGCCGCCCCTGGCACAGCAGCAGCGGCTCGGACCGCACCGTCAGCCGGTTCGCCTCATACAGGTCCGGCGGCACGATCAGGTTGATCGTGCCGAACTCGTCCTCCAGCAGCAGGAACACGATCCCCTTCGCCGTGCCCGGCCGCTGCCGCGCCACCACCAACCCGCCCAACCGCACCGGCGTGTCGTGCGGAATCCGCTGCAGGTCCGCGATCGACACCGTGTTCGGCGGCAGCGACCGTCGCAGCAGCTGCATCGGATGCGGCCCGAGCGTGAGCCCGGTCGTCGCGTAGTCCCCGATCATCGACTCCCACGGCGTGAGCGGCCGCAGGTCCGGCGCGTCCGGCACCTCCAGCGGCAACGACAGCTGCGTCCCTTCCACGAGCCGCTCTCCTGGCGCCGCCACCCCGAGTTGCCACAACGCGGTTCGCCGCGCATGCTCGGACGACCCACCCACCAACGCGTCGCACGCCCCCGCCCACGCCAGCTTGTCCAGCGACGGCCGCCCCGCCCCCGCCCGCGAAGCCAGATCCGCCAGCGACGTGAACGGCCCACCCGCCTCCCGCGCGGCCACGAGCGCCTTGACCTCGTCCTCACGCACGCCGGACACGTACCCGAGCCCAAGCCGCACGATCCCGAGCGGGCGAGCGCCGCCCACCACGCCGCCCACCCCATTCACGCCGCCCGCACCCGGCCCGCCCGCAGCGCCTCCCACGCCCGCAGCGCCTCCCGCGCCGGGCCCACCAGCGACGCTTCCCGCTCCCGCGCCCGGCCACCTCGACGCGCCGCGCGCGTCTACCGAGCCGCCCGCCCCACGCTCGGCCGCCGCGCGACTCCGCATCGGCGTGGCACCCGTGGCCTCGCCGATCTGCCGGAGCGCACCCACGGGCCCATCGGCGCCTCCCGACGCCGCCGACAGCGCCGCGCCGCTCCCGCCCGACTTGGCGACGGCCTGCAGGGCGCCGCGCTCGTCGCGCGCGATCCGCACGTCGTTCAGCGTCGCCACGGCGCGTTCCACCTCGGTCTCGCTCGCCGGCCCCGGGTACGGGCCCATCTCGGGCACCCACTCGACCGTGCACAGAGCCTGGCTCTCGTTCACGTCCGGCGGGCGCAGCTCGACCCCTCGGCGCTGCGCTTCGTGCGCGAGCGTGTCCGGCGCGTAGAAGCCCATCGGCTGCTCGTTCAGGAGCGCGCAGAGGAACTCCGGCGTGTGGTGCACACGCAGCCACGTCGACTGGTAGGCGAGCAGCCCGAACGCCGCGCCGTGCGCCTTCGGGAAGCCGAAGCCCGAGAAGCCGACGATCATCCCGTAGACGCGCTCGGCGACCTCCTCGCTCACGCCGTGGGTGGCCCGCGCGCCATCGAGGAAGCGCTGGTGGTAGGCCTCGATGGCCTCCGCCGAGCGCTTGCGGCTCATCGCGCGACGCAACCCCTCCGCCTCACCGGGCGAGAAGCCGGCGAACGCCATCGCCACCTCGATCACCTGGTCCTGGAAGATGATCGTCCCGAGCGTGTCCTTGAGCACCTCGCGCAACGACTCGTGCTCGTACGGCACCTCGTAGTCCGGATTCTCGCGCTGCGTCTGACGGCGCGAGATGTACGGGTTGACCGCGCCGCCCAGGATCGGCCCCGGCCGGACGATCGCCACCTGGATCGTCAGGTCCTCGAGCGACTGCGGCCGCGTCCGCAGCAACGACGCCATCTGCGCCCGGGACTCGATCTGGAACACGCCCATCGTGTCCGCGACCTGGATCGCGTCGTACGTCGGCTTGTCGTCGTACGGGATGCGCGACAGGTCCACCCGCTCCCCGCGCACCCGCCCGATCTCCTCCACGCAGCGCTCGACCGCCGACAGCATCCCGAGCCCCAGGAGGTCGATCTTCAAGAACCCCGCGTCGGCGCACGAGTCCTTGTCCCACTGGCAGAGCTGACGCCCCTCCATCGCCGCGGGCAGCACCGGGCAGCAATCGATCAGCGGACGCGTCGCGACGATCATCCCGCCCGAGTGCTGCGACAGATGCCGCGGCAGCCCATAGGCCTCGTCGCACAGCCGTGCGAGCCACCGCCAACGTCCTGGCAGATGCGCGTACGAGCGCTCCGACGTGTCCGTCTCGTGCGCTTCAGCCTGGTCCGGCCGCTTGCCGTTGACCATCGCGAGCCACTCCGACGTGCTCATCGCGAACGCGTTGGCGCGCGCGTCGGGGTCCACGAACGGGCCGGGCTCGCCCGTGGGCTCCATCCCCATCGCGACCTCGACGTCCCGCCCCACGTTCTTGACCGCCCACGGCTCCGCCCCGCGCGCCACCCGCTCGAGCTCCCCTGCCGGCAGCCCGAGCACCTTGCCCAGCTCGCGGATGGCACCGCGCGACCGGAACGTCGGGAACGCCGCCACCAGCGCCGAGCGCTCCTTGCCGTAGCGATCGTGCACCCGGGGGATGAGCTTCTCGCGTACGTCTCGCGGGAAGTCCAGGTCGATGTCCGGCAACGAGTTGAGGTCCTCGTTCAGGAACCGCCCGAGGAACAGGTCGTTCGCGACCGGATCGATGTGCGAGAGGCCCGTGAGGTAGCAGACGATCGACGACACCGAGGACCCACGCCCCCGCCCGGGTGGCAGCAGCGCCCGGGCCGAGCTCGGCCCGCGCACCTCGACCGCGACGTCCCGCGCCAGCTCCAGCAGGTCCCGGTGCAGGAGGAAGAACCCGGCGAGGCCGAGCGAGTCGATCACCCGCAGCTCCTCCGTGAGCCGCGCGTTCGCCGCGCCGTGGTTCGCCGACCCCGGCGGGTACCGCACCTCGATCATCGCCCAGCACAGCTCCGCGAGCTTGCGGGTGGCCTGCGGATCCTCCGCTCCCGGATAGCGGTAGCCCAGGTCCTGCGTGAGGTCGAACCGCAGCCGCGCCGCCAGCTCACCGCTCTCCTCCACCGCCTCCGCGTGTCCCTCGAAGCGCGCGGCCATGGCTTTCGGCGACGCGAGCACGTGCGCGGTGTTGCCCCGCCGCACCGGCTCCGACGAGTCCAACGTCAGGTGATGGCGCAGCGCGACGAACGCGTCCTGCAACGGCGCGCGTGACCGCGCATGGACGTGGACGTTCCCCGTGGCCACGGTCTTGAGCCCGAGCCGCTTGGCGAGCTGCGCCAGCTCCCGGTTGCGCGACCGGTCGTGACGCTGGAACGGCCGCTGCAGCTCCACCCGCAGGTTGTCCGCGCCGAACGCCGCCTTCAGCCGCTCCAGCGTCGCCGCGTCGTGCACCCCATGGTCCGCGCACCCGCTCAGGCAGACCAGGCCCTCCGGATGGGCCTCGAGCGTCTCCATCGGCACCGCGGGCGGCGGCTCGTGCGGATCACGGTCATGCACGTGCGCACGCGTGACGATCCGGCACAGGTTGCGCCAGCCGACGGCGTTCTCGACCAGAAGCGTCACGTGCCGGCGCTCCCCGTCGTGCTCGGGCCGCGGATCGGACACGTCGAGCTCGACCCCCTGGATCGCCCGCAGGCCGAGCGGCTTGGCCGCCTGGGCGAACTCCATCGAGCCGGACACCCCGTTGTGGTCCGTGACCGCCATCGCCTCGTGCCCCAGCTCGGCTGCCGCCGTCGCCAGCTCGGCGGGCGACGAGGCGCCGTCCAAGAAAGAGAAGGCGGTGTGGGCATGAAGCTCGACGTACGGCACGAACACATGTTCTCATTCCGTCCGGACGGATGCGTACATTCGTTCGCATCCCATGCCCTCCGCCCGCCTCGATCTACACCGCCGGCTGAGCCGCTGGTGGCGGCGCCTCGTCGCGCAGCTCGCGAATCGCGGGCGAGGCGATCAGGAACGCCGTCGTGACGAGCACGCACGCGAACGCGACCCACAGCGAGGCCGAGATGCCGATCAGCGCCGCGATCGGTCCCCAGATCACGAGCCCGAGCGGCTGGAAGGCGATCGATCCGAACCAGTCGTAGGCGCTCACACGCGACAGCGCCGCGCGCGGCACGTGACGCATGAGCGTCGCTTCCCAGACCGAGTTGCCGAGCATCATCGCGATGCCGGCGAACAGGCTCCCGATGGCGAGCAGGCCCACGGGCGCACCGACGGCGAGGAACGCGAACGGAAGCGCGAACAGCGCGTAGATGAGCGAGGCGAGGACGAGCGGCCGGCGGCTGCGCACACGCACGGCGAGGAGCCCGCCGACCAACGCGCCGATGCCCATGGCGCCCAGGACGGTGCCCCACGCGGCCGCGCCGCCCAGGTCACGCTCGGCGATCACCGGGCCGAGGGTCGTCCACGCGCCCCACACCAGGTTCGACGCCGAGGCCGCAAGCACGAACGTCCACACCCACGTGAGCGAGCGGAACATGCCCCAGCCTTCGCGCAGGTCGGCGAGGAACGTGCTCGGCGCAGCGCGGGCCTCGCGCTCGGGAACCCGCAGCCGGAGCAGCAGCAGCGCGCTGGCGGCGAACGTAAGCGCGTCGAGCGTCAGCGCCCAGCCGGGTCCGAAGGCCGCGATCAGCACGCCGGCGACCGCCGGACCCGCGATCTCCCCGCCGCTGAGCGCAGTGGCCCGGACGCCGTTGGCCTCCTGCAGGCGCTCAGGTGGGACGATGCTCGGCAGCAACCCCGTGGACGCCGGGTTGAAGAAGCCGGTGGCGGCGCCGGTGAACCCCGAGAGCAGCGCGAGCATCCACACCTCCGCGGCCCCGGTGACCAGCAGCACGCCGATCGCGCCCTGCGTCAGCAGCCGGGTGAGATCGGCGGCGACCATCACCGCGCGCCGCGAGACCCGGTCCGCCACCACGCCGCCGATCAACAGCGTGCCGATCATCGGCAACGTCCTGACGGCGAGCACGATGCCGATCTCGGAGGCCGAGCCGCCGAGCTCGATCACGGCGAAGGCCAGCGCGATGGCGACCATGCGGTCGCCGAGCACCGACACCGCCTGCGCGCCGAGCAGCAGGCGGAAGTCCCGCAGCCGAAGCACCCCCACAGCACGCAGCGTACGCGTGAGGTAGAACCGAGGCGTGGATCAGCTCCTCACGCCGCGCCTCCTGCTGCGCCCGTTCACCCCGCAAGACGTGGCCCTCGTGCACCCGATCTACTCGGACCCCGAGGTCATGCGCTACGTGGCCACAGGCCCGATGGCCGACCTCGCGTACACCCGCCGCCTGCTGGACGACTACACCGACCACCAGGTCCTGCACGGATACTCGTTCTGGGCCGTGGTCGAACGGTCGTCAGGAGCGCTGATCGGCGACGCGGGGCTGTACCGGACGCCGGGCGGCGAAGTCGAGCTGGGATACACACTCGGAGCCGCGTGGTGGGGGCGCGGCTACGCGACCGAGGCCGCCGGCACGTGGCTGCAGGTGGCGTTCGAGCGGCTCGGGGTGGACGAGGTGGTCGCGTTGGCCGAGCCGGCGAACGTCGCGTCGCTGCACGTGCTGACGAAGCTCGGCATGCAGCGCACGGGCGAGCGACTCGCGTTCGGCCGCCCCCACGCCGTGTTCCGCGGTCAGCGGCCGGCGAGCATCGCCTCGATGCCGTCGAGCACGCGCTGAAGGCCGAACTCGAACTGGTCGATCGGCTCGTCGTAGCCGCCCTGCTCCCACATCAGCGTGATGTGCGGGAAGCGCTCGACGTCGAAGTACTGCTCCCAGAACTCCTGGCGCTCGTCCCACCAGGTTTCGTCCGAGACACCGCTCTCCCGCTCCGTCTGCGCGGCTTCGACGTCGCGGCGCGTCGCACCCTGGACGTAGTTACCGACGAGCTCGGTGACCGCGAGCGTCTCCGCCGGGGTGAGCCCGATGTCCTTGACCGTGCCCAGGTAGGCGTTGAACACCGCGAGGATGTTCGGGCCGAGCGGGGGTCGCTGGCCCATGCGCACCTGCAGCATCCAGGGGTGGCGCTGGATGAGCGCTCGGCTCTCGCGGGCGTGCCAGGCGAGGCGCGGGCGCCACGACTCGCTCTCCGGCGGCGCGGGGATGCCGGGAGGCTCGGCGTGGATCGAGTCCAGCATCAGGTCGAGCAACTCGGCCTTCGACGGCACGTAGCGGTACAGCGACATCGCGCCGACGCCGAGCCGCTCGGCGACCCGCCGCATGCTCACGTTCTCGATGCCCTCGGCGTCCGCGAGCGCCACGGCCACCTCCACGATCTGCTCGATCGTGAGCGTGGGCTTCGGGCCGCGCGGCGCGCGTTCCTTCGTGCCCCAGAGGAGCTTCAGGCTGATGCGGAAGTCGCTTCCGCCGGTCGATTCAGGCATGCGGACTTGACAAAGTGCGTACGCTGTACTCGCTTATGCGTACAGCGTACTCGGAAGGGGTCGGTTTGGGTGGGTGAGCTGGCGATCGTCGCAGAAGGGCTGCGCAAGCGGTACCGGGACACGGTGGCCCTGGACGGGCTCGACCTGGCGGTGCCGGAGGGCACCGTGTGCGGGCTGCTCGGCCCGAACGGCGCGGGCAAGACGACCGCGGTGCGCGTGCTGGCGACGTTGCTGCGGATGGACTCCGGCCACGCGCGGGTCGCGGGGTGCGACGTCGCCTCGGAGCCGCGCGCGGTGCGGGCTCGGATCGGCCTCACCAGCCAGCATGATGCGGTCGACGAGGTGCTGACCGGCCGCCAGAACCTGGAGATGTTCGGGCGGCTGCATCATCTCTCCCCTCGTGCGGCGCGCCGGCGAGCGGACGAGCTGCTTGAGCGCTTCGGGCTGAGCGAGGCGGCGTTGCGGCCAGCGAAGAAGTACTCGGGCGGCATGCGCCGGCGGCTCGACCTGGCCGCGAGCTTCATCCGCGCCCCGCGCGTGCTGTTCCTGGACGAGCCGACCACGGGACAGGACCCGCGCAACCGCAACGAGGTGTGGGACGTCGTGCGCACGCTGGTGGCCGAGGGCACGACCGTGCTGCTCACGACGCACTACCTCGACGAGGCGGACCAGCTCGCGGACTCGATCTCGGTGATCGACCGCGGCCGCGTGATCGCGGCCGGCACGCCGGCGGAGCTCAAGGCGCGGGTCGGCGGCTCGCAGATCGACGTGGTCGTGGCGGCGGAGGCGGACGTGTCGATCGCGGCGACCGCCGTCGAGCTGGCGTGCGGCTCCGCCCCGACGGTGGACGCCACGACCCGGCGCATCACTGCCCCCGCACCGGAGCCGGTGACCACGCTCGGCGCGGTGCTGCGCGGGCTGGAGGACGTGGGCGTCGCCGCCGAGGATGTGGCCCTGCGCCGCCCGACCCTCGACGAGGTGTTCCTCCAGCTGACGGGCCAGCCGGCGGCCGAGCAGGTGGCGGCGTGATCGCGCAGCTGCGCTGGGGCGCGTACGACATCTGGACGATCACCCGCCGGGATCTCCTCACCTGGGTCATCAGCCCGGTCCGCGTGATCGGCGAGGTCGCGTTCCCGATCATGTTCGTGCTGCTGTTCGGCTACGTGTTCGGCAGCGGCATGGTCGTCCCGGGCGGCGGCGACTACCGGGACTTCCTGATGCCGGGCATCTTCGTCATGACCATGGCGTTCGGCATCGGCAACACGATGACCGTCGTCGCGACCGACATCGAGCGCGGCGTGATGGATCGCTTCCGCTCCCTGCCCATGGCCCCGTCCGCCGTCGTGACCGGGCGCTGCACGGCCGACATGATCAACTCGTTCGCTGCCCTGCTGATCACGATCGGCTGCGGCCTCTTCGTCGGTTGGAGCTGGCACGACGGACTCGGCAACGCGCTGCTCGCGGTCGCGCTCCTGCTGCTGTTGCGCTTCGCCTGCCTGTGGGTCGGCATCTACCTCGGCCTGATCGTCGGCAGCCCGGAGGCCGCAGGGGCGGTCTGGGGCCTGCTGTTCCCGATCACGATGGTCACGAGCGCGTTCGTCGCCCCGGAGCTGATGCCGAGCTGGCTCGGCTTCATCGCCGAGTGGAACCCGCTGTCTTCGACGGTCGGCGCGGCCCGCGAGCTCTTCGGCAACGTCGGGGCCAGCACCGCCGACTCCTGGATCGGCTCGCACGCCGTCCTCATGGCCGTGGTCTGGCCGCTCGTGCTCTCCGCGATCTTCCTACCGCTGTCCGTCCGCCGTTACCAGCGCCTGTCGCGCTGATGCACGTCAGCGTTGCGCGTACCATCGCCCCTCCTCGAGGTCGCGGAACACCACGAGGTCCCGACCGTCGCCGGTGACGACCTCCCAGTAGCGCCGACGTAAGGGCTCGTCGGTCCACCAGCGGTCCTCGACGAGCCAGGACTCGCGCACGGCGTCCACCTCGCGAGGACCGATCCGCAGCGGCCGGCCGACCTTGTCGGCCTGGACGCGCACGGGCTTCGGCTTCGCGAGACGCCGAGGCCCGCGGCTCGTCAGCGGCTCGATGCCGACGCTGGCCGCGCCGGTGTGCTGCGCAGCACGACGCGCCTGCTCGGCCGCCCCACGCTGCAGACCAGCCGGACGACGTGCCTGGCCTCCCCCACCGGGGTCGGCCGCGTGCCCATCCTCCCCGTCGAGCGGGATGGCCGCGGGCAGCCGACGCGGGCCACCTTGCGCAGGTGGCGGGCCCGGCTGTGGACGACTCGGAGGGTGACCGCGCTCGGCGCTCATCGGCTTCCCTCGAGACGAAGCCAACCGGACCCGTCGGCCGGCAACGTGCGTGCGCCCCATCGGATCATGGCTCCCACGGCGCGAGCGCCAGACGGCGCTCTGGCACGCGCGAGTCAGGGTCCACCTCCAAGATGCGCAGCGCGGCGTCCGGACCGGCGGCCGCGCGCGTCTGGCGAACCGCCTCCCGGAGGCGGGCGCGGCGGATCGCGGCCGGCTCGGCCAGCAGCGAGCGCTGGTCGCCCGCCGGCGGACCGAAGGCCTCCACGCGCAGGCGGAGCGAGTCCGCGGGTGCG
Organism: Solirubrobacter pauli; assembly: GCF_003633755.1. Classification (GTDB taxonomy): domain Bacteria; phylum Actinomycetota; class Thermoleophilia; order Solirubrobacterales; family Solirubrobacteraceae; genus Solirubrobacter; species Solirubrobacter pauli. The sequence goes on from NZ_RBIL01000001.1 coordinate 652,942, forward strand.
GGCAGCTCGGTGAGACGGCCACCGAGGGCCAGGCGCATCCGGCGCGGGTCCGACAGCGCCTCCCGGAACGTCAGCTGCGAGCGCCAGGTGCCTCCGCCGACGAGCGCGGCCGACAGGACGACCGCACGCACGGAGCGTCCGCGCCGCTCGGGACGCGCGAGCACCCGGTCGATCAGCATGCCGAGCGCACGCTCGAGCTGTGGGCCGAGCGCGGATTCCGGCAGCTCCAGGATCTCCTGCAGGCGCTCGGTGGGGACGCGCGGGCGGAGCGGCGTGTCTCGGCCCAGTGCGAGGTCGCGCGCCAGCAGACCAGGCTCCCCGAAGCGATCCGCGAGCGCGGCACGTGACAGCTTGGCCAGCTCGCCGAGGGTCGCGATGCCGAAGCGCTCGAACGCCTCCGGCAGGGCGGCGACCTCGGGGCGCGCGGTGAGCAGCGAGACGGGCAGGGGCGCGAGATAGGCGGCGAGACCAGCCGGCTTCTCGGGCGCGACCTCGGGCCGCCGGGCACGCGCGCGATGGGCCGCGGCCAGCGCGGCGAAGCGCGACGGCGCAGCGCCCACGCGCCCACCGGCGCCGACGCGGCTCACACCGCCGGCCAAGGCACGACGTGCGGCCGTGATCACGCTCTCGACGCTGCCGCCGTGCAGGCGACGCAGGCCGTGCTCGTCGAACCAGGCCATGCCCGGACGGTCGGTCTCCACCGCCGCGCCGATGCTCTCGAGGGCGGCCACGACACCCTCCCAAGCGTCCGCGACGCCGGCCGGATCAGGCGTGATGAGGCGCAGGGTGGGACAGCGCGCGAGCGCCTCGCCGAGGCGCAGACCGGCGCGCAGGCCGTGCGCTTCAGCAGCGGCTGAGGTCTCGCCGATCAGCTGCTCACGCCCGACCTCAGGGGCCAGGGCGAGCGGTGCGGCGGCGAGCGCTTCACGGCCCCCGGCGGCAACCGCGAGCTCGAAGCGGAGAAGGAGGACACAGACGACCATCGACAGAACATATGTTCGCATGTGGATCGGCGGGAAACGCCACCCGGTCAGCCTCCCGACGCCTTCGCGGTCACCACGGGGCGAAACGCCTGCAAATAGGTGAGGCCCCGGTTTCCCGAGGCCTCACCCGTAGCGGATCTGTAAGCCGGATTCTGTCTGGAGCAGCCATCCATCTGTGCGACCGACCTGGACCTCGGCGGGCAGCCTGCGAACGGTCCTGCTTGGTCTTGCATCAGGTGGGGTTTACCTGGCCGCCGCGTCACCACGGCGCCGGTGCGCTCTTACCGCACCTTTTCAACCTTGCCGGGACGCCCTTGCGAGCGACCTTAGGCGGTGTGTTTTCTGTGGCACTGTCCCGCGAGTTTCCCCGGGTCGGCGTTACCGACCACCTTGCCCTGCGATGTCCGGACTTTCCTCGAGGGCGAAGCCCCCGCAGCTGCTCGATCCGCCAGGTCAAAGTAGCTGGTTGTGAAGCTACGGTGATCTTGGCCGCCGGATCCGTCCGCAGCGCCGAAGACACTGGATGTGACCATGTACGACGTCGTCTATATCGATGCGCAGGGTGACGAGACCCCCGTTGCGCAGCAGCTCGATGATCGAAAGCACGCCGCTGAAGTGGCGTGCAAGGCAGCCGCCGAGCGCGGCGCCGGGCGCATGATGCTGCCGGGTTCGAGCCGTTTGCCCAACTGCGTCTGCGTCATCCCCGTGCCGCCGGCGAACGCCGCCTGACCCCGGGAAGGTCGCCACGGCGGCCGGCAAGCCGCTAGGTTGCTCCGCCATGCGAGTCGGTGTGATCGGTGGTGGCCAGATGGGCGCGGGGATCGCGGAGGTCTGCGCGCGATCCGGCGTCGACGTGACCGTGGTGGAGGCAAGCGACGAGCGCGCCGAGCGCTCACGCGCCTCGATCGAGAAGTCGCTGGACCGGGGCGTGCGCTCCGGCAAGCTGAGCGAGGACGAGAAGTCCGCCGCCCTCGACCACCTCGCGGTGACCGCGACGTTCGAGGACCTCGAGGGCGCGGACGCGGCGATCGAGGCGATCGTCGAGGACGAGCAGCTCAAGCGCGACGTCTTCCGGCGCCTCGACGAGCTCCTGCCCGACGCGAAGTTCCTCGCCTCCAACACGTCCTCGGTGCCGATCATGAAGCTCGGCGCCGAGACTAAGCACCCGGGCCGCGTGCTCGGGATGCACTTCTTCAACCCGGTGCCGGTGCTTCCGCTCGTCGAGCTGGTCACGTCGATCATGACCGAGCCCGAGACCGTCAGCGAAGTCCGCACGTTCGCGGAGAACGTGCTCGGCAAGCAGTGCATCGACTCCCAGGACCGCGCGGGCTTCGTCGTCAACGCGCTGCTGATCCCGTACCTGCTCAGCGCGATCCGCATGTACGAGTCGGGCTTTGCCTCCAAGGAGGACATCGACCAGGGCATGGTGCTGGGCTGCGCGCACCCGATGGGGCCGCTGCGGCTCTCCGATCTGATCGGCTTGGATACGTTGCTGGCGGTCGCCGAGTCCCTGCACGACGAGTTCCGCGACCCCGCTTCGGTGTCCCCGGCACTTCTCAACCGCATGGTCGAGGCCGGCCTGCTCGGTCGCAAGACCGGGCGGGGCTTCTACGACTACTCGAAGTAGGGCACGCGCCGCGGCGCGCCGCGGCTTCAGGTCAGGATCGACGAGTGGCGGGCGACGACCTGCCACCCGTTGGTCCCACGCGCCCACACGTCCGTGAGCCGGAACAGGTTCGTGAGGTTGTTCTCGTCCCAGCTCGCGAGCTGTGAGAACCGCGAGTGGATCACCGCCGTGTCGCCGAACACATCCACGTCCATCTCCTCGAAGGCGAACGACGTGATCGTGTAGCCCTCGCGGGCAGCGCCCATCCACTGCTCGCGCGTCATCGGATCGGGGTTGAGGTGGACCGCCGTGAAGGTGAAGCCATCCGCGACGAGCTCCTCGAGGCGATCCATGTCCCGCGACTGCATCGCGGACATCCACTCCTCTTCCAGCCGAGCCAGCTCTTCACGATCGGACGCACTCATCGCGCGGAGGCTATTCGATCGTCGTCCCGCAGGAGGAGCACGCGCCGTGCGCCCCGGACGCCGCCGGCAGCACCTCGCCGTGGCACACCGGGCACGCCGCGGGCAGACCCATCGCCAGGCCCTCCCAGGCGCGCGACATCACGTCGTCGAGCGTCGGCCCGGCCAGCGACGCGCCCGCGACCTCCGCAACGCCCGGCGCAAGCTCCGACTCGTCGACCTCCGGGGCGAGCTCGGTCAGCCACGCGTCCTCGGGCGAGAGGGGCGCCACGGCCGGCTCCAGGTACACGCTCGGCACCTCGGCGACGACCGGCGTCTCCGCCTCGACGACCGCCTCGGCGTCCGTCGCGCTCTCGTCCGCCTCCCGCCGGCGCGGGAACTCGACGACCTGCCCACCCTCCTGCACCGCCGCCTCGTCCTGCTGCGGCCGCGCCGAGGGCGGCGCGAGCACGTCGAACAGGGACGGCTGGCGCGCGTCATCCGCGTAGTCGCGGTGATCGGCCATCAGCGCACTCATTATGCGACCCTCCGCATCACGCCGACCACCCGGCCGAGGACTTGCACCTCACGCGAGCGGATCGGCTCCAGGGCATCGTTCTCCGGTTGCAGACGCACGTGGTCCGCCTCCTTGAAGTAGCGCTTCACGGTGGCCTCCTCGCCCACGAGCGCGACGACGATCTGCCCATCGTCGGCCGTGTCCTGCTGGCGGACGACGACCACGTCGTCCGGGAGGATCCCCGCCTTGATCATCGAGTCCCCGCGCACCCGCAGCAGGTACTCGCCATCTTCACCGCCCGCGATCTCCGGGATCGCGACGTACTCCTCGATGTTCTCCTCGGCCAGCAACGGCTGACCGGCGGCCACGTGCCCGACGAGCGGCAGCCCGTTCGGCAGCACCGCGGACTTCACCGCGTCGATCGCCGTCGTCGTCGCCGAGGCTGCCTTGTCCAGCAACTCGATCGCGCGTGGCTTGGATGGATCGCGCCGCAGCAGCCCGACCTTCTCCAGGTTCGCCAGGTGCGCATGCACCGTCGACGACGACGCCAGCCCGACCGCCTTCCCGATGTCTCGCACCGTCGGCGGATAGCCGTGACTGGCTGAATAGCGCTTGATGAAGTCGAAGATCTCCTGCTGGCGCTTCGTCAGATCCTTGCCGATGTCCATGCGGTGTTCGCGTCTCCTGAACTTGCCCGAACGTGTGTTCGCACAAGGTACCTCCCCTCGCGGACGGACTCAAGCCTGCAACGTCGCTGGCTATACTTCGCGGCCGTTCCGGCGCCGATGGCGGAATTGGTAGACGCGCCAGGTTGAGGGCCTGGTCCGGGCTAACCGGGTGGAGGTTCGAGTCCTCTTCGGCGCATACGAGAAAGGGCCCGCATAGGCGGGCCTTTTCTTTTTCCGAAGATGCTCTTTGACCCCGACTGCGGGATCGCGCTGAAAACGCGGTTGAAAACAAAGGGCTGTTTTGCCGAAGCTCACCAAGGACCAGATCGCGGCCAAGATCGCCGCGCTGCAGGCCAAGCTCGAAGACGACGACGGCGGCGTCTACGAGGACCCAGACACCAAGCGCTGGTTCATCGTCATGCGCCCACCCGGCGCCGAGAAGACCACCACCCGCCGACGCGCCCCCGACGGCAGCCGACTCCGCACACGGGACGAAGCACTGATCGCCCGCGGCCAATGGGAAGCGCAGATGCAGTCGGGAACGGTCGCTGTCGGCCGCGAGCGCTTCGAGACCTTCTGGCCGCACTACCTGCGCCACGCCAAGGCGGAGATGACGCGCGGCTCGTGGGACGACCTCCGCGCCCACGGCGACAAACGACTGCTCCCGTTCTTCAGCGGGATGCAGCTCAGCCGCATCGGCGTCGACACCGTCCGCGAATGGCGGGCGACGATGCACGAGTGCGTCGAAGCCGGCGAGTGGGCGCCCAAGACGATCAACAACGCGCGGATCGCCCTACTCAGCTGCTTCCGGATGGCCGTCGCCGATCGGCTGATGGCGCACAACCCGGTGCTGGACGTCAAGCCGCTGCCGATCGACTTCATCGAGCGCCCGTATCTCCAGATCGGCCAGATCAACGGATACATCGACGCCTGCGCGCCGCGCTACCGCCCGCTCGCCGCCTTCCTCGTTGGGACGGGCGCCCGCGTCTCGGAAGCGATCGGGCTGGGATTGGGCGATGTGGACCTGCAGGCCGGAGCGGTCAGGATCCACAAGCAGCGCGCGCGGGACGCGACGCTCACCACGCGTCCGACCAAGGGACGCAATTTCCGCACCGTGGCGATCGGGCCCGGCCTGGTCGCCGTGCTGCGCGACATGCTCGCGCTGCGGACCGAACGCGGTGTCGACGACGCCGGTTGGCTGTTCCTCTGTCCGCCGACCGCACGAGGACGCTACTCGCGGCGCGACGAGCCCCGGCCGCCGCACCGCAAGACCGTCCACGACTGGCACGAGCAGGCGCTCGAGGACGCCGGCCTCACCGACATGCCGCTGCACGCGCTCCGTCACACCGCCGCGGCCGCGTGGCTCGGTACGGGACGTTCACTTGAGTTCGTGCGCGCGCAGCTCGGCCACAGCTCCGTGAAGGTCACCAGCGACTACTACGGCCACCTCGAAGAGCACTTCCGGGCGGCCGGCGTCGCGGACACCGAAGCCCGGATCCAGGCGGCGCGGGAAGCCCGACTCGTGGCGATGCCCTAGGAGACGCGGCGCAGTGTGGCGGCACTGGTATCTCCGGGCCGCCACGCCGCACGAGCGCGATCGATCCACGCGTCGATCGCGTCGGGCTCGAAGCGCAATGGCCCATCCGGGCCACCGAGCCGCAGAGACGGGATGCGCCCATCCGCGGCAGCGCGATAGAGCCAGGCGCGAGACACCTTCAGTTGATCGCAGACGTCTGCCGGTTTCAGCAGATCCGCCATCACGCCACCTGCGCATTCCGAAGCTTGCAGCGCGCCCGCTGCAGCGCGTTGTTGACCGCCCGGACGCCGACATGAAGCGTCTCGGCAATTTCATGATGCGTGTGATCCGTGGTGGCCAGTGCCAGCGCGCGACGCTCGAGCGGAGAGAGCGCCCGGCCACGGCGAGCCACGAGGCGCAGCTGCTCGCGAGAGATCACTTTTGTCACCGGATCATCGTCGGGCGGGCCGACGAGCTGCATCGCCACCGGCGTTCGACGCGTCTGCTTGCGGGCGACCGCACTCGCCCATGGGGATTGGGAGCGCTGCGGGTGCTCGTCCAACGCGTCAATCGACGCTGCAAGAGTAAGCAAGAGGTGCTTGCGTGCCCGTGCCGCCTGAACGACGGTTCGCGCCTCACGGGTCGCGCACATCCAGGCGAAGCTGCTGAACGGCACCCCGCGGGCGGGCTCCCACCGCGGCGTTGCGTCAAGGATGGCCATCCGCGCCTCCTGCGCCAGGTCCTCTGGCTCGGCGCCGGGGACGAAGTAGCGGGAAGCGATGGTGCGCACCATCGGCTCGTACAACTTGAGCAGCCGGTGCTGGGCTGCGCGATCCCCTGCCCCGGCGGCGGCGATGAGTCGTCGTTCGAAGCCCGACGTGGGGAGCGGTTGGGTGCGGGTGTCACGTGCCATGCCTTCCGACCGTAAGCACGGGCTTTGACGATTCCGGGGGTCACGTCGTCCGGCAGGCGCCGGTCATTCGGACCGCAATCTGGAAGCCATGACGCAAGTCCCGCTCCACGCCATTGGAGCGTCCGAGGATCTCGGACCGCTGCTCAGAGTCAGGGTCGAAGCGCCCGACGGCGCGAGCCTCGTGAGCGTTCCAGCCGACGAACCCATCAACGTGTTCGTCGCGGATCTGGCCGAGGCCCTTGCCGTCACGCCAGCGGATGCGCACTGGTCCTTTGGCCCCAGCTCGGACTCCGTGTTCGACCGTCGCATGTCGCTCGGAGAGCTCGGGGTACGAGACGGAGACGTGCTCGTCATGCGGCGTCTGCAGCCCGCCGCCACCTCGCAGGAGTTCGCGTGCTCGCTCCACGCCCGCACGCAACTCACCCTGCCGGCTCGATTGACTCCCGCCGAACGGGCCGGCATCGCGCTCCGCGAGTCCATGCGACACGGACCGTCACACGGAGCGCCTCAACCGAACGAGACGGCGGCCGACCCTGAAGTGCTGTCGCTGCCCACGCGGACTCCGCTCTGGCGGCGGATGCGGAGTGCCTGGGCCGCGAGCGACTATGAGCGCCGTCTCGATGAGCGGATCACCGCACCACGGCTTGCCCAATGCGCCACCATCGCGGTCTTGTCGCCCAAGGGCGGTCCCGGCAAGACCACGGTGACCGCGCTGCTCGGCTCGCTGCTCGCGTACCTACGGAGCGACCGCGTCATCGCGGTCGACGCGAATCCCGACTTCGGATCGCTCGGCCGGCGCCTCACTCCCCAGCACGACGTGTTCCTCGACGACCTGCTGCATGGGTGCCTGTGCGACTCCGCTCTGTCGGCAGCAGCCTTCGACGGCGCTCTTGGTCGCGGTCCGGACGGCCTGATGGTGGCGCCGGCGCCGACTGATCCGCAGCGCGCCAGCGCGCTCGACGAGGACGCCTACCGCGCATTGTTCACTCGCCTCGCGACGTTCGCCGGTGCGCTCGTGCTGGACTGCGGCACCGGCCTGGACGCGCCTCCGGCCCGTGCGGCCCTCGCCCGCGCGGATCAAGTCGTCCTCCTCACGGACGCCGAACCTGACACGGCAAGCCTGGTTTGGGAAGCCGCTACCTGGCTGCGCGACGTGGCGCCACCGCTGGTGTTGGTCGTCAACAAGCACGAGCCGCGCTCCGAGCTCAACGTTGAGACGTTCGGTCAGGCGATCCCGTTCGCACGCGGGCTGATCACGATCCCACGCGAGGATGCCGCCGCCACGCTCCTCCGAAGTGGCCGTTTCAGCTGGTCGCAAGCGGCTCCAGGCTGGCGGATCCGTGTGCGCGAGCTGGCCGCGTTGTTGACCGCCGACTGGCCGGGTCTCGGTCTCGAGGCGAGCCGACGTCGCTGACGCGGCGGTTTGCAACGAGATTGCACATTCTTCGCAACGAGACTGCTTCATCCAGCGGATTCACGTCTGCCTGCCGCGGAGGACGCTCGCGCCCGAGGTACCGTCGCTACAACCTGACCCGCTAGGACCAATGAGTGCCGACCTCTACCTCGAGCTTCTGCTTGTGGGCATCCTCGCCACGGCGGTTGCCTTGGGCGCCGTCACGGCGGTGATCCTCGTGAGCCGCAGCGCCCGCGACCGCCGGGTGGCGACATCGGTGCCTGAGGTTTGGCCCGTCCACAAGCCGCGCGCCCAGCTCGGCTCTACGGCGCGCCTCGCGAAGCTGCTTGATCGAAGTCGGCGCCTGGCCGCAGCGGAGGCGCACGTCGGACGCGAGTTCGAGCTAATCCAGCGCTCCGGCTGGATGGTCGAACGCAACGTCGTGACCGGCGCTCATCGAGTTCCGTTCGTCGTGCTGGGGCCAGGCGGTCTCTTCGCGATCTGCGCGACCGACGGCGCGTGGACGATGCAGGACCTCGCGGCGCTTGCGGCGGCCGGCGGCGAGCTGCGCGCGACGCTGCCGGACTATCGCGGACCCGTGACGGCGGTCGTCTGCATCGCGTTCGACGACGCCGAGCCGCGGTCCTGGCACTCGCCCAGTGTCGGCGGCGGCTGGGTGGTCGGCGTAGAGCGACTGCGTGAGTGGCTCCACGCATGCAGGTGTGAAGACGGGTTCTCGCGCGAGGACATCGCGAGCCTCCACTCCGCCGCGGGTCCGCATTGGCAGCGCCACTCGATCCTCCGTCTGCCGCCGGTTCAGAACGTGGGCTGACTGGGGCGCGATGTCATCGCACGAACATCACGAGCACCGCCGAGATCGCAGCTGCCAACAAGGACGGCGGATCGCTCAGTGATCCTCCGCGCGACGGTCCGAACGGTGCAAAGATTCCGAGCCGGGAGAGCAATGGCGGCCTTGTCGTATCGAAGGCAGGACAACTCGGCGCGGAGGTCGCTCGCGACTGCCGCCTAGGTGTGTAGATGGCCGCGATCACACCGCCGACTGAGCTGGAACGCCTCGCGCATGAGCGAGACGGGCTGGTCGCGTGGCTGGCACGAGAGTTCGCCCAGGCCCTCTCCATCGAAGACGCCGAGGACATCGTGTCTGAGGCACTGCCCGGGCTCGCCAACGATCCTTCGTTGCCCGCCACCGGCCGTCGGCGGCGCGTCTATCTCCGGCGCGCGCTGCAGCGGGATGCGATCGACGAGCTCCGCCGGCGTCACGGCCGCGCGCTTCGTGATGGTCCGCGACAACTGCTCCCGCTCGAGCGCGCCGTAGCCCTCGCTGACCCCAGCGCCGCCCCAGAGCAGCATCTCGAGGAGCAGCAGGCCGCCGTCGAGCGACAAGCGGTCGTCGGGCGGACGATGGCTCGACTTCGGCCCGAGGACGCGGAGGTCCTTCGCCTCAAGTACCTCGAAGGGCGCGCCCCGGACGAGATCGCCGCCGAGCTCGGGATCACACGCACCCAGTACGAGCGTCGGCTCGCGCGTGCCGGAGCGAACGGCGTCGACGCGCTAAGCACCGCCGAGGGCAGCTCTGCGTGCAAGTCGGCTCGGCAGATGCTCGCGGTCGACGGCCACCGCTCTCGCGACGAGATCGAGCGGTTGGACGTCCATCTTCTGGACTGCCTGCACTGCCGGGCGTTCGCTTTGCGGGCGAGAGGCCTTCTGGAGGCCGCGACGCTTCCGCTCGTCGGCGTACTCGAGCGAGCTGCAGCACGCCTCGGATCGATCCTCGGTCGCGGCGGCGAGCCTGCCCTTCACGACGCCCGGGACGTCGCGCTCGCCGGCGGCTCTGCCGTTGGCGCCGGCACCGCGGTGGGTGTCGGTCTAGGCACGAAGATGGCGGTTAGCTGCGCGGGCGTCGCGATCGCAGCCGTCTGCGCCGGTCCCATCGCGCACGAGCTGGCTCCCAAGCCGAATCCCGCACAAGCGGAACAGCAGCAGAGCGCGACCAAACGGACGAAGCCCCGGGCAACGCCGACGACGGCTCCCGCGACGCCGACTCCGACCGTCACCGTGAGCCAGCCGGTGTCGACTCCCACCGCTGCACCGACTGCGAGGCCGAAGAAGCGCGCGCAGCGGCCGCGCTCCACGGCTAAGGAACGACGTCAACGCGCGAAGGCTGCGGCTGCCAAGGAGTTCGGGCCCGAGTCGGCCACGCCGGATGTCTCGGCCGCGGCCAAGGCGTCCGCCGCGACCGCAACCACCACATCGAGCGCCTCACCGCCGCCGCCACCCCCGCCGAAGCCGGCGTCCACTTCCAAGGGTCCGACGAGCTCATCGTTCAGCGGAGAGTTCCGCCCATGAAACTGGCTCTGTGTGGAGTGCTCTGCGCGGCGGGTGTATGGGCCACGGTCAGTGCCGCGGAGGTTCACGCCGGCACCGCGACCATCCACCAATGCGCTGGACCGGCAGGGCAGATCGCCGCCACCGACATGGTGCGCGCTCCGGACGTGTCGCGGATGGAGGTCAGCATGGCGTGCGGGGTCCCGGGCGCCGACTGGCAGATCCGCCTCCGCCGCGGCGGTCCGGGGTTTGATCCCGCGAACCCCAGCGAGGTGCTGATCACCGGACCAGCAGGGACGGTGATCTCGGGTGGTCGAATCGAGAGGCAACTCTTCGGCTACGTGTACAGCACCGCCGTCGGCCAGGCGACCTGGGGATTCGGGTACCGGTTGTCCGACGCCGAACGACGATTGATCGAGCGGTGCGGCACCGAATGGCCCTACGAGGGTCAGCTCGAGACGTGTGGTCCAGCAGCCGGTGGGTGGTGGCAGTTCCCGACGACGGCTGTCGACCTGCCGACGGCGCCCACACCCGTCGTTCGCATCGGGTTCGGCTGCTACCGCAACGGGAGCAACTGCCAAGGGCCGCTCAGGGATGAGTTCCTCGGCATCAGGCGGATGACCCTGCGCGTTGCCGACGTCGCGGCTCCAGTGGTCACCGGGGCTGTCGGACCGCTCGCCGCGGACGAACCTGTGCGTACTCGGATGCTGTCGATCAACGCGTCAGATGTCGGGCTCGGGCTGTACCGGCTGATCGTGAGCGTGGACGGCCGGGTGACGGAGACCCAGTGGTTCGAGCCTGCTGCGACCGCATGCCGTGACGCCGACCCGAACACCGCCGACCCCTACGAGTTCAACGCTGCGACCGCATGCCCCACCGTCTCATCCTCGCGGACGTTCCACCTGTCGTCTCTGCCGGCGAGCGGCATGCACCAGGTGCGCGTCGACGTCGAGGACGCTTCGGGCAACCGCACTGCGGCCGTCGATCGCGTTGCGACGTTCGCGTTGCCGTCGGACGGGTTGCGCTGTCCGACCGCCGGGTGTGTCCGGCCACCGCCGAGACCGAACGGCGTCAACGCTTCGCCCTCTGCGACGCTCGCCATCTCCGGCAAGCGAACGCTTCGGCTGAACTACGGGCGTAAGGCGACCGTGAGCGGACGGTTGGTCAACTCGGCGGGCCTTCCGATCGCCGCGGCCCAGCTCGAGGTCTCGCAGCGCGTGACCGGATCTTCGGCGTGGACCCCAGCCGGGCAGGTGCAGACCGACGCCGGCGGACGTTTCCGCTACGTCGGGACCAAGGGGGCCTCGCGCGTCCTCGCGGTCCAGTACCGCCCGACGCTGGACGCGTCAGACGTCGGGACAACCGCCCAGGTGACCGTACGAGTACGAGCTGGCGTGACGATGACGCTTCGCCCGAAGACGGTCAACCCGGGCGGCACGGTTCGCGTGCGTGGTCGACTCCTCGGCGAGGGCGTACAAGCCGGGACGCTGGTCGAGCTGCAAGCGATGGACGGTCGCGAATGGCGCACGTTCAAGACGTTGCCGGTCAAGCGAGGGCGTTTCGCCTATCGCTACCGCTTCCGTCATACGTCGGGAGGTGCACGGTTCCTGTGGCGGATCCACGTGCGCGCGCAAGCCGGCCTCCCCTACTCTGCGGGCACCTCGCGAGCCGCCTGGGTGTCGGTCCGGCCGTGAAGCTCGCGCCACTCGCCGCCGTCCTCCTGGTGGGAGCGTCCGCTGCCAAAGCTGAGGCGAGCGAGCTGACGATGACTGCGCAGGCTGTCTTCGCGCGCGGCGAGTTCCTCACACAGGCGCCCGCTCCGCCCTCACAAGGCGTGCTGTGCTTGGTCGACTCAGGGGTCGACGTGAACCCCGACACGGAATCGATCGTCTTGAGCCGGGAATCGGTTTTGGGTGGCACGGCCGACGACGTCACTGCATACAACCACGGCACGTACGTCGCGATGGTCGCCGGGGCAAGCGCGAACGGTTGGGGCATGGTCGGCGCGTGGCCTGGGCTCAGCGTACTCTCGGTGCGAGCGCTTCCGGAGGGAACCGACAACCTGAGCGGCGACGCGTACCGCGACGGCATCTTGAGCTGCCGCCAGGCGAAGCGCTCGCGCGGGCTGGACGTCAAGGTCATCGAGCTGGCGCTCGGAGGGCCGATGGAAGGCCGTACACCAGCCGAGCTCGCGGACCTCAACGAAGCCATCGCCCGCGCCCGCGCCGACGAGATCAGCGTCGTCTCTGCGGCCGGGAACGACGGCGGCCCGGTCAACGTCCCGGCGGCGCTTCCTGGCGTGCTCGCGGTGGCTGCTGCTGCGCGCGACGGAGGGCTGTGTGCGTTCTCGTCCCGTGGAGCAGAGGTAGACGTCACTGCCCTGGGATGCGGGATGGACGTCGCCCAGGTTCCGAACGGGGATGCGGGCATCGGGGAGAGCACCAGCCTCGCCTCAGCGTATGTCGCGGGTGTGCTGACCGCTCTGCGCTCGTTCCGTCCCGACCTGACCGCCGCGCAGGCGGAAGCTGCGCTGGCCAGTTCGCCCGGTGGGCGGTTCGATGCCGCCGCTGCGTTCCGCGCTGCTGGCCTCGGATCCCTCGTCGACGCGTACGTTCCTCCGCAGCCTCCGCCGGCTCCCCAACCGGCTGCCTGCAACGCAGCCACCGCGATCTGTGTGTCTCCGCGCGTGTCCCGCGCCACGAAGCACGGGCGCCGGGTCACGATTCGGCTCGCGACCATGCCCAAGGGCGTGAAGACACTCGTGCGTGTTGACGGGCGGCGGCGCTATGAGGGACGATCGAAACGCATCGTGCTCAAGGTTCGACGATTCAAGACCATCAGTCTCCGGTTCGTCGCGAAGGGGCGAACGCCGTCCGCCGCGGTGGTCCTTCGACCACGGCAGTTCCGCTAGTGCCAAGGTGCGCCCGGATCGGGGTGGCGGTGGTGGGAGCGGCCGCGCTGTCCTTCCCGGCGCATGCCCGAGCCGGCACGTACGAGGTCGTCGCGTGCGCTGCTGCGCAGGGCGCCAACCGAGCCTGGGTTCCGTTCAACACCGACGCCTCCGGCCTGGTGACGGAGGACGGCTGTGCGGCCGTGATGGGCGGCGCCGCGGACGGGCTGTCGTCGCGTGATCGGGTCCCCGCCCCGCCGAACGCCGTCGCCGGCACTGAGGCGGGATGGAGGTTCCCGGCACCTCCGGGAACGGCGATCTCGCGGATCACAGCGCAGTACTACTTGGGGCAGTTCAGCTCCGGCGAGTGGCTCCCGTTCCTGCGGACCGCTGACGGCACCGTCCTGGATAGCTGTGTCCCCGCCAGTGGACAGACGCGATGCGAGCGTGGAGCGAGTGCGTTCGACCCGCTCGGGCCTTCCTCGTCGTTCGCCGTCAACACGTCGGCCGTCGAGGCCGGTGTCCGTTGTGCAGCTCCCTCGGGCACCTGCGGCAACGGCGTCGGCCTCAACGCGGCGTGGATGGCGATGTACTCGGCGCGGGTGCAGATCAATGACCTCCTCCTTCCTTCACTCGTGGCACCCACGGGCTCGTTGTGGGCAGACGGCTTCCAGTCAGGCGCGAGATCGGCAACTGTGGCTGCCACGGACAACACCGGCATTCGCTCGACGTGGATCGCCATCGACGACACGCGCCGCAGCTCTGCCACCCGCAACTGCGACTACACGCGCACGATTCCGTGTACCAACGAGACCGGAGCGACCCTCAGTCTCGATACGCGGACGATTCCGGACGGCGCCCACCTCGCCACCGTAGGAGCCGACGACGCAGGCGGGAACACGTCAAGCGAGTCGCGCATGATCGTCGTCGACAACACGGCGCCGACAGCTCCGGTCAATTTGACGCTCGACGGCAACGCCCGCCGCAGCATCAACAGCTTCAATCTCGCTTGGCGGGTCCCCGAAGGACAAGTCGCGCCGATTTCGGCGGCGCGCTGGTCGCTCTGCCCGCGAGGGAAGTCAACCTCGGCTGAGTGCATCACCGGCCCGGGGACCACGGCCCAGACGCTCGACGGCGTCGCGGCTCCCGCGATCGGTGACTGGGATCTGCGTGTCTGGCTCGTGGACGCGGCTGGCAACGCGAATCCGTCAGCTGCGGCCGGCCCCTTGCGGCTCACGCTCCTCGGTCACGATCCGCGCGTGCGGATTCGAAGCGTGCGGCGCGCCGGACGCCTCGTGCGAGTCTCAGGGATCACGCGGGCAAGGTCCGGGCGCATTAACGTGCGCGTCGAGCGTCGGGTCGGCGGACGCACACTCCGTGTGCAAGGCACGGTCCGCATTCGCGACGGCCGCTGGACTCGCCGGCTCCGTCTGACCACGCGGATGGCTCAGTTCATGCGGCTCAACGCAATCGCTCGATTCGATGCGCAGCAGGGCTACCGTGCAGCGGTGGCTCGCCGCGCCGTCCCGCGGTAGCGCACGATCGGCGCGGGGGCGATTCGCGATCGCCGCCTTAGATGTAGGGCGGCGTTTTCCTCACTCTCGACCACGCCGCGATATCGCCATGCTTGACCTCGCCCCAGCTCCAACGCGGAGCCGCGCGGGTGCGCGCCCGCGAACCGCCGAAACTCATCTCGAGACCTCTAGGCCCCGAAGCGCCGACGCGACCTGCAGCTGGTGCGACCAGCATCCCGACCAGCACTGTCCTTCGTGCGCGGCACGGCGCAGACACGCCGTCCGCCTCGTGCGTGCCGGTGCGTCGGTCGTTGAGGCGGCTGAGCGGCTTCACCTGCCGATCGCGCGCGTCGAACGCCTTCTTGAGGAGGAAGAGGACCGCCGGGCGCTCGCCGACTTCCCGGTGCCGAGTGTCGACAACGCGATGCTGAGGGAGCTCCTCGCGAAGCAGCAGCGGGCCGAGACCACCCTCACCATCCCGGAGCTCGCAAGGCGCCTCAGTACCTCGCAGGCGCAGGTCGAGCGCTGGCTGGGGCTTCGCGCGACCGCGCCGAAGACGACTCGCGACGGTCGAACCTACCCGGCGCGCTTCCTCCAGCACGTCAGTGCGGATACGGCGGGTCGAATCGCTCGCGCGATCGGGCTACTGCCCTGCGACGTCGACCGCGCAGCGTGAGGTTCTTGCGACGCTAACGGTCGATCCCGTCCGATTCACGCAATCTACCAAGCGCAACGCCGCCAGTAAAATGGCGGGATCGTCGAAGCGGATCCCTCCGGCGAGCAGGGACCCGCACTTATGCGAGGCACCGTAACGCTGTGTCAGTAGCGACTCGACCCGGAAAGTTAGGCCGGGCACATCGACGGGACTCCTCCCCCGGGCGATACCTCCAATGGGGGATGGTGGCGCGTCAGCGGGTGTGGAACGCTCGGCGCGTGGACTGGATCGAGCAGATCGCCGAAGCCGCGGTGACCGTATACCACCGCGGCGAGCTGCCCTATGAAGACGTCGAGCGCGCCGCCGTCGTCGTAGAGGCCTTGGGCGTCGAAGACGACCTCGAGCGCCGTATCGAAACCGTGGCCAACGCCCTGCGGGACACGAAAGCAACTGCTCAGGGCAGCCCGAGCTAAGCGGTACGGCGACACTAGGAAAGTCGGCCCCGCATGAAGCGGTCACCGCGTCCAAGCGGAACAGACAAACGAGGTATGACCGGCGCCGTAGCAACGACCGTGATAACCCGCTTGAGAAGCTGAAGGCGCCGCCGGCGGCGCGATACGGAACCGTCGAAAGGCGCCAGTTCAGTCTGCGGACTTTCGGCTTCCGAGCGTTCTCGCGCAAGGGTTGCCACGCTCGGCGGCACCGATCGGGCTCGCCGCGCCGGCTATCCCACGGAAGGCCAGTCCTCGCGCTCGGCGGGGTTCAGTCTTCTCGAAGCGGCGCGCCGCCCGTTCGATCAAGGACGTCGAACCGCCTAGGAACTCAGGATGCTTCCGGCGGGACGTTAGCCGCAACGGTCGGAGGGAGCCGGTCTGCGTACATCCTACGGAGATACTCGAAGGACTGCTCCTGCGTAGGCTCGTACTCCAGTTGTTCACGTACGTAGCGCAGCCGGTGTTCGGCGGTGTGGAGGATCTCAGCCCAAGTCTTGACCCATAGCCTGACCGGGAGATCGTCGTAGGCCTTGACTAGGCCAGTCTCGGGGCCTCGGTTGGTCCTTTCTCGGCGCATCTCTGGTGTGATCCCCGTCGATACCGCCCAGAACTCGAACCGCGTGCGGGTGAGGTCAAACTGTTCTTCATCGACAACACCCATCGCATACTTGCGGAGTTGCTCGTACTCCTTGACGCCGATCGAGACGCTCGGGCGCTTGAGCTCGATGACCAGCATGGTCTTGTGGTCGTCAGCGTTGACCACGCGGCCCGAAAAGAGCAGATCAACGATCGCTCTGTGCCCGTCAGAGTCCAAGACCTCCCGATCGATCGCCTCGGCGAGTTCTGGCCTGTCTAGGTACTTCAGGTGCTGCTTGAGCACCTCGGTCAGTCCTCGGTCGGATGCAGCGAGCGCGTACTCCTCGCCGAATATCCACGGTTCGGCCTCAACGAGCTTGTGTAGCTGTGACCGTTCCAGCAGCCGCTTGCGATGCACGTCACGTGACGTCAGGTCGCGAAGCGCTCCGAGAAATTCGAGGCGGCCAGCGATCGCGGACGATGCAGAGATCAGCCGCGACAGAGGGGTATGCGCCAGCAGCCGATCGAGCCGCGCAACGCTTTCAAGGTCCAGGTCCAGGACCTGCTCAAGAACGCGATGGATCTGACCGGGGTTGTGCTCGAGCGCCTCGCGGAGAAGCCTGAGAGACAGCTGCCGGGCCTTCCGGCCTCGTACCCCGTCGATCACTGGTGCCGCCTCGACTGCGACAAGGTCGAAGGTCTCGCGAGTGAGTCGCTCACTCTCCGTCGCGGGCGGGCGATCGTCGAACGGATAGAAGCCTTCACGCTTCCAGTTCTCAATGATTTCCCGCCGGCGAAGGTCGCGTCGGTGATCGAGCGCACGCTGAAGCCGCCGGCGTGCCTCGCGGATCATCCGACCCAGAATGCCCGAATCGAGGCTCGCCGCTGGAAGCTGACCGCTGTGCTGCGGCATTCGCTTCCATCGCAAATAGGCCGTAAAATGCAGGCCGTGGCCGTCGACGCTGGCGGGCAGCGAGTGCAAGCTGACTCCGTCGGCATCGCACAGGTGCAATTCGTCCTCAGGCTTGACCTTGTGCTTCCACTCGAGCAGGGTCAGGACGGCTGACTCGTTGCCTACGTGAACGTCGATGTCCTCCTCGTGAGTAAGGGCATCGGCGAGATCGAGCGGACGGCCGGAGAGCTTGATCGCGACGCCCTGAACTCGCATTGAGACGGCGAAGGTCGTGAGCAGCCGTTCATAGGTGACGTCACCGTGGATGCCTGTTGGCGGCTGAGCGAAGTTCGAGAGCGTCACGACCGTTCCGGTCGAGCCACTGGTGGGCAATGGGTCGGTGATGTCCGCCTGGGCAATCTCGGGGTATCGGACCGTTATCGTCAGCTCTTCGCGCGAGCCGGCGAGCTCGCTGACAGTTCGCCACTGCGCCGTGCCGCCGTATTTGAAGATCGACAAGCGTCCTTGACCGGCGCGACCATGAAGCGAGCGCGCACCTGTCTTCGACCTCGTCGCCGCGGCCTTCCAGGAATCGCCGAGAAAGCCGAATTCCTTCTCTGCGGTCACGATGTCGATTCCGTGGCCATCGTCGATGACCTTGATCTCCAGGACTGCGCCGTCGATCTCGATCACGTCCACTTGGACCTGTGTTGCTTCAGCATCGATCGCGTTCCACACGAGTTCGATCACGCCGTCGAGGACGCTCTTTGACAAGCTGGCCAGATAGCTTTGGCCGAACTGCAGACGTAGGTGGCGCACCCGCGAATCGTGCCAGGCGTGCCGGTCGGCTCGTCGTGCGATCTAGGCAGACGATCGGGCGCCTCGGGTCGTAGCGGACGCCCGCCTCCGCCGCTGTTCGAGCGCGATCGAAACTAGCGCAACTGTGGACAGACGCATATTTCGACGACTCTCGAACCGGCCTGTGCCGGTCCGTGATCTCCGAAGCGTTGATCGATCGATCGCGCCGCCGTGGAGTAAGTCACAGGTCGACGACATAGGCACGACTCTGCGGAATCCCAATGTGGAGTTCAGTCGCGGCTCGGCGCCGCGCGGAACGCAGCAAAGGGAGACCACCGTGCCGATGAGCAGCCGTCACTCGCAAGCCTCAACTTCGCGGGCAGCGTTCGCATCCATGCTCGTGTTGATCGCCGTCCTGGCCGCCGGCTGTGGACCGGCTGCAATCGTGCGGCGCGCAGCGTCGATCCCACAGGAGGCAGAAGGGCTCGAAGGCTTCGTCAACGCGGCGAACGCGCTGATCGGTCCCGCGCTCGTCGCGATGGCGGCCGTCGCACCGATTGGGTGCGTCGTCGGCGCCGGCGCCCTCATGTTCGGCAATCGCCGCGGTCTCGTGATCATCGGGTCAACACTCGGCACCTTGGTCTTTCTCGGGTCCGTCAAGGGCATCGTCGCGTGAGGCGACGGGGTGCTCGTGCTCGCCTTCCTCAGCCGGCTCCCGCGCTGGCCGCGACTACTGCTCTTCGCGCTCGTATTGCTCGCGATCGGATCGTCCGGCAGCGGTCCTCAAGACGCACAGGCGCTGCCTCCTATCCCGATCGGAGGCGGACTCGGCGACATCATCGGCGCGGGCGCAGACGCAGTCACCGGCGGCGTCGGTAGCGCAGCCGTCGAGGGATTCGGCGCGCTCCTCGCGAAGCTCTTCTCTTGGTCGGCAGAGATCATCAACCGCGAGCTGCTCACCTGGCTGATCTCGGTCCCCAACTACGCGATCTCGCCAGGTTCGAACGTCCCGCTTGAGGCCCGGAGCAACCTCGCCGAGCTAGCGTCGACGACTTCGGCGATGTCGTTCGCGGCGCTCGCCGCGGTCGGGACCGTAGCCGGGCTTCGGTACTGGGCCGCGGGCCTTAGCGGTTCCGGCGGCTTCGAGGCGTTGCAGGGTCTCGGGCGCATGCTCGCCGCGGCGTTGTTCGTGGTCGCGTGGCCTTGGCTGTTCCGGACATGCGCGGACCTCACGAACGCCGCCGCACGCGGCCTGATGGGTAGCGGCACGGTGCTTGACGACACGAGCCGCTTGCTCGGCGTGGCGTTCTCGTCAGCGATCTCGTTCAACTTCTTGGCGATCGTGATCGCGATCGGCGCGGGGCTGCTGTTCCTTGCGCTGCTGATGTGCAAGATCGTCGCCAGCGCGAGCACGGCGCTGCTCTACGCCGGCATGCCGTTCGCCGCGATCGCCTGGGTTATCCCCGAAACGGCGTGGCTCGCAGCCGCTGCGATGCGGGCGTTCGCGGTCGTGCTGGTGATCCCGCTCGCCTGGGCACTCTGCTTTGCGACGTTCGCGGCCGTAGGCATGGACGCCCTGGCAGTCGAAGGAGCCGGGTCCGTCGCGGATGCGCTGATCATGCCGCTCGTCGCGCTCGCGCTGCTGTGGATCACCGTCTCCTTGCCACGCACGCTGGGCCGGATGGCGCTGCTTGGGGGAATGCACAGTGGCGGCTTCCTCGCTCGCACAGCCTCGTACGTCACTGCCAGGCGAACGGACGCCCTGATCAGCCAAGCGCTCCCCTCTCCCCTCGGCCGGTCCTCCGGTCAGGCCGCGTCTGGTGCGTCGTCAGGAACAGGATCCGGCGGTGGCCGGGCAGGCCAGAAGACACGAACCGTCACGACGCTGGCAACCACGGCCGGCATCGCCGCTGCTGGCCCGGCGGCGCCGGCGGCCGCCGCCGGGACCGGCGCAACCGCCAAGGGCGGTTCCGCCGCCGCCGCCGCGCAACCGGGGCCAGCCGGAGCGGCGAACCCCCGACCGGCCCCGGCGACGCCGTCCCCGCAGGGACTGCCGTCGCCGTCGTGGCAGGAGATCCGCGACCGCGTCCCCGAGGAGTTGAAGGCAGCGAAGGCAGCCGGTAGCTCCACCACGAGGTCGGACGTCACCGCCGCCATGAGCGCGCTGAATCCCGACAGCCAACGGGCGGTGCGCACGCTGGCCGAGACCAAGAGCGGACGCATCACCGGCGAGATGGTGCACCAGGCCGCACGCAGCGACATCGGTGAGCCTGAGCGCAATGCGTTCCGCGTCCTCGCCGCCGCCACGCCCGAGCTGCGCCGGCAGGGCATCGACGACTTCTACGCGCCCCAGGAATCCGCTCCTTCGCGCCCGCCCGTTCCAGGCACGGGCGAGGGCGTCATGCCTACGCCACCCGGACCGCCTCTAAGCCAGCCCCCGACCTCGATTCATGACAACCAGCGACCGAGCGACGCGACGTGAACAGGGCTTTCAAGCATCTCGAAGCCAAGCTCCGGTTCGCCGACCTGACCATCGGCCAGTGGGCGGCTGTGATCGCCGGGCTCTTGTTCGGACTCGTCTTCGCCCAGTACCTGAGCCCGATCGGCGGGCTGTGGGGAGCGGTACTCGGCATCTACCTCGGCGCCCTGCCGGCGAGCGCCGCGTTCTTCGCCAGCCTCAGCGAGTTTGATCTCGGCGGCTTGCTCGTCGCCGCGCTCCGCCGCCGCCGTGAGCCGGGCCGCTACCTGCCGGGCGCAGGTTCGACGGGCATCGGCTACCGCGTGACCGTCGCCGTGAAGGAGACTCCGACGACGACGGACGACCTCGATCTGGTGGCCCTGTGGGATTGACGATCGCAGAGCGCCGTGAGCCTGACGAGCTGCCTGAGGCCGGCGAACTCGTGCCCGTGGAAGCGATCGACCGCACTGGTCTGATCGTGCGCAGCGACGGAGCGTTCGTCCGCATCCTGCGCGTCACTCCCGCGAACCCGCTCGTGCTGTCGGCTGACGACGCGAGGCGGGCGGCGACGGGCTTCGCCACGACGCTGGAGAAGCTGCGGGCGGGGCAATCGATGCAGTTCTACGTCGACGCCCGCCCCGTGCACCTCGACGACGTCCTGCTGCGGCTGCGTGAAGAGGTTGAGGCCGTCGCCGGTCCCGCGCCCACCGCCACCACTTCGGTTGCTGCGGGCTCGCTTTCCCGCTGGCGCCTGTACGCGGCGGTCGAGCAGTCCCTCCGCATGCACGGTCGGGGACAGTCGGCGATCCAACTCGACGCGTACGCGATCATCCCGTACTTCCCCGCGCGGCGGGGCGCCCGAGCGGCGCTCAAGCTCGCCTCCTCCGCCCCGTTGGAACGGCCGCTCGCCGAACATCGTCGAGCCGTGCGCGAGAGCCAGGGGCACGTCGACGCAATTCACGCCGAGCTCGAAGCGGCCGGGCTGCCCACTCGCCAGCTCAACGGATCTGAGGCCCTGACGTTGCTGTGGCAGCGGCTGAACCCGACGACTGCCGACCGGCGGCGGGATGGCCTCAGCACCGAGATCCTCGGCGAGTGCGACCCCGTACGTGACCGCGAGCAGGCTCGGGGAGCCGCCACCGCTCTCCGGGAGCGCCTCGCTCAGTCCAGCCTTGATCTCAAGCGCGGGCGCCATCTCGTGGAGGTCGGTCAAGACGTCGAGCAGACGATCTACGTCCACACGACCGCGCAGCAGACCGCGCTTGGCTGGTTGTTGGAAGCGATGCTCACGCGCCAGCCCTTCGCGTTGAGCGTGCATGTCCGGGCGCTCGACCGGCGCCGTGAGCGGCAACGGTTCAAGCTCGGCCATCGTCGGCTGTTCGCCATCAACCGCGGAGCGGAGCAACGGGGCCGTGTCCCGGACTTCGATCGCTACGCCCAAGAGGACGAGTACCGCGACCTGCTGACCGAGATGGCCGGCCGAGAGCGAGCACGGCTGTTCGAGGTCTCGGTCTATCAGGCGTTGCGGGCTCCAGGACCGAAGCCAGACCTCGAAGCACTTGACGAGGCCGTCGCGTACTGCGCGGACGCCATGGAGACAGCGGTCGACTGCAAGGTCGGCCGCGGGGAGTTCCGTCAGCGGGAGCTCTGGGCGAGCACGCTGCCACTCGGCCAAGACGTCGCCCGGCGTGTCCGCAAGTACACGACGACGAACGCCGCGGACACGGTTCCCCTGGTGGGGACGGGCTGCGGCTCACCTCACGGGTTCCCGTTCGCCTTCGCGGACCCGGGTCGCACGCTTGAGCGCCTCGATCCCTTCGATCGGGAGCACCCCAACCACACCCTGCTGATCTCGGGGCGCAGCGGCTCGGGCAAGACGATGCTGGCCAACATGATCCTCGCGCGCCTGGTCACGCTGGGCGCGCGCGGGTTCGTGATCGACCGTGCCGGCCATTACCAGCTCCTCACGCGCATGATCGACGGCGCGCAGCAGATCGAACTCGGCGTTGCGCAGTCGCCGTACGCGATCAATGCGTGGGACGTGCCCGATCCGCGACACGTGCCGAGTGACAAGGTCGCCTACCTCCTTGCACTGCACCAGCTGATGATGGGTGAAGAGGGACTCACGCGATCGGAGCTCGCCCAGCTCGGCGAGGCCATCCGCGCCGTGTACGCCCGCTCGGCGACGCTTGAGGACCAGTCGCCGTGTGAGTCGATGTTGCGAGACGAGCTCTTGGCCACCGCGAGCTTCCATCAGCGGGAAGGGGGTCACGAGCTGGCGTCCGTCGCCCGGAGCCTGGCCACCCGCCTGAGCGAATGGTGCGGCGACGGTAGCTACGCCTACCTGCTCGACCGTCCGACCACGGTGCCCCACGACAGCCCGCTGGTGGTCTTCGATACCCGGCGATGCCCGCAGGACGTCCTGCGCCCCGTGATGTTCTCGATCATGGAGTACGTAACGAACACCGTCGAGCGGCACTGGAATGCGTACCACTCGACGGAGCACGCCGGAAGCGAGCCGCGATTCGCGGGCCGGTCGATCATGCTCATCGACGAGGCGTGGCATCTCGTCAGCCGGCGCGAGACGGGTGAGTACGCCAACGACCTGGCCTTGCGGGCACGGCACTTCGGGCTCGTGCTCGCCGTCATGTTCCAGCAGCTTTCGCAGGCCAACACCGAACACGGTCTGGCGCTCCTGCAGAACGCGACGATGCAGCTCCTGCTGGCCCAGCATCCGAGCGAACTCGACTTCACGCAGTCCGCGCTCATGCTCTCCGACGAGGAGCGCGAGCTCGTCGCCCGCCTGAAGACGGTGAAGGGCAGTCACGCGGAGATGCTGTGGATCAACGGGACGCGCGGTCGGGGACGCGTTTCGGCTCGAGTCGGCCCGCTGGAGTACTGGGCGTTCACGTCCGATCGCGGTCACGACGTCCCGCAGCGCGAAGCCGCGCTCCGCGTGCATGGCGGGGACGTGTGGAGCGCGCTTCACTCGCTCGCAAGCAGCGACGCGTCGCCGCCACTCGCATGACTGCCACCGTGCCGGATCGCCAGGAGCAAGCTCGGTCATCCAGGAGCCGGATCGTGGTGCACGGTCCGCCGATGCGCCGCCCCGCGAGTCCCCTTCTGGCGGTGTGCGGCGTCTGCGGTGGCGCGGGCGCCAGCACCGTCAGCGCGGCAGTGGCGCGGTCGGCCGTCGAACTCGGCCACGTCCTCCTGCTGGATACGGGCGGTCTGAACGCGGCGCTCTGCCTCCGGGCAGGTGCGGAGACGTCGCACTCGGTGCTCGACGTCGCGCATGTGCTTGAGCGGGACGTGGCGCTGGCGCCCAGCGTGTGGTCCGCGCGACAGATCGGCCGTTACGAGCTGCGGGTCATCGCCGCGAGGCCGTCAATGGACTTGGACGACGGCCCCCTTCTCGACCCGGTACTCGCCGTCCTGCGCGGGACGCTCGAGCAGAGCCTCGTCGTCGCGGATTGCGGCACGCTCCAGCGCCCCGCTGAGCTCGCCGTCGTCCGTGCCGCATCGCATGTCGCGTGGGTCATGCCGGACACCGGCTACGGACTGGCTCGCGCGCGGCAGCTCCACGCACTCACGGCTTCGCACGTGTCCGGCCGCGAGCTGGTGCTCGCCCGCCGCGATGTGACTGCCGGGGCGGCGTCGCTCAGGGCACTCGCCGCCTTCGCCGACGTGTGCCGTGCTCCTCTCGTTCGGCTGCCCGCAATTCCCGAGGGTCAACCCCCCGCCGACGCGATGGAGATCAGCCTTCAAGCAATCCTTGGGGTCCTGCGGCGATGAGCCGCAACGGCCGGTACACGGTTCGGGCGAGCGGCGTGGCCATGACGCTCGTCGCTGCGACGGCGTTCGTCGCCGCGGTCGTGCACCTCGCTTTCGCAGGTTCGGCGCGCCAGCTTCTCGACTTCCCGTTCGCGGGCCTCGAACCCGTGCCGGGGACGGCCGCGGCGATCCTGGCGACGAACCTGCGGCTGTTGATCGGCGTGATCGCAGCGACGGTGATCGTGCAGTCCCCCTGGTGCGCGAAGCGCCATGAGGCCCGGTCGGGCATCGGGCTCATCGTCGTGGCAGCGCTCGACACGCTGATCGCGCTCGAGGTCTTCCTGAACGCGCTGGTCGTCGGAGCGAGCCTAGGTGCGTACGGATGGCGGATGGTGTTGGCCGTCCTGCCACATGGACCGCTCGAGCTTGCGGCGTTCGCGTCTGCGCTCGCGCTCTACGTGCGGAGCCGAAGCGAGCGAATGCCGGCGCCACTGATCGCTCGCGTCGCGTTCGTCGGATTCGGCGCGTTGCTATTGGCGGCCGTCCTCGAGACCTACGTCGCGCTGTGACACGGCTTCTCTCGTTCCTCGTGATCGTCGGTGTTGCCATCGCGACGAGCGGGTGGCTGCTCAACCAGTTCCGACGGACGCTTAGCATCGAGGCACCGCCGCCACGACAGGCTCTCTCTGACAAGCCGGTCGCCCCGACAGTCGCGCGAGCGGGGGGCGGCCCACAGTTCGCTGGCCTGAGCCTGCCGGTCCTGATCGCGGTGGAGGTCGCCGGCGGTCTCCTCGGGCTGGCCACCACGGGAGGCGTCCTTGGTGTCCAGCGAGCTCGGGCTCGACGTCACCGCGAATACGCCCGATACGTGCTGCACCTCTCGCAACACGATGAGGCCAAACCCCAGGACGTCGAGGACATGATGGAGGCGTTCGGCCACCTCGTCCGCGCCCTCCCGGCAGATCGTGCACGGCACGGGCAGCCGCACCTGGCGTTCGAGCTCGACCACGCCGTTGGCGAATCCGGAGACCTCGAATGGTCGCTCTCGATGCGATGCCCGCCGCGGGTCGCGGGCGCGCTGGATGGTGCGCTCAGCGCGGCCTACCCCGATGCTCGTCTTGGTCGCATCGGAGGAGAAGCGCCGCAGCCCGTGCCGTCCCGCTCTTCCGTCCCCGGTCACGTGCTGCGGTTCCGCAAGCAGCGCGGCTTCCTGTATCCGCTCCTTCCTCCGGCCGATGACCTGGCCTCGCCCCCGCTGGAGGCGATCGCGCACGCTCAGGCCTCCGTGGCCGTCCCGTCAACGATCCGCTTCACCCTGACGCCCGCGCCGAGCAGCCTCGAAGCGGTCACGCGTCGGCTGTTCCGGCACCAGGAAAACCGGCTCGCGCGTCAGGAGCGCTGGGGTCTCCCGGAAGGCGGGCTGCGATCGACCCTCAACCGCGCCGAGATGGCCAACGCGAGCCGCGCACAGAACCGCGGGCTGTTCTGGCTCGAGTGCGTCGTCGCTGCCGGCACCCACGAGACGTGTCTGCAGCTCGCCGCGGCGGTCCAGGCACGGCGGGGTGAGAACCGACTGCATCGCCGGTGGATGCCGGTCCGCCAGCAGCTCTACCGCCGCCGGTTTGCAACGGCGATCACACCGCTCGTCCCCTCGCCCCGCTCATTGATCTCCGCCGCCGAAGCAGCCCACCTGCTGGCCCTCCCGACCGCTCGCATGAAGGGCGTCCCGGTCCGTCGCATCACGATCCCGCGGATTCCGATGCCGCCGGAGATCTTCCGGTCGCCGGCCGAGCGCACCGTGCTGGTGCCGATGGATCGTCAGGAGGCGGCGTGACCGTCCGGCACCGTGCTCTGACGTACCCGACGCTTCCGGTCTTGCGGTCAGCGAACGGAGCCGGGCTGATCCACCCGGACGACCGGCGCTACGGTTCGTTGCTCGTTGGCGGCCAG
Source organism: Solirubrobacter pauli (assembly GCF_003633755.1). Taxonomy (GTDB): domain Bacteria; phylum Actinomycetota; class Thermoleophilia; order Solirubrobacterales; family Solirubrobacteraceae; genus Solirubrobacter; species Solirubrobacter pauli. Next base: position 679,286 of record NZ_RBIL01000001.1, read on the forward strand.
GGCAGCGGCAAGACCGCCGCGATGCTCCGCACCTACCTCAACGACATCCGCGACGAGAACGCCGCCGTGGTCGTCCTTGACCCGAAGAGCGAGCTGAGCCGGCTCTGCCTGCAGCTGACTCCGCCCGACACGCCGAAGCGCGTCTGGTTCCTCGATCTCGGCCACCCCGCGTTCGGGATGAGCCCGTTGCGATTGAGGGACTCGGAGCCACTCCCCCTGCAGGCGACGGCGATCGCCGACAACATCGTCGCAGCGCTGCTCGACATCAACGAGAACCAGCTCTTCCAGTCGTCGCGGCGATACCTCTACCACGCGGTGATCGGTTCCCTCGCGCTCGCCGTCAAGCGAGATCGGCGGGCCCGCTTTGAGGACGTCTACCAGCTCCTCCTGCCCTCCAAAGCGGACCTCCGCACGGTTGTGTACCAAGCGTGCGCGGACACGCCCGACCTCGACCAGACCGCCGAGTTCTTCCGCACGGAGCTGCCGCAGGACCTCGGCCTCGCCGGCAGCGCGACCGCCCAGCGCCTGGACGCCCCGCGCAACAAAGTCAGCGGGCTCACGGGCGTGCCGCCCCTGCGTCGCTTCTTCAACCACACGAGCGACGTCGCGCTCGCCGACATCGTCGAAGCCCGGGACATCCTCATCGTCGACGCGAACATGGCGGCGATCGGAGCCGAGAACAGCAAGGCGTGCATGCACTTCGTGCTCCGGATGCTGCACACGCAGCTCCAGCGACAAGTGCGACGGCCGGAGAGCGAGCGGCCGCGCGTGGCGCTGCTCGCCGACGAGGCGCACTACCTCGCGTCCACGGACAACGTCGTCGACCAGATCGCAACGCACCGGGCCGCGGGTCTAGATGTCACGTTCGGCCTGCAGTACCTCGCGCAGCTGGGATCGGGCTCCGAGCACCAGGAGAAGATCCGCAAGGGCGTGATCAACCTCCTGCAGAGCCGGTTCCTATTTAGGCTCGGCGATCACGGAGACGCGGAAGAGGCCGTCCGGATCGCGATGGCCGTGTACTCGACCATGATCCGCGACGATCCGGACTCGCGAGCTCGCCTTCGGGTCACGCCCGAGCAGATCCTCAACCTCCCAGTCCACCATTGCCTTGCCTCGTGGATCGCCGGTGGAACCCGCGCTGCAAGCTTTATCGGCCAGACATTCCCGTTTCCGTCCGGAGCCAACGACACCTGGGCCCGCGTGCATCTCGAGCGCCTCCACACCACCGTCGGCCCGTATCCGGAAGTCCTGGCCTCGACACTTGGGAGCTCTACGGACCACGAGCGAGCCGCAGTTGTGCAGCGCCCCAGCGTGAAAGCGATCGAGCGCGCGGCTTCCGAGCCGGACGAACCAGAGCCCACACCATCTCGGCCGGCTCCGCGGGTCGAGCGAGCGGCTTCTGCTCCGGCATCGACGCCGGAGATCAGCCCAGTACTCCGGGTCGTGGGCCGTGAGCCGTACGACGCGGATCGAGAGCGGCCGACGGAGCCGGCGCCGCAGGCGCTGGCCGAGCTTGCGTTCATCGACCGGATCAACGAAGTCAAGCCGCCGGAGCACAAACCGCCGTCCGAGCACCTGCCGCGCCTCTACGAGGCGGACTACGCGATCCTCGCACTCCTTGACCGGGTTGGCGTCGCGCTTCCCTCACTCATCGGTCGCGCGGCAATGCCCGGCAGGGAGCCCAAGAGCGTCCGCCATCGTCTAAACAAGCTCTACGAGCACGGCCTCATCGCTCGCGCGGCGATCGGCATCAGCGACCGGACCGCCGCTGACGGCCGGCTTCCGTCGCTCTGCTCGCTCACGCGGTTCGGCATGGAAGCCGCGCAGAAGCGGCTGCCGCCGGCGATCCATCCGCAGCGTGAATGGAGGCAAGGCGAGCAACGCCGCGCGGCGAGCGTCCCGCATGACCTGCACGCGCTCTCCTGGGCGATCGAGTTGCACCGCGTCGTGGGGGACTTGGCGACGGACTACTGGCGCACCCCGCGCTACGCCACGGGCCGCTACCCGGTACCGCAGATCGGCAACGGCCACAAGCGGCACCCGATCACCGTCGCCGAGCTCGACGTCGCCGAGGGCCACGCCTACCTAGACGTGCCGGAGTTCCGCGAGATCAAGCCGGATCTCTCGCTCGAACTGCGCGTTCCGTCCACGCGGCTGATCTTCGATCTCCTCGTCGAGCTGGACCTAACGGGCCGTCCTTCCTACAACAAGGACAAGCTGCTCGCGTACGACGCGTTCCTCACCGGTTGGGCGCTCTCGCATCGCCGCTTCGCGGGGCTCGGTACGCGTCCCGTCGTGCTGTTCGTGTTCCGCGACCTCCGAGCCGCGCTTGCGTGCGCGCGTGAAGCTGATGCCCTGCTTCGCGGGAGGATTGGTCCGATGGGCCGCCCGGCGATCGAGTGGTCCTTTCCGGGTCGACAGCACCTGTTCTTCGCAGCCGAGCCGGACGTCTACCACGGGTCTCTGCGGGCGTTTGCGCTCCACTCGGAGAACGGTGACGAGCCAGCGCGAACAGATGACGACCGACTCCCCGTACGCACCGTGGAGCTGTTGTCCCGAACCGTCGTGGGCGCCGCCGACCGCTAAGGAAGAGCCGCGACGCGATCGAGTTCCCTCCGTCTCGCATAGGAGAACCGTCGCGGCGCTGTTGTCTGCACGCGTAAGCGCTAGCGACTTCGGCCGGACGTTTGCACACGAGCACGACACGGGATGTACCGCTGCCACGAGCGCTGCAGTGGCTGGTCGCGGGTTCACAGCCTTGACAGGCATCGACTCGAGCTTGCGGTGAGTCTGGCACGAGCGGGCAAGGAGCCTCTCGGCCAGTCCGGCAGTCCTCTGCGCAATCTGTTGCTCAGAGGTAGCCACGCGCTGGCCAGCATGTTGACGGCAACGCCGTCTCCTTCGACGCCGCCCATGTGCTTCCCGGAGGTTACGGCGCGTCGTCGGTGACGAGATCTTGGTGTGCGCGAGCGGCGATCCCGGCCCGCTTCTACTGCATGAGAAGGGAGCTGAGGAGCCCTAGGTATCCACCCGTTGCGACCAGAACGACCGCTTGCCGGAGGACGGTCACGCGAGTTGCGACGGTGTTGGCACCGGTCGACATCATTCCCGCGTACGTCTCTGCGAGCGCGAAGTCGACGGGCCGGGCGAGTCCGCTCAGAACCGGCGCATGGATCACGCTGAAGTCAGCTCGAACGACCACAATCGCAACAGCGCCTGCCGTGCCCCATCCGAGAAGCACTAAAGCCACGAGTCCGAGTACCCAGTGGATAAATGTTGGATCGCCTTTGACTAGCGTCGTGCCGATGGCGGCCGTCACGGCGGCAGCGACCGTGTACAGCCATTGGGCCCGGGCCTGAACGCGCTCAAAGTCGCGGGCCTGCCGGTCAAGCTCACGCCGCCCCTCCTCGATCATCAGGAAGAGTTCGTAGGGACTCCAGCCGGCGAGGGAGGCAGCAGCGACTCGATCCGCGGAATGGCTCGGAATCTCACGTCCGGGCGCCAACAGTCCCAGGACGTGCTCCGCGTATATTCGTTGGCCGCGCCAGAACTCGGGCATTTATTCCTCGTCTCGGCTAGGCGAGCGAAGGAACGCTGCTATAGCCGCAGCGATCCCTTGAGAGACAGGATCGGGTAGAAAGAGCCACTGGCCTGCGGGGTTGAGGTCGAGGAACACGTGGTTAGCCCCGGTATCGATCCAGTCCTGGCTCGAATATCCCACCCCCAAACTGTTCGCGAGTGCGATCGCCTGCCGCTCCACTCCCGGTGACGGAGCGATGCGGAATGAGTGATGCGCTTCTCGGACCTCGCGCCAGTCCAAGGGAAGGTCTCGAGCGTCTAAGGCGCACGTCCAAGCCTGTTTTCCCACGGTCACGACACGCAGATGCCGCTTAGCGGGCACCGCCTGCTGGACAAGGAACGGGGCTCCTGCGAGATCCACAAGTCGCGGGTCTGACCGTGCAAGGTCGCGGGCCAACACAACCATGGCCTCGCCATCCTCACGGCGGTACTGCGCCGGCCCGAGTGGCTTGACGACAACGATGTCACCCCACCACTTGGGAGCAGCGTCGATGCTCGTCGAGACAACTGTGTCGGGCACTGCGATGTCCAAGCGGGCCGCGTGGCGTGCCTGCAGGAGCTTGCTTTCGGTGGCGATCATGCGGCTATACGGCGAGACCCATTCGACGTCAGGGTCTTCAGCTACGGAAGTCACTAGCTTGAGCCAGGCGCTTCGAACCGCGCTCTCGAGCGAACCGGACACCAGGCCGGTTCTCCACTGCGGCGGGGCGAGTCGCCGGATCCACCCGCGAGTTGTTTTGCGAAGAGCAATCGACCTGCCCTCGAGCGACAACGACGGTCCGTGTAAAACGATCTCGGCCGATTCGAGCACTGCAGTGTTCACGAGCATGGGTACCGAATCACCGAGTTCGGCGACCACGGCCGCAACATGCTCATCTTCGGTATTCCCGACGATGATGATCTGGGCGTCAGGCAGTCTGGGACTCCCCGATTCCGAGTGGTCCGCCGAGATCAGCCGGCTCGCCCTCGTAGACCGCCTCGACGTCTCGGTCGACGGTCTCCTTCGTTGACGTGTACTGAGTCTCTCCCGCGGGAGTACCGGCAGGGGCCGTCATGGCAAGGACTTCGTACAGCGATCGCTTAGCGCGTATCGACATGGCGAGTCGGCTCCTCTTCTAACAGCGCCTCGGAGTCGTGGTCGAGCGTCTCTTTGCTCTTGGTTTCGGTCGTCTCTCCGCGTCCGCCACCGGCAGGGGCGAGGGTCGCCAGGTGCTCGTAAAGGGTGGTCGAAGAACGTACGGAGTCGCGCATCATGCGAATGTAACGCCGGTGAACGGCGGACACAACGCCCGTGGATGGCCCGGCAGAGCGCGGCTCTGGGGTCCGGGCGGTCATCGGACTTCGGACCGTCGACCTACCACATCGTAGGGGTCTGCGACGTGACGGAGCGATATCAGGCCGTCTGGCTTGAACGGGTGGCGACCGCCGCCCGGCGTCTTGGACAGGCGATGAGCAGGTCGGCGCTAGAGGTCGCTAACCACACCGATGAGGACGGCCTCGTCGACGCGATGATTGCGCTCGAGTCGCGGCTCCGGGTGATGATTGGGATGCTGAATCGGGGCTCAAGAACCCGACCGAGCTGGTCGAGCACAAATACACTGGCGGGGTGTCGGAACAGCCGCGAAACCCGTGGGAAGGCTTTCTCACTTTCCTCGACCGCGCCGCCGACTGGGTCAGGGAACACCAGGACGAGATCCGCGCCGCAGGCATCTGGGCCGCCGCTGGGCGAGCCGGCCGTGTCGCACGTCTTTACGTACCCTTCGATCCCGAAGCCTGGATCCAGATCGAGCAGGCGCAGCGACAGTCTGAGCCTGACGTTGAGCCGGATTACGGCTCGCTCCTCGTCTCTCTTTATGGCCCTGGCGGGATCGGACATGAGACTTTGCGCGAGGAACTTCGTAACTCGACGTTGCTTCGCGACCGCACAGGTGAGGTGGAGGAGGTACTCGATTCTCTTGCCGACCAGAGGTACTTCGTTACGGTCTGCGGCGCGCTGCCCCTGGTCGAATACGTACTAAGCAGCGCCGCCGGGAAGTGGAAGGACCCTCGCAAGCATCTCGAAGCGCTAGAGGCCCGTCTGGACGAGCCAGCGTCCGCCGTGGACCTTGATCTGCTGCTCGATGCGACGGCGGTCGAGATGGTTCTCGAGGAAGTGCCCGAAATCTGGAAGGACGGGCGTCAGGACGTCGGAGCTATCAATGACCGCCTGAACCGGCATCGTGCCCTGCATGGGACAGCGCGCGGCTGGGATGACCTCGCAAACGCCACTCGAGCAGTGCTTTTGCTAGCTGCAGTTGCAAGGATTTCGACCCCGCTGCTGGGGCCGCCAAGCGGGCCGTGAGGTTCGGTCGAGCGATACTCCCCCACGCGACACTTCGTGCAAGGACCGCGGCGACCCACGTCGGCCGTCGACGTACCGACCGAAGCGACGGACCCACTGCTGCTTTGCGCGAATAGCGGTCGCGCAGCGAGTCATGACGAGCAGCCACGATCAGGCGGGAATCGCCGGAGGCCAACGTCGGGAACTTCCGTGATCCGCTAGGCGGTACGCACTCAGGTCGGAAGGGTGTTCCACGTAGAACACCCAGCCTGGGAGGACCGCATGATCACAATCGCCGTGCTGAGCCAGAAGGGTGGCGTCGGAAAGACGCTGACGTCCGCCAACGTTGCAGCGGCCCTCGCTGACCAGGGCCTGAAAGTGCTTATGGCGGATTTCGATCCCCAGGCTGACCTCTCCGCGAGCTGGGGGCTCGACGATGATGACCCCCGGCCACGGATCGAGAACTTCCTCGACTCCTCGGGCCGAGATCTTCGCGACGCGGTCGTGGCCGTGTCGGAGGATCGCGACATCGGCCTGCTGGCCACCGGCTACGAACGCCTCCGACAGCAGACGTCTCGGCTCCTCGCAGGTGACGGGAGCGAGCTCGCCCGTCTGCTTGCGCCGCTTCACGACGAGGTGGACGTAGCCCTGATCGACACGCCGGCGGGAGACACTGTGTTTGGCCGCCAGGCCATCGTCGCCGCGGACGAGGCGATCGTTCCGATGTTGCCGGGATTCCACGAGTTGCGCGCGATGACGCGAGCGCTAGACGTGATTGAGGCTCGGGCCGAGCACGAGCGAACGCAGCTGGGGCTGCTGGGCGTGCTGGTCGTGAACGCGGATCCGCGATGGCGCTCGACGAAGGAGTACGCGCACCATCTCGCGCAGATGGAACGCGCAAACGAGATTTCGCTGTTCGAGACGGTGATCCCGCGTCATCAGCCGGTCACGGAACACGCGCGCTTCGGGCTTCCGACCGTCTGGCTGCGTCCGTCGTGCAGCGTCGCCGTCGCGTACCGGCAAGTCGCGGTCGAGGTTCGCGAGCGACTCGGTCGCCGGGTCCCGGCGGTCATCTCGTCGGCGACGAGCGGTGCGTCGTGACGCGTCCGGTCCCAAGGGAGCTTCCCGGGCGGCGGCGCGATCGCCCACCGGCCTCGGAGCACGATGCGTTCGGCAGCGGGATGGCCCTCCCAAGCTCGGCGATGTGCACGCTGGCGATCGATGCCGTCACGCCGAACCCCGACCAGCCTCGCAAGCACTTCGCCGACGAGGCGCTTGAGGCGCTGGCAACTTCGCTACGCGCGCGTGGCGTTCTGCAGCCGGTCCTTGTGAGGCCGCTCGGCGACGGCCGATTTGCGCTGATTGCCGGCGAGCGGCGATGGCGCGCGGCACAGCTCGCCGGGCTGACCGAACTCCCAGCGTTCGTCCGTGGCGACACCGACGACGCGACGGCCCTCGAGCTCGCCCTGATCGAGAACGCTGCGAGGGAGGATCTGACTCCTGTCGAGGAGGCTCGGACGCTCAGCACGCTGATCAACGATCTGGGGTTGACCCAGGGTGCGCTCGGCAAGCGCATCGGGCGCAGCCGCGCCGACGTGGCCAACACGCTCCGGTTGCTCGACTTGCCCGACGAGGTGTTGGACCTCATTTCGGAAGGGCGGCTGAGCAAAGGCCACGGGAAGAGCCTGCTGGTCGCGAAGACGGCCGAGCAGCGGATCAACCTCGCGCAGAGGGCCGTCGCGAAGAACTGGTCCGTGCGCCAGCTGGAACGAGCCATCCAGGGCACGCCGAAGAAGAGCTCCAAGAGGACCGAGACCAACAGGGCCGTCGCAGACGAGCTCAACGCTCGCGCCGCTCACGCCATCGACCTGCCCGTGAGCGTCCGAGCTCTGAGCGAAGGGTTCGCTGTACGCGTCGTCGCCGCCGACCGAGAAACAGCGGAGCAGATCCTGGCTCACCTGCGTGACTCAGCGGCGCCGGACACTTCTCAACGCTGAACGCGCACGTCGGAACAGCTGTGCCGGCAACGGTCCGGCACAGCGGCCTCCCGCGCGGGTGCGATGGCAGAGCGGACAACAGATTTCGTCACGCCTCCTCAAAGGGGCCGCGCGGTCCTTGCCGGCCCGACCGTGGACGTCCACGTACCAGCACCCGCGCGCGAGCGTGGCAAGTTGCCTCCGCCCAAGCAGGCCCGAACATGACGAACTTGGGCGGAAGGCGACATCCTGGGCTTGGCGGCTCAGCGCGTCGTTCATCTCGATTTGCAGGCCTTTCCGGTCCTTCAAGACCCAACTTCGATGCGGCGCGGCACGGTGACTTTGATACCCCACCGGGGGTCACTTCCCGGAACACCCCGCCGCCGTGGCGAGGAGGACGCACAGATCCATCGGCGGCCGGTCCGCCGTCGGCGCTCGCGTCCCACCGCGGAGACGCGCGGCGTCGTCAAGATCCGGCGGTATGGTCCGTCGCTCCTTGTGAATGGCTCACCTCCGGTGACCTCCTCGCACTGACGAGGCCCCACGAGATACACAACGCGACGTGAACTGATCGGCGTTCACCGGTCGCCGCCGCGCACGATCGCTGAGAACGCCGCGCCGCTCGCGTTCCCCGCGAAGACGATGCCCCGCCGCCGGCCACCCTGCGCCAGCGGACGGCACGTTCAGCTTCCAGGCACTCGCGCCTTCAGCTGACCCACATCACTGGGACGTGTAAAGCCGCTCCCAGCACCGAGACGGCCCGTGAGCGACTCGGCCAGGAGTCGCCCGGGCCGTCCGTCGTTGTCGGCCGCACCCGCGTGGCCGACCAACCTCGACCTCAGGAGTACCCATGCCGAACCCGATCGCCTCGGGCACCACGACGCGTGCCCAGATCGCGGACACCGACGAAGCGGTGCAGCGCTTCGCCGTGACGCACGTCGGTCCCGACGCCGACGTGCACCCCGACGACCTCGCGTGGTGGCTCGCTCGCGAAGAGCAGCTCGAGATCCACGCCGACCTGGCCGCCAGCGGCCTGCTCTGACTCAAAGACCCAGTGAAGGAGCACCATGCCTGCCTCTCTCGATCACTCGATGGCCACCACGACTGTCGTCACCACCTCGCTCGCCGACCGGGACGAGTTCGGCCTCGTCGGACCCGCAGCCGGCCTGTTCCAGGCGCCGCTCGCCACGTCCGGCCTCGATGCCCGTGAAGACCTCGGCCACGCGCTGTGCGCCTGGTTGCCGCGCGAAGACCTTCTCTGAGCGAGCTGCTCACGTCGCGCGCTCGGCAGGCAGCTGAGCGCGCGCTCAGAAGCGCCGTCCTATGCGGCGACGCGCAATCCACTCCGTCCCAGCCCCTGGGGCGGCCGACGACTGGAGCGCATCCATGCCATCCACCCATTCGATCCTGCTCGCCGAGGAAGATCCGGTCTGCAGGACGTTCCTCGCCGACAACTTGGCCGCCGACGGGTACGACGTCGTCGTCGCCATCGACAAGCGCGACGCGCTGGTCAAGCTCCACCTCAAGCCTGATCTCGTCTTGTGCGACGTCAACGGTGAGACGATCGGGCTCGTCGACGCTGTCCGACAGGAGGGCGGCTTCGCCTCTCGCGTCGACCCGCTGACCCCTCTGATCGTCCTCTCCCGCAAGGCGGACGCACTCATGTGCGTTCGCTTGCTCGAGCACGGATGTGACGACGTGATCCGCAAGCCGTTCAGCTACCGGGAGCTGCTTGCCCGTGTCCAGGCGGTCCTTCGCCGCTCGCAGGGCCAGCTCCGCACCGCGGAGCGCGTCGTGCAGATCGGGCCGCTCGAGATCGACACCGTGAGCCGGACGGCGCGCATCTCGGGCCAGCTCGTCGAGTTCGCGACGAAGGAGCTCGCGCTGCTGACCCACATGGCCGGCGACCCGAACCGCGTGTTCACGAAGGACGAGTTGCTTCGCGACGTGTGGGGTTACCGCGCCCGGGGGCGAACCAGGACGCTCGACGCGCACGCCCTGAAGGTCCGCCACAAGCTGCGGAACCTCGACGAAACCCACTGGATGGAGAACGTGTGGGGTGTCGGCTACCGACTGCTTCCCTCGAGGCCGTTCGACGAGGCGAGCGCAGCGTGAGCAAGCATGGTTCGCTGCGGCGCGACCCGACAACGCGCCGCACACCCTCGCCACGTGAGCCGACGACCGCCGTCCAACCTGTCACCGTCGCGCGCGTCTCCCGCCGGGACCGGCAGTGGGCCAAGGTGATCGGGAGCGCATGTGTCGTGTGCCAGAGGACGAGCGGCCTGGTGCCCGCCCACCTCGCGCGCCACGACGTGCGCTGCGAGCACCCGGACTGCGTCGTCCCGATGTGCGTGATGCACCAGCGCGCGTTCGAGGCCGGGCATCTGGACCTGCTGCGGTACCTGGAGCCGCGTTGGCGCCAGGAGATTGCTCACACCGTCATGCACGTCGGACTGATCACCGCCTACCGCCGGCTCACCGCCGGCCGGTTTCCCTCGGTCGCGCCGTCGCGCGATTGAGCGCGGAGCGGCCGCTCGTGTGCCGCCCTTCTTAAGCAGCGCCTCTCGAAAGGAGCCTTCCATGACCGGACCTCGCGTCGCGGCGAGCTACCGCGCGCGCGACGGCAACCAGCACGACGTGCTCGTGCTGAGGACGCCCGCAGGTCGGTGGCGTGTCCTCGATGCGTGCGACCACCGCGTCGTACACGTGGAGACGCTGACCGGCTACGACGATCGCCTCTCGCAGGCATCCGCTCTCGCGGAGGACTACGCGAAGGAGGAAGACGCGTATCACTCCGGCGAACGCCTCGATGACCCGTTGCCGCGCCGTCGGCCCGACCCTCCGGACGAGGGCGACGAAACGTGCGCGGCCTGATCGCGGCGGCGCACGGAGCAGGCGGCACGCTCCCGACTCCCAATGGTGGTCGTAGGCGCGCCATGCACATCCTCCGGCCGCCCTCACCGCCCGCCTCCGCCCCGGCGCCCGCCCCCGTCCACCGCGCCGGGGTCGAGGCGGGCCTGCTTCGATGCCGCGTGCGCCTCACCGACGGCCGCGTCTTCACCGGCGAGCTGCCGGCGGCGCGCCACCGGTCGCTGCAGCTAGGGCTGCTTCACGAAGCGACGAGCGAACTGGTCGAGCTCACGCCTGGAACACGACGCGCGGACGGTGTCCTGCACGTCGATCGCCGCCGTGATGCCGTGCACTACCTGGCAGGCGGCGGAAGCGGGACGAGCGACTGGCTGCGCGCGCTTCTGGCACACGCGGACCGGATCGTGTCCGGTGACTATGCGCGTGCCGGGGCCGGCGAACGGCCCAGTGAAGAGGTGTTCGTAGGCGTCGCACCGCGCACACGACCGACCGGAGCCCGGGACGCCGTGGACGCGACTCGATGGCTCTGGCTCGACGTCGATCGTCCTGACGCCCTCGGCTCGGTGTGGAGCTTCCTGGCCGAGCGCCCGTGCCATCTGCTGATTGCCTCGGGGGGATCAGGTGGCGTCCACGCCTACTGGAAGCTCACCGAGCCGCTTCCCGCACACTGGGAGCGGCCCGACGGCGTCGAGACCGAGCCGATCGAGCGGGCCCATCAGCGCATCATCCACGCCCTCGGCGAAGAGGTGGCCGATCCGCGTTGTGCCGAGCGGTCGAGACTCATGCGGCTCGCGGGCACGATCAATCACAAGTCGGGCCGGTGGGCCCACATCCTGGAGGCGGATCTCGCGCTCGAGCCCTACGACGCCGAGGACTTGGTCGGCGACCTTCCCGATTCACCGGGCTGGACCTCGAAGCCTCCGACCCGTGCGACGGGCGACGGGTCCGGCGATCCGTACAAGCAGATCCCGCCGCCCGAGTACTTCAAGCGACTGGCCGGACTCGACGTCCCGCGTGGCGGTCTTGTCTCGTGTCCGGTCCCCCAGCACCGCGACCGTCATCCGTCTTGCAAGGTGGGCACGCTCGCGAAGCAGGGCTGGTGCTGTCACAGCGCGAGCTGCGGAGCCCGAGGCGCGATCTACGACCTGGCGTCCGTGTTGATCGGCGGGCCATGGGGACCGCAGCTGCGCGGCGCCGCGTTCGCTCGAGCCCGAGCACACGTCATACGGGTCGTCGGACGACTGCCATGAGCCAGTGGGTAGTTCAAGTCCGCGACCTGGTCAATGCCGACGTCGCTGGACACGCAGGCACGCACTACACCAGCCCACCCCAGACACGCGACGAAGCGATCTCGCTCGTCGCGCTGCTGGTCGGGCCTACGCCCGAGACGGACCGCGACCGATGGGCGATCGCCATCGCCGGCGGTCGCCGCGTCGTCGAGCTCGAACCTCGCGCCTGACCCCGGCGCCACATCCTCGATATCCATGGAGTGATGCCATGACCGCGCTTGACCCGGGCGGCACGCACGAGCGTGCGGCGCGCCCGGGCGCCGACGGCTTGCTTGTCGGGCTCACACCCGAGCAGGTGCAGGCCGTCCGACACGCCGACGGCCCGCTGCTGATCGTCGCGGGCCCAGGCACCGGCAAGACGCGCACGCTGACGCACCGCGTCGCGCACCTGCTCGCGACCGATGCCGCCACCCCCGGCGAGATCCTCGCCGTCACCTTCAGCGTGCGAGCGGCCGGTGAGCTGCGACTGCGGCTCGCCGACCTGCTCGGAGAAGTCACCGCCCGCGGCGTGCTCGCCGCGACGTTCCACTCGGTTTGCGCCCGCATCCTCCGCGAGCACGCCACGGTGTTCGGCCGGACCGACGCATACACGATCTACGACCAAGCCGACCTGCAACGCGTCATCGAGACGCTGCTGGCCGACCATCGGCGCGACGCGATCCAACACGCGATCCAGGCGTGGGGACAGCCTCCGCCGGCCGAGCTCGAGCACGAGATCGCCCTGGCCAAGAGCCGACTGCTACGGCCGTCGGGATACGAGGCCGTCAGCCGCTACTCGGCGGCGCCGCTCGTCTCGGCTCTCTGGGAGGCGATGGAGCACGAGCTGCGTCTCTGCAACGCCTTCGCGTTCGACGACCTGCTCGCCTTCACGGTCGAGCTACTGCAGGCGCACCCGAGCCGGCTCGCGCACCTCAGAGCGCGCTGGCGCTGGCTCGTCGTCGATGAGATGCAGGACACGAACGTGGCGCAAGCTGCGCTCGTGCATCTGCTCGCTGGCAGTGCCGGGAACGTCACGGCCGTCGGCGACGACGATCAGGCGATCTACCGGTTCCGCAGCGCCGAGCCGCGCAACATCCTCGAGTTCGGCGCCCGCTACCCGGCGCACCGGCAGGTGGTCCTCGGACACAACTTCCGCTCGCGGACCGAGATCATCACCGCCGCTGCGACCTGCATCGAGCAGAACAAGCACCGACACCACAAGGATCTCGTCGCCGCCCGCGGCGTCGGCGGGCGAGTGACAACTCGGGGCTTCGCCCGCGACATCGAGGAAGCGGCGTGGGCGACGTCGGTGATCGCGGACGCGCTCGCGGCGGGGACGCCTGCGTCGGAGATCCTGGTCCTCGGGCGCACGGCGTTCGCGACGGCGCCGATCCAGGCCGCGCTGGCCGCGGCCGGCATCCCGCACCGCGTGCTCGGCTCGCTCGGTCTCTACGAGCGCGCCGAAGTCCGGGACGCTCTCGCGTACCTCGCGCTGTTGGCCAACCCCCAGGACGCGCACGCCTTCAGGCGAGCGATTCAAGCGCCGCGCCGCGGCGTCGGGATGGCCACGATCGGACACGTCGTCGCGGCGGCGCGGGGGTACTTCGCCGGCGATCTGATCACGACCGCCGTCAACGCAGTGCTGCTCCAGGACGTCCGCTCGGCCGCGGCGCGAGAGGCGCTGAGCACGTTCGGCACGGGACTTGACGCGGTCCGCGAGGACTACCGCCGCGGACGGTCCGTCGGGCACATCGTCGTCGCCGCGCTCACGCTGCAGGGAGGCGTTGTCGCGTTCCACGAGACCCGCCGCGACCGATCGTCCCGGACCGACGAACGCCGTGACGGCGAACGCGTGCTCGAAGACCTGCGCTCGCTCTGTCGCGCCGCGCAGGCCTACGCCGACCAGGTTGGGCCGGCCGCGTCCATCACCGGCTTCCTCGAGCACGTGGCGGGGCTGCACGCCGAGGAGATCCGCCCCGGCGAGGACCGCCGGATCACGGTCTCGACGATCCACCGGGCCAAGGGCACGGAAGCCCAGCTCGTGGTCCTGTTGGGCTGCGAGGAGCAGCTGCTGCCGTCGTGGCGCGCGCTGCAGAGCGCCGACCCGGAGGACCTGGAGGAAGAGCGGCGGCTGTTTTACGTCGCCGTTACGCGAGCCAAGGACCAGCTCGTGCTCACCCGTTGCCACGTTCGTGGTGGCCGCGCGACCGGCGGACCGTCGCGCTTTCTGGCCGAGGCCGGCCTGGACACGCGCACACGGGCCGCCGCCTGACCTACATCTCGAAGGGAGATCCACATGTCGATTCATCCTCCCGCGGGCGCAGAGCCGCCTGCGCGGACTCATGCCGAGGCCGTCGCGCTGTTTCGCCGGCCGTTCGCCGCGGGCGCGATCGGATTTCGCGCCATGAGCAAGACGCCATGGAACGGCGATCCCAGGGGCGGCGCGCAGGTCGCCGCCTACATCGGCGCGCAGTCGGTCGTCCAGCGCCTGAACTGCGTGGTGCCGGGCTGCTGGCGCATGTCGTTCGCCGCGGTCGACGGCGAGCTGCTCGCGGCCGCCGCCGACGGGCAGACGCGCCGCCGCCTGTACCTCACCTGCCGACTGCACGTCACCCTGCCCGAGCAACTCAACGGCCCAGCCGTCGAGACCGTCTACGAGGACATCGGCGAATGCGAGGCCGGCTCGCTCGCCGGCCTGAAGGCGCTGTACTCGGACGCGCGTAAGCGTGCCGGCGTAGCGGCCGGGATCGGCGCCTACCTGTACACGGCGCTGGCCGCGGTCGTGCTCCCGCTCGGGCCCGGGCCGCGCCAGGTCGAGTGCGTGCGCCGCAGTGGCAAGAGCGACTTGCTACTGCTCTCGCCCGACACCGAGCGCTGGCTGCGTAACGGCTACCGCACGCGCATGGCGTCCGAGACGGTCGTGCAGGACCTGGGGCCGATCCTCTCGCACGGCGAGCCCGACGACGAGATGGGCCAGGGCGAGAGCACTGACGCCGCCGCGCACGGCACGGTCGAGGAAGCCGCGCCGCCGGCCGCCAGCAACGGCCACGGCGATCTCGTCACCGTCGACTTCGGCGGCCTCGGCCCGACGCCGCCACCAGCGGCATGAGCCCCGCGCGGGCCCGCCTCCGCGCCCTCGCCGCGGCCGCCGGCTACGACCGCGAGACGCTGGAGCTGATCGTCGACGCGGCGCTGCCCGCCCACCTGCCCGGCAAGCGGCTCAACGACACGTTGATCGGGCACGTCGCCACCGCGGTCGAAGTGCTCGCCCAGTGCGGCTACACGGCCGACGAGCTGGAGCTGATCACCGAGTCCTACCGGCTGCGCTACCGCGACGGCCGCTGGCGTGACCGGTTCTGGCACAACCAGCTGTGCGCGGCCACGCTGCGCTTCAACCAGCCGCGCTTCTACGGCCTGTCGCCGTGCGAGTCCGACCGTGCGCGGCTCGCCGAGTTCGCGCGCGCCGCCTGACCTTCTCATTCGAAAGGAGCCACATCCGTGTCCGCTCTCGCGGCACCGACGCCGGCCGCTCGGCCGCCGACTGGCGCCGAGCTCGCCGCTCGCATCCAGATCCCGCGCCAGCTCCCGCTGCGCTACGACGGCGAGCGCCTGGGCCATCTGTCGCACTCGTCTTACACCAAGTTCCTGCTCTGCCCCGACGACTGGCGACGCCACTATCTCAAGGGCGACCGCCCGCCACCGAGTGGGCACATGTTCCTCGGCGCCCGCGTCGACGACGCCCTTTCCACCTACTACCGCCACCAGCTCGAGCACGGCGAACTGCTCACGCTCGACCAGGTGCACGACGCCTACCGCGATCACTGGACACGCGAGCTCGCCGAGGAGGCCGCCAAGCGCGGCGTGCACTTTGACCTCGAGCTCGACGAAGCCCGAGCGTTCACGCTCGGGCTGGAGGCGATCGAGCTGACGATGCGAGAGCTCATGCCACGGCTCGGCCGGCCCGTCGCCGTGCAGCGCGAGCTCGCCTACGCGCTCGCGCCCGGACTGAACTGGACGATTCAGGGCTTCCTGGACCTCGAGACGCTCCGGGCCGACGACGACCGGGCGGACATCGTGCCCGCGATCGTCGACTACAAGGTCAAGAACACGCTGCACTCGCAAGCCAAGGCCGATCACGACTCGCAGGCCGGCCTGTACCTCGCGGGGCGCTGGCTGACCGGGCAACCGGCCGAGCACTTCTGCTTCGCGCAGATCGGCAAGCCCGGCAAGCGCCGCAAAACGATGAACACCAGCTTCGTCGTCACACGCCGAACCCCGGCACAGCTCCGAACCACGCTCGTCCGGATCGCCCAGGCCGCCAGCCAGATCACCGCGCTCTACGACCGCTACGGCCCGGACGAGCCGTGGGGCTTCGCCGACCCGAGCGGCTGGAAGTGCTCGGCCCGCTACTGCGGCCACTACACCCGCTGCCCGGGCGGCGGCGGCATCTGAGCAACCCAGGCGGTGTGGCCCCGGCCACACCGCCTGTCTCCCATGAAAGGAGTGGCTCTTGTCCACCCTCATCGACGCTTGGGCGCATGCGAGCCCGAGCGAGCGCGAACGCCTCGCCGAACGCGCGCTGGGAACCGACGCGGGACGCCAGCTCGCCCGCTGCTTCGGCAACGCGGGAGCGCCGATCCAAGACCTCCGCGCCGACGCGCTGTTCGAGCTGGCCGCGAACCGGCCGATCGATCCCAACGACGCATCCGCCTGGATCGACAGTGATGCTCACGCGGCCGCCGTCCTGTGCCGCCACGGCATCACCGACATCCGCCCGACGCGCTTTCAACTCCACGCGATCCGACAGCTCGCCGCCGGCCAAGCAGAACAGGACGTGCGCGCCGGCCTGGACTGGTCACGGGTTCACGTCGATCGGCTCGACGAGCAGCTGCAACAGGCGCACGCGCAGCTGCCGATCGAGCTCGACGACCCCGCCGTGTGGGTCTCCCCCGCCGACCGCCGGCGCGCCGTCGCTCGTCGGCTGGGCCTGAACGCTGCCGTCGCCGACGAGCTCTCCCGCTGGGCGCTCGCGCACCTCGAGCGCTTTGACGCGGCGGATCTCCGTAGTTGGCGCATCGCCTCACCGAGCTGGCTCGCACTGGCCGACGAGCAACTGCCGGCCGTGTCCTCCGTCGAGCGGCCCGTCGGTGTGTTCCTCGCCCCGGCGCCCGGCGGGAGCTGGGAGCTGACGCCGACGTTCTCGCTGGACGCGATCCGCTCCCTCGCCGCGCTCGGCGCTGCCGTCGACCGCGACCTGCGCGCGGCCTCCCTACCCACAGACGCGGTCCCCGACCTGATCGCCGGCTGGAACCTGCGCACGCTGCACGCCGGACCGCGCGAGAACGTCGACTCCGGCAGGGCACTCATCGAAGCGCTCTCCCGCGAGCTCGGCCTGCCGATCACCGCGGCTATCCCGGAACATCCGGTCGACCGATGGGGCCGCGTACTCATCCGCCGCGCCAGCCACACCGCCGCCGACGGCAGCGAACTGCAGCTCAGGGTCGTCACGTTCCCAAGCCGCAAGCTCCCGCGCCGACGAGTCGGGTCGGCCCCGCTGGACGATCACCACGCCATCCACAGCGCGGCCATGGAGCTCGGCGAGGCGGTCCAGACCGCGATCGAGCGCGGGCTCCCGCTGCTGCTGCCCTCGGAGGCCTCAGGCGAGCTCAAGGACACCGTCCGCGTCGGGCGGATGAAAGGCCGTCCCGGGCTGCTGGCTATCACCACCGCCGACGGCCCGATCGCCACGACGCGGCGCGTCGTGGCCGAACAGGTCCTGCCCGAGCTGCGCGCGCTCAAGCGCTCCGGCGCGACGGTCACGCTCGACGCCGGCGCTCGGCAGCTCGCGCGCATGGTCGCTGTCCAGCCGCTCGCCGACGACTCGGTCTTGCTCGGCCGTCAGCGCGAGCTCGCTGCGCTGAAGGTCGTCGGTTCGGGAGTCGACGCCTCTCAGACCGGCACCGGCAAGACGATTACCAGCGGCCGCGCCCTCGCGCACCGCGCGGCGACCACGGCCCGCTTCCGCGGCATGGTCGTCGCCGAAGGCCGGCTGCTCGGCCAGTGGCGCGACGAGCTGCTGTCGGGCGCCCCGGCGCGTGGGCTGGCGCCGCTCGCGCCAAACCTCGACGTGCTGATCGTCGCCGACCACGGACCGATCGCCGGGCGGTTGCGGCGCTTCGATCGTGAGCTCGGCGAACGGCCTGGCGTCGTCCTCGTGGCCAACGGCGTGCTCGACCGCCACCCCGGTGAGCTCGCTGCGCTCAACTGGCACCTGCTGATCGCCGACGAGGCTCTGCGCTACGCCAACCCGGCCACCGAGGCGCATCAGGCCCTCGCGCAGCTGCGGATGGCCTCGGTCGCTGACTGCTGGCTGCTGACCGCGACGCCACGGGGCAAGGACTCCGAGCAGCTCGATGTCCTCGTCGGACTCGCCCTCGGCGATGAGGCGATGATCCGCGAGCGCCTGAACACCCGCGAAGCCGGCGACCTGCTCGACGAGCTCAACGCCCACCGGCTGCGCGTGAACTACGGCCCGCACCTCGTGCGCGTCACCCGCCAGGACATGCAGGCCTGGATGCCCGACGTCCGCCCGGCGCAGCCGTTGACGCTCGAAGCCGATACGGCGCTGACCGAGCTGCTGGACGCGATCCGCCAAGGCGGTCGCGAGGCCTATCGACGCCTGCTCGAGCTGCTGCGCGAGCTGCGCGAGCTCGAACCCGGCAGCCCGATCTACAAGCAGGCACTCGCGGAGATCGCCCGCGTGCAGGGCGTCGTGCTCGGGAACGTCGGCGTGTACGTCGACGCCTCCGTCGACCCCGAGACCCTGACGCACTCCAAGGCCGCGCTCGCCCAAGGGTTGTGCCGCCAAGGCCTCGTGGCCGAGGCCATGCGCGGTGGCGGTGACGGGCTACCGCTGCTGCGCGGCGTGACCGCCCAGACCTTGGCCGGCATCGCCGGCGAAGAGCAGGTGCTCGTGTTCGCCGAACGCGTCCGCTGCCTGCGCCAGCTGGCCTCGACGCTGCGTAACCGGCACGGTGTCGAGGCGCACGTCGCCGACGGCTCGCTCACTGGCCGCGACTTCGAGGCGCTCAAGCACCGCTTCACCGGGGGCGAGTTCCCGATCCTGTGCCTCTCGCGGGTCGGCCAGGAAGGCCACAACCTCCAGAACGCCTCCGTGCTTTGCCACCTCGACCTGCCCTGGCTGCCCTCCGGCCTTGAGCAACGCGTCGGCCGCGCCGCCCGCCCCGGCGCCGTCCGCGGCTGGGTGCAGACCTACATCCCCTACATCCGCGACGCCGGCATCGCCCACATCGTCTCGATCCTCTCGCCACGCGGCGGCGAACACCACCAGGTCCTCGACTCCTACGAGGGCGTCGCCGCAGCGGACTCCACCGTCGCGACCCAGCTCGGCCAGATCACCGGCGAGATCGCCGAACACAAAGACCAAGCCGGCTACGCCGGCACCGCCGCGAAGCTCCGCGTCGCCGCCAGCGTGTTCGGCGCCGCCTAGATCGCTTCGAGGCTCACCACCTCTATTGCGAAAGGAGACCGCGCATGAGCGCGATCACTGCTGCCCTGCGGCAGCTCGACAACGTCGCCGCCGAAGGCGACCTCGCCCCCGACCCGCTCCCCGCCGACACGCTCGCGCTCGAAGCAGCGAGCGACCCGATCGTCATGCCGGACGGCAAGCGCATCTACCCGCCGACGCTACACGGCGAGCGCGTCGACGCGCTCGCCCTCGCCCTGCTGGACATGGACGACCCCGCCCGCTCGAGCTTCCTGCGGCTGGTCGGACCGCCAGGCGCGGGCAAAAGCCAGATCGCCCGCGCGATCGCCTACCGGCTGTGGACCAGCCGCGGCCGCCCAGTCGAGGACCGCCGCGGCGCGCCGTTCTACGGCTTCGTGGAAATGCAGCCCGGCCCGTCGTCGGACGAGTTCTTCTTCCGCCACGAGTGGGTGCCGATTGGCGGCTCCGGCGGCCAGGTCTCGCTGGTGGACTCGGCGTTCGTGCAGGCGATGCGCGAGGGCTGGGTGGTGATGATTGACGAGGTCAACACAGCCCGCGACGTCTGTCTGCTGTCGATCAACGCCACGCTCGACGGCCGCTTGGCGCTGTACCTCTCGGCGACCGGCGAGACCGTGATCGCCCATCCCGGGTTCGCCGTCATCCTGGCCTACAACCCGGGCCTCGTTGGCGCGACCGATATCCCCGATGCGTGGCACTCGCGCTTCCCCGCCACGCTGGAAGTGACCAGCCACTGGGCGGCGCTGGCCGAGCTCGGCGCCCCGGCGGCGCTGGTGCGCGAGGCGGCCGCGCTCGACCGCCAGCGCATCGCCGGCGAAGACGGCCTCACATGGACACCGCAGTTTCGGGACGTCGAGTCGCTGTGGCGGATGAGCGAGCGCGTCGGCGAGCGCGCCGCGCTGGCTTTCTTCGCGTCGAACCTGCACGAGCAGGTCCAGGCCGGCAAGCTCCAGGACGCCGAAGCCGCCGCCGCCTGCCGGATGCTCGACCAGGCCGGCTACAGCAAGTACCGCGTGCGCCCGAGCGGCGGCGTCCCGAACCTGCACGGCTACGCGCGGGCGGTGACCGGCGGATGAGCGCGACCCGCTCCGGGCCGGCGCCGTTCGTACAGCAGCTGCACCGCGCCGCGGCCCAGCGCGGTCGGCTTGAGCCGCTCTACCAGGACCTGTCCGAGCACCTCACCCGCATCCTGCAGCGCCTGTACCCCGTGTGGGCGCTGATCGGACCGGGACTCTCGGACCCCGGCCACATCGAACTGCACTCGCGCTGGATCTACCTCGACGCCGACGAGCTGCTCGGCCCGCGCGAGCAACTGCTCACCGGAACGGTACCCCGGCGCCGGGTGCTCGGGACCTTCGGTGTCGCCCTGCACGAGACGTTCCACGCCAAGCACACCAAGCGCTGGGCCATGGAGCACGACGTCCAACTCGCCCGGTCCCAGGACCCCGACGAGCGGCAGCTGGCCGCCGACCGCCGGCTGCTGGAAGAGCCACGCATGGAAGCGCACGGCTGTCGTGATTTCCCGCGCGACTCGATCCGCGGACGCTTCACCCGCCACGCCCTGCGCACCGCGGTCACCGACACGCTCGTGCCGCGCTTCGCGGCTGAGTTGCTCGCACCGAATCTCGCCGGCGAACCCGTCACGCGGGAGCTTGCCGGCCGAGCCGCCGTCTATCTGCGAGCGCGAACGCTCTATGAAGCCGCGGACCCGTCCGCGCTGAGCTGGCTGGAGCCGATCTGGACGAGCGTGCTCGGCCCCGACGACCTCACCGCGCTCGACGCGCTGTTCGCCCGGCTGATCTGGATCGACGACGGCGACCTTCACGGCCTCGACGACGCCGCCCGCCGCTACCGCGAGATCATCGGCCCGCCCGACGAGGAGCCGGCCGGCGGCACTCGGGCGGGCGCGCCCGTCGGGGGCACGCTCGCCGAGGCGCTCGAACAGGCCGAGGCGTCCGCGCGATCGGACCAGCTCATGCAACTCGAGCACGACGTCGACCTGCAGACGCTGCTGGACGACATCGCCCGCAGCGGTGAAAGCACGACGCCCCGTGGCACCGGCGCCCCGTCGGGCCGGATGCCGGACCGCGGCGTCGACCGGCCGCCGTTGGGCGATGAAGTCGCCCAGGCCCGCCGCTACGCCACGCGCATGCGCCAAGCCATGACGCTCGGCACACGGACGATCGACAAGCGCACGCCGGGCGGGCGCTTCGACGGGCGCGCCTACGCGCGCGGCCAGGCCCAGCGCACGCACGGGCGGCCGATCAGCACGCACCCCTGGCAGATCACCCGTCAGATCACCGCGCCGATCCAAGAGCCGCACGTCGCCCTGATAATCGACACCTCCGGCTCGATGGGCGGCTACGAGTACGCGCTCGGCCCCATCGCCTGGATCCTCAGCGACGGGTTGCGCCAGATCGGCGGGCGCTGCGCGATCGCGCTGTTCGGCTCCGGCTCGCAGCTGCTGAGCGACGGCGGCGAACGGCTGCGTCAGGTCCCGGGTATCCGCACCGGCGGCGGCACCGCGTTCGCCGGCGACGCGATCGTCGCCGCCTCCGACTGCCTGGACATGACCAACCCCCGCCGCCCGCGCTTCGCGTACGTGCTCAGCGACGGCGGCTGGTACGACACACCCGCGGGCGTCGAGCGCATCCACTGGCTCGCCGACCACGGCGTCCCCACCATTCACATCGCCATCGGCATTGCGCCACTCTCGGTCGAAGCGGACCACATCGTCGTCATCCCCGACCCGGCCGACGCGCTCGACCAGATCGCCGCCGACACGGTCAAGGCGCTGCGCAGCGCGACGCCGCGTCGTCCGCAATAGCGGCCGCCGATAGCCGCCGGCGCACTCGGCGCCGGCGGCTCACCCACTACAGAAGGACACCCCCATGCCAGATCTCCAGGCGCCGCCGACAGCGGCGCCTTCGCTCTTTGACGTCACTACCACCGCGCCGGCCGATCCGGCCGGCACGCTCGTGCGTGTCCCGCTCGACGACATCCGCCTCGCCCCCAACGCCCGCCACGACATCGCCCCCAACGGTATCGAGCGCCTCGCTCGCATGCTCATGTCGATGGGCCAGCTCGTCCCCGGCATCGGGCACCGCCCAGCCGGCCAGCCCGTCGTGCTCTACGCCGGCCAGCGCCGCTTGCTCGCCGCCCGCGCCAGCCACGACCTCGCCGTCAACGGCCTGCAGCCAGTTCGCAGCCTCATCGTCCTGCTGCTCGACCACGCGCCCTCGCGCGACGAGATCCGCCGCATCCAGGCTCAGGAGAACCAGCGCGAGGATCTCACGCTCGCCGACCAACAGGCCCAGTTCGCAGACTGCTGGGCCGCCCGCGCCGGCCTGCACGAAAGCGACCGCATCGGCGCCGTGTGCGCCGACCTCGGCATCGGCCCCGTGAAGGCGCACAACCTGCGCCGCCAGCTCACGCTTCCGGAGCCCATCCGCGCCCGCGTCGCCGACCGCCCCGGCGAACGACAAATCTCCGTGACGCTCGCCAACCGGCTGGCCGACATGCACGAGATCGCGCCCGAGCTCACCGAGGGCGTCGCCCGCCGGATCTCGACCTCCGACCTGCACGACGCCGCCCTGCGCGACCTTGGCGCCTTCGTGCACCGCACGCTGGTCGAAGACGAGACCACCTACGCGGTCCGCATCGACGACGGCGCCCTGCTCGACGCGCACAGCCAGATCACCCTCGCCCGCCAACACCTGACCGACGCCGGGCGACGGGCGATCGCGCACGCCTTCAGGTGCGATCTCGACGAGCTCGACAGCGAACTGGACACGCTGCAGACCAGGGCGAAGAGCACGCACGCCTCACTGCGCGTCGACAGCGCGCTGCGCGAGCGCGCCCGCACCGGCCGCTACGCCTACGTCCACGAGCGCGGGGCCGACTTCGCCGCCGGCATCTGGGTCATCGACCCCGCGTTCCTGCTCGACGCCGTCCGCCAATCCGTCGCCGACAGCGACGACACACCACCGGTCAGCAACCCGGCGTACTTCGCCGGCGCGCACCTGGACGCGCCGGACCTGCGCGCTGCGCTCGCCGACGAGAAGGCACGTCGACACGACGAGCGTCAGCGGCACGCCGACGCCGTCCGCACGAACCTCGGCCTCGGCCACGACCTCCGCGCCGGCCTGATCGACCCCTCCCCCGCCCAGCTCGACGCGTTGCGCACGATCGTCTGCCGGCTGCTGTCCCGCGAGTACCGCGACGTGCTCGCGTATGGCGCCGGCTGGACCGACCCCGACCGCCAACGCCCGGTCGGCGAAAGCGGCCGCCACGAACCGATGGCCGTCGACGCGATCGTCGACGCCGAGCTCGGGCGGGCGCTCGCCGAGCCTGACTCGCTGCGCGGCATCGCCGCGCTCGTCGCCCGCTTCGCCGCCGCGTTCGTCCTAGACCCCGACGGCGTCACCCGCACCAAGGCCCTGGGCCGCGAACGGATGAGCCGCAAGCTCGAGGAGGTCCTGCCCGGCGGCGATGACCCGCTCCGCGAAGCGCTCTGGGCCTTCCTGCGCCCGATGCTCTCCCCGCGACTGGCCGCGCTGCACCGCGAGACGTTCGTCACCGACCCGACCGAGCGCAGCACCGTCGACCTGGACGCGCACCGGGCCGACACCAGCCTCGACGAGCTCGAGCTTGACGAACCGTCCGCGGCCTGACCCGCGACGGCAGCCTGTGCGACCCGCCCATCCGCGGCGGGTCGCGCGGCGGCGCCTTTCTTTGGGCGTGTTGCGTTGTCCGACCTGCCGTCGCACGATCGGCCAGGGAGAATGGGCGGGATGGACGGCAAGATGCCCGACCTATGGCCGCCGGGGACCCTTGAGCGCATCAACGACGTGACGCACTTCGTCGCCGACCACCTCGTGACGCAACGGCAACTCGACCTTGTCGAGGACCGAGACCTCGCCCAGTGGATTGCGCTCATCAGCGGCCACGTCGGCCGCCCCGCGGAGCTTGTCGCGCGCGTCCCCACCGATGCTGACGCCCTCCGGGGCGCGGTCGTTTGGCTCGCCTGCGCCAGCGCCGACACCGTCCGCGCCAAGGCGGACTTCGACGGCACCGACCTGTTCGCCGAGCTCAACGAACTCGGAGGCCAGATCGCCGGTGTGCTGCTGCATGAGCGCCCCCGCCGACCGACCGCCCAGGTCCTGACCGTCGTCCATGCGCTCGGCACCCTCATCGATTACGCGCAGCCCCTGCTGCACGCCCCGGGGGAGGGCGGCGCCACGAGCTTCACCCGCGGCGTGCTCGAGGCGCTGAAAGCTGAGCGTCCCGAGCTCGCGACTCGGCCGGCCGATGAGGCCGACGACGACTACGACCTCGTCGAAGACGTCAGCTACGAGCTTCACCACTTGGCCGGCATCGCCGGCACCGCCGCTGTGGTGCTGCACCCGGGCGGTGTCGTCAGCATGCCGGAAGCTCTCGACGAATAGGCGGCCCGCGTGCGGCTCAGAAGTTCGGCGGCATGCGCTCGCGCACCACCGACCACTTCACCCGTCGCCGCAACGTCCTGCTCGCCCAACACCACCGTGATCAGGGTTGGAGCATCGCGCAGATCGCGCACCTGCTCAACCGTGCCCCGGCGACCATCCGCGGCTACCTGCACGACCCGACCGGAACGAAAGCCAAGGCGCGCAAGGCCGGTTACGCCGGCATCTGCCACAAGTGCGGCGCACCGACCTCCGGAGCCGACGGCAAGGGCCGAGCCGCGCAGCACTGTCAACGGTGCAAGCCGCAGTCACGTCCGCGCTGGACCCGTGAGACCGTCCGCGGCGCCCATCGCTTCTGGCGCGAGCGCTTCGGCTTCCCCGCGTCCTCGGTCGACTGGTCCGGCACCCACGCCCGCCGCCGCGGCGGCGATGCGCTCAGCCGCTACCAGTCCGCCCGCTGGCCCTCGCAATCGGTCATCCGGCGGCTGTACGGCACCCCCGCCGCGGCGGTCGCCGACGCCTTCCCTCCCGAGCACGACGAACACGCGCGCTCGTGAGCGGCGTCGTCGCCTCAGGCTCGCGCGCGGCCGGTGCAGCGACCGCGCTCGCGGTCATGGCCGTGCTCGGCCTGGCCGCGATGACGAGTTTGATGCCCGGTCTGCTCGACGACGAGTGCGCCGGTGCAAGCGCCGCGCCCTCGGAGCACGCGTCGTCGACCATCCCCTCCGAGTACCTCGAGCTCTACCGGCAAGCCGGTAGTCAGTTCAAGGTCCCCTGGACCGTGCTGGCCGCGATCGGCGCAATCGAGTCTGACCACGGCCGATCCAGCGCCGCCGGCGTTCGCTCCGGCGTCAACGCCTTCGGCTGCTGCGCCGGACCCATGCAGTTCAACCTCACCGACGGCCCACCTTCCACCTGGCAGGCCTACCGCATCGACGGCGACCAAGACGGCGACACCGACCCCTACGACCCCCGCGACGCCATCCCCTCCGCCGCCCGCTACCTCAACGTCCTGCTCGAACGAGCAGGCGGCGAGATCACTGACGCCGTCTTGGGCTACAACCACTCGCGTGCCTACGTCGCCGACGTCCTCACGCGGGCACGCACCTACGCGGACGCGCCCGAACACGCCCTCGTGAGCGAGCCCGCCGCCGAGTGCGCCAGCGGGTCCGAGGGGCCACCGACGGACCTTCGCGAGAGCGCACGCGTCAGCGCGCCCCGGCGCTACGCGATGCTGCCCGCTTGGGCGATGGCCGCCGGCCGCCCCGCCCAGCTGATCGACGCTCGGCTGCTCGCCAACGCCTTGTGGCTGCTGCGCAGCTACCGCCTACGGGTGACCGCCGCGCGCGAAGGCGGCCACCAAACGCACGGCGACGGCACCGCCCTCGACCTGATCCCGGCCGACGCGGTCGACCAGGCCGCCTGGGACAACTCGGCGCTCGCCCTCGCCCGCGACCTCGGCTGGATCCCCGCCTGCGGCGGCTCCGGCACCCGCCCGGTCTGCCCGCTGATTCCGGCGATGCAGTTCGTCGGCTACGAGGGCTACCCCGGCCACGGCTCACCGTGGACCTGCCGCGCCCCCGACTGCGCCGCGCATCTGCACATCTCGTGGGTCTCCCCCTGTTACGGAACCAGCGCACCAACCCCTCCTTGCAGCTGGGTGGCGGCGATACCGACCGGGACCTCCGTGTCCAGTCACGGATGAGCTCGTCGCCCCTCGGGGGCGAGTTTCCTCGCCCCGAGCCTAGAGCGAACATGGACCACCGCCCCGATCCAACCGGCCTGTATTCCCTCGCCGCAGCCACGCACCCGCACATCGAGTGGGGAGCGCGGCGCCGAGCCGCGATCGTCGCTGGTCGCGGACGTTGCCTGTCTCCCGAGGAGGAACGCATCGCCGCCACCGACGAACTTCTCGCCCGCTGCATCCCCGAGCTGATTCAGCTCGCCAAGTGCGCGGCGCTGGCTGGAGTACCGACGCTCACGTGCGACTGCCGGCGGGCGATCGAACACAGCAGCGCCGCGCTCCTCCGACTGCTCGACAGTGCACTGGCGGCTCATGGCCGGGATCAGCGCTACGACGTCACGCACTGGCGGACGGCAACGGAAGCCCGCGCAGCCGTCGTGGCGGCAGACTTGCTCGACCGACGCGACGACGACCCATGGCCTCTACCGGGCGCGATCGACTGCGCCGCTTGCAACATCGCCGACGCACTTCTGGCCTGCCGCCGCGAACGGATGTCAGTGCCGGAAGACATCACAAGCGCCGCCAGTGAGTTGCTGGTCGTCTACGCCGCCACGGTGGCTCTCTGAGCGCGTCGCGGAGCCGGTAGCGAGACGCGCATCCCGACGCCTGCGCTGCTCAAGTCGATCACCGCCGAATCACGCGAGGCGAAATGGCAACGTCACAACGTCCAAGGAGGGAGCTCGTCGCTACGTTCCTAGCGTGTACTCCGTCGACGGTATCGCGGGCAATCGCCTCGCCGGCTCGCGGCCCGTCTGGAAGGCTTGATCGGGAGCTCGGCTGCTCGTGGAGGGCTCTCGCCTGCACGCAGCTCGACGCGCAGCCTCTCGGGCTGCAGCCCGTCGGCGGTCACCCTCGAACCGGACCTGCTCGTGGCAAGCGGTACGGGGCGCTAGCGCGAGTTGACCTTCACGACGCGCTCGAGCTCGCGGAACTCGGCTTCGTCGATGCGCCGGAAGTTCCGGCCGGCCACCGGACGCTTCGGCCCGCGCGGAGCGATCAGCAACGGCTCGGTCGGGACGGCGTAGCGCCAGCGCTCGGCGTGCTCGGTCTGCTCCTCGCGCTCGAACACCGGGCCGATCACGCGGACCACGGCGGCTACGTGCTTGCCCTCGATGTTGTAGATGACCAGCTCATCACCCGGCTGCGCGCTCACACGGACATGGCTCGCGAGTTGCGTGAACCCGTAGGTCTCCTCGCGCATCGCCTCGAACCCACCCGGTTGCTTGAACTTGAACAGCCAGTAGCCCACGTGGGCAACGCTAGCGCCGACTAGGCCCCCACAAGCCACCCGACGGTCCAGGCTGCACGCCACCAACACACGCGCGCACGCCAGGCGCGCCGGCCGGCACGACGCCGCTCAGCGGGCCAACTCGAGCCCTTGCCAAACGGCAGGCTCCGACGTTCCCGTTGCTGCCGCGTTCAGTCCACGGCGCGGGCAAAGGCGCTGACCGCGAAGTCCGGGGAGACGGCATACACGTTGCGGGCGTCGGGCGGGACCAGGAGATCTGACGGGGCGAGCAACCCGCGCGCGATCGCGCAACCGAAGTGGCGGGCGAACGACCAGCAACCGCCCGCCGGGGGACCTGATAGCGCTCCGGTCGCGGGATCGCGCGCGAGGACAAGCACGCCGTAGGCGCTGAACGTCAGATAGGCGGTGCGACCGGAGGGCGAGATCGCCAAAGCACCGCCGCCGACGTAGCAGCCGCCGGGACATGGCACCTGGAAGGCGATGCGGGCGTCGGTGATCACCCCCGTTGACGGATCACGTGACCACACGCCAACGGCGCCCCTCCTGGCCCCGAGCATGTAGGCCTGACGACTGTCAGACGTGCCACCAGGCGGCCAGCGGACGACGGTCGGGTCTGCGAGCAGCTGGGCAGGCACGGTTGCGAGACGGGTTGCAACGCGCCGCTGCGCCCATCGCGCGCGAACACCACCGGCGCGGCAAGTCCGTAGACGCTGGAGCTGAAAATGAAGCGGCCGTCGGAACCCTGATCGAGCGCCCCGAACTGCACCTCGGCGGTGCCACGCCGCGCACACGGCCGCGAGCCGCCCTCCGGGCCCAGCACAACGCAGCCATTGGCCCCGGGACGTTGACGCAGCGCGCCGGTGCGCGAATCGCGCGCGAAGGCCGTAAACGTCCGCCCCGAGATCGTCAGCGCCTCCGCATACAGATGCCGCCCATCCGCCGTCACCAGCAGCGAGCTGACGTTGCTCAGGCCCTTCGCGCGCCCGCACCGGTCCCGGCCTGGACGCGCGCGCAGGCAACCCCGCCGCCCGGGCAGCTGGCGGAGCACCCCGGTGCGCGGGCCGCGCCGGAACACGGCGATGGTGTCGCTCTGGTTCGCGGCGGCGTAGAGCGAACGCCCGTCCGGGGAGACCGCAAGCGCGCTGACGTGACCGATCCCGCGGACAGCGGCGCAGCCGCCACGCCGGACGGCGGTCATGCACCCTAGGGTGCCGTCCAGTTGCCGCAGCGCTCCGGTCGGCGTGCGGGCAAAAACTTCAATCGCGCTCGGGCGGCGCGTTCGGGCCGGACCGACAAGCTCGTACTCACCCCGAGTGGCCGTGTAGAGGAAGGCCCCGTCAGGGCTCAGCACGGCCACCGAGGTGCGGGGCCGCCCGACGAGCACCGTGTCCTGTTCAGATCGGCCACGGACGGCGGTACACCCCTGCCGAGGAACCCCGAGCCGTAGATCGGTCGGTGTCGGTCCTCCTATGCACGCCGAACGGCCCGGCAGCGGCGTCAGGGCACCCGGCTGCGCCCGAGCAGTCACAGGCAGCGCGGTTATCGCGATCAGGAGCTCGAGCAGCACCGATCCCGCTGCAGCGGCTCGCCATCGGACGGGTCGGACCGTGCCAGGCCCGACCGGCTGCGCACGCGATCGGCTTCGGCGCTGCTGAGCTGCCGGAGCGCCGTCGATCCACCGTTGCGGTCGAAACGGCAACGGGTGAGGCACGACCGAGATCACCACGCGGGACTCATGACGCATCTTTCCCGGGACCACCACGCTCCCACAGCGGCCGATTGCGTGTCAACCTCAACTTGTCTGCCCGGTGCGGCGACCGCCGCTCACCGTCGCTTGCGCTCCCGCTCACGGCACGCCGCCCAGGCTGTCGCTCAAGGTCCTGCTGCAACAGCCGTTCGGCTGATGTCCGGGACGACGGTGAGCTCTTCTCGGCGCAACGCGGTCGACGATGCCCCGCACAGATGTCAGGTTCCGCCGTCCCGTCTCGACCATGAGCCTGATGACCGTCTTCCGGCAGGGCCCTGCCCGTGCACTGATCGCCGTCGCGCTGATGCTCCTCACCGCCGCCGGCGCAGCGGGCGTCGCGTCCGGCGACCCGCACCCACCCGTCGCCACGGTGGCCGCGGTGTGCGCGGACTTCCCGAACCAGGCCGCCGCGCAGCGAGCCGCGAACACGGTCGACGCGGACGGCGACGGCCTCTACTGCGAATCGCTGCCGTGCCCATGCCTGAAACCCAGCACGCCGTCACCGACACGCACGCCAGTCGCGACGGCCACGACGACGCCACCAGCCGACGCCCCACAGCCCACCGGGTGCACGCGGCCGTCGGGCGTGCAATCGATCTCGTTCTCGAAGACCACGTATCCGACGATCAAGCGCCACGCCGAGCGCGCGATCCGCAAGGGCTGGCCCGAAATCCTCGTGCTCAACCGTCCCGGCGCCGACGCCCGCCGCGAGCGGCTGCTCGAAGGCCGTCCGACGCGCCCCGGCCGCGACCGAGACGAGTACCCGCCGGCGGTCGGGCGCGGGCGCGGCGCCGGGCTGACCGAGGGCCGCAACCCGCGCGGCTGGAAAGCGAGCGTCGCGCACGTCCCAAGCGCGGAGAACCGCAGCCACGGCTCCACGCTGGGCACCAAACTGCGTCGCTTCTGCGACGGCACAAAGTTCAAGTACGTCTTCTACTAGACCCGCTCCGCCGGGGGGGTGTGCGGTCGTCAGGGTCGGCGGGACATCCGGCGAACCGCCAGTCGACTACCGCTCCGCTGCGGTATCCGCCGGCCCGGCCGATTACTGGCAGTGATGGGCGGTATGAACTGGGATCGCGCGCGCCGCCAGGGCTCAGTCTTGGCGCGCGGAAGTGACCGCATCGACGACGACCCCACGTGGGAGCCGCCCGCACCGACGCGCCCCGCGAAGGCGGAACTCGAGCGCGCCGCGTGGCAGCGCCGTGCCACCCGCGATCGCCGCGCCGAACTCGCCGAGACGATCGAACGCGTGCGCTCGATGGCTCCGGCCGCGCGGGCGGCCCAGGTCAACAGCCTGCGCAACAAGGTTGGACGCCTCACTGCGACACGGCTGGAAGCCGACCGGGTGTGGAGCGAACACTTTGCACCCTTGTTCGCGCCGCCGCGCCGTCGCCAGTCCCCGAACAGCCGCGCCGCAGCTACGCGTCCAAGCCCGCCACAACCGACGAAGCAGGCGGCGCGTCCGACGAGCCGTCACGCGCAAGTGGAATCGAGCGCGCGAAGCCTCGTGCGCGCCTATCCGAGGCTGCTCACGCCCGAGACGGCCGCACAAGTCCTGCGCGGCGTCGGCACGCCGCCACGACCGGCGATGCAGCAGAGCCAATGGTGGGGACGGCACGCCAACGTCAAGAGCAAACAGATCCAGCACGCGGTGCTGCTCGCCGTCGAAGCCGGACGCCTTCGCCGCGGCCGCGATGGCGTGCTGGCGCCCAGCGCCTAATCGGCCGGGCCTGCGCCGCACGAGCCCTATCAAGCCTGCGGACCGCCAGCGTCCCGACCTCGTGTAACTCTGCATCGGCCATCTTTCGGCGATAGCGACTGCCACCACTTCGGTCGCGGAGAAGGACAAGCCGACCTGCGCGTAGTCCGATTGGTGCGGCGCACCTGGGGTTCGGGCCGTGAAGCCCACGGCGAACGCATCGCGAGGGGCACGCCCCGATGACGCGAACCTGATCGCTCACTCACCCGGCTTGGACGTGAACGGGTAGTCGTCGCCAACGTCCGCTGAGACGCCGAGGCCAACCAGCAGCAGTCCGGCGTGAGCGTTGCGGGCCAGAGCGTTCACCAAATCGCACTTTGGTGCGATCGCCACTGGCGTTTCACTGGCTCCGCGCCTCCACAAGCGCACACAGCGCGTCGCCCTCGCCGTCTCATCGCTGGCACCGGCCCCAGCGCAACCTGCCAAGACCATCACCGCGAGCCACGCGGTCGCTATCGACCGCCGAACAACATTCCGCGCATGGCTCAGGAAGTAGCTCAATGGGTCGCTGAACCGCTCTCCGCCCGACCAGACCGCCGGGCGCGGCAGGCGGTCTCTCCGCCCGACCCGACCGCCGGGCGCGGCAGGCGGTCGCTCCGCCGGACCAGAACCGTCAGGCGCGGCAGGCCGTGCTACCCCAAGTGCCCTGGCATGCACACGTCCGCGAGCGCTTCGGAAACCGGCGGTCGTCGCGCTGACGGAGACCGCCGTCGCGTTCAAGCTCGCTCGGACGGAACGATAGGTTGCGCGCCATGTCCAACGACAGGGTCGCGCACGCCGACGCGATACTCACCGAGGCCAAGAAGACGCTTCCCGCGGGCGGTAACCGCGATACCGCGATTGCGGGCGTGATTGCGCTGCAGGGCATCGGACGGGCACTGCTCGCGATCGAGGAGCGCCTGGCCAGCATCGACGAGACGCTCAAGGCGCAGGGCGATCGGGTTAGCTCCCCCGCGTCCGCGGACGAGCCGTTTGAGTGGGAATCGATCGAGGATTACCGCGAGATCACGGGGATCGTGCCGATCGATAAGGCGCTCGGGTATGACGCGCCCGAACAACTGCTGCCTGACTACCTGCAGCGGCGCGAGCGTCGCAGCGGCCGGGACGCCGTCATCGCCGATCTGACCGCGATCGTCGACGCCACACCTGCCGGCAGCCCGGCGCACGACGGCTTCGCTGGCTGGCTCAAGCGCTACCGGGCTGGCGCCACCATCGACGAGCTCAAGAACGGGTAAACCGCGGACGCGGGGGCGCCCGCGAAACGTTCACCTTCACACGCCCATGGCGTCCGGTTCGCGACCGTCAGCTCGGCAAGTGCGGTCGCACCCGGACGGCCAAGTCGGTCTCGCTCCAGCCACGCTCGCGCAACGCCCGCAGGAACGGCTCAACCGCCGCGGAGGTCAGCCGCGGGGCCGTGCCTTCGATCCACGCCTGGGTGACGCGGGGCGGAAGCGTCACCGACGCAAGATCGCCGCCGGTAACGGGTGACGCTGGCGTCGCTTCCGGCGTTGGCCACCGGATCACCGATCCCACGCCCGATATTCGCACCGCGCGCAGCTCGTAGTCGTCGGCGACAGCACTTGCGGTGACCGTCTGTACGGCGAGTGTCGGATGGGCGCGCAGCGGACGGTTGCCGTGCGCGCCAATGACCAGGTCCTCTCCGACCGTCGCGCCGTAGTTCGGGCCGCGGCGGGGAACGAGCGCGCGGTTCCAGGCCTCGAGCGTGTCGACCTCACCCGTGCGGAACAAGTCCGCGCTCTCGGAGTTCGACCACTGACCGCGCGAGGCGCCCGTGACCAGATACAGCGCGTCATATCCGTGGGCCGGGCCGAGCAGCGCGAGCTTGAGCGCATCCCACAGACCTTCGAAGATCTTGGCGGGAGCGCCATGGGCCCATTTGAGCTCGATCAGGGCTCGAGGACGTTCGAGCACGACATCCACGGGTCCGAGCCGCGGGAAGTCTTTCGACCGAAGGGTGCGCGCCACCGGTCGTGCGCCGAGATGACGCTCGCATTCGGCCTTGAAGAACGGGTCCAGATGGCCGCGTTCGCGCAGGTCATCGCCCTGAATCTCGCTCAGCGACATTCGTCCTGCGACGGCGTGCGTGACCCGGTCCACGAGCACATCCACTGGTCGTTGGTCAGGGCGAGCCATGGTCAGACGAGCGTAGTTCTCGGCCCCGTTGACGGCAGGAGGATCCGGCTGCCTTCAGCCCGGCAGCGAGCGACAGCTGAGTCGTCTGGACAAAAAATACGGGTAGCGGCGTGCTGACGACTCTCCCGTCCACGGCGGGCGCCAGGCCGATCAGCTGGGGTCACCGACGACGCCGACGGCGCGCAAGTCGTCCGGGCGGCCCCGCCGGTAGTGGACAGCATGTGCGCACCCGGACGGATCTGACCTCTGACCTGACCGCACGGCTAGGTCAGTCCGGCCGACCAGCCGATTACGGTGGCCGTCATGGCCGTTCAGCAGCCTGCGAACGATCGACGTCTCTTCTCCGGACTCGCAGAGCTCGACGACGCGCTCGGGCGAATCCCGCGCGTCCCCGCTGCTCCAGCCGTCTCACGCCTCGCGCCACCGAGCACGCGCGACTGGATGGCCGCGCTGCGTGCGCGGGGCGTACCCGCGGTTATGCGGGGCGACGCCGTCCACGTCGCGTCCATCGGGACGGTGAAACTTCCGCCGGCGAGCGAGCGACCCAGCGACGCCGCCAAACGCCTGGTCGGCCAGTGGACCACGACGAGCGCACCTCATCTCCTCAAACGCATCCGAGCCTCCATCGACACGCACGACCCGCGCGTGACCGTCGTGCACCGCAAGGGCCGGATCGCCATCCGGGTCGCCGACAAGCACGTGGTCGCGGTGACGCGGTTCGCGGTGACGGGCGAAGGGATCACGACGGTCCACGGCGACCTCACGCAAGCCAGCGGGCCGATCAGCCCCGTCGCCACGGCAATCGAACGCGCCCTAACGCGGGCTCCCTCGCGGCACCTCGCGGAGCCCAGTCCGGCGCTTCTGGAGGCCGTGTACATCGCGCTCGAGAAGCGCACCGGCACGACGTTA
The DNA here is from genome assembly GCF_003633755.1 of Solirubrobacter pauli. Lineage (GTDB taxonomy): Bacteria > Actinomycetota > Thermoleophilia > Solirubrobacterales > Solirubrobacteraceae > Solirubrobacter > Solirubrobacter pauli. The sequence goes on from NZ_RBIL01000001.1 coordinate 713,828, forward strand.
GGCGCACTCGCGGCAGCAATGAGCGCCGACCGAGACGCCGTCGCCGCTTCTCTCATTCGCCTCATCGCGGCCAAGCGTGCCGTCCGTGTGCCCCTGCCGAGCGGCCACGCCGGGTATCGCGTCAACCAACCACGGCCGACAACGTCCACGATCGCCTCGCCCGATCGCTTGCCAGCCGAACCGGCGAGCCCGCCTCCGCACGATCTCGCGTTCGACGGCCCGCTCGGCGAGCTCGCGGAGTTCCTCGCCGCTTCGGGCGAGCGGGTTTCCGTCCTTGCAGGAGGGCGGCTGCAGGTGGGTGGCGTGGTCGCGAAACCTCCGGCCGCTGTCCTGCTGCAGGATGAAGCGCGCGCCGGCTGGCTCGACGGATTCGTCGGCGAACACCTTCTCGGCCGACTGGCCAACGCCGCAGCGACGTACCTCCCCGGCCTTCGGGTTCGGATCGATGACAGCGACCTGAGCCTGTTCGACACGCGGGCACGACGGGTCGCGGGCGTTGCGGCCACCCACGCCACGCTCCCAGGCGGCGAGCGGGTCGCCGGGAACTTCCTCGCGGCCGGCGAGCACTGGATTCGTTTGACGGAATCCCTCGCCGACGACGACTCAGCGGAGCCGGTAGCCGGTCCGGGACTGCACCGGACCTTTCCGCCGGACGCGAACGAGACCTGGGTTCAGGACGCCGAACAGGCCAGTCGTCGCCTGCGCCTGGACCGCACACTCGTGTTCGCGCACACGTTGCGCGTCGATGTGCGCGACGTGTCGGTGGTCTTCGAGCCGCTCACGGGCACGCCGCTCGAAGTGCCGTTCGCGCTCGAGCGCGGACGCGATCGGTTCGCCGGCGCGCTGCGGATCGCATCCCTGGAGGTGCCGATCCCGTGCCGCTGGGAGCGGAGCACCGATGTCGAGACGTTCGCGCTCGCGTGGTCGCTCGCGTTGACCGCCTATGCCGAGCTGACCTGCGTTCCCGTCCGAGCGAGCGAGCCGCACCAGAACCGACGCGCGTCCACGAGCGGATCGCGCTCGACCACGGCGTCACACGCACGCTCCGCCTCGCGGTCGCAGAGCGGCGGGCTTCCCACCGGCTTCACCACACGCGGGCACACGGCCCAGTACCTCGCGTCGTACGTCGCGGGACACCGACGGCGGCTGCAGCCACACCAGAGCCACAGCGCCGAAGCCGCCGCGAACGCGGCCGCGGTCGGCATCCGGCTTCGACCCAACGAGACCTGGGTCCAGCCGCACGTGCGCGGACTGCCCGCTGACGCCGTGCTGCACTTCGCATGGCGCGGCCCCGCCTGGCTCATCGAACGCGACACGCACGCGTGACCAGTCCGCCCCGCCGGGCGATCGGAAGGACACCTAGCGGGAAGCGGAATACGTCCCACGGAGGTTGACCACCTCGTAGCAACTGTCGCTCGGTCCAGGGCGGCACGAAGGTGCGACGCATCCAGAGACGGTCCGCCGACATCACGCGTGTCTTCGCTGCGCCCCAGCGCGTTGGTCGTCCACACGGTCGCCGCCGCGTGCGCGGCGGTCGGTTCACACCCTTGGCGACCAGCGGAAGGCTCGCCGCGACCCCGACGGCGATCGGACGGCCACCGAACCGGTCAGTCGACAACAGCCCTGACTCGCCGATGACCGGCTCGGGAGATTGGTCGGTCGGGCACGCCCGAATGCGTTCGCAAAATTTCGTCGTGCGTTGTCCGTGGATGTCTCCGGAGGTCCTATTCCCGAGAGACGGAGCACCGCCGAGACGACCTGGGGATTGCCGCTACGGCCTCAGGCTCGGTGGCGTGACCGCCTCTGCGACCGCTCGCTTGAACGCCGCGAGTGCATGATCTGAAGCGAGCACTTCCTCGGGCTGCAGGTTGCCGATCATTCGGAACTCGCGGGCCTCGACATCCGCGAGCGCAGGCTTTGTCCCGGGGACCTCGCGCAGCAGTTCCAGCCATCGCTGGAGCTCAGCCGGTGTGCGCTTCTCGCGCACGAAGCGGAACTCGATCGCGATACAGCTCGTGCCGTGCGGATACAGGGCAATCGCGATCGGGTTCGCCCGCGCCGGGTCGGGGTCCTCGCCGAGCCAGATCGTCACACTCGGGTCCGCGCCGGTGCCGAACGACGGCCGCGCGCCCTGCTCGCGCAGGAACTCGTACAGCGCGATCGTCCGCCGCGCGATTTCCGGGGCCTGCGCCCCGCGGATCGCGTCCAGCACATCGGCTTCGCCCCATCGGCGTTTTGGGCGCGACGGCGTCGCGCCTTTGGCCTGCCGGGCCGCTTCGGTCGCGCCGATCAGCCGCGGGACCAGTGTGAGGCGATCGCCGCCGCGTTCGACGTACTGACGGACTTCGAGCGCGAGCACCTCGGTGCGGTCCATCTGCTCGTTGAGGAACTCGACGATCCGCCGCAGCTCCGGCGGGATCACGTCGGCGACGAAAATCAGCCGCAGCCGGCCAGCGTGCAGATTGACCCCGACGGAGGTCCAGAACCGGTCCGGGTCGACGTCCTCGCCCAGAAGGGTCGCAAGCTGATCGTCGGCCGCAGCGCCCGCGCGGCCCTCGAAGGCGGCCCGGAGCTTGTCGACGCCCCAGAACGCGGACGCGTTCGCGGCGTAGTCGAGCAGCTGCCCGACGACTTCCCGTCGCAGACGTGTGTCGGAACTGCGCTTGACCTCGACGAGCGTCGGCACGCCCTCTTCGTCGAGGAACAGCTGGTCGATGCTCCAACGGTCGGCGCCGTGCTCCTCGCCGGCGATGCCGAGTTCTCGCTGTACGAGCAGCCAGCGTCGCCGTGGCTCAGCGTCATCGTCGCCCGCCAGTAGGTTCGGATAGTCGGCCAGTAGCCGCTGCAGGACCGCCTCCGCCTCGTACGGCTGCTCGACCATCTCCACGAGGTCGTCACCGTGCTTGAGGTAGATCGCGCACACGGCGCGATCGTACGCGGACGTCCGCGCGAACGCGTCAGCGGCCACGGCGAGAATGTCAGGTCACCGCAGGTCGGGCGGCCACGGACAGCGCGACGTACGCACTCGTCGCGGCGTCAGCGTTGCGCCGGGACACCAAGGTCGGCCGCGGTCACGTGCTCGTGTGGTCAGCGGTCGCGGCGTCGAACTCGGTCGGAGGCAAGGAATACCCGGCGGTTCCGTTCGGCAGGGTCCGCTTGACCACCTCGCCGCGCTCCTCCAGCTGACTGAGCAGCGCGTAGAGCACGGGGCACTTGACGCCCGATACCGAAGACAACTCCCCGACGCTCACGCCGGGTCGCTCGCCCAGGACGCGCAGCGCCGCAGCGCGGTTCGTGCCGCGCGGGGCACGGGCCGACGGCTTCGTGGCCCGGCGCGGCTGTTGCTTCGTGGTCCGGGCCGGCCGCTTCGGCGGCGTCGCCGCGGGGGCGCTGCTCTCCGTCTCGCCACCGAGGGCAGCCAGCACCGCCGCCAAGGTCCGCGTCTCCTCGACGGCGGCCTCGCAGACGGTCATTCGTTCGCGGATCTGCCACGGATACGGTCCAACAGTTCAGACAGCGTGCTCCCCTACGCGGTGGAGCGTCGAGGCTACCGGCCAGCCGCCGTTGCTGTCCCGAGCGTCGGTGCGTCACTGAACGACCGTGTCTACTCCGGACGGCGAGTGTTATTCCATGCAGCTGATCGTGCGCTTGGACGCGATGAAGCCGCGGCCGCGCTCGCGCAACGTGAGGTTGCCGAAGCACTGCCCACCCTCGCTGGTGACACCGCACCACCAGCGTCCCTTGCCGCGCCGCTCGCAGTCGACGTCCCAGGCCCGATACCCGAACGAGATCCCGTAGCGGCGTCGGTGAAGCGGTCGGCTGCGCGCGCCGCTGCCCCGTTCGGCCGCGCCTCGCGACGCGCCGTCGGCTGACGCGGTGCTCAGCGACCCGATCGTCGCCGTGGTCAGCACCGCCACGGTGACTTGTCTGTAGATGGTCAGGCCTGAACGCTTCCTCGCGGTTCTGTGTCTGCGGTCCGATCGTCGTTTCGCGACTCGTCGATCGCGGTGTGCAACTCGGGGACGGCTGGGCCGCGCTCCGGAGCTCGTGCCCACACCAAAGCCACGTTGCTGGAGACCAGATCCGCTTCCGCGTCTCTCCGTGCGGCCGCCCAGGCGAGAATCGCCAGCAACACGGCGCGATCCCCGCCGCGGCCAAGCACTCGGTCGCGTAGATCTGTCCAGTGCTTCGGCTTAGCGGCACGCAAGCCCTCGTCTCCGAAGAGGGCGCTCAGGACGCGCCGTGGCGTCATCACACCGCCGCGTTGCACCTCCCGCAATCCGGGCGGTACGTGCATGCCAGCGGCTTCGAAAGCCGCGATCACGCGCTCCGTGTCGGCCTTGCACCCGTCCGCGGCCACATGCTCGGGCCCGCCCGGCCCGTACAGCGCCACGCATCGCCGGCGCAGGCGCGCGAGATCGACGCCGGCGGTCATCGCCGCGAACGCCGTGGGGGTCGGCGGCGCTTCCACGGGCACAGCCTCGACCGGATCGGCCGCCGGCACCGCCGGATTGAGCTCCACCAGGCCTTCGCCTTCGAGCACCGCAGCCAGCGCGACGAGCGTCGCGGCCGACTCCCGGTCGAGTTCGCGCGCCAGCCACCCGCCGACCCGGGCCCAGGTCGTGAGCGCGAGGCCCGGACCTGTTCCGGTCGACCAACCCTCGCCCGGGACCGACAGCGCCCAGTGGCGGGCGTGGCGAACCAGCTGCGCGCGCTCGCAACGACCGCGCACCTTGACCTCGATGAGCACCGCTACGTCCCCGGCGATCACGGCGTCCACGATGCTGCCGGGCGTGGTCTTGGTGTCGGCGTCCGCGAGCCCGGGCAGCGGGGCCAGCCCGGCGACGATCGCCTGGGTGTGCCCGAGCGGTTCCCAGCCGGCCTGCAGCCGGTAGCGCAGCGGTGATCCCCGCTTGACTTCGACCCCGAAGACCTCGAGCAGGAAGCGCGCCGCGACCGCGTCGCCGGACGCCTGCAGCGCGTTGACCAGCGCCTCGGTAACCGCGTTCTCGTGCATCGTCACGACGCCTCCCTGTTCCGTGCGACCTTCAACCTCGTCTTCGGCTGGGTAGCGCCAGCCGTTGCGCTTTGACTACTCACCCGCGCATCCGCACGACGAGCGGACGGGAGGGCACGCCCGCGGGGCCCAACGCCACAACGCTCACGTAACGGGCACGACGCGACGCGGGCACGCTGACGGTCCCCCGTCGTCCGGGCCGCACCGTGTAGGTGGTCGCCGACAGAGCACCGCCGACGCGTCGTCGCTGCGGCTGGATCGCGACCTGTCCGGTCCGCGCCGTGAACGTCACGCGGATGCGGCCGCCGCGCCGGCGCGCCTGGACGCGCGACGGACGAGCCGGCCGGCGCGTCAGCTCGCGGGTCTGCTCAGCAGCGCGCAGTACACGTCCCGTCTCGTCGACGGCGCGCAGCGCAACGCCGGCTCGCTCGGCGATGGCCGTCACGGTGACCACGCCACCGTCCGCGAGCCCGAGATCGTCGTAGCGGGCGTGCACGATCCCGCCCGCGTCCTGCGCGCGCACGAGCAACGCGCTCGGGCCCGTCGCCGTGCCGTCCACGCGCAGCGACTGCCCGGGCGCAAGCACGTCGCCGACGGCCTGCGCGAGCCCAGGGACGCTCGCCGACGCCGCCCCGTCGGCCGTGATCCGCACGGCGCCCGCCGCCCCCAGCGTGCCCGTGCGCAGCGCCTCACGCAGCGCCGCCGGGTCGCACACCGTCGCCGCGGTGAACGGCCCGAACCACGCCGCGCACCCCTCGCCCCCGGCCTGGCTGGCGGACGCCCTTTCACACTCGGCCAGCGACCAGCGGGTGGTGCAGTGCACCTGCCACGGCGCTCGGTGGCGTCCTTGGCGAGCCGGACTGTTCACGCGCGGCGTGGCCTGCGAGTTCCAGTTGCCGCCCCAGGCCTCCCAGCCGGGTCCGAACGGCTTCAGCGCCGCCGGGTCGTCGTTCGCGCCCCACGCTCGCCGGCCGTCGAAGCCCTTCTCGGGCAGCGGCATGCCGGTCTGGCGGCAGTACACGAACGCGAGCTTCCGGCAGCCGCGCGGGTAGCCGGCGTGCGTGCCGTCGGCGACGAACACCTTCGGGCGCTGCGGCCCGCCGGCCGTGCATCCCGTCTCGCCGCCCGACGCCGGGTCGTGGCAGATCACCGCGTCGCGCAAGTAGCGGTACACACCCTCGTGCGCGGCGATCGCGACGAAATCGAACGCGCTCGGATCCGCGGTGGCGGGCACCGCGACGGTCATCCCTTCCCAGTCACCCTCGTGCTCGCCGTAGTAGAGCTTGGTGAAGGGCGCGTGGTTGAAGCAGAAACCACCAGTAGTCCAGGTAGCGGTAGCCCTCGTGGACGACGTCGTGCACGTACATCGCCGTGTCCGGGCCGCCGTCGCAGTCCAGCAGCCCGTTCACGCGGCACTCCGCGATCGGCGACCGGTAGGAGTCAGCGTCGGTCTGCTCTCCGGCCAGGTCGAGCCGAGCTCGTGCGCCGAGCCCCAAGGCGACGAGGTAGGCCGACGACGGCGCCGGATGGCACCCGATCCCGCACAGTCTCGGCGTCTCACGCGCGAGGAAGCGGTCAATCTCCAGCGGCCGCCAGACTTCGCTCGAGTCGAAGGCCAACACCGGCCGGAACCGTTGCGCCAGGGTCAGATCGGGGGCGGGCGTGCCGGGCGCCACCACGCGGGTCGTCGCCGCGTTGGCCGTCAACGTTCGGCCGACCACGCTCGCGTCGACGTCCGCAAGCTGGCCGACCTCCCACGGGCGCCGCCTGCAGTTGTCTTTGCCCGCGCAGGCCTCGAAGGACTCGGGCCAGGAAAACGTCACCGTCGCCCGTCCTACGGCGTCGGTCGCCACATCGTCGGCGACCTGCATGCCGCAGCAGTTGCCGCCGCCGCTCGGGCGCGCGTAGACGTCGACGAATGCGGCCGGTGGGAACTGCTCGAGCGTCACCGTCACCGACGCGCCCACGCTCACTTGCACGGGCGCGACGGCCAGCGGACCCGCCTGCGCCGTGGCCGCCGTCCCCACACACAGCGTGAGCGCGAGCGGCACGACGGATAGCCCCCGACCGAAAGCGCGGGCCGCCAGCGGCACGGTCCGACGGCAGTACGCCAGCGTTGTGAGACCGCGTCTGCTGCTCGACTGGCCGCTGCCGGAAACCACCGCCGCGACCCTACCTGCACCCACTCCCGGTCTGTCAACTGCTCCTGGACCGCTGATCAGTGTCCGTGATCTCGCGCCGGCTGCGGCGAAACGTTCGAGTACGCGCGCACGGCAAGAGCGCGAAGTGTCGGCATAGCCCTTGTAGGCGCCCGACCAGGTTTCTCTCCCCCCCGGTTCCAACCGGCGAAACAGCACGCTCTGGAGCCGGACCGCCCCGACGTCGCCCGCCTTGAACCCGGTCGGCGCCACGGCGCCGCGCGCTATAGGCGGGCGCATCGCCCGGGCGGGACGCCGTACGCGCCGCGCCGGGCACCGGTGCACCTAGTCGTCGCTTGCCTCCAGGCAGTCCGGATGGCACCACATCGCCGTCCCGTCGTCGAACTGGACCACGAGACCGTGGCCCACGCAAGGAGCGCCGCACGCGCAACCCACAACCAGCGCTGGACGGCCGTCGACCTCCTGCATCCACACCGGGAGAAACGTCACCGCCGGCGTTCGAGAAGACGACGAAGCTTCCGAGCCGAACGCGAGAAGAACCCGGACCTGGACATGGCAGCCACGCTACTCCGCGCCGCGGACCCACTCGCAGCGCCGTCGGCCGGGCGACTGCACCGCACAAGGGGCACTGTCAGCTTTACTGCGCCCCAAGCGACCCCGTCATCGTGCACCCTCCGCTGCGCTTCCGGCCGCCCACCGCCGCGGCCGTCCCGCTCCCCGGCCTGCCGCCGAAGACGACGTTCGGCGGCCCGGCGTCTCCCGAGGGCCGGCGCATCAGCGCCTACACGCAACAGATCGCGCCCCTGCTCGCCCCGTGGCGCGGAGCGGACGGCCCGCCGCTCGGCCTCGCCCTCGAGATCGGCCTGCCGGCCGGCACCGATCCCCTGGTGCAACATGACCTCGACAACTTCCTCGAGCCACTCGCCACCGAACTGGCGTCGCCGCGCCTGTGCTTCGTCAGGGCTACCAAAACCGTCGGTGGGCCGTCACGGCTGACGATCGGCCCGGTCGAGCCCGGCGAACCCGACCACATCGCTCCCCACCGTGCTTGCGGGCGCTGCGAGCGCGTGTCCGCGCCCGGCCGACGCGTACTCGGCCGGACTGTGGCGGCGCAGGCCGCACCGCTGCCCTGGGGACCGGTGGCGCTCGACCTCGCGCTCCGCGTTGACACCAGCCGCAACTGGGTCGGGGCCTGGAAGCCGGTCATCGACTCCCTCGTGGCCATCCTGGGCCGCCGCCCCAACGCGAGCGAGTTCGACATCGAGGACGGGCGGATCGTCGAGCTCACGCTGCACCGGGAGCTCGACGGGGCGCTAGGGCACGCCGTCGAAGTCGACGCGCGCTGGCGATTGCTCGAGCCGCGCCCCGGCGGACCCCAACTCACCTACGACGTGCTCGACGCGCCACCGGCGGCGGCCCGCACGCCAGGATCCCATGCCGCGACGGGACCAGCAGTCGCCTCGCGAGCAATCGACGACCTCGAGCCGATCGTGACCGTCGACCGGCTGCACGCGATCCAGGCCGCCCGTGACGGGTACGTGGTCATCACCGACTCCGCGAACTCGCCGCGGCTGCACCGCGCCGGCTGCCCCGGCATCCAGGAAGCGAACTTCGTCACCAAGGTCATCACCAACGGCGCCCGCAACGGCACGTACCTGTGGACGGCACGACCCGAGACCGCGCGCGAGCGCTGGGCTCGGCTGCGCGAGCACGACTGCGTGAACCAGTAGGAGAACCATGGACACGACCTTCGGCATCGATCTCGCCTCCCAGCCCACGAACACCGCGCTGTGCGTGATCGGCTGGGATCGTGAGAGCGGACAGGCGCGGGCGCTCGCGCGCGGGCACTGGAACGGCACGCCGCTGCACGACAAGCTGCTGTCGACCGCGATCCAGGGCCTGTCCGCCTTCGACGAGAGCGGCTGGGGCGAACGCGGCCACCGGTCAAGACCGCGATCGACACGCCGTTCGGCTGGCCCAGGCCGTTCACCGAGGCACTCGCCGCCCACGGCCGGCTCGAGCCGTGGCCCGAGCTCATCGACAACCGCCGCGAGCACTTCGAGCGGCGCACCACCGACTTCTTCGTGCGCGACCAAGGCTGCAAGCTCCCCCTCTCGGTCTCGACCGACCGGATCGCCTACTGCGCGATGCGCTGCGCCGTCATCCTCGGCGACCTCGCCCACGGCCTCCCACCTGCCGAGCTCGCCCGCGACGGCAGCGGCCGCGTCGCCGAGGCCTACCCCGACGCCGCCCTCCGGCGCTGGCTTCCCGACTTGTGGCCGGCGCCCCCAAGGACTCCTACAAGGGCAACAGTCAGACCGCACACGATCGTCGCGAGCACCTGCTCGCGGGACTGCTCACCGGGCTCGGGTCAGCGTTCGCCATCTCGCCCGACCAGCGACAGGCGTGCATCGACTCCGACGACTGCCTCGACGCACTGGTGTGCGCGTTGCTGGCCCGCGCCGTGCAGCAGCACGACACGCTCCAGCCCGAGCCGGGCGAGCAACACCACCTCGCCCAGACCGAGGGCTGGATTCACCTGCCGACCGGCGCGCACCTCGACCGGCTCGTGGCAGGCTGACGCGATGCTCGGCTGGCACCTCTCCGTCTACCGGCTCGGCGGCGTCGAGCGCGCACCGGCCGGCGACGTGCGGGCCGGTCGCCGGCTCACACGCGTCCTCAACGACGCCGCTGACGCGGAAGACGGGCGCACTCGCATCGCCGTCTGGCAGGTCGGCGCGCACGGGCTCGACTGGCTCGATGCGCTCGTGAAGCAGCGTGAGGCCGTCAGCCTCGGCGGGAACGGCTACCCGACCCGCTACGCCGGGCCAGCTCGTTCAGTGCTGCCCGTGCTGACCGACGACCCGCCCGCCGCCCGCCGTGCCTGGGCGTCAGATTCAGGCGACATCCTGCTGCCGCAATGGGACGGCAAGACGACGGTCGATCGCGAGGCCGCAGCCGCCTGCCATCCCGACGAGTGGCTGCTCGTCGAAGCGTGGGATGAGAGCTGAAGCCGCGCGGCCGCGTCGAACGGCGCGTGACGTGAGCAACCGGAGGGCCCGACAATGAGCTTTCGAACCCACGAGGATCGCGCAGACGACGGCGAGGCACTTCGCCGCCGCCAGGCAGCCGCCGTCCTGACGCTCGCCGGCCTGGCCGCCGGCGACGCCCGCGCCAACCACGGGCGTGCCGGGGAGCTTACCCAACTCGCGTTGGCCACCGCGGAGGCCGGCCTGCGCGGCTACATCCGCTTCCGCGGCGGCAAGCAGCCGAGCTGGCCGGAACAGGTCCTGCACGCCTACCTGCGCTGGGCGGCCGTCCAAGGCGTCCCGCTGCGCGCGGAGGTTCGAGACGCCACGGCGGTGCAGGCGTGGCTGTCGGCGCAGCCGATCATGCGCGAAGTGCGCCCGCAGGGCAACACGACCCGCGGCGCACTGAGCGCCGCACTTCACGGGCCGTCGGGGCCGCCGAACACGAGCAAGGGGGCCGCGTGCGTGCCTCGCGCGGCCGCGTGCGCCGCGCTGTCGCCCGTCCTCGGGTTCGACGGCCCTCGCGGACTGGCCAGCGTCGCGATCGACACGGCCGCGGTCACGCACGGACATCCGATCGCCCACGCCGCCACCGCGGGCTTCGTCGTCCTGCTGCACCACATCGGCCAAGGGCACGAACTCATTGGCGCCACGCAACGCACGATCGGACTGCTCACCGACTCGGACCCGATCACCGACGCTGGTGCGTGCGCGACCGTCGCCCAGCACCTCCAGGCGGCGCTCGACCGCAGCTTGGGCGGCGGTGCGTACACGCACGCGAAGCAGTTTGGCTGGGCCGGACACGTCGCTGAGGAGGCGCTCGCAATCGGCGTCTGGGCCGCCGCACACGACGATCTCGCTACCGCACTCGCCCGCGCTGGCGACCACGGCGGCGAGCGTCACGCTACCCAGGCGATCGCCGGCGCGATCTGGGGTGCGCTCGCCGCCCAGCGCTACTCGCAGCGAGGCGACCACGATCCGCTCGAGGCGGTCGCACAGCCGCTCGAAGAGATCCCGGACGCGCTGCTACCGCCCGCGGGCCAGAGCGCGGTGATCGAACGGGTCGCTGACGACCTCGTGCGGCTGTGCCGCCCCGGGTCGGTGATCACCGGGCTCGACGAACGCCGCTGGCCTGGATCGTGACACCGCAATGGCGATCCGGTCCTGAGCGCGAAACGTGCCGGCCACGGCATCGCGCTCGACGCTGAGCCGCGTCGCGGGCCACCGGGGGTCACCGGTCCCCGAGACCCGGCGAGGGTGGCCCGACCGAGGTCCTCGCCGCCGTCCTGGAACACCCGGCACGGACTCGCACGCCACATTCGTCGCAGGCTCATTGCTCATCGCCACCACCGCCGCCACATCTGACCGCTTCACGGACCTCGTGGCGCTTGAGTCTGCCGGAGCACGCGGCGCGCGCTCCCCGTACGATGCGCGACGGACAGCCCTATGGAGATCATCCCGGACAAACGGCCCATCGTCGGCCTCGTCGAGCAGGCGCATGTCGGCAAGATCTGCCTGCCGAACTTCCAACGCGACTTCGTGTGGACGCGCGAGGAGGTCGCCGATCTCGTTCGGTCGATCGCGCGCGGCTATTTCATCGGATCGCTTCTGCTGCTCCGGTGCGATCCGGCGAACCCGCCCTTCGCCCCGGTGGCAGTCCGCGGTGCAGAGCCGACCCACACCCCGCTGAGACCCGAGCATTTGATTCTCGACGGACAGCAGCGTCTCTCCTCGCTGCTGTACGCGCTGACGGCGCCTGACCGGTCACTCAAAGACTCCAGCAAGCGCCGTTGGTTCTTTCTGGATCTGGCGTTGCTCGCTGACGACCCCGACGACGACGAGATCGTGTTCAGCCGCACCAAACGCGATCTGCGGGACCTGGACAAGCGCGAGGTCCAGTTCGAGCAGCGTATTCTCCCGTGCACGGCGCTGTTGGACACCCACAGTTTCTACAGCTGGCGTGACGGCTTTGAGGACTGGCTGCGGGAACGTCACCCCGATCAACTCGAGGCATACCGTGCGGCCGGCGGGGCGCGGCAGACCTGGACCGACGCGGTCGGCCAGTTCCAGCGCTTTGAAGTGCCGCTCGTCGAGTTGCCCCGCGTCGATGAAGGCCAGCCGGACGCCATTGGCCGGGTCTGCGCAATCTTCGAGAAGCTGAACTCGACCGGGGTCGACCTGTCGGTCTACGACCTGCTGACCGCTCGGCTGTACCGCTCCGGGATCCGCCTTCATGATCTCTGGGATCAAGCCTGCCACGATCACCAGCACCTTCTCGCTTGGTCGGGCGGTAAGGCCGACCAGCACAAGTTCGGCGTGCTGGCCCTTCGCACCCTGGCGCTGCTGCGCGGACTGGATCCGAAGCCACGGATTCTGATCGACCTGGAGCCGGATCAGTTCGAGGCCGACTGGCGCCGGGCGGCGGCCGCAATGGATCGTGCGATCGAGCTCGTTACGCACGTCGGACAGGACGGCTTCGGCGTCTTCGACAAGAAGTGGCTGCCGGGGTTCGGCCTGCTGCCGGTGCTCGCCGCGCTGCGTGCGGAACTCGAGTCGCACGGGCTCGGCGCCGACGCTCGTCGCGATCTCCGCCAGTGGTACTGGTGCAATGTATTCACCGAACGCTACTCGAGCGCCGTGGAGACCAAGTCGCGGCGAGACTACGCCGAGATGACCGCCTACTGGTTCAAAGGTGGCCCCGAGCCATCAAGTCTGTCCGGCGCACGTCAGACGATCAGCGCACCGACGTTCCGCATCCGCAGCTCGGCCAGCTACGCGAGCGCGGTCTACAGCGGGGTCTTTTGTTTGCTCGCGATTCGGGGCGCGCGTGACTGGCAGGTCGATGAGCACATCGAACTCCAGAAGCTGCAGGACCATCATATCTTCCCGCAGGCTTACCTCAAACGCCACGGCCTCACCAAGAAGCCCGAGATCAACACGATCGTCAACCGGACACTCATCAGCGACAAGACCAACCAGAAGATCAAGGACAAAGCCCCCGCCGTCTACGTCGACAGCGCGCAGGTCTTCGCCGACGGCGATCCGTCGCAGCTGCTCGAGCTGCACTACTGCCCGCCGTCCGTCGCCGACCTGTTGCGCGCGGCCGCAGAGACGCCCACCAACGAGTCCGTGCCCGAGCTCTACGCCCGGTTCCTCGACGCGCGCGAGCAGCAGATTCTCGAGGAGATTCGTGCCGTCTGCGGCGCGCACGCCGCACAACCCGGTGACCGCGACGCGATCACGTCCGTGATCGACGACGAGGTCGCCGCGGACTTCGCAGCCGAGGATGCGGTCGACGACGAGCCGGACGCCCTCGCTGCGTGATTTCGTGTGGCTGCCCCGCGCTGCATCGGTCAGCGGAGCGACGCTGTTGCTCGGCTGCATCGCCCTCCGCCGCCCTACAGCGTCGGGACACCCGCATCGTCCCGTAACGTCGCAGTTCGGCGGCTGCCGAGCCGCGTGGCCAATCACAACCATCGAAGCCGCGATGGCCCCCGCCCAGCGAACACGGATGCGGCCGCGCAGCACGGGCTCACGCGTGGCAGCTACAACCACGGTCGCACGACGGCTGTGTTCTACACGCGCAGAGACATAGACGATGAAACGAAAGTACCGTCCGTCATTCGGTCGACGGGGACGTTGAAGTGCTTGCAGACCTTCTCGATCGTGGTGGCGTCGCTGAGCTTGCAGGCGCTGTTCTGGTTCCCGAACAGCCCTGACTCGCTGTAGGCCTGCGAGATCGGGACCGTCGAGTACCAATTGACGCGCACCACCGTCTCGCCCTTGTCGTGATCACCGGGGTGATGATGCATCGCTGGAGCGTTGAGGTCGGCGTCCAGCAGCGGGGTGAGGACGCCATCGGGTCCAGGAACCTGCACGTCCTCGACGAGACGAGCGGGTTGGGTTACGACCCCGACACCGATGTACCCCTGCCCTGGCGCGCGCACGAACACGCGGTGTCCCGGCTCCAGGTTGTGAAGCGTCTTCGTATACCAACGTCCCCACCCGGCTGAGACGAAGCCGAGACGCCGTGCGTCCTCCCAGTCACGGTGCTCGTCGGACGCGAAGGAGACGTAGTAGTCGGTTCCGTTCCATGGCCCGTAGTTCCGTTTCCGCGCGCTGGACTTGGATGTCGTCGCGTCGATGTCCTCGGGGTCGCGCAGCCACGTCCGTGCCAGCAGCCCGTCGTCACCGTCGTCGAAGTAGCGGAAGAACACCGCGTTGATCGGCACGTTGAAGCCCGCGAGGTAGTTGACGATCCGCTCGGTCTCGGCGTCCATGCTCGCCGCGACGATCAGCAGCTTGTGCTCGCCAACTTCCTCGGGGAGATCCGTTCCGAAATAGTCGGTGAAGTCGATGTCGAGATTCCGGCCCGGATGCTGAGACTCGTACATCTCGAGCAGGTCGTCTCGGGTCAGCGTCTGCACGTAGGAGCCGTAATCAAGAGCTTGAACGACGACCTCACGTTCCGTCTGACCTCGCTTGAGCTCGATGACCGTGAGCGAGCCGTCGCCGGCGACGGCAAGGAGGTCGAGCCGCTTGCCGTTCGGCGTGATGAACTGACGTCCCAACACGAGCAAGCCGCTGTCAAGAATCGAGATGTCTGCGGCGAGGACGTCCTCTAACAAACGTTCGCTCGGCATCCTCCCCTGGACCACTTCGGTCGCTTGGCCGCCCTTCAGTCTCCACAACCCGACTTCAACGCTCATGGCGCCACCGTAAAGCGTTCATGGGCGCGCCGCGCCATGCGCCGTGGGTCACAGCGGCACGTCATGTGCCGGCGGTGCGTCGTTGGCTGCGCGCCTGTGATGTCCGGCAAACCCCGCCGACTGGTGCCGCGCACTGCCGCCGGATCGTGCACGATGCGAACTCGCATGAGCTTCAACGACGCCCTAGCCGACGCATGTTGCGCGTGGCAGGACAACCGCGATGCCGGCTCGACGCCGATCCGGGCGGCCGCACACCGCGCCCTGGGCGTGCCTCACTACTTCACCGCCGACTGGCTGCACGTAGTAGAGAATCAAGCCGCGTCTGACGCAAGAACAATGAAACGAGCCCGGGTGCTCATGCAGGCACTTGCGGACTCGCAACCGACCGACGCCGCGGGATGGTAATAGCGAGCCGGCGTCCCCGGCGCGTTCGTGGGCCGAGGGCTGAAGCCGAAGCCGGAGGACGAGCAGATCTTAAAGTCCGTGCGCGGCGGGTCGCTCTCGATGCCCCTGTGGGGCGTGTCGCTGTCGGAAGACTTTGCGCGTGCGCACGGCGAGCAGTGGTTGTTCGTCACACAAGGCGCCTTCCACGGCGTTCCGGCCTGGCAGCACTCGGGCATCAAGCAGGGCGAGCGCGAACTGATCGTCGGCGGTGTTTACGAGGTGCTCGATGCGGCGCGCATCACAACTGTGCCGTCCGTGGTGCGGCTTCGTGAAATCGGGAGCCTGTGGCCGCCGGCCCAGCACACGCCCGGCACCTGGTCGGTCGAGGAACGATGGGACTGCGGCGCGCTGAATCGTCCACCCGTAACGTACACGAATGACGACGGAGCGGACGCGGGCGCGGCGGCAGCGAATTAGCTCTCCCTCCTCGCCCGTGCCTTTGATGCTCCATACCGTACATCGGAGGTCCAAGCGTTCACGTGGGCTCGGGCCTCGCGGCGACGAGCGGGCACCGGCGGTGTCGCCTGCCGGACGACTCGGGTGGTGGTCAGGGACGCTCGGCGATCCACTGCTCGAGCCGTGACCGGTCCAGCCGCTCGAGCGCCGGGTAAAGGTCCGAGGAGACCGTGACGAAGCGGCGCAGTTCCTCCCGATGGTCGCTGTCGCTATAGACCCGGGTGGGATGTCCGACGCCGTGCAGCTCACCGTCAACGGTCGTCTCGTCCAGGATCTTCAGGAGCTCGCCGAGAGTCGGTAGCTCAGCGAGCTCTGCGATCGGCGATCTGAACGGGATCTCGTCGTCGTTGGTGACCACGATGCGGAAGCGACCGTCGGTCGTCGGCACCGCGTACACCGATGAGATCCCTCCCCCGCCCGGACGACCGGCGTCGGTCTCCACGTCGGCGAGCTCATACGCAGGCACGTCGATGTCGCCGTGGGGGTCGGGCTCGACGCCGGCCGGCAACGCGACCCAGCCCGGGAGTTGCTGGTCGTTCCCGGCCAACGCCCACCCCGGCACTGTGCTCGTAGGCGAGCTCGATTGCCGGCGCCACGCAAGCAGTTCGTCGGAGGGGGGCCAGGTAGCGTCGGTCGGTGCAGACATCGCCGCATCCTGCCAGCCCTTGATCATCGGCGGCGCCAGTGAAGCGCCACCGGGACGGCCCGTCCGAGGTGTGGCCGCGGCTGGTGTCGCACGTCGCCGCGACACCCGTCAGGATTTCCTCCCGTCAAGCGACCTTGGATGCGATGACGCGAATCTACATCCCGTCTCACGGCGCGCAGGACTGGCGCTGGCTGTTGGCCAAACCCCGCCTGCACTGGCGCCACGGCGCGTCCGCGAAAGCGCTCGCCGACAGCTGGGAAGCCGGCGACCCGTGGCCGGCCGAGATCCGGTCCGCGCTGGCGGCCAGCGGCTTCGGCGAACTCGAGTTGTTGTTCGCCGCCCCGGAGCACGAGACGCCGCTGCCCGGGGGTTCACGCGCATCACAGACCGACCTGCTGGTGCTCGCCCGACGCCCGGCAGGCGACCAGATCGTGTTCGCGGTCGAGGGCAAGGTCAACGAGCCGTTCGGCGACCACGCTGTCGATCAGTGGCGGGTCCAGAGCGACAGCCAGGGCCGCAAGGACCGGCTGGCGTTCCTGCTTGACCGGCTGGGTCTTGCCGACGACGCTTCGGTGGCGAGCCTGCGCTACCAGCTGCTGCACCGCACGGTCGCCGCGCTGCTCGAAGCCGAGCGCTTCGGGGCGCCTGAGGCCGTGATGCTCGTGCACTCGTTCAGTGCAACCGCCGAATGGCGTGACGACTACGTGAGCTTCGCGCGCGCCCTCGGCGCCGACCCCGACGAGCAGCCGATCGTGCCCGCGCAGGTGCCGGGCGACGTGACCCTGCATCTCGGCTGGGTCACCGGGCCCGTTGAGCCTGACGTCCCAGGTCAGCGGCTCGGCGCGCGCTTTGACCGGGCCGTGCGGCTCGCCCGCGAGCTCCACGCGGCGCAACAGCGAAAGGGCACGCAGATCCCGTACCTCGCGCACCTGCTGGGCGTCGCATCGCTGGTGCTCGAGGACGGCGGATCAGAGGACGAGGCGATCGCGGGGCTGCTGCACGACGCCGTCGAGGACCAGGGGGGCGCCCGGACGCTGCGCGAGATCGAGCAGCTCTTCGGACGCGAAGTCGCCCACATCGTCGCCGCCTGCTCGGACACCGACGTGGTCCCCAAGCCGCCGTGGCGTGAGCGCAAGGAGGCCTACATCGCTCACCTGGCCACCGCACATCCGTCCGTGCTGCGCGTCTCGCTGGCCGACAAGCTCCATAACGCGCGAGCGATCCAGTACGACCTGCAATCCGGCGCGGACGTGTGGCGCCGCTTCAACGCCGGTCGCGACGAAGTGCTCTGGTACTACGGCGCCCTGGCCGACGCTTTCCTGCAGCGCGGTGCCGGCCCAATGGCCGTCGAGCTGCAACGGACCGCGGCCGCCATCGCGGCGAATGCGCCCGATCGTTCTGCTCCGGGGGGCGGTCGCGAGACGGTCGTCAGCTCGCCGAAGGTCGCGGTCACCGTCGAGCCCGTGCCCGAGGAGCCCGCCGAAGGTGTGCCCGCGGCACTGGTCATCCCCGAGCCCGATAACGCCGTCGCCGACCAGCTCGCGCGCGTCGTACGTGCGCTCGTGGCCCGCGAGCCTGACCAGGCCCTGGCCGAGATCTCCAGCCTGGCGGGCGTCACCGCCCGCACGCATCCGATCGAGCGGATGCCGACGTTGCCCCGGGGGCAGTGGCCCAAGTCGACGCACGGGCAGACCCGCAATCCCGCGATCGGAGTGATCGCCCGGGTGTACGTCCGCGACGGATTCACGTGCGGCTGGTGCGGGCGCCAAACGATTCCGACCCAGGTGCTGCGGCTTCTATCGCACGCGTTTCCGGAGCAATTCCCGTACCACAACGCGTGGAAGATGGACATCGCTCCGCGGGCGTACTGGGACATCTCGACCAGCCTGGATCACGTGCGTGCCGTCTCGATGGGTGGCGACTACCAGGCCCCCACGAACCTGGTGACCGCGTGCGCGCGCTGCCAGTACCAAAAGAGCAACCTCCCAGTCGAGGCGCTGGGTTGGACGTTGCGCAGCGACGGCGACCGGTGGTCCGGGCTCGTCGACCAGTACGCCGCGCTGTGGGAACAACTCGGCAAGCCAGACACAGCCGAGCACAGCAAGTGGGTTCGTGCCTTCGCGGCGGCACTGAATGCCGAGCCCCTTCCTGTACCCGAGTGCTGAGCGGGCCCCGGCGCACGCTCGCGGGTGAGGTCACCGTTGTAGGACCAGCGTGTCGGGTCATTTTGTCCACCTCCAGCTGAGGTGCCTCGAAACGTCGCGAGCGGGCGTGGCTGAGGACGGGTACGCATCCGGGTTGAGCCTGAAGCTGCGGGTCTTCTCACGGATCTACCGGCGTGGCGACCGGCGCATGCCCCTGACGAAACCGCCGTCGCGCTGTCTTCGTCGGACTTCTCACGCGCGGCCGTGCGCTTCAATTGCAACCGGCACCGGCAGCCAGGTGGGCGCCCCTCGAAGGGGAAGGACAAATGAGCGCGATTACCACGCAGGCCCCCGGGGACTGCACACCCCGCGACTGGGACAGGAGCTCACCTGGCGGGAGCTCGAGATGAGCTCCGCGGATGACGGGCCGATCGCCCCCGAACTGAACCCCGCACTCGTGGAACGCATCGCGCACAGGGTCCTCCTGCGGCTGGTCAGCGACAGCCGCGGCGACGACTTTCAGTTGCTCACCGTCGCCCAAGTCGCGCGTCGCTTGCAGGTGCATTCGAGCTGGGTCTATGCCAATGCTCGACAGTTAGGCGCGTTGCGCCTTGGGACTGGCCCCAAGGCGCCCCTGCGCTTCGATCCGCGCCGCGTCGCGTTGGCGGTCGGGGACCCGTCCCTTCCGGCGGCCGGGCCGTCAAGCGCGCGCAGGCGCCCGGAGCCGCCAGCCCTCCGGCGGTTGCCGTCGCTGCCCACACCCGCACGCGGGCACCAGTCGGCGGCGTCCACCGGACCGTCAACCGGCGCCGCTGAGACCCGATGTGGACGTCGGCCCACAGGTCAGGTCAGGAAGACGTGGCGCAAACGTGACGAGCAATGGCGCTTCGCGCTGCGGATCTGGTGGCAGGGCGAACGCGTATGGGTGCCCCTCGGACTTGAAGCCGACGGCTGGAACGACTACCGCGCGAAGCTCGAGCTGGAGAACGTGACGCGCGAGATCGCCGCCGGTGTCTGGCGCCCGCCGACGCCGCAGCCGCTCGACCCGGGCGACCGCAATCCGATCTTCCGCGAGTTCGCCACCTTCTGGCTCGACGAGAAGCAGCCGGACCTCGAGCGCAGCACGTACGACGACTACCGGAACCTGCTGACCAACCACGTGCTGCCGGCGTTTCACGACAAGCGCCTGTCGGAGATCAACTACGAGGCGATCAACGCGTACCGGACGGCGCGGCTGCGCGAGGGCGCCAGGCGCAAGCGGGCGAGCGAGGCGGGTGTGCCGCTTCACGGTCGCCCCGGGCGACCGCTGCGGCCGTTCGGCGCGCGGCAGGTCAACGCCAGCGTCCGGCTACTCGCCCAGATCCTGGATCGCGCCGTGCGCTCGGAGAGGTTCGACCTGGAGCACCACCGCGCGCGGGAGCGCGAGCTGAAGGTCAAGCGCGAGAAGCCGGTCTACAGACGCTTCCTCGAAGTCGACGAACTGCTCGACGTGCTCGACGCGGCCCTGGAGATCGACCAGCGCTCGAGCCCCGAGACGCTGGAACTGGGGAAGACGGTGCGCCACCTGCGCGAGATCGAACGGCTGCCGTGGACGCGCATCGCGGCCACGATCGGCCGAGCGGAATCGACCACGATCTGGCTCTCCCGACAGACCGCGGGCGGTCGGCGCGCGCGCCGGGCGATGATCGCGACACTGGGCTTGTCCGGCCTCCGCGCCCACGAGGTCGCGGATCTGCGCCGTCGCCACCTGGACTTCACCCACGGGCGCATCGTCATCGCCGACGGTAAGACGTACGGCAGCGTCCGCGAGGTCCACATGTCGCCGTTCCTGCGCGAGGAGCTGCTGGTCTACGTCGCGGAAGTCGGGCAGACCGGCGCTGACGAGCTCGTGTTCCCGACCCGGCGGGGCACGCCGCACTCGCGCCAGAACCTCAACCGCCGCGTCCTGGCGCCGGCCGTCGCACGCGCCACGCAAGCCCGAGCGACGCGCGGCGACGCGGTGCTACCGCCCGCGATCACACCGCACACGCTGCGCCGCACGTTCGTCACGCTCTCGGCGCAGGCCGGGCGCAGCCCCTCGTGGATCCAGGCGCAGATCGGCCACGCCGACATGACCACGATGCAGCGCTACTACATGCAGGCCTCGCACTCAGAGACGCAGCCCCGAATGAAGCGCCTCGTCGAGTACGTGCTCGATGAAGCCGGCATGACGAACCAAGCCCACGCACCGACCGGCGAGGCTCGGCAAACGCTCTTGCTCCCCGACGATCCCGCCGCCCCGGGTATCTGAAGGCGACGCTTGATCCTTGTTTTCGGCAAGCGGTGCAGCTTCGAGCTTCGAGCTCGCATGGCGGCGCGTCGGCCTTGCTCGTACGCGTCCTGTGTCTGCGCGTCCGGCTCCTCGCTCGAGAGTGGTCGTTCCGTCGAACATCGATGAGCGGCTCCGAAGGCACCGCGATGCGGATACAGGTAGGTGATGGTCATTCCGTGCGCGCTCTGCGCCGGTCGGCAAACCACGACCGGTCACCGATGGGGGTTGGAGCTCGAGGATTCGAACGGAGCGCGGCTGGCTCGTGCCCCTCGCGACCGCTGTGCTGCTGCTCGCGGGACGCGCTGTCGGTCCAGCCGCGGCGGGCCAGACGCGGGGCCCGATCGCCATCCCGAACGGCGTGAACGCCGATCACGCTGAGTCGCGGGCGGACCTTGTGCACGCAGGCCGGTGCCTTGTCAGCTCGGCACCGTGGCACCGGTCCAACCTGACCACCGAGCCCACCGCCGCTGACGCACTCGCCTCGACCGCCGGGCCCCCTGGCGCGGCAGCCGGATCTGAGCGGTGCGCAGCGCCCAGACTAACCCGCGTGCGCACCGGCGTCGCCGCCGCGGAGCGCACGCCGGAAGATGGGTTGCGGCCGCCGACCAGCTTCAGCGGACGATCGTCGGATAGTCCAGGGGTGGACGGTTGACCGTGAACGCCGTACCGTGCCGGACGCTGCAGGATGTTGACGGCCGACCACGATTACACGCTGCTGTTCCGGTGCCCGATGTGCGCGACGGCCAACCGGATGCCCGCTGAGGTTCGGGCCGCTCTGCGCTGCGGCGCCTGCCGTTTGGACATCGACACGTGGCTTAAGGACGCGTTCGTCGATTTGAGCGCCTTCTGGCGAGCCGCGATCGCCACGCTGGCGACGATCTACCGTCCTGAGCTGTACCCGCTGCTCGAGCAGGCCCTCACGGAGCGACATCGTCCGTGCCGCGAGGCCGCGTGGCGCGCGCTCACCGAGCCGATCGCCATCGAGCGCGAACGTGGCCAGGTCGCGCACGCGCCGTGCTTGCTGGACCGGCTGACGGCCGATCAGCGAGCGAGCCTGCGGGTGCGCGTGCCGCGGGCCGCAGCCGTAGTCGGGCCGACGACGCGCCCGTCGTCACCGGCGCTCCCGCGCCAGGACGCGGCACCCGGCCGACGCGCACGACCCCCGGCGGCCAAGCCCTACACACGGCCGCGGCCGGAACCGGAGCGGGCGGTCGCTGATCGGGCCTTCGATAGCAGTAGCGCCTTCGATGGGCTCTCGCTACGGGAGCTCGCCACCGCCGCCCGTGAGTTGGCCGCGCAGCTCGAGAACGCGCCGCCGCGGTAAGCACTGCCCGCACCGGTCACGCGGCTCGCGAGCGCCGGAAACCGACGTTCCCGCTCTAGTCGCCACCCATGATCGCCCGGCGCGCCGCGAGGCGACGCTCGCGGATGATCTCGCTGGGTGCGCGGTCGGTGAGCAGCGCCACCGTGGGCTCGGTGAGCGCGTACTGCTCTGTGAGCGCGTGCGTGACGGTCTCGTCCGTGCCGGCGCGCAGCACCTGCGTGACCGCCTCAGCCCGGTCGAAGGCGGCAGCGGCGCCGAGCTGATCGAGGAACGCCCGGACCGAGGAGAAGCGGTCGGCCGGGCGCTTGGACAGCGCGCGCGCGATCGCGCGCTGCGTGGCCGGTGCGGCGGCGGACGGCAACGGCTCGGGGACGCCTTCGAGATGGCGGCGGGGCCACGCGTCGGACAGCGTGTCGAACGGTCCCCGGCCCGTCAGGATGAACTGGGCGACGCAGGCCAACGCGTACTGATCGCTGGCCGGGGTCGCCGGCTCCCCCCGCCAGAGCTCGGGAGCCATGTAGGCCGGTGAGCCGACGATCGCGCCCGCGCGGGTCAAGTGGCCGGTGTCGTGGACCGCGCTCGCGATCCCGAAGTCCGTGAGCAGCGCGTGCTGGTCGCGAGCACCGGGTGCCCACAGCAGCACGTTGTGCGGCTTGACGTCACGATGTACGAGCCCTGCGTCGTGCACCGCCTGGAGCGCGGAACCCAGCTGCCCCAGCACCGTCGTCGCGTCGCTCGGCTTCAGCGGACCGTTCACCCTGACCTGCGTCTGAAGATTAGGGCCGTCCACGAACCGCGTCGCGATGTAGACGCGGCCCGAGGCCGCATCGACCCCGGCCGTGTACACGGGAACGATGCCGACGTGCTCCACGCGCGCGGCCAACGTGATCTCGCGCTGAAATCGCGTCGCGGCGGACGCGTCCCCGACGAGGTGCTCAGCCAGCACCTTCAGCGCCACGCGACGCTCGAGGGCGCGGTCGCGGGCTTCGTAGACCTCACCCATGCCGCCTCGGCCGTGCAGGCGGAGCAGTTCGTAACCCGCGATGCGACGGCTCGCCGACGGCGCCGGTTCAGCCATCCTCAGCGAGCGCGTCCAGGTCGCGGCTGACGCGGCGCAGGCAGTCCTCGAACCGGTCGCGGATGCGCGCGCTCGTGCGGTCAAACCCGAACACGCGCGCCGCCTGCGGGATCAGGTGCTCCAGCTCGGCGCCCGGGCTCGCCTTGCGCATGCGCACGACGGCCGACGTTAGCTCCAGACAGGCGATCTGCTCGATGTCACGTCGGGTGCGCGGGTCGTCGGGGTCCGGGGTCCGGATCGGCGGCATCGCTTGTCCGCGCCGCCACAGGAAGTCGCCGCGGCGCTCCACCACGGCCTGGCGGGCGGCCTTTTCGACCGCACGGTTGACTGCCGTCTGCACGGTCTTGGTGACGCGGTCGACCCCGAAGGCGTCGGCCAACCGGCGCGCCAACTGTTCGACGTGGATCGGCGCCTCCACGTTGGCCACCTCGATCACCATCTCGACCTGCCGCCGTTGGTGGTGCGCGTCGGCGAAGTCGTAGAAGCGGGACGTGACCGGTGCAAGTTCCGCGCACTCGTACACGTGCACCCACGGCAGCGCTGACGGGTCATCCCGGACGTCCACGAGCGGACGGTCGCGGCGCACCCGCTCACCCTCGTCCGACGGCGCCGACGGGACCTCAGGCGCAGACGGCACAACCGCCGGTGTGGCGTCCCCGGGCGCGTCTTCGAGCGGCTCGGCGTCGCGGGCGGCCGTCAGCGCCGCCTCCAACCGCTGCACCTGCTCGCGGCGGTTCTTGACCCAGTCGATGCTCCACAGCGAGTACAGTCGCCAGCCGAGGTGCTCGAACACGCTGTTGCGGAGCCGGTCGCGGTCACGCGCGGTCGGAACCCGCGCGTAGTTGGGGCCGTCGGTGACGATGCCGAGCATAAACCGCGACGGCTCGGCCGGGTGCCGAACGCCGATGTCGATGCGTGACGGGCCGCGCCCGACGTTGAACGCCACCTCGTAGCCCAGCTTGTGGATCACCTCGGCCACTTCGGCTTCGAACTGCGACGGGGCGTCGGTACGGACGTCGGTCGCCGGGTCGGCCTCGCGCTCGGCCGCTCCCTCCCGGGCGTACTCGAGGTAGCGCTTGAGCAGGCGCGGCCCTGGTTTTGCGCTTTCGCTAAGGGTGAAGTCCGACGGCAGGACCGAGGAGATGACCTCGACGTATTCGCGCGCGCGGGTCACGGCGACGTTAAGCCGGCGGTGCCCGCCGTCGGACCCGAGCGGGCCGAAGTTCATCGGGAACGCGCCCTGTTCGTCGTAGCCGTAGCCGATGGAGAACAGGATCACGTCGCGCTCGTCGCCCTGCACGGCCTCGATGTGCTTGACGAACACCGAGTCCAGGCGGCCCTGGTTGAAGTGCGGCTCCAGGTGCGGGTGCTCGATCCGCTGGCGGTCGAGTTCCTCCTCGACCGCCTCCGCCTGGGCTGCGTTGAACGTGATCACGCCGAGCGACCGGTTGCTGCCGTCACCGAGGTGCGCGACCACGCGCTCGGCGACCACACGCGCTTCGCGGCGATTGGTCGTTGAACGTCCGCGATCGTAGATCCCGTCGGGCACGTGCACGAACCCGATGCCGGTCCGCGTGCCGTCCTCGGCGGCGCCCGGGAACGTCCACAGCGTGTCGTCGTAGACGTGGCGGTTGGAGAACGCGATCAGCCGTTCGTTGCGTGAGCGGTAGTGCCACCGCAGCGGATGCTCGGCGAGCAGCACGTTGCACGCGTCGAGCACTGATTCCTGGTTTTCCTCGATGCGATCGGCCTCTTCGTCGAAGCCGTCGTCGCTCTCCGCGCGTTGGAAGAACGAGGTCGGCGGCAGCTGCTTGGAGTCGCCGGCCACGATCAGCTGCGCTCCCCGGTAGATGCAGTTGATCGCGTCCCACGGCGGGACCTGCGAGGCCTCGTCGAAGACGACGAGATCAAAGCGATGGTCGGGGCTCAGGAAGTGGCTCACCGTCAGCGGGCTCATCATCAGGCACGGCTTGAGCTCGGACAGCAGGGTCGGCATCTGGGCCAGCAGCTTGCGCACCGGACGGAACCGGCGGCGCTTGCCGGCTTCGGTCTTCAGGATGGTGACTTCCGAGCCGACTCCGTCCACCAGCGCCGGGCGATGCCGGTTGCGCGCGGCGATCAGCCGGTCTGCCCCCGTGGCCACGAGCCGGCGATCAAGCGCACGGAACTCGTCGATCCAGCGGGCGTAGGTGGCGCCGTCGTCAGCGAACAGCTCCGGATTGTCCTTCTCGAGCCGCTCCAGCCGCCGCGTCCACCACGCCCGCTCGAACGCGGCGACGATGGCGTTCGCGGCGACGTCTTCCTCGAGCAGGTGCTCGACGAACGCGCCCCAGCCCAGTCGGGCGGCGGTGCCGCGATGGCGGCGCAGCTCGATGTAGTCGTTGAGGTCGTCAACGTGAGCCGCGAGCTCGGCCCACACGGCACGCACGGTCGCGAACGCGGTCGACTCGCCGAGCGAGAGAAGTTCATCGCGGCGCTCGGGCTCGAACGCGTCCACCACGGCGCTCAAGCGCGCGTCGAACCCGGCGAGGGCCTGACGCAGCTCGTCGGCGTCGCGCCACTGACGGGGCGACGCGAGCAGGCGGTCGGCCACGCCGTCGGGCACGAACCGGTCGGGGTGCTGGTCGAGGGCGAGCTGCTCGCCGACAAAGCGGCGCTGCAGCGCGCGTAGGTAGCTGGACGCTTGCAGCAGCTCGTCCCAGGGGGTGTCGGCGCCGGCGTAGCGGGCGCCGAGCGTGTGCGCCCACCCTGCCTCGTGCGCGGCCAGGTCGCTGCGCGTTGCCCGCACGGCGTCCGCCGCATGGGCCCGGGCCGTCAACCCGTCCAGTGTGGCGGGGTAGCGTCCCTGCTTGGTCAGCGCCTGAGTGACGGCGACCAGCGGGTGCACGGCGCTGAGCGCTTCCAGCGCGCGCGTGCGCAGCGCCGGCGCGTCCAGGTCGCGCCATGCCGGCGCCTTGGCCGCGAGCGTTTCGACGTCGCGCAAGCGCTCGTCCACCGCTGCCAGCGCGCCGCGCAGCTGTTCGGCCGCGCGCGTCAGCTGGGGATCAGGGACCGTGCCCACCGTCAATTGCGCGCGCAGCGCCGCCGCGTCCGCGTCGCGATCGGCGAGGCGAAGCGCCTGCTCGGCCACGTCGAGCGCGCGAGCGACCGCGTCCGTGTCGGTGTCGCGGCCCAGGTAGAAGCTCGCAAACGCCACGCGCTGTCGCTCGCTGCCGTCGTCGATGGTTCGTCCCAGTGCCTGCAAGTCCGCGAACCGGTCGAGCTCGCCCAGGATCTCGTCCTCCGCGAGCGCGCCCGCCCGCCGAACATGGTTGATGGCCCGGAGGTCCGCGTGGTAGGCGCGATGCCGGGCCAAGAACGTGGGCGTGTAGCGCTGCTGGAATCGCTCGGCGAGCTCGCCGTGCGGCAGCGTGAACGCCGCCGGCCGGTAGCGCGTCGACAGGTCGGTGTTCTGCGCGTCCGCCTCCGCCTGCAGCGCCTGGAAGCGGCTGAGCTCCGCGAGGTCGGCGACGAGGTCGTCCCCCAGCTTGCCGTCGGGCCGCACCTCTTTGATCGTCCGCGCGTCGGCGCGGTACTGCTTGCCGAGCTTCGCGAACGTCCCGGTGTGCTGCGTGGAGAAGCGCTCGTGCAGGCCCGGGCCGTCGAGCGCCAGGGCGGCGGGCGTGAAGCGCGCAAGCAGCGCGGTGCGCGCCTGCTCCGCGCTCAGTCTGGTGACTTCGTGCTGCTGGAAGGCCGCGAGGTCGCCGGCCGGATCCTCGGGCGTTTCGCCGTCGATCCGTGCCGCGGCGAGAGTCTCCAGATCCCGCAGGTAGGCGTGCTCGCGCTCGAGGAACTCAGCGTCCCAGTCGGTGCGGAACCGTGTCCTCAGCGCACGCAAATCAAGGTCGAACGCGTCGCGCTCGTACGCGTCCTGCAGGGCGGCGCGCAGAGCTTGATAGTCGCGGAGCGGCGCTTGGAACTGCTCCAGGGCCGCGCGCGCACGGATGAGCGCGGGACCGACCAGCCACTCCGGGTCAGGGCGATCGGTCGCCACGAACGCCAGCGTGGCCAGCTCGACCAACCGCGATAGCTCAGACAGCCGCCGGGGTCGCTCGACGTGCCCCAGACGCCCGCTGACCTCGCTGGCGAGCTGGTCGATCTCATCAAAGTGAGCCGGCAACTCGGCTTCCGCTCGCTGCAAGCGATGCAGGTCCTGGATCAGGGTCTGCGACCAGGCGGGCGTTCGTCCGATCGCGACCTCGAGCCCGTCGACCGCCGCGGTGAGCTGCGTGCCCGCGTGCTCGGGCACGTCTCCGACGCGCAGCGTCGCCGCCGCTTCGCTGAACCGGCGTTCGGCCTCAGCCACCGCTGCATGGGCGCCGCGCGCCCGCTCGACCGCCGCCTGGATGGCGTCGGCAGTGCCCGGGCGAAGCCAGTCCGCCTCAAGCTGCGGTGCGGCGGCAAGCTCGTCGGACAGCTCCAGCACGGCGCGCGCGGCCGTCGTACGGGGATCGTGGGTGACGCCCAAGCGCGCGGCGATTGCGGTGTAGCGCTGCTGAAGGTGCTCCGTCGCCCGCCCCAGTCCGTCGAGCGCGGCCAGCACGGCGCCGCGCTCGTCATCGCGCAGGCTTGGACGTGCGAAGCCGCGCCACGGGAAGCCAGAGTGGGCGACCCGCCAGCGTTCCGCGAGCCGCTCGAACGTCTCCAGCAGACCTTGGAACTCTTGTCCGACCGCCTCGCCCACGGCATCCGACGCGGCGGGCGCGCCCGGCGCCACCGGCGCCGCGTGCAGCGCCGCCAGCCGGCCGTAGACCTCACGCAGCGGGCGGCCGCCGAGCAGCGGCTGGTCCACGTGCAGCTCGCTGGCCGACTCGTTGAGCAGTCGGCGGAGCATGGCCAACCGCTCGTGCTCGTCGCGATCCATGCCGCGCCGCGGCTCGAGCTCGCTCGTCAGGCTGGCGTGCAGCGCGTGCACCACCTCACGTCGGGCGGCGCGCTCGCCGTGCAGCATCAGCACGTACTCGGACAGGTCTTGCTCGGCCAGGCGGTCGTAGACTACGTCCAGCGCCGCCGCCTTCTCCGAGACGAACAGGACCTTTTTCCCGCGCCCGATCGCGTCGGCGATCAGGTTGGCGATCGTCTGGCTTTTGCCGGTGCCCGGCGGGCCGTGCATCACGAACGACTGCCCGCGGGCCGCCGCCTCCAGGCAGTGGCGCTGGGAGGCGTCGGCGTCGCGGATGCTGAACGAGCGCTCCGGAGCCTGTACCTCATCGAGCATCGCCGCCTCCGGCAGCGGCATCGCCTTATCCGGCAGCGGCTCCGACAGCGCCAGCGCGCGCACGATCGGGTGCGCGCTCGCGACCGTCTCGTTGTCGAGCAGGTCGCGGTACATCACGTACTTTTGAAACGAGAACAGCCCGAGCGCCGCGTCCTCACGCACCGACCAGCCGTGCGGCGCGACGATCCGGCGGATCTCGTCGAGCTCAACCTGGATCGGCTTGTCCTCCCACGCCCAGTCATCGTCGAGCTCGAGGCCCGCGTCCACGCGCAGCTTCTCCGTCAAGGACGGGTTGATCACGATGTCCTCGTCGTCGACGAAGTACATCTCGTACGGCTGAGTGGCGTTCGCGCGCGCGAGCCGGACCGGGACCAGCACCAGTGGCGAAGAGATCGCCTGACCGCGCTGGGGATCGACCCAGTCCAAGAAGCCGACGGCCAGATACAACACGCGCAACGCCTTATCTTCGAACTCGGCGTTGGACTTCTTCGCGAGATTGTCGAGGTTCTTGACGATGCGCTTGGCGCTCGGCTCGGTGACCACCAGCTCGTCCGCCGCCGGCGTCCGGTGGCGCGTGGCCGCGGCGACCACCGTGTCGCGCAGGAACTCACCGGTGTCGGACTCGTCGTCGGCCTGCTCGTCTTCCTCCGGCGGCAGGAAGAAGCGCCACGGCCGGGCCCGCTCGGGGTCGGCCATGATCGTCGCGATGTCGGGCGTGGCGATCGCCAGGCTCGAGGCCTTCTGGTGCGTGTACCGGATCAGCCGGTTGCGGTAGGTGAGGTCGATCAGCCGGCCCCGCCAGTCGTGCAGCCGCGCGGCGACGCGGTCCTCGGGGCCCATCGAGGCGAGTCCTGCGCGTGCCGTGTCAGTCATCGTGTGCGGTGCTCACCGGTGTAGCCGTCCGAGGGGCGGCGTGCCGACAACTCACCGGCCAGGCGCCACGGGCCAGCGTACGGACGTTCCAGCGCACGTTCAACACGAACCGGACGCGGCGGTCAGCGTACCTTCGGAGACCCCAGGCCGAGCCTGACCCGACCAGCACAAGGCTGACGCCGTCGCCCACGATCTGCTTAAGCGGTGGTGCCGCTACTGGGTACCCTGCGCGTGGTCGCCCGGACGCAGCTCGACCGATTAGGGCTCGACACGGAGCGGTGGACGGGCTCATGCGATCGGTGCTGTCTGCGCTTTCTCGGGGCATCCGTGCGGCTAATAGAAGACGTACTTGAACCGCGTGCCGTCACAGAACCGACGGAGCTTGATCCCCAGTGTGCTGCCGTGGCTGCGGTTCTCGCTTGAGGGGACGTACGCAACGTGGGCCTTCCAGCCGCGTGGGTCGCTGCCGCGCACAAGCCCCTTGCCGCGGCCGCGTCCGACGGCAGGCGGATACTCGTCGCGATCCCGTCCCGCGCGCGTGGCCCAGCCCTGCAGCAGCCGGTCGCGGCGGGCGTCCGCGCCGGGCCGGTTGAGCACGAGCACGCGCGGCCAGCCCCGCCTGACGGCCGCCTCGAAGTGGCGTTTGATGTTGGGGTACTTGGTCTTGGAAAACGAGATCGGCTGCACCCCGGACGGGCGCGTGCACGCCGGCCGGGCCGGCTTGACGGCCGGCGCAGTCGAAGCGGCGTCACCGCTGGCCGACGGCTTCACGCACGGGCAGGGCAGCGACTCGCAGTGGACGCCGTCGGCGTCGTCGTCACCGTCGACTCTGTCGGCGGCCCGCTGCGCGGCCGCCTGGTTGCCGTAGGTGGCGCACATGCTGGCGGCACGGGCCCCCGGCTCGAGCAGCGGGTAAGCCTCGGCGGTCGGCGCGAGCGCACCGAGCATCATCAACACCAGCAGCGCGATGCGCGGCAGCAACGACGTCCCTCCTGTGGACACTGAACCTCTCTTGAGCGGCGGCACTCTATGGAGCACCGTCGACCTCAGCAACCCCGCACACCACAGACTGGACGATCGTTCGGCGCTTCGCCGCAGGCGCTCAGGTTGGCACGGGCCACCGCGTCCACCCGGGAAGGCGCACCGCCGCGGACGCATCTAGGATGCGCGCCGCCGATGACCAAGGACGACTTTCTGCGGGCCAACCGCACCCGCCTCTCAGATAAGACCCGGTACGAGCGCCGGTACGTCGACGAGGTCCTCGCGCGGGTGCCGGGGTTGCGCTGGGAGGCCGTGCAGGCGCAGACGCCGTTCGTCGACGCCGACGGCGTGCGGCGTCGGATCGACTTCACGATCATCGAAGGCGAGGCCGTCAAGATCGCGATCGAGGTCGACGGCTACGACAAAACCGGCCGCGGACATGGCATGACGCGTGCCGAGTTCGCCGACTGGTCACGTCGCGAGCAAGCGATCGTGGCCGCCGGCTACCGGCTGATCCGCGTCGCCAACCGCCTCATCGACCGTGAGCCGGAAGCGTGCGCGCGCACCGTGGAGCTCGTGCTCAAGCGTGAGCGCCAGTTGGCGGCACTGATCGCTCAGCTGCCCGCTGCAGCGCAATCCGATCTCAACGCGGCCCGCAAGCAGCACATCGGCGAGATGCTGACAACTGCCGAGCGGGCTGAGCTCGACCAGCTGGCCGAAAGCCACAACGCGGCGATCGACGCGCTTCAGCAGCAACTGCAGGACGAGATCGAACGCCGGCAAGGGGCTGAGGCGGCGCATGATCGCGCGGAACGGGACCGAACGGGGATGGTGACGCTCGCTCGAGCCTTCACGGTCGGGACCGTGGCGATCGCCGTGACCGTCGCCGTTGCGGCGCTTCTGCTCACGCGCGATAACGACGATGCGAACGCCAGGACCGCTTCGGCGGGCTGCGCCGACGCCGCTTCGTGGACCGAGGCCGAACGGCTCCGCGGCTCTGAGGCGACGCTCCGCGGGCCCGTGGCAGCGGCGACGTATCAGTCGCGGACGCGCGGCCGGCCGACGTTTATCGACGTCGGCGCACCCTACCCGGACCGGGGGCGACTGATCGTGGTGGTCTGGGGATCCGATCGCGACACGTTTCCCGACGCGCCCGAGCGCCTGTACCGTGGCCAGTCGATTGCGGTCACCGGACAAGTCACGAACTTCCGCGGTCTATCGCAGATTGAGGTCAGCCAGCCGGCCCAGATCTCCATCTGCTGACAAAGCGGGCGGCGATGTGCCGGCCGCGGAGCGTCGCTTCGGCGTGTTCCTGCGAATGGATTTCTGAGCTGGACAGCCGCGCGCGGCCGTGGACGATACGCCCGGTGGGGGCCCGACGGTGTGCGCAGCAAGCAGCGGGCAGCGGCACCACGCCAGAACGCGCCCTACCGTCCGTAGCGGCGCGTGTGTCCCTTACGTGCGTGTCCGCTGACGTATGTCCCGTCACGGCGGAAGTAGCCGCGAACGTAGGTTCCGCTCACCGATCCTTCGCCGACCGGCGAGCGCCAGGTCGCGGCTGGCCAGCTGGACGGACGCGCGTACGGCGTCGTCGGCAAGCGGGTCGGTTGCGGGGTCGGCAGGCACTTCCAGCACAACCAGTGTCCGCCCACTCCGGGCACCTCGACGGCTTCACATCGCAGGCAGTGAAGCCAGCCGTCGGCCGTCTTGAGGCCCGTTACATCAAGGTCGCGGATGCGGCGCCAAGCGCGATCGTCAACGTGGCCGTCGGGCGAGAGCTTCGCCGCTTCTTCTTCGGACAGCAGGCCAAGGGCCACCACCTGCAGCAGGTGGGCGAGCGCCATCGAGATCGCTCCCGACGTGACCAGCAAACGCCATTCGGAGACCGGGACGCCCCGCGATCGTGCCCCGGCCGTCTTGCGCGCCCCGGGACGCGGTCGTGCGCGGCGGTCCCCGGCTGGCACGGACGTCGCCCCTAGCCGACACACCGTGCAAATCCAGGCGTTCGCCCCGCCAGCCACCGAAACGGATTCGCACCGCAGACATGGCGTGCCGTCCGATTTCGGCTTCAGGTCGCGAATTAGCCGCCATGGCGTCTCGCGCACGTAGCCTTCCGGCGCCAGCGCGGTTGCTTCTTCCTCAGACACCACTCCCGCGTGCACGAGGCGCAGCAGATGCGCCAGCCGCGGGAAGACGCGGTCGCGCGTGACTTGGTCGCGCCATGGCGACACCGGGCTCCCGGCCGTTCGCCGAGCGCGAGTCTCTCGCTCGGATGGAATCGCGCTCTGCTCGTCCACGGGCAAGGCGTGGATCAGCAGCCACGCGTGGTCGCGGACGTTGCCGTCCGGAGCGAGGCGTCGTGCGTCTGCGCGCGAGATGACGCCGTGGTCGACCAACCGCTGCAGGTGCTCAGCGCGTGACGGAGTACCGATCGTGCGCCAGCGACCGCGTGCCCTGAGCCAGGAGGGGGAGCGCGAGCCCGCGCCGGCGCTCACGGGCGCCCAGCACGGTCCGCAGAGCGCCCAACGCGCATGACCGGCGCTCACAGCGGCGCCACACTGCGCGCAGGCGACCGCCGGCTGCGCCGCGGCCATGGTCTCTTCCGGAACGGAATCGATTCGGCCATCGCGAACGTGTCGCAACAGCGCGGCGAGACGCCGGTACAGCTCGTGCCGTTCCTGCGGATCCTCGCGGGGAGTCTCGGAATCCGCTGCATCGCCAAGTTCTGGGGAGGCCTGCGACGACTGTGGAGCTCGTGCCGCCAGCTGCGCGGTCAGCAGCTCCAGCTCACGTTTGAGCTCGTCAAGCCGGAAGACGAGCGGGTCCTGCTCAGCGTCCGCCGGCTCAAGCCCCGGTTCTGGTTGTTGCCGCTCGACGCTCAACGGCTCAGTCGGTCCTGATCCGTCGACCCCTTTGGCCCGCCGGGCGCCTGCAGTGAGGCCGGTGATGGCAACACGGAACTTCACGTCCCGGATAGTCGACCGGCCGGGGCGTCCCTGGAGCGACGGCGGAGAAGCGCCGTGTCCTCAGCGCTCGGGACGGCGGCGAGCCGCCGCGGCTCAGTGCGTGTCGGCGCTGCCCGCGCGCTCACGTCAAACCCAGGAAGCCTGACGCCCCCTGCTGGCAGCCACGGCCTAGGCGCGCGGGGTCGAGGGCGTGGTCGGCAAACCCGTCCAGCGGCGCGGGGATCGACTTGAGCTTCGCCGCAACCTCCTGCAGCCGCGGTGACCCGCCGTCGCGGGCCCCCGTCATCGGCTCGGGCGCGCAAACAGCTCCGCGGCGATGTCCTGCAGGCCGAGCCGGTCGAGCATGGCCAGGAGTTTGGAGACGCTGTAGCTGCCAGCGAGGTAGGTGACGAGCACGTCACTGGACGCCTGCAGTCGGCCCGCAATCGCGTCGATGACGCCGTCTGACGCGGTCAACCAGCGGCCGTCGCTCGTCAGCCACCAGAACCCGGGCCCGTCGATCCAGACGAGCGACGCATGCCAGCCCGATCGCAGTCGCGTGCTCGGGCAGTTGCGCGACCAAGCGGCGTTGCCGTCGACACGATCGGCGGTCCATGGGCGTTCGAGCCCGGCCGCCGGCTCCCCATATCGGTCCCAAATAGGCAGGTAGACGACCGGCAGCTCGAGGTCGTCGGCCCAGTAGGCGCGGCCGAGATCAAAGGTGAGGATCCCGTCGACGCGCGCGTCCCAGCCTTCCGTCGCGGGTGACCGCTCGATTGCGAGCGGGCTGTCGGCTTGGAGCAGCTCGTTCGCCTCGGTCACCGCGTTGAAGACATCGGGGCTCAGGTTCGCGAGCCGTGCGAGCCCGTCGCGGACGGCGGCGACCTGCGCGCTGTGCCGGACGCCGAGGGTCGCCCAGACGGCGAAGTGCTCGCAGTTCCACTGCAGCAGCGAGTACCCGCGGCTGTCGAGCAGGCTGAGCGCCCGGATCGCCGCGATCGACGGCCGCAGCCGGGCGAGCGGGCGGCCGTCGAAGGTGTGCGGCCGATACTCGACGATTTCCCCGCGCGGCGTGCCGGCGACGAACGCCTCAGGGGCGGTGACCTCGACGCAGGCCGACTCGATCCTGGTCGGCTCGCCCGTGAAGTGCACGACGCGCCCGTCCCCGAGGGTGAGCCCGTGGTGCTCGTAGGCGGTCACGCCGGCGATGCGGCGTGGCGCGGCGATGTGCCGGCCTGCGGTTTGGCGCTCGTCGAGCTCGGCGGCGTCCGCGGTCTCGAGCCGCAGGCACGACTCGGTCCACTCGTCTACCGGACGCGGAGCCGTACTACCGAGGCGTGCCAGCGCGCTGGGCCTTGGAGCGGCCGGTGCGGTGGGCGGCGTGTGCCGAAGATCGAACGGCGCACCATCGTCCATGAGCTGGTCGAACGCCGCCATCGAACCGTGGCTCGCCGCGCCGCCGGAGGCGCGAATGAGCGCCGCAAGAGCCTGCAGGGCGTCATCGGTGCGGCCGTCGTCAAGCGCGTCGCCTGCGCGCTCAAGCAACGGCAGCTCCACGTCGCGGTGCCGTCGCCGATCAGCCGCGTCCTGCTGACGCAGCCGCGCCTCATAGCGAGCGATGCGCGCCATCGTCCTGCGTGCGGCGACACGGACCGCGTCCCGCTCATGACGAGACGCGCGGCTGTCCGCCGCGGCACGAGCCACGAGCTGGGCGCACAGCTCGAGCTGCGCTAGCACGTTGACCGTCGGGTCCAGGGGGACGCCCGGGACCAGCTGCTGCGGTGCGGTCACGCCTCGTCGTCGAGGTTGTCGATGGTGCGACGGCTGCTGGCCTTCACGCTGCCGGACTCGGTCGTGAGCGGCAGGTCGACCAGTGTCCGGACCGCCTTCGCCAGTCCAGCCGCGACCGCGACCGTCTCCTGCTCCGAACGCGCCAGCCGGCGATAGTCACGTTCGCGCGCGACGACCCGTTCCAGCTGGTGGGCCTGCGTGTCGAGCCGACCGGCGAGCCGCTCGAGCACGCCCTGTGCGCGTTCGGCAAGGTCCCCCACCGACGCGAACTGGGTGCGGGCGGCGTTCATCTTGGCGACAGCTTCCTCGACCTCGGCTTCGTTGGCTTCCGCGTCCCGCAGCGCCTTCCCGCCGCGGTGCCAGAGCACCGCCCCGCCGACGAACAGGGCCGGCGCCACCGCGACGCCACTCAGGACCATCGTCCCGGCAGCCACCCCGCCCCCGCCGGTCGCCAGCGTTCCGCCGCCGATCCACGCCAGCGTGGCGTTGGTCGCGGCCGCGCCGCTCAAGCCCCCGATCGCCGTCCCGGTGCTCGCCGTCGCGAGGCTGCCGACCGCGAGCTGGGCGAGCGCGCCGACCCCGGCCCCGGCCGCATAGCCGCTGCCACCGCCCGCGAGCATCTGGGACGCGGTCATCCACGGCTTGAGGTCGACGTCCCGCAGGTCCGCGAGTTCGACCGTGTCGACCGGGAAGGCGTCGTCCGTGATCGTGGCATCGAAGGCGACGTGCTTGAGCTTGGAGAACGCGGCCACGAACCGCGCCATCGGACCGGTCATCGCGTCGAGCTTGGCCTCACCGTAGGCCGCGAGCCGCTGCTCGACGACGTCGCGCGCGTCGGTGAACAGCTCCTGGTGGACCTCCAAGTAAACAACGGTGTCGGCATGCAGCCGCTTCGCGCGCCGCATCCGGCTGATCCCGATGCCGCCGCCGGCGGCCCCGGTGCCACCGGTCAGCACGAGTGCGCCGCCCACGAGCAACAACGGCAGCGGCATCAGTCGGCCTCCACCGTCGTGACCAGCGCGCGGCCGCGGTCAGCCAGGTCGCGCGCGTCATGCGCGAAGGCGAGGAACTCGTCCACGCGCTCGCCCAGACCAAGCTGGTCGGCGAGTTGCTGCAGCAGCGCCCGCTCGGCGCCGTGCTCATCGCCGTCGATCACGGCGACGCCCGCGAGTTCGATCAGGAACGCGTTGCGCTGCGTCGGGTCCGTGAGCGCGTCCGCGGCTTCCTGCACCACCTCCGCGAACGTCCCGCCATCTGGGAGCTCGGTGAGCCCGGTCTCGATGCCGATGGCTTCCAGCATCGCCAGCTCGCGCTCGTGCGCGATGTCGTCGGCCTCGATCATGAGGCGGGCCGCGCGCGCGAACAACACGCTCTGCCCTTCGTTCAGCAGTGTCAAGAACATCGTGTCCCCCGTAGTCGTCCGTGGCGCGCGACTCTGACAGCGAGCACGGCAGAAGTCCAGAGTGCGCAGGAGCGCGCGTTCGTATCGCCTGCGGCAGCGTGTCAGAACCTCGGTCCGACCCGCGCCCCGATCGCCGGCGCTCGCGGCGCCGCACCGCGGCGCGCCGGTCAGCGCACGGACCCAACCCTTGTTCCCTACTCGCAGGTACAGCCCTCGATGCCACCAGCCGCCACGCGTCGCCTAACGATCCGCGACCGGATGAGAGAGGCTGCGGAAAACGCGCGAGTGTTCACGGCGCCGAGCGGCGATGCGTATGTCGCCAGCGTCTGGGCGCCCTCAGCGAGGAGGACGGGTTCGTGGCTGGGTTGAGCACCGGCGGCGGGTCCAGCGCGGTCGCGGCCTCCGCCCATGCGGGGTGTGAGCGCTTCCGGCTGACCGATCCGCTGATCACGCGCGTCAGCCGACGGGCGCTGGCCGCCAAGCTCGACGCGCCCGACCTGGGCGCGGGGATTCCCGAGGCGCGCTGGATGCGGGCGATGACGTTCGAATCGCTCGTGCACTCGGAGCGGTTCGTCTCCGAGCTGCTGACCAAGGCCGTCGGCCAGCTCGGCCTGTCCCGCCCCGAGTTCACCCGCCGTCGGTCAGGCAAGGACTCGCTCACGACCACCGCGGCCGAACTCGCCAGCGCGCACCAGCACGCGGTCGACGCCGACACGGCCACGATGCTCACGGCGCTCCTACCCCGACATGGAGGCCACGGCCGAGGCGACGCCGGTCAAGCCCGACTTCGCGATCGTCTGTGCCCGCCAGCACGGCGACCAGACGGTCGGGTCGTGGCTGATCATGGGCGACGCCAAGGACTACGAACGCGTCCGCTCACGGATCGACGACACCCGGCTGCTCAAGGGCTTCCTGCAGGTCGCGCTCGGTGCCGCGTCGGCGGCCGCCTGGAGCCAGCGACCCGAGAGCATGCACGTGCACCGGTCCGGTGCACTCGCCGTCCCCCGCAACGCCTTCCTTCAGCCAGAAGCGCTCGTCGAACGGCTCGACGACCACCTGCGGGAGGTCCGGGCCCGAGCCGACGAGCGGCTCGAGGTCATGCGCCGGCTCGGGCCCGGCGCGCCGAGCGAAGAGCAGCTGCCCGGCTACGTCGCGCACGTCCGCAGCGAGTTCGACCCCGACAGCTGCGTGACCTGCAACCTCTTCAGCTACTGCCGTGAGGAGCTGCGCGCCGCCGGCGATCCTGAGTCGCTGCTGATCGACATCGGCGTCGAGCGCCTCACACGGCCCGCGGTCATCGGGCTCGTCGACCAGACCAGCGCACTCGGCCGCGCACCCGCCGCCACGATGGCGCAGGTTAAGGCCACGGTCGACGGGACGCCGGTGTGGTCGCGGCGGCGCCGCACGGACCCGGGCGGGCTACCCGGCTCGATCAACGTCGTGCTCGCCAAGTCCGACGCGGCCGCCCTCGGCGTGCACGGGATCGCCGTCCAGCGCACCAGCAAGCGCGGGGCCAGCGCCTGGATCACGCGCACGTTCGCCGACCCCCAATCGCCGCAGACCCGGCGGGCCCTGATGCGGCTGATCGGCACCGAGATCGCGGCCGCGCACGCCGCCGGCGACCTACCCGTGCACCTCGTCGTCCCAGACCGTCCGACGGCCGACGTGCTCGCCTCCGCCGCCGACTCACTCGCGGGCGTCGAGCTCAGCCGCCTGCGCTGGGAGCACGACGTCGAGATGGGCCGCGAGCCGCTGACGTTCGACGGGCAGCCGGCCACCATCCCCGACGCGCTCGATGCCGAGGAGCGGCTCGCCGTCAGCTTCCTGCTCGAGGAGGACCGCGCCCGCGCGATGCGGCTGCGCAGCCCGGTCGTCGATCTGCGCAGCGTGCTCAGCGCGCACATGGTCGCCGGCGGCCCCAGCGCCGACAGCGGTCGCCTCGACTACCTGGTGCGCTGGGCGGAAGCGAAAACGCCACGCCAGACGGTCGAGCACCGCGCCGTCTCCGACGCAATCGCCGAGTCACTGCAGACACCGGGGGCGCGACTCTCGAACGCGCACTCAGACGCGATCCACGCCGCGCTGCGCGGCCCGCGCCGCGACCCCAAGCGCTACCGCCGGCTCGTCGAGGACGCGCTCGCCTACAAGATCGACGTCCTCGAGCGCGCGCTCGCCGTGCTCGAAGGCCGCGAGGACTCGCAGCTCCGCGCCGTGCACCGGGCGCTCGAAGCCGATGCCCAGGAGGTCTGGGGCCGCCGGCTGGCGCTGCAGGCGTCCGATCTCGTGCGCTTCTCGCGCACCTACCGGCCGTGGCGCAACGCGCAGGTCGAGATGCTGGACGCCGACGGCGTCTGCTTCGCGCAGCTCGCCGCGCTCGCCGACCATGACGCCGCCCACGATCTCGCGCAGGACCCCGGCACGCGCAAGCTGGCCCTCGCCACCGTCGTCTCGGTGACCCCGCTGCGGCTGGAGGTCGCGTCGCGGCGGATCGGCGACGGTACGACCATCGTCGCCCTGCATCACAATGAACAGGCGCTCGTCGAGCGGCCCACGACGTCGCTGAAGATCCAGAAGGGCAGCTTCAAGTTCGGGCAGCTGCCGCTCGGGCCGCTGGTCGCCGATCCGCGCTCCGCCGCGCTGACCTGGGAGCCGACGATCACCCCGCACGTCAAGGCCGGCGACCTGCTGATCATCGCCGACGCCACCTGGTTCGGCGACGGCAAGCTCTTCCAGTCCGGCCAGGAGATCGCCGTCACCCGCCCGAGCCTCGACAACCAAGCCGCCCCGAAGCCGAGCTGCACCCCCGACTCCTACGAGCAGTCGCCCGCCGAGCACCACTGGTGCTGTCGCCCGACGCCGTCGTCGAGGCCGAGTGGGCCGACACGCTTGCGGAGCGCCGCGCCCGCGGCGAGCTCAACCCCGACGTGTGGCCGCCGCTCGTCGACGAGGACCGCTTCGACGTGCTGGCCGACGACACCGATGTCGACCCGGACGTCGAGACCCAGGCCGTGCCCGCCGACCTCACGCTCGATGACGTCGACTGACCTCCCCCAGCCGGTCACGTTCGGCCCGCCGCCGGCCATCGCGCAGGACGCGCGCCATCACGAGCAGGCCGCAGCCGGCAACATCGACGCCGCCGACCGCGCGATCCAGCGACTGCGCGAGCTGCTCGACGGCGACACAAGCCAGAACAAGATCCTCCTACGCGCAGCGGCCGGCGCGGGCAAGTCGTACGCGCTGCGACGCATGGTCAAGGAGGCGCTCGAGCACCCGGCGTGCAGCCGCGTCGCAGTCACCGCCTTCGCCAACAAGCAGGTGTTCCCGCTCGCGGGCGATCTGGGCAAGGAGCTCGGCGCCAAGCACGTGTGCCTGTTTATCGCCGAGAAGCGGCGCGCCGACGTGCCCGAGGACGTGCTGGACCACGTCACCATCGCGCACTCCAGCAAGACGATCCCGGCCGGTGCGACGGTGATCGTCGGCGTCTCGCACAAGCTCGGCGTGCGCGGCGAACGCGCGCGGCTGGTCGAGCTGCTCGGACCGGCGGCCAACGGTGAGCGCCCGTTCGACGTGCTGATGGTCGACGAGGCCTGGCAGCTGCCGCTGCACCGCTTCGCCACCGTCGAGGGGCTCGCGCCGATCATCGTCGGCGTCGGCGACGTCGGCCAGCTGCCGCCGATCGACCCGGGCGAGAACCCGTGGCGCGGCGACCCCGGCTACGACCCCTACCGCGCGTGGCCGACCGACTTCGACGGGCTCGCCACGACATGCTCGATCGACCTGCCCGCCGTCTGGCGCCCGACCGCCGAGCAGCTGCCGCTGTGGCGCGCGTTCTACGGCGACTGGGACCGGCTCGACTGCGTCGCCGCCCCCGGGGACCGCTCAATTCGGCTGCCTGATCTGGCGGGCCCAGTCAGGGATGTGTGGGGCGCGGTGGCCACGGGCCGGCCCGTGCTGCTCGAGTTCGACGGACTCGAAGACCCCGAACAGGCCGACATCGACCTGCCGCTACTCGACGAGCTCGAGCGCCTGCTCGACCCGTTGCTCGCGGGCGGCTTCGAGATCGTCGAGCGCCGCTACGACGGCACCGGCCACCCGCAGGACGAGCGCACCGTGAACTCCTTCGATCCCGAGGGCGACCCGCTCATCGTCGTCCTCGCCACCCGCAACCAGGCCGTCGACGACGCCACCGAGATGGCCGAGCGCCTGACCGAGCGCTACGACCTGCCCGACGGCGTCATCCGCGCCTCGACCGTCGACTCCTGGCAGGGCCAGACCAACCGGATCACCATCGCCGTTCATCCGCTGTCGGGTGCCGCCAAGCTCGACGACTTCAACTCCGCGTTCGGCCGACTGGCCGTGACATGCACTCGCGCCACCCACGGTCTGCTGATGGTCGCCCGCGCCGGCCTCGACGACCTGCTCGCCACGACGCCGCCGCGCCCGGGCACCCCGTTCGGCGAACCCGGCACCCGCTCGCTGCCGCGCCAAACCCACCAGCGGATTCTGGCCTCCTTCACGCGCGTCAGCTGCCCGCGATTCGGAGTCGTGGTGAGTCGAGCCGCGATCGTGTTGCAGCCCGATAACGATTCATCCCCTCAACCGTCTCTGGCCTGTCCGCGCCGGCCGCCGACAAGGCGCTGACGGGGCGCCGCGTCCTGGCCGCTCGGACCCCGGCCGCTGGCGAGCGCCACACGGAACAGGCGCACCCCATCGATGCCATCTAGCCCGAGGCTTTCCACCCGCGCCTCGTCGACCTTGAGTGACCGGTGCGCCGTCCGCCTCCGCCCTCCTCGCTGCGCGCGGTCGACCACGTCAAGGCCGCGCTCAAGTTCGGCAGGGGACTCGAGACAGCAGGCGTCCACGTGAAGATGGCGCAGCGTGAGTTCCTCGTTGTCGGCGAGATGCCAGAGACCGTCGAACACCGACTCGATCAACCCTTGCGGCCAGCCGTGACCGGTGGGGTGCGAGAGCACCACATCGGTCGTCTCGGGCCAGCGCCGGTCGATCTCGCGAACGAGGACGTAGGCCGCAGCGTAGTAGTAGTCACGCCAGATCTCATCGCGGCGCGTGTGGTGCCGCTCGTAGAAGTTCGGCACGCTCACGGAGCTGCGATCGCTCTGTACCAGCGCGAACCGTCTCGACGCATCTGGGACGTCGCAGAGCGCGAGCCACAGCCCGTCCGCACGACTGCTCATACGTCTCGACAGGCGCCTTACCAGCTCGTCGCCCTGTCCGCGCCCAAGTGCCGTGCCGAGCGGCGAGAAGCTGACCTTCGCGGCGGCGATCATCGGCGCATCGGCCGGAGCGACGTCGGCGTCGTAGTGGATCGAGATGGTCGCCCGCTGGCCCCTGAGTTCAGTCAGCATCAGCGCAAGTCAAGCACCGAGAGCCCGGTCGCGGGGCATGTGGAGTTCTTCTGGTTCGCCGGACAGGGTGATCCGGGAAACCGGGGGGACTCCCGTCAGCGCCGAGCCGCTTCCTTTGCCTCGCTCGTGTGGCGCAGGACGCGCAACGGCGACGTGTTACCGAGCGCACTTTACGCCATCGCGATGAGAAGGGCCAACGACCGGTTGCGCTGGACCTGGAGCCACCTGCGGTGCTAGACGGCGCCGACGATGACGCCCGGCTGGCGGGCGCGCCTGGAACGAGAGTGAGCGCCTTACGGATCGTCGCCACCTATGACGGCAGCAGTTCACTGACGTCCCCATGCCACGAGATCGCGAGCTCGTCGCGGGCCCGCGTCGTGGCCACGTACAGCAGCGACTTCTCGCGTTGCAGCACGTCGGCGCGGTCTGCCTCGGTAGTCGCCCTCAGCGCGAACGCAGCGGGCAGGGCTGAGGCATCCGCGCCGAAGATGAGCGCTCGCGAGAACTCCATGCCCTTCGCCCGGTGCATGGTCATCACGACCGGCTTGCCCGTCGGCACCGACCGATCCGAGACGAATCGGGCGGCGATGCCGCGCTCGTCCAACCCGCGCACCAGCTGTTCACCGAGCTGCTCGGTGCGTACCAGAACCCCGATCGTCTCTGGCGTTGCCGCGTCCTTGAGCCACTCGCCGACGACCGCGGCGGCCGTGTCGAACTCCTCGCCGGCATCGGTGGCCGGAAGCAGGCGCGGGACCGGCCCGACACGGGCTGAGCGGTACTCACTCGCGTCCTCGGCCTGTTCCTCGAGGTCGACGAACTCGGTGCCGGTGAGCACGCTCACCGCGTAGCGCAGGTTCTGGGCGGTGGTGCGGTAGTTCAGCCGGAGACGCTGAGAGCGCCCGACGATCTTGATCCCGTAGCGGCCGAGCACGACCCGGTTGCCGTAGATGCGCTGGTGCGAGTCTTCGGCGATGAACAGGTCGTCGTCGCCGTCGGCGACGAGCGCGCGCAGGAACTGCCAATGGGCGGGGCCGAGATCCTGACCTTCGTCGACGAGCACGTGATCGAAGGGCCGGCGCTCTGCGGCGTCGAGGACGTCGGCCGCGATGGCCGCGGCCTCCGCGAAGTCGATGGTGCCGCGGATGCTCGCATTGAGCCGGTACGCGCTGATCACCTTCCAGACGGCGGCGCGCGCGCTGCGATCGAGCGCGATACCTCGACCCGGGCGTCGCACGCGGGCATACTCCTCGAACGTCTTAACGCGGTTCGGCAGTACGATCAGCTCGTACTCGGCCTGCAGGAACACGGGGCTCCGCAGGCTGGGCGGGAGTTCCGACCCATCGGAAGCGAGTGCGTCCCGCCAGGCGTTGCGGTCGGTAATCCGCCCAACGTCCGCAGTCCGGGGCCCGAGCACGCCCGCGACGGCCGCTTCGAGCCCGGCCGACCGGGACTGCAAGACCGCGCGCACGGTTGCGTCGACTCCGCGCACGTAGACGCCTGGCTCGCCCAATCCCTCGCTCATCGGCAACGCCGAGTCGAGCAGCTTCAGGTCGCGCTGAAGCGCGTCCGCCAGCGTCTTATTGAACGTCGTCAGGAGGACTCGCGCGCCCGGATGCTTGCGCGCGAGCGTGCGCGCGCGATGCAGCGCGACCACAGTCTTACCCGTCCCGGCGCCGCCGGAGAGGCGGAACGGCCCTTTCCACGAGCGCTCGGCGTACTTGCGCTGCTCGGGGTGCAGGAAGATCCGCCAGGCGGCAAAGTCGCCGTCCTCGATCGCGCGCCGCAGCTCCTCGTCGTCCTCGATAAACGCAAACTGGAGGCGGGCGGCCGGGTGCTCGAGCGCCATCGCCAGCTGGGCGTCCGGGTCCGCGGCCGGCGCGGGCGGCGCCTCGTCGATCGCCAGCGCCTCCTTGACCTGCTCGAGCGACCGGCCGGCGCTGAGGTCGATCAGCGCCACGCCCTGCCACCCGGTGACGAGTTCGGCCAGCTCGGTGATCTCGTCCGCTTCACCGCACTCGAACGCGAGCTCGGCGACCTCGGTGTCCAGTCCCAGCTCGTTGACCAGCACGTCGACCGTCAGCCCGAGCCGCGTGAACAGCGGCTCCGTGAGTGCCGCCTGCGGCTCGCTGGGGGCGGCGAACGCCGACGGGACGACCGGCGCGTCGGCGATCAGCAGCTCCGCGATGCCGTTCACCGGATTGACCTGGAGCGTCGCGCGCATGGCGAACTCCGTCGCTTCGTCGTGCGGCCACACGCCGAGGTAGACATAGATAGCGTCCTGCTCGCGGCCCTGCACCTTGAACAGCACAGCGCGCCAGAAGCTGTCCACGCGCCCAGTACGCACCCGCGGGTCCACCGACCGGACGATCGGCTCGATGTGCAGCCCCGGCACCGTGTCGTTCTCGGCCAGCTTGGCCAGGAAGTTGTAGGCCTTCCCACGCACCGACCCGTCGATCTGCGGCGCGTGCTGCTGAGGACCGAGGATGATCTGGGGCACCTACTGACCTCCGGCGAGAGCGTTCCCGATGGAAACCGCATCGGGTGC
Organism: Solirubrobacter pauli; assembly: GCF_003633755.1. Lineage (GTDB taxonomy): Bacteria > Actinomycetota > Thermoleophilia > Solirubrobacterales > Solirubrobacteraceae > Solirubrobacter > Solirubrobacter pauli. The sequence continues at coordinate 758,305 of NZ_RBIL01000001.1, forward strand.
GACGACAGTCCACCCGTCAGCGGCGAGTTCGTTGAGGTCGTCGGCCGTCAGCTCGAGGTTGACGGCGACCTTGTGCTCGATCCAGGCCAGGGCGAGCGGCAAGCCACTCTCGGTCTCGTGCCCTTGCGTAGGAAGCGGACATGCGGTGTCGGCAAGGGACAGGATGAGCTGCTTCTCGGCGTCGCCGACGGCACCTGCGTGCAACGGGGCCCACGCCGCCGAGATCGATGTCTTGCTGGTTTCCGTCGCCGGTTGGGGACCTGAGGTCAGCGAGTACGTGCTGATGAACGTAGGCTGCAGGCTGCGGTTGAGCAGGTTCGCGAGCCGAATCCATTCCCGCCATGCGACCTTATGTTGCTGCCCGAGTCGGTCGTCGCGATCGTCGAGCAGGACCACGATCTCGGCGGCCTTGCCGGAGTGGTTGCGAGCCACCACGCTGAGGGTGTCGTGCCGCCACGCCCACACCGGCCGTTCACCGGTTGTCGGCAACGGCGATCCGTCGTGGAACGTCTGTGCCAGCTCGAGAACCGGCGCGGCCGACTCCGCCTTGCCGTGGCCGCCAGCACCCACGAGCAGCAGTGGGAGCGCATCGGCGAGCGCCTCTATCCCCGCCGGGTCGGGCTGGCTGATCCAGCGCGCGAGGAAGTCGATCGGGCCGCCCTTCACCAGCTCGAGCAGCCCCGGCTTGAGCGCGCCCCCGGTAGCTTGCATCGCGAGCGTCCAGCGCTGTTCGGCGAACCACAACGGTGGAGGGGTGGAGCCATGTTGTGCGTCCAGCAGGTCCTGCCACGTCAGCCCGATCACCACGTAGCCCTGGTCGCGCAGTGACGCTCGCTTCTGCGCGTCGTCGGCGAGGCGATTGATCATCGGGCTGGCGTGGAACTGCCAGCCGTCGCAGAACAGCGCGAGCCGGGGGATGCTCTGGTCGTTGCTGTAGAAGACGAAGTCGGGCTTCACGCCGGCGAGCGGCAGCTGCGGCTCCATCACCCAGGTTCGCCCGCCGATGTTGATCGTCCAGCGGTTTCCGTACGGGCCCGGCTGCTCCTGCACGCTCGCGCCGAGGCCAGCGGTCAGCCGGTCGAACAGCACCGTGCGCAGCAGCTGCTCGATGTGTGTCTCCGGGTCGTACGTCGTCGTCTGCTGCTCGGTCACGGTCCAGCTGAGCGCCGCGGCCGGTTCGCCGGCGCCGCCGGCGAGCAGGATCGTCCGCAGGTAGCGCTCGGCCGCGACGCGCGACACGTGCTTCTGGGTCGAGCTGTTGATATACGGCGACAGGCAGCGGTGGCAGGACGCGCGGCCTTCGTCCTTGCACGGGCAGTCGCGTACGAGCGTCCACGCCCGGTGTAGCACGGCGTACATCGCTTCCGGGTCCGCCAGCTCGGCGAGATAGCCGGTGCCGCCGGGGACGGTGTCGTGGATCAGGATCGCCTCGTGCGCCTCGGCGCTGCCGGTGATGACGATCCGCTCGAAGGCGAGGTGGTCGGGTGCGCCGCCGAGGTGCTCGGTGAGCCCGAGCTGGAAGGCGGCGAGCAGGCTCGGGACGGCGAAGCGGTCACCGACGGAGATTGCGGCAGGTAGCTGGACGACCACGACCTCGGTCCGCAGTGTGCGGCCTAGCGCGACCGGCTTGACTTGCTCCTGACTGGTGTTTCGATAGACGCACCACGGCCGGTGCTCGGCGGGGGAGTTCTGTCCGGTGCGGGAGTCGAGCTTGCCGCAACCCGCGCACACGCGGAACAGGGGGGCGGTCAGCTCCGCACCGGCGATCAGGCGCGTGCCGCCCGGCTCGGCGGCGTTGCCGAGGTTCAGCCACCGGATCGTGGTGTCGGTCAGGTGCTTGACGCCGAACGGGTACCCGTCGACGAACCACTGCCGGCGCGGGACGTCGATGTCGGCCGCGGTGACGATGTTGAACGCGACCCGCTCGCGGTCGTCGCGGACGTCGTCGATCGCGGCTTCCTCGCGCCGCATCGCGGAGGAAACCCGCTGGAGCTCGACCACGGGCAGCCGCTGCTGCACGTCGGATATCCCGGCGTCTCCGCAGCGCGGGCACGCGGCGGGTGACGGCTGCTCGGTGACGTCCTGCCCGAAGCCGCACGACGGGCACCACACCCAGTCCCCGATCGCCTCGCCGTTGACGCCGAGGTCGACCGCGTCGACCTCGATCCGGTGTCCCCGCGCGTAGAACGTCGCGCCGGGCGCGAACTCGCGCAGCGCCGAGGCGGCGCCCCGGTTGAAGGTCGCGGGCTCGGACATGTACTCCTGAGTGTCCGGGTCGATCCAGCTGAGCGTGACGTCCAGCGCCACGGCGTCGTCGAGCAGGGTGTAGTTGGGCAGGATTCCGTGTTCCTCCAGGATGCTGATCCAGTACTGGCCCTGCAGGTGGTCTAGCTGCGCGCCGGCGAGCCGCCGCGCAGCCTTCGCAGTGCGCAGCGCGACCTTGTCGTCCTCCGTCGCGGCGGGGGACCCGGCGCGCTGCTCGAGCTCCGGCAGGCTCGCCTGGATCGCCTGGATCCGGTGCTGCTGAATCTCCACCTCGTGCTTCCAGCGCTGGTGCTGCGCGTGGACGTAGGCCGCAAGGGGGCTCGGCCGGGGCTCCGCGTGGGGCTTAGACCACAGCCGGAGCTGCTCTCGCGCCGGCTCGCTCAGGCTCTCGAACGCATCGAGGAACGCCTCCAGGTTCGCGGGCCTCTCGGCGGCCTCAATGACGGCGTGAAGGAAGCTGCCCGCGTCCACGGTCCCGATCGCCTGCGTCGCCGTGGCTGGATGCGGGGCGTTCGCCGCGCGGGCGAGCCGGTCGGCTACCGAGGCGACGTACTGGCGCCGCAGGATCTCCTCGGCGTCGATGTAGGTGGCCGGCGGTCGCACCTGGCCGTTGATGACCGAGAGCGGGTCGCCGAGTCGCGGCAGCTGCTCGCCGCGCCCGGAGACGAACGCGAGGTTGAGCGCGCTTCCGGTCAGGCGGCCGGCCCGCCCGACCCGCTGGAGGTAGGAAGCAACGCTCTTGGGCAGCGACGCCAGCATCACCGTTGACAGATCGCCGATGTCAATGCCCATCTCGAGCGTGGGCGTGGCCACGAGCACGTTTGGCGCTTGCGGGTTGTCGGCGCTCACCTTGAACTGGTTCTCGTACTCCAGCCGCAGCTCGTCCTCGAGCAGGCTCGTGTGCTCGCGAGCGACGATTCGGGTGGCGTCGGCGCTGTGATAGAGCCGGCGGTAGAAGTTGTCCGGGCGCCCGCCCGCGCGCACCAGGGTGCCGGTACAGCGGGAGACGAGACAGGGAAGCCCTTCAAGCTCGTCGACCACACGCGTCGTGCCGGGCACGGCAGCGCCGCAGATGTCGCAGGCGAGCAGGAAGGCCCTGCCGGAGTACCCCTCGTCGTCGACGGGCCCGACCAGGATGCGACTCTGCGGCAGCTCGAAGACCTGGCCGCCAGAGTTCGTGTTCACGGTGTGGACGATGTCGAGCTTCGCCAGCTCGTTGAGCAGCGTGACCGTCAGCGAGGCGCCTTCGTTCGCCGTGCACCCCAGCGCCCGCGCAGTCCAGACCGCGTACCAGCTCTGCGCCGAGCCAGCGGACACCAGATCGCTATCGGTGCCACTGCCGCCGACGCGCGGGTACGCCGGAGCGCCGCGGCCACGCGGAAATGCAGGCATACCGTCCCAGCGCGGGCGGCCACCCCAAATCGAGTACCGGCGCCCGTCCTCGAGCTGGTATTTGCGGAACCACTCGTGCTGGATAGCGCCGTCGGTGCGCATCCGCTCGAGCACGCCGCGTACCCAGCCGCTGCGCTGCCGGTCAGTCGCCCCCATGCCCTCGAGTTGAAGCGGGCCGGCGATCTTCTCGACCTCGCCGACGACCTTGACGATCGTCGCGGGTGCGATATCGACCTCGGCGGCCAGGCTGCCGGTCAGCTCGAGCGTGCGGCCAAGCCGTGCCTGCAGCCCGAACTCAAGCACGGCGTCCAGCGCCAGCCGGCGCCGGACCCGACGGCGGAAGCCGGTCGGCACCTGACTCTGCCGTGGCCGGCGCCAGAACTCGGTAAACGCCGCGTGGTCGGCGAAATCCGGGGGTAGGAGCCGGTAGCGCCGGTGTGGGTCGTCCCCGGCCTGCTGCAGGGCACGGTCCACGAGTTGCTCGAGATCGATGAGCTCCTCGCCGACGGCGCGGCGAAACACCGATCGCAGCGTAAGGCTGTGCGAACGGCTCTGAACGAACCCGGCGCGATGGGCCGCGTCCTGGACGCTGTCGGTGAAGATCAGCGCCTTCTTTTCGGCCTTATCCAGGTCGTCGCTGCCGAAGATCGTCGACAGCGAAACTGACAGCAGCGTCGCGATCGCCGAGCCCAAGAACCGAATACCGTCCTTCTGCATGCACGACGGGCAAGTGTCGTCGGCCGAGAATCGTCCCGCCTTCGGCCCCGTGTGGGCGAGCACCGGCAGCACGCGGCCGGCGGCCACGTCGGCATCCAACTCCGGCCGGTGTGCGAGCACGCGCCGTTCGCTCGGGTAGAACCACAGCAGGCGCGGCTCGTCCGGATCCGGCGGTTCGGTCGGCGGCTCATCGTCGAGCTCGGTCTCACCCTCCGCCGGCGCGTGGATCAGCGCCCGGAACTCCCGCGAGTCGGCCAGTCGGGCGCGGCGGATGTCGCTGGAGTCTGCGGCCGTCAGGTCGAACCCGCCGATGGGTGCGCGGACCACCGCCCAGCCGGAGCGCCCGCAATGTCGGCAGAACAGCGCCGGGAACGCGGGGGTCACCGCGTCGCCGGCCGTGCCGGCCAAGGTGTCGTCCGACCACAAGAACTCTGGCGAGCCAAGGGCGACGCGATCGATGCGCGTCAGCTCCCGAATCCATAGGTGCAGATCGAGCGATAGCGCGGACCGGCCCTCGACCTTGCGCACGTGGCTGAGCGCCGCGCTGTACAGGAGCGTGAACGTCTCCGCGATGTGCCGTGTGGCAGGGTCCCCGGCGAGCGCGGGCAGGAGGATGGCCGCGAGCTCGGAGATCGGCCGCGCGTGCTCCGCCTGTTCGACCAGCGTTCGCGTGAACGGGTGCGCCTTCGACAGCGCCAGCAGGTCGGGTTCCGGCGTCTCGAACAGCGAGCCGAACACCGCTTCGGCGATCGCGCGGCCATCGGTGAGCGTCGACGCCTGGTTGACGGCGGTTTCGACGGCTTCGCGGTCCGTGCGTGGAGCCGCGGTCGCGGCGCCCTGGGACCAGTCCTCGAACGACAGCCGCGCCTCGGTGATCACGGCTGCGTCTTCGAAGGCCTCGCCGAACACGGTGCGCGCAAACTGCAGCATCGCGGCCGGGTCGCCCTTGTCCCCGAGCGTGGCGGAAGTCGCGACCGGCGTAAGCACGCCCAGTGGGCGCGCACGGTCCGCCTCGGTGAAGACGCCGTCGGGCCAGTAGGACTTGAGCGTGATGCCGAGACGCCGCAGCAACATCGTCACGTCGGTGCCCTGCGCCCCGTCGTAGGTGTGGAACTCGTCGAGGACGAGGTACTGCAGGCTGGTCGCGCTGTCTCGCCAAATCCGCGCGTCCGGCTCGCGCAGCAGCATCTGGTCGAGCATCTTGTAGTTCGTGAGCAAGATGTCCGGCGGCGTGGTGCGGATGACGTCACGGCGGTTGATCAAGCCGTCGGCAGACACCTTCGATCGCGCAGGCTTGCTCTGTTCCCCGGTATAGATCGCAGCGGTGACGCCGGAGAGCGACTCGCTTCCACTGATGAGCGCAGCAAGCCGCTGGGCCTGGTCGTTGGCCAGCGCGTTCATTGGGTACAGCAGCAGCGCCTTCGTCCCCGTGACCCCGCGGCGCCGGGCTCGCAGCACGTGGTCGAGGATCGGATACAAGAACGCCTCGGTCTTGCCGGACCCCGTTCCGGTAGTGATCAGCGTCGGACGCGGACGCGACTTCGCCGGCCCGACGTCCAGGCTGCTCAGTCGCGCGAATGCTGCCGCTTGATGGCCATAAGGCGTCGGGCCCTCATACCAGTCGAGCGCGTCGCGCCAGCCCGGCGCGGCCGGCTGAAAAGGCAGCCGGACACGGAGGTACGGACCTTTGAAAATGCCGTTCTCGCGGCTGGAGAGGAAGTCGATAAGCGCAGCACGCGCGTCCTCGTCGGCGAGCGCGAACGTGGTCGACAGGTAGTCCAGCAGTCCCTCACGGATCGCTGGGGCCTGGACGCCCGGGAGCAGCTCGCTCACGCGCCGGACCCCAGTCGCTGCTCGAACTCCACGTAGGCGGCGCGCAGGTCTGCTTCGCGGTCGAGCGTGCGGAACGGCGGCTCGTACACGTACTCCACGCCGCTCCCCGGGTGTGCGACGGTCCTTTCCTCGACGGCGACCGCATCGCCCGCCCGTCGCCACGCGCTGACCACGGACGTCGGGAGCAGGCGACCGTTTGCGTCGTACACGTAGGCGCCGTGGTCATAACCGTACAGCACCGGGAACTGTGTTCGATACAGCGCGCAGAGTTCGTCCGCCGTGATGCCGAGCGCTAAGGCTACGAGTGCATCGAGCTCGACCGCCGCCTGTCGGCGTTCGATCGCGCGCCGCAGCGGCGTGTGTCGCGACCACGAGGCGTCGATGTCGCCGAGCGGGCGCAGTGACGTGTCGCCATCGGCAGCGGTCCAGCGGTCGTCCGCGAACTCCTCTTGGAAGATCGCGGACCAGAGCGGCGCGTACGCGTCGGTGATGCAGTTGAGTCGGAGCGCCCGCAGGGTGACCCATGGCCAGAGCGCGGAAGGCTCCGGGAACGGAAGCCGATCGAGCGTGGTGGCCGAGATCGTCGACTTGGGAGCGACGCGCACGGCGAAGTCGTGAATAAGAGACGTCGCAAACCCGCTCACGACGACGAGCGTCGTGCCGCCGCCAGGTAGGGCGACGGAGCTGATGCCGTGAATGTGCGCAGTCCCGGGCGGTATGAGCGCCGCGATGAGGGTTCGTTCGCCGGTGTTGGCCGCCATGTTGCGCCACGCGAGGCGATAGTGATTTCGGGCGGCGATGACCGGGTCCCCGTGTTCTGCGCTCGACCAGTGCGTGTAAGACGCGTCATACGACGCTTGATCGCCGCGGGGTTTGTACGACGTGGTCGGGACAGCGTCCGGCGTGAGCGCCTCGACGTCCGTCTCGGTCCAGTCAGTGTTGTGCAGCATCGTCTGGTTCGGGAATTTGTAGAACGGTCGCGCCGGCCCCAGATGCGACCCTTGGAGGATCACCTGCCTCCACGATTCGGGCCGGCCCCACTCCGAATCGAAGAAGCCCTTTCGGCGGTCGATGCTCTCGTCCCATCCGCGAGAGAACAGCGGCCGCAGCCTTCCGATCCGAGGTGCGGTCGAGAGCTTCTCGAGGACGACCGCCGTGGAACGGTTGACCGCGTACACCATTCGGGTCTGCTCCACCGGCGTGACGCTGCTCTCGAGGACCGCGTGCCACGAAGCGAGCGTTTCGCTGGTCGCGTCAACGATGCGAGCGGCGTGTGGCCGGAGGTCCCAATTGCCGTCGAGATCCTTGATGCCAGGTTCGGGGCCGGAGCCGTCGTGTTTAAGCGAGCGCTCGACGGTATCCGGGTGGTACAGCGACGCCGCCTGCTTGAACTCCGGCCACCGCGCCGAACCGTAAACGTGGACGCCGTAACGGCGTTGGTTCTGGATCTCGAAGAGTTTGAGCTCGTTGATGAACTGCCAGTGCCGCCGGAGGCGTCGATAGGTCGACGCACGCAGGATCCCGGCCTTCTCATCGGTGAAGTGCGTCTCTGGATGAATCAGACCGACTAAACCGGTGGGTCTGGCGTGGCGCCAGGTCTGTTCCATGAAACAGCGATACAGATCGGGCTGGAGGCCGGCGAGGTGCGGGTACTGCGCCGGCGAGCCGAGGAACGCGGCTAGAGCGGCGATCTCGGCGGTGCCGTCGAGGACCAGCTCGCGTGTCCCGGCAACGGCGAGCGCGGACTCGCGGTGGGCGGCGTCCTCCTGGGCGGTGGATTTGGCCTTCAGCTGCCACCACGGGTCAGCTTCGGCAAGCAGCGCTTCCACGTCAGAGCGAGGACGGACCCAGGGCGGGTTGCCGACCTGGAGGTCGAAGCCGCCGCGGGCGAAGACCGGGACGAAATCGAGTTGCCAGTGGAAGAATCCCTGGCGCTCGGCGACGCGCTCGGCCGCGGCGAGCCACGGGTGCTTCGACTTCACCGCGGCTACATCTGCCGCGCCGGCGAACGCGAGGTCGCTCGTTTCCGCGGCGTTGAGCTCGTCCCAGTCGGCGGCGGAGGCCAACGACAACTGCCCGGCGGCCACGCCGCGCCGCTTGCCGGCCACGCCGACGAGCGCCTGCAGCGTCGCGATCCACTCGTCGAGCTCGGGAGGAGCCGCGTCCTCGGTCAGTGGCCAGAACCAGAGCGCGCACCAGGCGTCCATCACACGCCGCAAACGGCGGTAGGCGCCGTCGGGAGCTTTGAGCGCCTCTTCGATCTGCTCGCGGGATACGGTTCCGCCCGCGACAAGACCGTCCGCCTCCCATACGGCGATCGAGCGCCGGACCTGGGTCTCGGCAATCGTGAGCCTTCGCCAGACGAGCTGCCACAGCGTCTCTACGCGGCGGCCGAGGTCGAGCAGCGCCGCCACCTGGTCCTTGCTCGGCTTGACCAGGACCCGCTTGCGCCACTGCTTGAGCCGGTCCAGCGCCTCGGGCGCGAGCGGCTTGGCCTCCTTGGCGTTGAGGGTCGAGCCCCAGCCCTCGGCGGGCAGCAGGAAGTGGTGGATGCGGCCAGCGGCGGAACCTTCGCGGCCCTCGCGCGCGTCCTCACCGAGCTCGGTGAGCGGAACCTCGGCCGGGACGTCCTTCAGCCACGTCTTCTTCTCGACCTGCGCACGGGAGAACACGGCGTGGCGGGCACCGACGAGCGAGTTCCCGCGCCGGAGGTGCAGGCCGAACCAGGGCGCCTCGAGCCCGGCCATCATCGTGTCCAGCCACAGCGAGATCTCGGCCAGCTCGACGGCCATCGCGTTGCGGTCCACGCCGTAGATGTTGTGAAGCGCGAGGTAGGCCTTGGCCTTCTGCAGCTCCGCGGCGTAATTCTCGGGGTCGATCCGCCGGCCAAGCTCGTCCTGACGCCGCGCGAGGTACTCCGCGGCGAGCTGGCGCACCGCCTCGATCGCGAACGCGCCCGAGCCGAGCGCCGGCTCGCACACCGTCAACGCCAGGATCGCCTCGGCGGGCGTGTCTTCGTCGATCAGCTCCGCGAGCGCCTGGCTGACGGTGAACCGCGTCAGCACCTCGGGCGTGTAGTAGGACGCAGACTGCTGGCGCTCGCGCCCGGCGAGGCGGAAGACGAACGTCCCTTGGCGGTGCAGCACGGGCTTGAGCTCGCCGGTGATGGGGTCCTCGCTGCGGACAAAGTCCTTGTCGTCGATGTGGTCGGCCCGGTCGAACGGCACGAGCCACGTGCCCTTCGAGCCATCGCCGCCCTTCGCGACCTCGTACAGATCGGTCTCGGCGAAGCGGCCCGAGAAGGACATCAGCCCCTCGTACACGGCGCCGAGCTGGTTGATCCCCAGCTCCGCGTAGGAGATGAAGCCGCGGTCACTGCCGCGCTTCTCCTTGCTCAGCAGCAGGTGCTGAAGGACCCGCTGCAGGCCGGCGTTGCCGAGCTTGACCTCGTCGATTCGCGCGGTTGCGCTCGGCTTGAACAGGTCGGCCCGCAGCGCGCGGAAGGTGAGCGCTTCAACGAGGCCCTCATCGGCGGCGTTCTTGGCGGCATCCACGCCCGTGTCGACCAGCCCGAAAAGCACCGCGAGCGAGTCGTAGAGGTGCGTGCCTGTCTCAGCTTGGGGCGTGGTCAACGGAACCTGGATCAGCTCGCGGAGTCGGTCGAGGCTGTAGCCCTGTTCGTACTGGGCAACGCCGACCGGCAGTACCGCGAGCTCGGGGGACGCTTCGGCGTACAGGAGGAACAGCACGCGGTACAGGAAGCGCAGCGACTGTTGCGCCAGCGGCTGGGCCTCGGACGCGGGCAGCGGGTCGAGGCCTTGCCGCGCCCGCCGGGCAACGACGTCGTTGGCGATGATCTCGATCGAGAGCCGTACGCCTTCGCGCAGGTCCTGGGAGACGCCGACCGTGTGCTTGATGCTCTCCTCGAGGACGCCGTGCCACCAGATGGTGCCTTCGGCGTCGGGCGCGAGCGACTCGGCGGACAGGCACGTCAGAGCGACGTCCGTCTCACCGCCCCTGCGGTCATCGCCGCGTTCGCAAACCAGCTGTAGATCAATCGCGAGGTAACGACCCTCGGGCCAGCGCTCCCGCTCGGCGAGGAGCGCGAGCCGCCCAGCAAGCACGAGCGCGAAGGCTGGCGCGTCCTCGGCCACGAACAGCGCTGACAACAGACGCGGAACCGACCGGATCTGCGTGGACTCGTCGAGGTCGTACGGCCCCACGAGCGTCTCGGCATCCTTCTCGAGCAACGCCTCGACCGTCTCGGCCGGTCGCGCGGCGACGAGCGCGACGCCGGCGCTCTCCGGCAGGCTCGCCTGTCGAACGAACGTGACCGGCCCAACGTCCTCGCGGGTCAGGCCGAGGATGCCATAGCCGAGGAGATCGGAGAGCTCGCGGCTCGGTTCCGATTCGCCGTCGAGCGAGGCGAACCACGCAAGCAGCGACGCGCGCGCGGAGGTGAACCGGCTCCGGACGGAACCGGTCTCCTGCTGCGCGTCCCACTGCTTGCGGCGGGCCAGGACCTGCGCGCGGAACGACTGGCTGGTGGCGTCCGTAGTGAAGTAGTGCTCGCTGATCCAGTCCTCGCCGATGAGGATCGCGTCGCTCACGCTCATCGCTGCTCGCCCTTCGGTACCACTACGAGCAGTGGGCGGACGAGCCGCTGGTCCGGGAGCAGCGACTCGGCGATTTCCTTCTCGCCGGCGACGAGAGCGCGCCGGTCACGGACCTCGGATCGCTGAGCGAGTGAGTCTGCGGCGTGGTCCCAACGCTGCACCCGCTCGGCCCATGACGAGACGCGCTCGCTGGTCGCGGCCTCGATGGCGCTCACGACCGTCGACAGGAAAGTACGCGCCTGTTTGACCGCAGGCGCCACGTACGCGGTCAGCTCGGTCAGCTCGGCGACCGGGCCGGTGTTGACATGGGCGACGGCAATCCCAAGCCGCTCGAGCGCCGAGCGAAGCGTTGCGTGTGCCTCTGGCAAGGGGAGCCGATCGGGCGCCCCGCCTACGAACTGGACGACGACAAATGATGCCGCCACCACCTGCCCGCGCCGGTTGGTCAGTGTGCCCTGCAGGAGGACCGAGACGTGCTCGACGGGCCCGCGCATCCCGAACACCTGGTTGCGGCCGAGTTGCGCCAGTGCCCGGTCCGCCGCCCACTCCACCACGGGGTGCAGCGGGGACAGATAATGCGCCTCGGGCCACAGCGTATGCTGCCCGGGACCGCGAGCGGCTGCGAGCGCTGCGCTGCCGCGCGCCGTGGTTGTCGCCAGCCGCAGTCGCTCGGTTACCTGCCGGTCCTTGATGTAGGACTGCGGAAGCACCTCGAGGCGCCGCCGCAGATCCGGTGACGGCTCCAAGTCGACGATCTGGTGAGTCGGCTGCGGTTTCCAGGACACACCGTCAGGCCACGGAAGGCCCGGCGTCTCGAGCACCTCATCGAGCGTGTCCGACAGGAAGTCGAGGTCGCGATCGTACGCGGTGGCGTGGGTTGCGAGGTCCGGGGTGGGCGCGTTGGTCGGAGCGTCGAGCAGACGGGCGAACAGATCGTCGAAGTCGCCGCCTTGGCCGATCTCGGCGACGGAGCGAACCGTGTCCTCGAAGCGCTGTTGGCCGGCGAGGACCTTGCGGATCTCGTCTTCTTCCGTCTTGACGTCGTGCTTGCCCATCAGCGACGCCGAGTCACCGAGCGCCTTGTGGGCCTCGTGCTCGCGCTCCATCAGTCGCGTGAGTACGCGCAGGTCACCAAGCGAGTTCTGCACGTCTGGGTCGAGCAGGAGCGTCGTGATCCGCGGCGAGTGCTTCTGGCCGTAGCGGTCGATCCGCCCGTTGCGCTGCTGGATGCGAATCAGCGACCACGGGATGTCGTAGTGCACCAGGTGGTGGCACTGCAGGTGCAGATTCACGCCCTCGGACGCGACATCGCCGGTCACGAGCACGCGGATTGGGGACGACTCGAGCTTGAACGACTCCACGACCGATTGCTGCTCCGTGTCGGTCAGCCCGCCGTGGAGAACTGCGATCTCATCGGCGTTTAACTTGAGGTCCGCGCAGAGGCGCTCTCGTAAGAACTGCAGTGTGGGCACGCGCTCGGCAAAGATGACGACACGGGTCGGCTTGCCTTTGCCGACCCCGATCTCGCGCAGGTGGTCGCGGAGTGCCGCGTACTTGGCCGTGGGTTCCATGAGCCCTCGCTGCGCCAGGCTTTCGAGCCGCTTCAGCGCCTCGGCTTCGCGGCTGTCGGGATCAGCGAGGCGCTTGCGCCGGTCAGTCGCGGACGCGAGCAACGCGGCCGGCGACGACAGGAACGCCTTCACGAGCGTCCAAGGAAACAGCGCCGAGTTGGCGCCCGAGTAGGGACTTTGGCCGGCGGCGGGATGGACCCACGTCTCGTCCAGCTCGCGGGCGATCTCGTTCTCAATCGCAGACGCCTTGACGACCCGGTTGTCGGGCGAGAGGCGCTCGGCCCAGTCGCCGCCGACATAGCTCGCGACCTCCTCGCTGTGGCGGTGCCGACGGATTACGAGTCGCTTGACCTCTTCTTCGACGAGCTCACCCTCAGGCGTGACCGCACTCGGCTCGAGCATGCGGATCAACTCGGCGAACGACTCCTTGCGACCGTTGTGCGGGGTCGCGGACGCGAGGATCAGCGCGTCGGTTCGCGTGGAGAGCAGTCGCGCGAGGCGGTTATTTTGCGAGGCGCCGGTCACGTTGTGGCTCTCGTCGATGACCACCGCGTCCCAGTGCTGCTTGCGAAGGTGGCTGATGTAACGGTCGCTCTTGAGCGTGTCGATCGAGATGATCGCGCGCTTGAAGTACGCGAACGGATTCCGGTTGCCCGGCAGCTTCTGACGAATGCGCTGGATGCCGAGCGAGTCGAGCCGCACGAACGGCAGCGCGAACCGAGTCCAAAGCTCGAACTGCATCTGCTCGAGCACATGACGCGGCGTGACCACAAGGATCCGCTCGCCGCGACCCCGCCGAACCAATTCGGCCAGGATCATGCCGATCTCCAAGGTCTTGCCAAGCCCGACTGCGTCGGCGAGCAGAATCCGAGGCCGCAGGTTCTCCGGCGCCAACGCCTTTCGCACGGCAGCGAGCTGGTACGGGAGAAAGTCCGCGAGACCCTGCGTGGCAACCGTCAGCGACGGATCGGTGATCGGCACGGCGGTCTTTCGCGCCATCGCTTCCAGCCACAACCGGGACCGCCTGTGCCCCGGCGAATCATCGGCAACCACCTGTGCGGCAGCTGGGTCGAGGTGCTGCACATCCTCGAGTGCGGTGGAGAAGATCGCCTCGGTGTCTCGCACGAGCTCTGATACCCCTTGGGCAGAGACGAACCACTCTCCGTCGTCGGCGCGCTCAGTGCGAGTTACCAGCCACTCCTCGTCTCGGACAAGCACGACCGATCCCGGCGCGGGCGGCGCACCTTCGACCTGGCTCATCCCTGACCCACTCCGGCTCTCCTCATACTGCGGCGGTGACCATACTGCACCCCGTGGGTCGGGTGGCGGACGCTTCGAGGCCCGGGCCGGGCATGATCGGCGAGTACCAGTGCATGCCTACGGCAGCTCAGCGGCGAGCGCGTCGAGAACGCGCTCCTCGCGTTGCTCGCGGTCGAGGATGTGAATCGACGAGCCCTCCAGGTTGCTGCGGACCTCCAGCACGGTGTCGATGCGCTCGGCGACGGTGGGAACGTGGCTGATCAGCCCGATCAGCCGGCCGGCTTTGGCACGTTCCTCGAGTGCGGTCAGCGCGGTGTCGAGGATGGTCGCGTCGAGTGTGCCGAAGCCTTCGTCGAGGAAGAGCGCGCGCAGGTCGCCGCCTGAGCGGTCGGCCACCTCCACGAGGCCGAGCGCGAGCGCGAGCGACGCGATGAACGTCTCGCCCCCGGAAAGTGTGTCGGGGGAGCGCGGGAACCCGGACTCGCTGTCGAGGATCTGGAAGTCCTCGGTGAACGCGTATCGGCCGGTGATGTCCTGCAGTACGCGCGAGGCGTGCTGGAGCAACGCGAGCTGGCGGCGCCTGACGACGTAGCCGACGAACCGGCTGTCGGCGAGCGCGTCCTTGAGATCTTCAAAGCCCGCTCGCAGCGTGCTGGCGCTGCACCGCAGCGCGTCCAGACGCGCGACAGGCTCGATCTGCGCACTGGCGGTGGCGTGCTCGCGATCGGCCGCGAAGAGCTCGCCGGCGAGCTGGTTGAGCCGCTCAGCAAGCGCGGGCGCGGTCAGTCCGACGGCGTTGAGCGCTTGTTCGCTGGCCGTGCGGTCGGCCTGCTCGGCGCTACGGGCTTCAACCGCCTCGGCGCGCAATTGTTTGACGCGCTCGTCGATCTGGGCTTCGAGTGCCTCTGCGGCCGGCACAAGCGCCTCGGGCTCGGGGCCGAAGGTGAGCTGGTCCTCGTTGAGCTCGACGGCCAGCCCTTCGAGCTCAGCGCGCACCGCGGCCGCGGGCGTGGTGACTTCGTCCCTCAGCCGAAGCTCGCGTACGTGGACGGCACGCACGGCGTCCTCGTAGACGCGTTGGGCTGTGGTGACCCGCTTTGTCACCGCTTCCGCGTCGGCGAGCTGCGTGGCAACGATCTCGTGCGCGGCGGCCACGCCGGCCTCGGTCGCCTCGGCGAGGGCCGGAAGCGCGGCGACCGCTGTGGCGAGTTCTTCCGACATGCGCACGTGGTCCGCCCGGCGCTCGGCGAGCGACCGCTCGAGCGCCTGGTCGTCCGCCATGAGCCGCGTCAGGAGTTGTGCCGCCGCGCGGTGCTCCTCGACGAGGGCGGGCCGCCGCGCGTCGATGACGGCGAGCGCGGCCTCGGCCTGCGCCGCGACGTCCTCGGCCGCGTGTGCGGCCGCGGTGGCGGCGGCCGGCGAGTCGACCGTCGTGTCCGCCTGCGCTTGCGCGGTGGTCCGTGCCCCGGCGAGCGCGGTTGCGGCCGCCTCCAGCGCTTGTTCGGCGGCCGCCCGGCGCTCCGCGTCGCGCGTGCACGCCGACGCGGCATCGCGTTCGACCGCGGCGGCACGGTCGAGGTTCAACTGGGTAGCCGCGGCGTCGGCGTCGGCGGCGTCCAGGTCCGGCGCCGTCGCCACAGCGAAATCGCCGGGCAGGTCACGCTCGCAGACAGGGCAGGGGTCGCCGGGCGCGCAGCCCGCCGCGACGTGGGCGACGGCGTTCTCGCGCTGGGCGGCCTCGCGTGCGGTGCGGGCGTGCTCGCGCTGTTCACGGGCCGTCGCCAGCGCCGCATGCGCCGCCGCGTATGCGACGGCGGCCTCCTCGGCGGCGCTGCGGGCGGTAGCGGCGGTGGCCTGCGCGGCCGCATGATGCTCTGCCGCATTCACGACCTGCGTGGCGGCAGTCGCGAGACGACCGGCGCGCTCGCGGGCGATGCGCGCTGCGGAGTCTGCGCCGGTGCGCTCGAGCTCATGTGTCGTGAGCGCCTGCTCGGCGGCTGCGACGCGAGCCCGGGCCGGCTCGAGCTGCCGCTCGTTCGCGACCAGCTGGGTTTCGTCGCCGGCGATCCGCGTGGCCAGCTCGGAGCGGTCTTCGAGCAACCGGCTGACGGCGTTCAAACTCTCGCGTGCCGCGATCAGCGACGCGGCGTCCAGGCCGGCTTCGGTGGCTTCGCGCTGCGCGGAATCGGCCTCCTCGCGCTCAAGTTCGGCCGACGCGCGCGAGCGAAGCGCTTCGGCCAACGCCGCGCGCAGCTCCCCCGCGCGTTCGGCGAGCGCGCGAAGCTGCACGGACCGTGTCCCCCGCCGCGCGGCCAGGCGGTCGGCCTCCTGGTCGGAGGTGCTCGCCCGCTCGAGATGTCCGCGGCAGGCGTCGGCGAGCCGGGTCACGTCGGCTTGCAGCTTCTCGAGCCGCTGGTGCTCGGGCGTGAGCTCGGCGAGCCGCTCGGACGCGGCCGCGGCGGTCCCGGCCGGGTCCGGTTGGAAGCGCCCCCGTGCTTCGACGATCTCGAGCTCGCGGTCTGCCATGCGACGGGCGAGTCCGTCGGCGCGCTCGCGCATCGCGTCGAGCTGCTCGAGCCGCAGGATCGACTTCAGCGTGTCGGTCCGCTCCCCCGGAGTGGCTTTGAGCAGGCGCTCGAACTTGCCCTGCGGGAGCAACACGCACGAGCAGAAGACGTCATAGGGCAGCCCGAGGATCTCGACGATCCGCGGATCGACCTGGCGGACGCCATCGACCTTCGGGTATGCGACGGGATCGGAGAGGCAGACGAGCTCGGCCGATCCGCCCGCGCCGGCGAAGCTGCGCGTGATGAGCCAGCGCTCTCCCGCGGCCTCGAACTCGAGCGCGACGGTCATCCGCTTGGCGCCGTGAGCGAGGAACTCGGTCGAGGTCTTCTTCGCCCAGGTCGACGCGCCGTACAGCGCCCACGTCATCGCCTCCAGCAGGCTCGACTTGCCTGCCCCGGTGTCGCCGATGATGGCGACGATGTCCATCTCGCGGAACGGCAGGACCCGCTCGGTGCGGTAGGAGCGAAAGCCCGACAGACGGAGCTCGAGCGGCCTCATGCCGGCACCGGCAGCTCGCAGGTGAGCACGTCGCGCAACCCGTCGACTGCGACCTCCTCGGCGTCCTCTGCGACCGCGGTCTGCACCGCGCCCCACAGCGCCTTCACCGTCACCGCAGACACGGACTTCGTGCCGCGCTCGCGCAGGTAGTCGTCGAACAGCTCGTCGAGCGTCTGTTCGCGCTCGTCGGTCGCGCGTGTGTGGGCGGCCTCGAGCCGCCGGCTCGCGACGTTCTCGACGATCTCCACGATCGTCGCGCCCTCGAGCAGCCCGCGGACGTGGTCCACGAGCCCGTCGATCGGGTCCTCGGTCTCGACCACGACCTTCACGATTGCCTCGCCCACCGATGCGGCGGCCGCCTCGACCTCGGTGAGCGTCCCGTGCAGCAGCCGCAGCGGGCGGCCGCCCGTCAGCGGCAGGCGCTGCACGCGCGCCGGCCGGCCGGGAGCGCACTCGACGAGTACGACCGATTTCGCTTCCTCACGCTCGCCGAAGTCGAGCGGCAACGGTGACCCGGCATACTCGGCCGTACGGGGGCCAGCGACCGACTGCGGCTTGTGGATGTGGCCGAGCGCGGCGTAGCTCACGGTCGGAAAGGACTCCGGCCCGGTCGCGTACTCCTCGGTGATGTGGACGCGCCGCTCGGACCCGCCCAAGACCGCGCCGGACACGTGCAGGTGCGCGGCGTAGATCAGCACGTCGCACGCGCCGTCGTAGCCATCGAGGAGCCCGTCACCGAGCCCGCGGTTGATCGCGCGCACCTTGTCCGCGTACTTGGCGTGGATCAGGGCGTCGTCGCCGAACCAGTCGACGAAGCGGTTCTGATGGATGAACGGCACCGGCGCGATCCGGATCCGCTCGCCCGCAGCAGTCGGCACGTCGATGATCCCGCCCCGATCGGGCGGCTTGACCCGGGCCACGAAGGTCAGCCGCCGATCGATCCCGCGCAGCGTCGAGAACACCTCGAACAGCCGCGGGTGGTCGTGGTTGCCGGCCAGCACGACGACCGGCGCGACGGCGGCCAGCGCGGTCAGCGCGTCGATCGCCTGCCGCATCGCGCGATGGCCGGGGATCAGCGCGTCGAAGACGTCGCCGGTGTGCAGGATCAGGTCCGGCTGATGCTCCTGTGCCAGCGCGATCGTCTCGACGAGGACCGCGGCGTGGTCGGCTGAGCGGTCGGCGCGATACAGCGACGCGCCGATGTGCCAGTCCGAGATGTGCAGGATGCGGGCCATCAGCTCCCCGCCTCCTCGAACGCGGACGCGGTGGCCGCGCGGTCGGACTCGCCGGTGGCCGCGTCGGACACGTTGGTCGCGTAGGGCGGGAACGGGAAGCGGATGGGCAACGGTGCGGGAACCAGCGGCTGGTCGAGCACCATCGTGCCGGGCAGGAAGCGGGTCGCGCGCTCGCGCAGCTCGGGCGTGAGGTAGCGGTAGTCGACGGCTTCGGTCGCGTCCAAGCGGCCCGCGACCTTCAGCGCGGGCTGGCGAACGACGGGCTCCGCGACGCGGCCGGCCGCCTGCTGGCAGCCGATCAGCAGCACACCCAGGGAGCGGCCGCGCTCGGCGATGTCCACGAACAACTCGCGCAGCGGGCCGTGGCCGTCGCGCGGCGCGTACTTGTTGAGCTCGTCCAGCATGATGAAGCGCAGCGGCTCGCGGCCAGTGCCCTGCTTCTCCTCAAAGACGCGCGACACCAGCGCGCCGACCACGAAGCGCTGGGCGGCCTCGTGCAGCGAGTGAATGTCCACCACCGTCAGGCTCGTGCGCATCACGGGCTCGGTGACGCCGCAGCGGATCAGGTGGCCCAGACGCGGGCCGAGCGCCATCAGCCGACGCTGAAACGCCATCAGCGTCCCCGGCTGCGTCCGGCCGGACCAGTGCTCATCGCCGAAGTCGGGATCGAGCTTGGCGGCGAGCAGGTCCAGCAGGTCGTACCAGGAGCGGATCACGATCCCCGCGCCCGCGGGCTTGGCCGGCGGGCGCCGCGCGACGACACGCTCAAACGTGCGCGACGCGCTGTGCGCCTCGGGGACGATCACCACCGCCCCCTCCTCGTTCTCGAGCGGGTGCGCGTGGCGGGCGAGCTGCGTGCGCACAACCTGCTCGACGAACCCGACCTGGGTCGAGCGGTCGTCGCTCTCCGTGAAACAGAAGCGCAGAAGACCCTGGCGGATGAACGCCTCGGGCGTCCAGCCGTAGATGCTCACCTCGTCGCTGCGGCGTGACGCGATGTCTGGCACGACCTGGGTCTCATCGCCTCCGGCCAGCGGCGCGACGTGAAACTCGACCTGCCCGAAGGGCTGCGGGTCGGCCACGCCGAGCTTGGCCCAGCGCGCTCGCTGGTCGTCGTCGAACAGGCGGTTGTGGCGGTCCAGGTGCAGCAGGTCCTCGCCCTTGACGTTGAAGACCAACGCCTTGGTGTTCGCGGCGGACGCGCCAAGCAGCGTCCGGCCCGCCGAGGTCTCGAAGATCATGTGCAACAGGAACAGCGCGTAGGAGGTCTTCGCGGCGACACCGCTGATGCCCGAGATCGACACGTGGCCGCCCTGCTCACCGTTCATGAACGTGAAGTCCGCGTACACGGGCTCGCCCGACTGGTCCAGTCCGACCGCGAGCGGCTTGCGCATCTGATCCTCGAACAGCGCCTTCGTGCGCGCGTCGCCGGTCGCCGCGTGCACCTCGGCGCCGGGATTGGGCGCGAGCCACAGTTCGGGATCGGTGCGCAGCACAAGGACCTCGGCGCGGCGGACCGCCTCACCAGGCATCGTCCCGTCCACGACGTGGCGCGTGTCCGACGGCCACTGCGCACCCTCGAGCACCCCGGTCTGCTCGACCACGATGCCGTAGTGAGCAACTTCGCCGCTGCCGTCGGGCAGCAGCTGGCGGCAGACGATCAGGTCGTCGAGCTGCACGGTGGCGTCGTCGTCGAGGACGACGTGGAAGCGGCGGGTGCCCGCGTCGACGGAACCGTCGACGGCGCCGATGCGTCTGAGGTTGATCATGGCCCTACCGGGGTCGAGATGGACAAGCGCACCGCGCGGGCAGCGCGATCAGCGGGGCCGAGGCGGTGGCGCAGCTGCGCTTCCAGCGCACCGATCGGCAGCAAGTTCTGCGGCGCGCGGGGATCCTTATAGGCGACGCCAGCGAAGCGCCCGAGCGTGCACGTGACGATGTCGGCCAGCCGCTGCGCCTCGCCAAGCCCGCGCGATTCGGGCAGTTCGATGCGCACGATGCCCGCCCACGGACTCGCGTGCGGGCCGGGCGGAGCGATCCGCACGTAGGCCGAGTAGCTCTCGCGGGCCAGGAACAGCGGCGTGCGCTGCGCACTGGCCAGCTCTGGGACGCGGGCGTGCAACTCGGCCGACAGACGCCGCTGCAGGTGGGTCTTGATGTAGCCCACGACGGGCTCGTCAAGCGTGCGGACGTTGTAGAGCGGGCCATCTACGATGGTCAGCCAACCCTCGGCCGACAGCGCCTCGGCCAGTGTCGCCTCTCCCTTGCGCATGCGCTTTTGAAACTCCTGTACCGGCGCCTCCGGGTACGTGGAGCCGACCGCGAACGCGTCCCAGCGATAGCCGGGCACCGACGCGAGTTCCCGCCGCTCGCCCGCGCCCATGATCAGCAGGCGGCGGGTGCGCAGGCGGTGGAACGCCGGCCGCTCACCGGCACGGAAGATCACGGCACCGCACGCGTGGGCGCCGACGACGCCGCGGGCAAGGCCGCCGCTCGCGTCGCGGTGGTAGACGAGGGCCTCCAGCCGGCGCACACCATCTACGAAGGCCAGGTCGGTCGCCGGTTCGGCGACCGGCGTGCGGGCGAACGGGGCAGCCGGCTCGACCAGCACGGCGTCGTCGGCCGCTGCCTCCTCGTCGATCAGATAGGGCGAACCGTAGGCGGCGGCCCAGTCCTCGAAGTGCAATCCGGTGGTCACAGCCATCAGGTCGCAGGACCAGCACCGTTTCTGACACTGATCGCGCCGTCCTGCTCGTCGAACAGCCCGGCGGCGATTGCGTGGTCCAGCACCGACTCGAGATGCTCGCGCTTGCCCGCCGCTCGTTGGAGGCCAAACAGCGGCGCGATCTCGACGAGATTTTCAGACTTGTCGTCCCTCGCAGCGGCCGCCGGCGCGTCGGCCTGTCGCTTGACGCGTTCCTCGTCTGCCGACGACACGGAGTCGGCTGTCTGCAACCCGTTCACCGATGCACTGGGTCGTGCCTGAGGCGACTCATCTGACAGTCGAACAAGGCGACTCATGCGGTCCAGTCCCATTCGTCGAAGCGCTCGCGCGCCTGCTCGAGGCTGTCGGACAGCGGCGCCCAGGCCAGCAGCGCCAGCCGGTCGCGGGCGCGGGTCATGGCCACGAATAGCTTGCGCCGCTCGGTGTCCCACCACTCGTCGCGGTCGCCGCGGTCCTTGAGCCAGAACGGCTGCACGGTCCAGTCGCCCTTGCGGTAGCCGACGAGCACAACGAGCTTGAACTCGAGGCCTTTGCTGCCCTCGAAGGTGCCGACGCGGACGGCGTCCGGCGCGCCGTCCGCGCGGCGCGCGAGCTGCGTCGTCACGACCGACTCGACCCCGAGCGCCTTCAGGGCTCGCTCGCCGCGCTGCCACGCCTTCTTCGTGCGCCCGAGCACGGCGACGTCGGCCGGCGCGAACTGGGTGAGCGCCTCCTCGAGCAGCCCGCGCAGGACCTCGTCTCCATGCGCGTCGGAGCCGACCAGGTGCAACTCCGGCAGCTCGCCGCGCCGACGCGGCAGCGGCGCCTCGCGGGGCGGGCGCGGCGCGGCCTCCTCCTCGAGGTCACCGAACGGCACGTCGCCCATCACCGCCTCGGCCGCGGCGGCGATCGACTGCGTGTTGCGCCAATTGGTGTGCAGCAGGAACGATCGGCCGCGAACGTCGAGGCCGACCGAGCGCAGGCTGAAGCCACCGGGATAGATCGCCTGCTGCCCGTCCCCGACGAACATCAGGTTCCGGTGGTCCGCGGCCGTGTCCAGCGCCATCAGCAGCCGGACCTGCATCGCCGTGAGGTCCTGGGCCTCGTCGACGATCACGGCGTCAAAGCGCGGCCCGGCACCCGCCTCGGCGAGCTCGACCGCGCGCCGGCGCAGCAGCGGCCAGTCCGTCCGGCCCTCGCGTCGGAGATGCTCCAGATAGCTCTGCCATGCCGTCCACACCAGCCGGCGCTCGTCCGCGCCGAGCCGCCGGCCGCGGCCGGGCCGCTCGAGCGCCAAGTAGTCGTCAAGCGACTCCACGCCACGGCCGGCCAGGACGGTCTCGAACTCCGTGCCCAGCTCGGCGGGTCCGCCGACCGCCTCGGCCAGCCCGGCGGTCTTGCGGCAGAGCTCCTCACGCAGCTTGCGGATCTGGTCGTCGGGCAGGAACGCGGGTTCGCCGTCCGCGGCCGCCGTGATCGCGAACACGAGGCTGTCGACCGTGCGCGCGCTGATCTTCCCCGCCGACTCGGGCGCGAAGCGCTGCAGCAGGGTCCCCCACACTGACGGCAGCACATTGACGAACGTCGTCAGCAGCACCCGCTCGGCGCGCCCGTGCTCGACCAGGTGACGGGCCCGGTGCAGGGCGGCGACGGTCTTGCCCGTGCCGGGGCCACCGCGCACGCGCGACGGCCCGTTGGCGACGTGGCTGACGATCCGGGCCTGCGACGGGTGCAGGTAGAACATCCACTCCTCGATCGAGCCGGCGAGCACGAGCTCGAAGTCGCGCGCGGCCAGCTCCGCCACGGCGTCCGAGGACTCGGGCGAGCGCAGGCGCTGGGCGAGCTCGAGCTCAGCGATCCGCGCGTCGTCGGGCGTCGGAACCCGGCCGTCGTCGAAGATGGCCAGGTAGCGGCCGGGGTCGTGCCACATGTCGGCCACCAGCTCGACCTGATCGGCAGCCATGCCCGTGCCCGCCAGTGCATCGGCGACTTCCACGGTCGCCGCGAGCGTGCGGATCACGCCGATCGCGTCGGCGCTCAGACCGATCTGCTGCAGCTGCGCGGTGGTGAACACGGTGAGCGGGTTCTGCAGCACCGGCTCGATCGAGCATCGGCTCGGCGCGCGTCCGCCCACCACGCGCCCGGGCTCCGGCACGGCCTCGGGCACTTCAGTGACCTGGACGCCGGCACCGCGGCGGTGGACGACGAGGCGGTCGAGGTGTGCGTAGGTAGTGTCGTCCTTGCGGTCGAGCTCGAGCACCACGATCTCCGCGTCGATCGGCCAGAAGATCACGCGGTAGGCGCCGACGCGCAACCGGTACAGCCCGCGCTGGCGGATGTTGACGATCGGCTTGATGTCCAGCGAGTGAAGTTGTCCGCGCATCGCGCCAGGCAGCAACTCGACCGCCGCGACCAGCCGCGCGTGGTCGGCGGGCGGCACCTCGCAACGCAGGTACCGGCGCTTGTAGCGCAGGCGAACGCCGTGCGCACTGGTCTGCTGCGCCAAGGCCCCGACGTCCTCCACCGTCGACATAGCGCGCCACCGTACGGTCCCGTCCGCGCGTGCGCACCTGTCAATACGTCCAGTTCGGTGGGAGGTCCCTGCCCGGCGGCCGGTCGAGCGCGGCCCACGTAGCCCGCGGGTCCGGTGGATGACACGGGCGCGTGGATCAACGTCGGGGGGACACAGCCGCGTCGGTGCACCAGAGACCGATCGGGTCGTCAGATCAGCCCGTCGCCAATCGACCCTCGCTGCGTGACCAGCGATCCTCCCTGCTGCCGGGCAACCATCCGTGACGGCGTCATCACCCTCAACCCGTGGACGCCACGGCTGCACGGGCCCGGTCTCGCACGCGCTGGGGTCAGCACCGTCGACGCGGCGCTGGCCGATCTGCGGATCGACGACCGCGAGCTGATCGTCGCGCCGGTCCCCCATCTTCCTTGGGACCCGGCGGCCGAGCACGCGCTACTCGAGTGGGCGCAGGCCCTCGGCTATCACCGCGTCTGGCTGCCCGGACGGGTCGTCACGCTGGAGCTGCTGCCCGTGCCGCTCGGTGGCGCCAGCGTCGACTGCCCGACGTGCGGTGCGCACTGGCAGGACGGCGGCGTCGACTTCTGGGCCCAAGTCCTGGACCGCGGTGTGTTCTTCGGGCGCTGCCTGGCGTGCGGCGGCTCCCTGCCCGAGTGGACGCCGACCCCCAGCCCCGAGGCCGACACGGGGGCGCCGACGATGCGGTCGCCCCCGGCTCGCAGCAACACTCGAGCCTGATCCCCGTCGCGTGCAGGCGGCACCGGCAGCGCACAACTTGCAGCCGCCTGTCAGATTGCGCCGCGGGGTGACGACTCTGCATGCGTGATCGAGCCGAGCGACCGCCGACGAGCCGCTGGAACGCGACAGGGCGCGCGTGACTGACCATGCCGAGGAACACCTCCGCCGGTTCGTCGCCGCCCGCCGGGCCGGTGACGAACGCGCGATGCGCCGCTGGTGGGACGAGCTCGTGATCGACGTGTTCGACCGCATGGACGGCTTCGTCGCGGTCGCCCACCGCGGACGCCTGGACAACGACGAGCACGAACTGGCTGTGGCGATGGCCATGGAGCGCTTCGCGCACCGGCTCATCGCCACCTTCAACGGGACGTCGATCGGCGAGCTGGTCAATGCCACCCGGACGCTCGCGCAGCGCATCTGCATCGACGTCCAGCGGGCGTCGGTCCGCGCGCACCGCCACGACGGCCCGTCCCTCGACGCGCCGCCCGAGGACGGCGGCAGCTGGGACGCCGCGGAGGCTTCCCGCCGCTATGACGACCAGCAGCGTGCCTCCGACACGCGCCAGTTCCTGGACTGGGCCTTGCCGCAGCTCAAGCCTGAGCGCCGCCAGGTGCTCGAGCTTACGTTCGCAGGCGCCGAGCTGCCCGAGATCGTCACCGAGCTCGGCATTTCGCGCGACAACGTCTACCAGCGCCGGACGCGCGCGATGAAGGACCTTGCCAAGCTGAAGGACCGCTACGACGCATGACCTCCGCCGACCAGCTGCTCAGCGACTTCATCGACGACTGGAACGCCGGTCGACGCCCGCGCGTGCGCGAGTATCTCGCCCGACTGCCGGACGAGCAGGACCGAGCCGAGCTCGCCGACCGGATCGATAGCTGGCTGCAGGTCGCCCCCACCCCCGCCTTTACCGACGAAGCGCGCGCCGCGATCCACGCGCATCCCAGCGTCCAGCCTTTGCTCGAGCCGGCGCGCCCCAGCGGCAGCTGGGCCACGGTACTGCCGCGGCTGCGCCGACGTGCGGCGCTGTCGCCGGACGAGCTCGCGGCGGGCCTCGTCGACCGGCTGGACCTCGCGCCAACCGACACGCCGCGAGCCGCCGACTACCTCCAGCGCCTGGAGTTAGAGCAACTCGACCCCACTCGGCTGTCGCGACGGCTGCTCGACGCCCTCGGCGGCCTGCTCGACGTCAGCACCGGCTGGCTCACCGACCTCGCCGCCGCGGCACCGCGCGTCGTGACGCCGCCGCCCGCGGCCGCGCTGCTGCGCTCCGACCAGCCGGGCGAACACGCGCTGCGCCACGACCTCGAGCTGCTCAGCCGCGCCGCGCTCACCCCCGCGCCCACTCCGGCGGACGAGCTCGACCGGCTGTTCACCGGCGGCCGCGACGCCTGATCACAGCAGCAGCCGCCCCACCGCCCCGACCACGTCCGCTTCCACCACCGGCACGCCGTGCAGAGCGGCGTCGAGCAGCGTGCCCGCCAGCGCCGGCGACAGGTACGGCAACGACTCGACCGCCGCCAGCCGGTCCAACAGCGGGTCCAGTCGGAGCTCGCCGAACAGCCGCTCGTGCAGCCGCTCGTCGATCTCGGCCTCCAGCGCCGCGACCCGGCGGTCGGACGCGAGCTTGAGCTGCTTGAAGCGGTAGACGACCATGATCGCGCTCACGCCGTGCTCGGCCGCCACCGTCACGACGTCCTCGAGCGTCGGCTCGCGCCGCCCGCGGGCTTCCAGTCTGGCGCGCGGGACCAGGAACTCGGCGGCGAACGCGTTGGCCTGGATCTCCAACGGGTTGGTCGTCCGGCCGCTCACGGTCGCGAACGAGTCCGGCTCCAAGCCTCCGTCGTGCCGGCACCACGCGTGCCCGAGCTCGTGCGCGAGCGTGAAGCGCTGCCGCACAACGTGCTGGCTGCCGTTGACCCACACCACGACGTCCTCGTCGGACTCGCGGTAACAGGCCCCGGCCAGGTCGCCCGGCAACGCCGCAACCACAACCGGCACGGCCGCACGCTCCTCCACGACGGTGAGCAGACAGTCGACGGGCGCGCCGGCGTCGAGGCCGAGCGCCTCCCGCGCCTCGCGCGCCCGCTTGGCACCACGGTTGGAATCCAGTCCGGCCACGACGCAACCGTAGTGCCGCCCGCCCGCGCGTGTCGCGCGAGCGGGCCGTTACGGCGCGATCAGCTCGGGCGGGGGCGCCGCCGCGACGGGCGCCGGACGCGCGCCGATGGCCGCGGTCCGTGCGCAAACGCGGTCAGCGCGATGCGCTCGCCGTCGTGCACGAGCGCCGTACCGGCGGCGTGCGGCGAGTCGACCCGGACCCGGGTGCCGAGGCCGACGATGCGGGGCGCGAGCCCCTCCGTGCGCACCGGGTCAACGTCGCGAAGCGCCTCCAGGAAGCCACGGGCATCGGCTAAGGTCGGCGGGTCGGTCTCCTTGATCTCGACCGCGTCCAGCGCGTACCCCTGCACCAGCGGCGCGTGCAGCGCCGCGAACGCGGCCGGGTCGCTGACGTGGTCGACGACCACGAAGCGCCCGCCGATCGCCGCCAGCATGCCGACCTGCCCCGGCCGGACGGCGACCGCCGCCGCGAGCGCGGACAGCTGCTCGCGCCGGCGCTCGAACACGTCGTGCAGCGCCGCGGTCGGCGACGCCACGCCGTGACGCTGGGCCTTCTCCGCGACCATCGACCACACCGCCCCCTGCTCGGCGCTCGCCCGCACGGCCGCGTGCTGGCGCTGGCGCTTGAGCTCGCTCTTGGCGCGCCTGAGGTCCGGGTACGCCACCTGGGGCGCGGGCGCGAAGGCCTCCCCGGACCGGGAGGCATCCCAGCGCTGCGCCTCCACGCAGTGCACCGGCACCCGCACCTGAGCGCGCGGCGGCACGAGTACCGAGTCGTCGATCGTGCGGTTCTGCTGTGCGCCCAGCACCTCCTCGCCCTCGTAGAGCAGCACGGGCTGCTCGAGCGGGTTGGCGACCAGCAGCTCGTTGACGCTCGCGCCCTCAGGCAGCTCGCGTACCGAGACGCCGCGCGCGACGGCCTGCGCGAATGCGAAGAAGGGCAACGCCGGGCGCTGCGTGGCGATCAGCGGGAACACCGCGAGCGGGCCGACGAGATCCGGCTCGCCGACGGACACCGCGTCCGCCAGAGTGTTCTCCAAGGTGCTCATGAGCTCTCCTTCCGTGGGCTTCGCCATACAGTCGTGCCTGTCCCCCGTGGTCTGACATCCCGACGTTCAAGCGATAAGGGTCGTCATTGGCCTGCGATTGCGGGTCTGGTGACGCGGATGCCGACCGTGCGGCATATCCTGCGCGAGTGTCTGCTGCTCGACTTGATGTGATCGACACGGCGTTGGCGCTGATCGAGGCGCCCAAGGGAGCCACCGAGCCCCGACTGACGGCGTGCATGACGGAGGTTCTGGCGGCAGATCCGCACGCCGCCGCCGAGTTCGCACGCGCCTTGCTGCGCGTTGCGCCGAACGACACCGCGCGTGATCGCCTCGGCCCCGTACCGCCTCGCCTCACGACGCGCGGGGAGCACCGGTTCACAGCGGGCGGCCGGCTCAGCCGCAGAGACCGACGCGCCGATCTGTCGCTGACGGCGGACGACTCCTGGGGTCTGATCGTCGAAGCCAAGCTCGACGCGCCGTTTTCCAAGGGCCAGCTGGAAGACTCGCTCAGAGCGGGCCCGGCCGCGTTTGATCTTGCGTCCGAGGCATCGATGGCGGTGCTGGCGTTGACCAGCAACGTCCACGCCTTTGGGCGCTTCAAGGACCCCGATCGACGCTGGCTCGGGATCGTGCTCTGGCACGACGTGTTGGCCGATCTGTTCGCGCTCGAGTTCGACGACCCCGAGCTGACCGTCCGCTGGCAGCAGCTGCTGTCCGTCTACACGCGCCGCGAGCGGTTCGGCAAGTTGGGGGCCGTTCGACCTGCCCCGCGTACGCAGCTTGAGTTCGCGGCCGAACGGGCGCGGCGCCACATCGAGACGCGTCTCGGCACCCCGGTCGAGCTGCGCGGCAACCGCAGCGGTCGGGTCGTGCAGGGCGGCGCCCGCACCGGATGGGTCCAGTACGGCTTCAGAGCCAAAGGACAGAAGTGCGTACTAACCGTGGAATCGCTGCGCCCCAAGCAACGGCCGCGCGCCCTGGTCATCCGCGAGGACCCCGGCGACGTGAGGCTCGAATTCGCCCGCTTCCCGGCGGAGCTGCTGGCCTTCGAGGACGCGCTGCACGAAGCCCTCGACGTGTTTCTCGCCCATGACGGCCGAGCTCCCAGACAGTGAGCTCTCAGCGGCTACGCGTCCCTCCGCTGCAACCACCGGGACACGGCCCCACTCGCGCGGCAGCGCCATGTGTGGCGTTGTGCGACGCCCACGGCCAGCGAGGCCCGCGGAGCGTTTGCCAGCTGAATGGCTTCCGCTCCGCTTGCGCCCGCCGGACTGGCTGCGGCTCATGCCTGGTGGTTGGAAGGACTGCGCGCACATGAACCTGAAGTGGCAACCGGAGCTCAACGACCTCTGCGGTCATCTGATCGCCGGTCACGGCATCTCCTTCAACGTCACGCTGCACCGGACGCTGCGAAGCAAGCCGGCGGTGGACCTGATCCTCACGCCGGTTCGCGACCTCGCCGGTGTCCACCCGCGCTCCGGGGACGAGCACAGCTGGCTTGTGTGGCAGAGCCACACGGGGCGGGGAGTGCTCACCGCCCTTCCGTGCCATCCGGGCCAGCTCGCGGACCAGCTCGGGCTAGCGGGTCAGACCAACGAGGCACGCCTGGTGCAGGCGGCGCTGTCCGCGCTGATGGACGGCGTTCACGCGCCCGGCCGTCTGTGACCGGATGTCGGCCGTGACCGGCTCGCGACGTCGCCTCTCTCAAGGACACCGGTTGCCGGATGCACCCTGCCAAGTCCGTTGACGGCCAGCGCCGGTTCGCACGCCGGCCGACGCGATCAGGTTCTCCATGCGCCTAGACTCGAAAGTTCAATCCGCAGCGCGCTGAGTGCCTGATCGCCGACTTCGACCGCGCTGCCTGCGAACATCGGCGAGATGCCGTCCGATGACGCGCACGCGCGCATCCTGCGGTCCGTCGGTCTCAGCTACCACGACGGGCTCTGGCGAGACGACGCCGACGCCCTCGGTGCGGTGGTGACGCCGGCGGGGACGTTCGTCGGCTGGCTCGACGTCACTTGGTTGGGACCAAGCGAGCCGCGCCCCGTGCTGCGCGAGACCGAGCACGTTCTGCGTGGTCTGCCCGACGGATGCCTGTCCGAGGCGCTCGGGACGCCGCGGATCGTCGAGCGCACGCGCTTCGCGAGCGCCGGACCTGTGATGGCCGCTTCATTCCCGGGCACATGCATGACGAAGCGACGTGCCAAGGCTGCGCCGAACGGCACCTCGGCGTCATGCACTGACGGGCGAGCGTCTCCTCCGCTCCACGGCAGCGTCGTCTACGCCTGCAGCGACTGGGCGACTGGCGCGACCCGCGTGCAGACGTAAGCCACCAGCGGGACGAGCTCGGCCTCACGGGGAAACACCGCCCCGAGCCGCGTGCGTGTGCGGTCGGTGTCGTCGAGCAGCGTCTCCCGCGTGCCCACACGCGTTGCGCCGTGCTGTTCGAGTTCGCGCAGCACCGCGATTCCGGCACCGGCGTCGAGTGCCTGCTCGTCCGGGACGAACAGGTTGGCCCGCCCGTTGGCCTTGAGCCGCGCCTGACGGAGTTCCAAGTAGAACGCCGAGCCGTGCGGAAGGACGGCCAGCCGCAACCGTGCAACGAGCGTGTCAAAGCGCTGCGGCGAATCGTGACGCTCGGTGGCGACCACATCCCGTTCGCCGTTGGCCCATGACGTGTCGCGCACCGTCAAACGTGACTCGCCCCCGTCGCTGACGTCGTACAAGCGCCCACGCCCGGAGGAGGCCTGCCCGTCCGGCGTCTCGCCGTCGATGTCGACGAGCCGCTGCAACGGTGTGATGGAGAAGGCCCCGACCTCGATCATCAGCGGAGTATGCCGCGACGAGCGGTCCCAATTCGCACCGGGCCGTGAGCCTCACTTCGTCGCCGTGCGAGCGCCCGGCCACGCCGCCTGCGGGTGGGCTCGACGACCTGGGCCCGGGGTCGTTTTGATAAACGCGCGGGCGACGGACCCGCCCCGTCTACGAGCGGATCTGCCACCACCACGACGACGCCGCCCGGGCGCACGCGAGTACGTGTCGAAGACAGGGTTGAATGGCTCATGCGCGGCCTTGACAAGGTTCACGCGTTCACCGCCGCCATGGCGCGGCACCACCGCCTGAATGCTCCGGGCCCACGCCGAGCGCGACGCGTCCCGCCTTGGGATGACACTCGGTGCGGCGCACGGGTCGCCCTCCGTGCAGCGAAAGCTGCGGCGCTGGATTACCGCCGGCGAAGGGCTGTGGTCAGTGCTCGCTCATGCCGCCGCCGAGCTCCCACGCTTCGAGCGCGTCGGCCCGATCCCGGGAGTAGCGGCCGAGCCGAACGACCGGCAGTACCCCGCGCCGCGTCAGGCGGTACACGTGCAACTCGGGAACCTGCCGGCGCGCGGCCAGGTCAGCGGCCGTCAAGAGCCGACGCGAGCTTGCGGGCGGCTCCCCAGGCTCAGCGCGGTGAGGTTCCGACATCTTCGGAAGCCTACGAAGCTACCGGCCATCCCTAGCTCGTTGCACTGGCAGGCCGCTACGGCTTAGCTAAGGAGGCGCTTCGCGAGCCGACCCGCCGCCCGCGATGGCGACTCGGACGGTCCCGCACTTCCAATCGGCGCCTCCCCGAACTGGTCGTCGTCGTAGTGCCGCACCGACGGCGGTTTATGCCGCTGAGCGCGTCGTTCCCTGGCCGGCCCCTTGCGTTACCGGCCGCGGTTCGCTTACCGTCCCCATTTGTGGAGACCCGTCTGCTTGAACGGGGGCGCCTCTACGCCTACCGCGAGAGGCGCGGGGCCGGACAGCCGCTACTGAAGGTCAAGCTCCTCGACGTCGTCGGCCGCAAAGGTCGCGTCAAGGTCCGCTTCGAGGACGGCCCGCACCCTGGCCTAGACGAATACGTGCATACGCGGCAGCTCATCGCACCGTGGGGCCAACGCCACGCAGTGCTCCGCGACGAGCAACATCAGGCCCGACTCGACGAGCATGCTGCCGGCTCCGCCGACGCCGCCTTAGGCGCGGCAGCGAACGCGGTCCTGGAGTCAAGCGGCGAACCCGGGGCCGATGTCTCTCCCGGCGGGCTTGCGATGAGCGAAACCGAGCTGCAGCGGATCATGGACCGCGCCGGACTTGACGGCGAGCCGGCTCGATTGCATCCGCTGGCGTTCCGAGACCGGCGCGGGACGGTGCACCTCCCGCTGGAAGCCGCGGTCGCCCTGGCCCAGGCCTTCGCCGCCGCCGAGCCGCACACCGTCGTGGGCTATCTCGACGACACCGAGGAGGAGATGCGCCTGCGGGGCAACACACCCGGCGAACGCTGGTGGCACGACTATCTTCGCGAGAAGGCGCCCGGCTACGCCCTCGCGCGTCGATGGGCCGGCCTGGAGCAGGAAGCAGAGCTGCTTCGGCGGGAAATCGGGCGCTTGCGAGGCCTGGTTGCGTCGGCCGCCTCGGAACTCAAGCGGTCTGGCCACGAGGGCAGCGCCCGTCGGCTGCTGCGGGCGCTCGAGGGACGATAGCCGTCGGCCGTTCGCGCACGACGCCACCGCGCTCATGAAGATGCGTGCCCAAGAATCGATGCGCGCACGGCTGGGCGACGCGTTAGATCCCGTCAAACCGCCGGAGCCGTATCCCGAGTGGCGATCGACCTCTTGGCGAGCCCGCTCCTCGGCGATTTTCCGGCTCCAATGGTGGGTCACAGAGCTGCATACCTCGCCGACCTGTTACGCAACCAGTCCCTCGGCCCGCTCCGTAGATGCTCGAGGTGCAGCCGGCTCCGAAGGACCGCACACGATCACGTAGCCCAGACACTGGCGTGCAGGATCGTCGTCGGCGCCAGGGCGTCGACGACGATCCATTGCGTGAGGCACCCTCGGGCGCCGACCGTCAGCAGTTGGGCACGGCGAAGTCCGTGAAGTGCGTGTACGGCTTCTGCCCCGGGACGTCGCCATTCCAGAAGGTGTTGGCGACCGCGTAGTAGGCGTTGTTCCAGGGGGCCGTGGCGATGCGGTACCAGTAGCCGTCCGGGTTCGCACTGGCGATCTGTGGCGCATGCACTTTGCAGCTGACGTCGACCCACTGGTAGGCAGCGATCTTCGGTCCCAGGCCGGATGCGTTGACGGGATTCTGGAACGTGTTGGCGCCCAGCGAGCCCTGCTGCTCGGGGAAGGTCCGGGGCGGCGTCGGAGTCCCCGGGGCCGGCGGTTGTGGCGCGGGAGCCGGCGTCGGAGTGGCCGGGACACCGGGGTCCGCGTCCGGGGGAGGCAACGGGTCCCCTCCACCAGCTCCGCCACCGCACGCAGCGTGCTCACCGATATTGTCGATCAGCCAGGTGCTCAGGTACTCCGACGGAAGGACGTCAGGGCCGGGCGCACCGCGCGACTTGAGGCAGTTGTAAACCCCAGACCTGGGAATCCAGTTGCGCCTCGGCCGTCCCTGGCGGTTGACTACCAGCCACGAGGTCTTGTGCGTCTTGGTGTCGCCGGCCCAATGGATGATGTGGCCGATGAACTCGCCGCCGGTCGCAGGGCCGCCGTAAATGAACGTGATCCCCTGCGAGGCGATCTGCCACTGCTCGATCGGTCGGTTCGGCGACTGCCGACCGTCGTTGCCGTGGTTGTACTCACTGATCACAAACGATCCGTTGTCGTTGACGGCTTCGACGTACGCGACGTGTCCCCACTTGTTGCTCGGCGTCGGCCCGAAGACGGCGATCGCGCCGATGACCGGCTGGCTGCCCGTGGGATAGCCGCCGCCGCGCGCGGCGAAGTCGGCCCAGTTCTTGGCATCCCATCCGCCCCGCGGGACGCCGTTCTTGCCGGCGGAGTTGTTGTAGATGTCCGGACGTTTCTCAAACGCCCACCACGTGCACCAGCACCAGCCGCTCTTGCCGTCGCGCGCGCATGGCGCGCGCCCTGCGGGCGGGTCGCCGGCGAACGGGTTGCTGCCCGCCCCACGCCCGGCGTGGCCGGCACCACTGCCACTTCGGGCACTGCCCCCTCGCCAGAGCATGGACACCTGCACGGCCTTGCCGTCCCGTAGGTGGATGGCGGTCAGGTTGCCTTTCTGATCGAGCAGCCACGTATCTCCGCCGCCCTGACGCAGCCGCGGGTACGCCCGGCGCCACGTCTTCAGCGACGACCCGACCGTCGCCCGGCGCTTGGCGTGCAGGGCGGAGCCGAGGATCTCAAACCCGATGATGCGCTTGGCGTCCGTTCGCACGATCAACCCACGGCCGTAGCTGAGCTCGGTGTACTCACCGGACCGCTGGATGTCGCCGGGCACGCCCCACGCTCTGATGGCGGCGTTCTTGCTCGCTCCGAGGCGGACCTTCCCCACGCGACCCGCGGCGTCGAAGACGCGAGGGCGGCCGATCGCCGCCGCGTCGGCGCCCGGGCCGGGCGTTGCCGACCTCGCGTCCACCGCCGTGGCCTGCACCGAGGGCGCAGTCGCGGCGGGCACCGCAAGCGCCGCAATCGCCCCCGCTAGCCCCGTCAACAATCTGCCGACCATCACGACCCCCTGGGAAGACAACGAGATGAAGCTGCTTCAGAAGCAACCGCGGTTGCGCAGGCAGGCGGACGCCCGTCTCCGTGACCGGAACCGCACGGGACACTGCATCCGCGTCGAAGGCCCACGCCGGGCATCGATCTGCGGCGACGCGGGCGCCGCGGTCGACGTTCGACCGGCGCGCTGTCTGCCGGAGCGTCAGCGCACATGTTGCTTCCACTTGACGACGCGGTCGATGTCGAAGCACAGGAGGCGGTCGTTGCCCTGTCCGGAGCACTCGAACCCTTGCACGATGCGGACCGACGACCCGCCGCCGGCGACTTTGTAGAACCCGCGGACCACCCGGCGCGCCTTCGCGCACGAGACGTCGCGCGTTCGCAGCGCCGATACGTCGACGGTGTAGTTCGGGCGCTTGACGGTGAACCCCGCGCATTTGGTGACGGGGCCCGCTCCCGCAGGGGCGGTCATCGCCGAACCAAGCGCGACCGCCACCGCAGCCAGCACGCCCAACCGGATTATGTACGTGAACATCCGCTTCCTCTTCTGTCAGATCACGCGAACCGACCGCGGGCGGGCCGCCGCGTACTCGCCGGTGACCGGGTAGTCGTATGTCGTCGTCCGCACGATCGCGGACGACGCGGTGTGCCGACGCGCGGTGTGGCTCGGGCGCTCGGCACAAGCCCGCGCGCGAGGCCTTGGCACGAGGCCGCGCCCTCGACCGCCGCGCGTGCGTGGCGCTTCGCCCCGTCGTCCATGACCCACGATCCGTGACCCTTTCCCCGCTGTCTGCACGGCGCCGACGCTACGTGTCATCGTCGACCGGGGAAACGTCGCAAAGTGATGAAGTGACGGCAATTGGCGTTTCCGCCAAGTTGCCCGTGCTCGCGACGCGCCGCCCGCGCCGGGCTGCACCAGTCGCATCGGCGGCGGACGGGCGCCGCGGTCGCTCCGAGCTGGTCGCGCCGACACGTGTGCCCAGCGTCAGCGCGCCGCTCCATCGTCTCCCGTCGCGGTCGAACTCTGGCAGTCGAGGCTGCGACCGTCCGTGTGCGGCACGCGCCGCCGGAGTTCGACCCCGGCGGACGCTCCGTATCCGCGATACGGAACCGCGAACCGCCAGTGTGCGTGGATCCCCCGCGACTACGCACTGACGCCGCGGTTACGTAGGATTGATGCGCCTGCCCGGCATGCGTGGGGCCGTCGTCGATGCGGTCCTCAGGCGTGATGGGCCCTGAGACCAGACGAAGGGTGCGCCACCGGTCGGCGCAGAAGCCGCTCGCGGCCGACGCGGTCGGGCGGAGCGAGTCAGAGCATCCGCACCGTCACTCGCAGTTCGTTCGCCTTGACCTTGGCGACGGCGCGCCGCTGCGCGGGCGTCAGGGTGAGCGTCACCGTGGACGCCCCACGCTCGAGCGTGACGCGTTTGGTTGCCGCGATCGCCTTGCGCATCTTGCCCTTGCGTTTGGTCGTATAGGTGAGCGTGATCCGAACCCGGCACTCGGCCGCGCCTTCGCAGCGCACGCGCAGTCTCGAGACGCCCCGTTTGTCGATCGACACCCGACGCTGGCTCAGCGTGACTTGCGGGCTGCCGCCCGAGGTCGCCGTAGGCGACGCCGCCGCAAGCGGCATCACCGGGACAGGCGCCGGGACCGCAGTTGCGTCCGGTGCGGGGGTCACGGCGACGGTCGCGGTGGCTGTGACGGTCGGTGTCGTGTACGCCGTCGGGGTGGCGGTCATGGTGGGCGTGGGCGTCGTCGTGGGAACGGGCGTCGCCGTGGGCGTGGGCGTGGGCGTCGTCGTGGGAACGGGCGTCGGCGTCGGCGTGGGCGCGATGCACGCGTCGGTGGAGATCCGCTGTGATGAGTAGCCCACGTCGCGCATGACGCCTGCCTCACCCATCGAGCTGGTCAACGCGCGCTGCTGGCGCGGCAGGTAGAAGGGGCTCGAGTAGGCGCTGAACGTGCGACTGCTGCCCGCCTTGGTGAAGCGCGCCTCCACCCGGAGAAACGTGGTCGGTGCCTGTAGGCAGGAGCCGATCCGGCGCGCGTAGAGCTCGACCGGCGTGACGGTGACCGTATGTTCGCCCGTCGCCGGTTTAAGGTCCGCGAGCTCGCGCCAGGTCGCGCAGCCGGAGAGTGCGCATTCGCCCGCCGAGTCGCAGCGATCCGTCACGCAGCCCTGACCGACGACCTCGCCGACGATGATGCGCAGGCTGTTGATCTTGAAGCGACCGGCCGCATCCCAACGGACCTTGAGCCCATAGGCGTTTGCGACCGACGGTTGCGTCACGTCGCTCGGCGGCTGGCCGTCGAGCGCCAACGCGATCTTCGGGCCGTCGCTGGCGATCGCCCGGCCATGCAGCAGCGCGTCGCGGACCGGCTCGGTGCGCGCATCGCTGTCGAAGTTGGCGTTGGGCCGGCCCAGGTCCGGCCGGTACACGAACGTGCGTGCGCGGCCGTCAGTCGCGATCTCCGCGAGGTTGCCGGGTTGCTGCGCGCCGAGCCGTTCCGCCTCACGCCGTGTCGTGTGGACGTCACTGCCGCCGACGATCCCCACTCGCAGCCCGTAGCGCAGCAGCTGTTCCCAACGCACGAGGACGTCGTGCTTGACGGTTTCCTCGCCGGTGAAGACCTCCAGCGACCGCATCTGCTCCGGGAACTCGACCGTGCCGCGGTCGCACGCGCCCGCGGTCCAGCACCCCCACGTGTTCCCGCTGCCCGGATGGTTGATGGCCCCCCAGCCGCCCGCGTCGCGGACGCGCTCGAGGTACTGCCATTCCTTGTTGTCGGTAGGACGATTGACGACGTAGTCGGGCGTGAAGTACGCACTGAAATGGCCGGAGCTCGTCAGCGGCGGCGAGCTCCCG
Source organism: Solirubrobacter pauli (assembly GCF_003633755.1). Classification (GTDB taxonomy): domain Bacteria; phylum Actinomycetota; class Thermoleophilia; order Solirubrobacterales; family Solirubrobacteraceae; genus Solirubrobacter; species Solirubrobacter pauli. The sequence goes on from NZ_RBIL01000001.1 coordinate 794,763, forward strand.
AGCTCCTCGCCCATCAGCATCCGCACCCCGTGCCGCGGGGCGCTGCGGTTCGCGCTATCGCGGATCAGCCTCCAGCTCGAACGCCCGAAGGTCTCATCGTAGGTCGGGAACCCCAACGGGGGGTCATAGGACTTCAGGCCGAGCCAGGCGCCGTGCTCGGCGAGAACCAGCCAGTCCAGGCCGGCCCGGCTGGCCGTGCTTGCTACCTGATCGACGACGTACGCCGCGCACGCCGTCGCCTGAACGCTCTCCTCGCTGCGCGGCACGGGATCGTCGATCACGTTGTTGTCCCGGCACACCCGGTTGGTCAGCAGACTGGAGTCGCCGCCGGCATGCACATGCACGTCTCCGGCCTTCCAGCCCGTGAGCTCGAGCGGTCCTGTGGTCTGCGCGGTCGCGGTGGCCGCGCTCAGCAGCCACGTGACCGCCACGGTCCCGAGGAGCACCACCAACCATCGCCGCGCCCAGGCGCCGCTACGAGCACGGCTTCTAGCCATGCGACCAACCACGTCCATGCACTTCCTCTCACGCGTCGACGGCGCCAGGCCGGTTGACCGGTGGCGAAGTCTCTCGCGGATCGTCAGTTGCGGCAAGGGCACAAAGTGAGGAGCTACCACGGTCGAGCTCGACCGATACCAGTGCGCAAGCGGTGCGTGCCAGCCGCAGCCGCGGGGATGCGCCGCAGATTGCCGGCCTTAGGCGCTTGTCACCTGCAGACTCGGCTGTCGAGTGCGTGCACGCGTCGCGTCGGACGAGCCGCGGGCCTTGTCACTGCACGGGTCACACGCCCGGGCAGGCCTTACGTGCACTTGATCGCTCGTGACCCACGGCGAAGGGTGACGTCAATTCGAAATGGCGTCTGTGCGAGGCCTTCGGTCGCACAGACTGCTCGACATGCGCGGACTACCGGCGCGACCGCTGCTTCGAACGCCGGACCGTACCGAGCCTGCGGCGCGCACGTATCGGCGTGGGTTTCGTCCGATGGAGCGTCAGGCCTACCAGCCGCGGCGCGCGGCAGCGCGGGCCGGCTTGGACCGACGGACGCGACGAGCCTGCACCCGGCGTCGCGGGAGGCGCCAACGGTGCGGTATCCGTTGCGACCGGCGGGACGGTCCTGACGATCGGGCTCGCATCCGGCGTCGCCGTCGGTGATGGAGCCGGAGTCGCGGTCGATGTCAGCGCCGGATGATCACCGAAGTTGGTTTGACGTGACCATTTGAGCCCGGAAGAGCGAGAGTCGCGCCCGCCAGCGGCGTCGTGGCCCTGACGCGGCACGGCTCGACGAAACGGGAGCCGGTTCCACTGAGCGTTCGCTCCGGATACGGTGGCGCGCGGTCGCTTGATCGAAACGACGAGGAACACGTGGACAGGACGCACTCAGAGCAGCGACGACTGGCCTTGGACGGGCTCACCGCAGCGCTGGCGCTGTCGGGTTGGGTCGCGCTTGGCAGCTTCGTGCTGGCCGTGGCAAATAGTCAGAGCGATGACGGGCTCGGGGAACACCCGGTACGCCGGATCACGCTCGGCGTGCTGTTGCTGGGCTTCTTCGTTTTCGCTCTGTGGAAACGCCGTGCGGTGTGGGCAGCCCTTACCCGCCGTCCTGAACTGGTGGTCGTGCTCGCGGCGGCGCAGATTGCCGCGGTGGCGGCCGACGAAGTGGTGGGCGGCGCCTACGTCGCGGTGAGCCTGACGTCGCTGGGTCTCGCCGTTCTGGCGGCAGACGACCGGCTGGTCTGGGCGTGCGTCGCCGTACTTGAGGTCGGATTCGTGGTGGGGCTGCTGTCGCGATACTCGCTGGCCGAGCTCGCCGACGACGGAGAACTCGGCGGGGTCGTGTCGTCGATCGTGAAGTTCCCCGTCGTCGCGTTCATGTTGCTGGCCATCCGCAGGCTGTTCAACCGCTTCTCCGACGGCGCCGGAGAGATGCTCATGCTCCTGCGAGCCGGAGCCCCGGCACTGACCCCGGCGCTCGACCAAGCCGTCGCGTCCCGTGGGGCGCCGCTGCTCCTCGGGCCGGGCGAGCCCCAACCGATCGTGATCGACCTCACGCCCGCCGAGGTCCGGGCGGTCGAAGGGCTCGCGGCGGGGCGCGCCCCCAAGCAGATCGCCTTCGACCAGGGCGTGACCCTCGCAACGATCCGGACGCACCTCAAGCACGCCAAGCGCAAGACCGGGGCGCGCACGCTACGTGAGCTGGCCGCGTTCGTCGCTCGTCCTGACTGGCCGCGGGTGACGCGATGACCACGCTCGTCCCGACGACGCCGCGCCTGGCAGCAAGCGGTGCCGAGCTCACCGCGCTGGCCGAGCGTTTCTGTCTGCGGGCGTTCGCGGCCGGAGCGTTCTTCTGCGGCGCGGCAGCCGTCAGCGCGCTCGTGATGCTGCCCCTGCGCGATTCCGCAGATCCCGTGACTTGGTCGACGCCGACCGTGCTCTTGACGGCACTGGTCGCCATCGCGGCGTTCGCGGTCGCGTGGCTGCCCGCGCCGGTGTACCGCGCGCTGTGCCGGCGGCCCGACCTCGAACTCGTCCCGGTGATGCTGGCGGCGGCCATGCTTGCCTATCCGCTGCGCAGCGAACTGTGGTGGCCGTCGTGCGCGTTGGTGATGCTGGTGGCCCAGGTCGCGCCGCTGCGCCGCACCTGGAGCTACTGCGCGGTCGTGTTGATCACCAACCTCGCCGCCCATGCGCTCTCCGGGGACCTGGCCGAGTCCCCAGCCGTGTCAATTTTGGGACTCTGGATCGGATTCGGCTTCTGGACGACGCTGACGGGCTTGGTCGTCGAACGGATCGCGCGGCACCTTTTGCGCGTGGACGTCGGGCAGGTCGGGCCGCCCGCGAGCACCGCCGCGCTGGCGCTCGAGCTGGCCACCTGGGCCGCGCCGAACCGGGCCGCGCAAGACGCCGACCCTGAGCCCGCCGGGTCGTCGCACGGCGTGCCTGCGGAAGCGGTCACGGTGGTCGAGGCGACACCATTCGAAGCGGTCGAACCACGCGTTCCAGCTGTGGTGCCCGCACCGGCGCCCGCGTCGAACGCGCTCGCGGACCCAACCCTCAAGTTGACCCGTAGGCAGCTGGAGGTCGTCGCCCTGCTTGCCGACGGACATCGCTACGACGAGATCGCCAAGTGTCTGTCGATCTCCCGCAGGCAGGTCCAGCGGCACGTGACGTCAGCTGTCGAGCGGCTGGGCGTGCACAACGCGAACGAGCTCGTGGCAATCGCCGTCGCCTCCGGTTTCGTACCGCCTATGAGCTAGCCGCAGCAGACCACGATGGAGCTGATCCTCGAGGCCCCGTGGTCAGCGTCCGCGCGGCCCGTCCTTAAGGGTCCAGCGGGATCAAGCCAAATCGCAGCGCCTGGACGGCGAGATGCGTGCGCGAACGCGCTGCGAGCTTGCCACGTGCGGCGGCGACATGCGCTCGCACCGTGCGCACGGTGATGCGCAGCTCAGCGGCAATCTCGGCGTCGGTACAGCCTTCGGCAACAAGCACGACGACCTCGAGCTCGCGCGCAGTGAGCACTTGAGGGGCGGCGTCGGCGTTGCCCATGGCGACGGCACGCTACCCCGCCGCGCAGCCTTCGCCCACCGGACGAAAGTGGGGAGCCATTGGCGGAAACGTCAATTGCCACCGCCTCATCACTTTGGGACCTTTCGCTAACGACCGGCCGCTCGTAGCGTCGCCGGCATGGGACCTGCCAGGAGAGGAACGGGATCGTGAGTCACGGACGACGGACGGCGCGTCTGTACGCCGACGGGCGCAGCGCAGCGGGCAAGTCGGTGGAGGCGACGGCTCGGAGCGGCTCGCAGGATCACCTGGTGCGCGCGGCGGCGCTCGCGCTGCTGCTCGCCGTCGGCGCCTGGCTGCTTGCCGGCGAGCCAGCCGACGCGCGCAACAAACTCAAGGTGAAGGCGACGCCCGCGACGGTTGCTCCGGGGTCGAGCGTCAGGGTCGTGGTCACCGGCACTTCGCGCACCCGCTGTGCGCTCACGGTCCGCGCTGACCGTGCCGGTTCGCGTCCGTCGGTTCGCCGCCGCGTCGCACGCCAGAGCCGGCTGGCAATCCCGGCCTCCAGCGCTGCCGGCGTCCGGATCGTGACGGTTCGCTGCGGCACGCAGACGGCCCGCACGCGCTTCACCGTCGCCGCCGCAACTGCCGCTCCTCCCGCACCGTCGCCCGCCGCCGACGAGCACGAGACCTACGGCGAGCTGCCGATCGACATCAACGAGATCGCCGGCTACACCGTCGGCGACGGCCTCGGCGGTGGCGAATACACGACCCGCATTCCGTTCACCAACGGCACCCGAATCCGCGTCAGCCAGGGCGCCAACGGCGGCTACTCGCACGGGAACGCCTACACACGCAACGCCGTCGACCTCCCGGCCGCCCTAGGCACCCCCGTGCGCGCCGGGTTCTCCGGCGTCGTCGCCGCGGCCGTAGGCGGGTGCCCGACCACCACGCAGTGGGGCTGCAACCGCGGGTTCGGCAACTTCGTGCTGCTCAAGAACGTCGACGGCACGTGCGCCCTGCACGCTCACCTGACAGCGATCAACGTGAGCCCCGGACAGCCCGCGGCCCGCTACACCCAACTGGGTACGGTCGGCACCTCCGGCAGCTCCACCGGCGCCCACCTGCACTACGACCGAATCGACTGCGCGAGCCGGGCCTCGCTCCCGTGGTCGTTCGAGGAGGCCGGCAACCCGCGCGAAGGCGCCTGGGTGACCTCCTCCAACGAGCCCGCGCCCGCCGTCGCTCCCCCGACACCCGACCCCGCCCCCGCCCCCGCTCCGCCGTCGGCGCCCGCGCGACGGCCGATCACGGTCGACAACCGCGTCACCAACGGCATGAGCATGCGCGAGGACTCCAGCCCGGCCCGCCTGACGACCAAGGCCTGGATCCGCTGCGGGACCCGCGGCTGCAACATCGGCGGCACCGAGCGCGGCAGCGGCGGCACCTACGACGCGGCGGTCTGCCAGACCTCCGGTGAGCGCACCACCAACGGCAACGACTCCTCCGCGGCCGACGACGGCAACCCCGAACGCTTCGAGTCGACGCGCTACTACGGCGTGCGGCTGCATGACGGCACCTTCGGCTTCATCAGCGAAGTCTGGATCCGTGCGAGCGACCGTGGCGGACTGGGGCTGCCGGGATGCTGACCCGGGCGTACACGTGCTTCTCCGGTGCCGGCGCCGGGACGTGTCGCAACAAGCCGACCGCGCAGGACGCACCCCGGATCGCCGGCTACGAGGCCGACGCCAAATGAGCCGCGAGGAGCGCGCTCGCGGCGCTGATGTCGGGCGTGTCAGCGCCCAGGGACCTAACTTGGTCCGCGTCGTCGGCGCGCTCCTCGCAACCGCGCTGGTGACACTCGCTGCGGCCGCGCCGGCGGCCGCGGGAGCAGTGCACACCGTGGTCGACTCCGACAACGATCCGTATGCGGGCATCTACCTGCGCGACGGCAAGTCGATGGGCGAGTTCCGACGGATCCTCGAGCGCTACATGCCCTACGGCACGAGGGTCGAACTGCTGTGCGCGGACAACGGCGAAGCGGTCGGACCGTACGCGAACCGCCGCTGGCATTCCGTCCGGGTCGCCGACGGCGCGATCGCCGGACAAGTGGGCTGGATCGCCGACCGCTACCTGGACACGCCCAATCGGGCCAACGAAGCAACGCCCGGCGAGCCGGAGTGCCCCAGCGGAGGCACTCCGGCCCCCGGCCCCGGCACGCCGCCACCCGCCGGCGTTCCGGCGCGTGACGGCGCATCGGTGTATTTCTCGCCGCCGTCGCCCGACGATCTGTCCTCGCCGGCGACCTTGCACCGTCCGTACGAGCAGTGGCGAGGCGCGAACTGCTCCGCGTCCAAGGCGGCCAGCGTCCCGTCCTGGGTGGCCCCCGCCAACCAGAACGTCACGGTCCTCAGCGGCTGGAGCATCGGACGACTGGGACCGATCTATCTCCTGCAGTCGACGTCCGCGGGCAACCGGTCACGCTGGCAGGAGATCGACTACATCCTGCTGTTTGACCCCGGCAACCTGGAACAGCTCACCGGCAACCGCTGCGACAAGACCTACCCAGCCGCCCGGCTCTACACGGAGTGGCTGAAGGCCAACGCGAGCGCCCGCCTGGTGATCCTTGCGGGCGAAGCGACGTCGCCCCGCCGTCACGAAGGCATCCAGCAGGCCTACTTCAACTACCTCCGCGAACACGGTGGGCCTCGCGACCGCGTGATCGTGTGCAACTACGGCTCGCTCAAACACCGGAGCGTGTACACGAAGTACCGGAGCTGGATCACCAAGCCCGCGATCACCAAGTCCAGCTGCCCCGACGGAGCGCTCGGATGGAATCCCTGAGCCAATCGATCACGGAAGGCCCCCGCATGCCCGACGAACCACGGACGGTGTTCCCGCGAGCCCTGGCCAGCTTCGCCGGGCTAACGCTCGCGGCGCTCGCCGATGCTTGGGCGGCGCGGCTGCGCGCTCGAGAAGATCGCCCCGCAACGCTCGACAACGTCGCACGGGGACGCGTGATCCGCTCGCGGCCGGCTCCGGGGCCACGCGAGCTGCGGACTCGCATCACGATCGTCGTGAGCAGCGGCCGATGACGCCCAGGCCGACCCCCGCAAATACCGAACGAGATGGAGATTGGATGCCGCACGTTGGCGCAGCCTCTTCGCGCGCGCGCAAGATCACGGTGTTGCTGATGTCCGCATGGGTATTCGCCGGCGCCGCCGCCGACGCCCAAGCAGCATTCGAGCTCGGGGACATCCGCCCCTACATGGAGAGCGCGATCAAACGAACGTTGGGCTCGTCGGTCGCGAAGCAGTTCACCACCGACAACTGCGCGGCCGCAGGTGCGCGAGGTTGGACGTGTCTGTGGAATCACCCGGACCGCGGCGCCAGCGCCGAGATCGGCGGCAGCGCGACCGTGAAGGCGATCAAGGTGCGCGGCCGGTGCAAGGTCAAAGTCAGTGGCGAATTCCGCGACCTCGACTCCGGGCGGTCTGGGAAGCTCCGCTATACGACGAGCGGCCGCAGCCGGTTCTGCCGATGAAACCGCTCGGCTCTGTCGAGCCCACCGCGGATCGGTCAGTCGATATCGAGTGGGATCAGACGCTGCCGCAAGGCGAGTACCGCCAAGTGGGTGCGCGACCGCGCCTGCAGCTTGCTGCGCGCGGCGGCAACGTGCGCGCGTGCGGTGCGCTCGGTGATCCCGATCACCCCGGCGATCTCGGCATCGGTCAGGCCTTCGGCGACCAGGCGCACCACTTCGAATTCGCGGGCACTGAGCACCCGGATGGTGGCGTCCACGATCGGCATCACGGCGGGCACGCTACCCGTTCGGGAGGGATCGCTCACCAGACGAAGGTATGGGTCCATTGGCGGATCGGCCAATTGCAAGGGTCTCATCACTTTGCGACGTTTCACTCGGCGTCGGCAGGACGTAGCGTCGCCGGTCATGGGGATTGTCGAGAGAGGAACCACGAGCGTGCGTCACGGACGACTCATGAGGAGCGCCCGCCGCGGACACCTGTCGCGGGTGGGTCTGACCCTTCGTCGCCACTGGAGCGGCGGCGGCGATGTCCGTCGGCGCGCGTACCGCTCCGTCGGGTTCAAGTTTTCTGGCGCACGCTCTACGAAGATCGAGGCGATGCCGTCGTGTTAGCTCCGAGCTCTCGCTCGCCTATCGTGCGCGTCCGGCCGGTGGTCGGCGCCTTCATGGTCGCCGCCGCCCTCGCCGCGTCCGGTCCGTCAACAGCGAGCGCCCGCGTGTTCGTTGGCGAGATGTCGCTTAACTGCGGCGGCGGCTGCCTGGGCCCCGCCGCGCTGAAGTACAAACCGACGACGCTCTGGCTCCGCGAGCAGAACGAGGGCGGCATCTATGCAGTGCGCCTCACGGGCCTCAAATGGACTCGCTGGGGCGGACGGACTGCTACCGGGCGCGGGCGCGTCCGCCACGGGGACCCGGACAACGGGACCTACAACGACGCGGTCACCGTCACGTTGTCGCGCATCACTCGTGCCGGCTGCAGTGACGAGGCCGGGCGCTTCCGCGCCTACAACCGCGCCTCGATTCGAGCGGGCGGCGAAAGCGCCCGCGTGATCGCCAAGACGGTCTGGACACCGCTTCTTGCCTGCTGAACGTCCGAGCTGTCGTGGGCTCCACGAGCGCACGCCGCAACGAGCACGGACGGAGCACGCGTGCTCCTGGCAACTCCCGACGAACAGCTCGAGCAACCGCTCGTACGTCACCGTGAGCGCAGGGGAATGAAACGGCTCAATGGTCCGGCGCGCAAGCTCGGCCGGGCGGGCGCGCTGGCGACGGCGTTGCTTGCGCTGCTCGCGTGCCCCGCCCACGCTGACCCTGGCGCAAGCCCGGAGCTCGTCCCGTTCACCGGCACCCGCACGCTGACCGCCACCTGGGGCCCGCCGTCAGGCAACTATCACTCGTATCCCGCGATCGACATCGGCCTGCCGACCGGCACGCCGGTCTACGCCACTGGCGCGGGCACGATCGTGGCCAGCCACAGTGGCTGCCCGACCGGGAGCCTGACGTCTACCTGCGGGATCGAGAATCTCGGCAACATGATCCGGATCGCGCACGCGGACGGCCGGCACAGCCGCTACGGCCACTTGAGCTCGCTTGTCGTGAGCTCCGGCGCGGTCGCCGCCGGGCAGCTCATCGGCTACTCCGGCAGCTCCGGCAAGTCAGAGGGCCCGCATCTGCACTACCAGGAAACGAGCGGGGTCTCCTACAACGCCGCCGTCGATCCAGGCACGTGGGTCGCGTGCCACGGGGCGACGCGGATCGAGTACGCGAACGTGCAACAGCGCGTGAAGCAGGCGGTCCGCAACGACGGGTACGGCTGCATGAACGAGCCGCTGAGCACCGGGCCGATCGGCAACGGCGGGGGCACGATCCGCGGCCTCAGCAGCGGCCGTTGCGTCGATGTGGCCAACGCCGGCACCGCGAACGGCGCCAGGCTCATGCTGTTCGACTGCCACGCCGGGGTGAACCAGCAGTGGACATTCTGGGGCGGGCAACTCAGCGTGTACGGCAACGCCAGCAAGTGCCTGGACGCCGCGGCCGGCGAACTCGGCGTCAACGGCACGCCGGTTCAGATCTACGACTGCCACAGCGGCAGCAACCAGCGATGGGTCGCCCACCCCGACAGCACGCTGCGGTCGGCCGCGTCCGGACGCTGTCTGGACGCCTCCGGCTTCGGGACGGAGAACGGCACGCCGCTGCAGCTCTGGGACTGCAACGGGACGAGCAACCAGCAATGGATCGGGATCCCGTCGGGCAACGGCGGTGAGACCATTCGCGGACTGGGCAGCGATCGGTGTCTCGACGTGCCGGGAGCGAGCATCTCCCCCGGCGCACGGCCACAGCTCTGGGACTGTCACGGCGCCGCGGAGCAGCAGTGGTTGTTGGCCGGGACCGAGATCCGCGTGTTCGGGGACAAGTGCCTCGACGTCGCCGGCGCCGGCACCGACAACGGGACTGGCGTCCAACTCTGGTACTGCAACGGCAACGCTCAGCAGCAATGGCGCTGGGACAGCGACGGGACGATCCGCTCGCTGCACAGCGGACGCTGCCTCGACGCCATTGGCGTCGGCACTGACAACGGCACCCTGCTGCAGATCTTCGACTGTCACGGCGGCCCCAATCAGGTCTGGCAACGGCCCGCAAGGCCGCCAGCTCCGGCAGCACCGGCAGAACCGGCAGCACCGGCAGAAGACAACAGAGCCCAATCGACAACTCCCAGCGCTGCAGTGGCGCCGGGTGGGACAGTGCCCCCGTCGACGCTCCCCTCCACCGTCTTGCGTAATCGTGTGCGCCCGTCGCTCACGGGCACCGCGCGCGTCGGTCGCGTGCTGCGGTGCGGGGGAGGAGCCTGGAGCGAGCAGCCGCATGCCGTGACCCGGGGTTGGCAGCGAAACGGCAAGGCGATCTCAGGCGCCCGCGCGAGGAGCTATCGGTTGCGACGAACGGACCGCGATACGCGCATCCGCTGCGTCGTCACCGCGATGAGCGGGGCTCAGCGGGTGACCGCGACCTCCCGAACGGTGCGAGTTCGGTGACTCGGGGCTTCGGCCGCGCGTGCGGCGCAACGGTGTGCGCGAACGGCATCAACGAGCGCCGGTCCGCGCAACTACCACGTAGCAACCAGTCAAGGAGAGACACGCGATGACGGCAGGACGATTGACCGGGTTCTGCCTGGTGCTGGCCATCGGGTTCGGCGGCTGCGGGTCCAGCGAACCCGACTCGACTGCCACGGGCGCGCCCGTCGTCGCCGATGGCGGCAACAAGATCGCTCGAACGGCCGCGACCACTCTCCAGGACGCGATGTTGACCGCGCAGCGCTCGCTGGACTCGACCACGGGTACGCGCTCGTCGCTCGCGCGCGCCGCATTGAAGCTGCGCGCAGCGAGTTCGCAGACGAGCGACGCCATCGCGATGCTGTCGGCAACCTCCGAAGCGACGGTCCCCGAGCTCGCGCAGGCTGCGAAGCACCAGCGCGACTACCTGGAGGCGATGGAGTCGGCGGCCACGTCGCGCTCGCGTACCGATGTCCGTCAGGCGCTGCGCGGCGCTCAGTCCGCCGGCCGCGCAGCCGGCGAGGCCTACGTGGAGATCGGCCGCGGTGCCCCGGATCTCGCCGGGTCGCTCCCGGAAAGCTCCTCATTCCGGGTTGCGGAGATGCGGTCCGCCACGGCCGCGGCACTGCCGAGAGCCAAACCCAAGGCAAGAAAGCTCAGCGCCGGCTCGACACCCGGAGGCGCCGCTCCAGCCGCTGACGGCGGGTCGCGCACGTTCCACGCCCCCAGCGGGAACGTCGCCTGCACGGTGTCCGCGGAAACCGCGGCGTGCACGGTCGCCTCCCTTTCCCAGACATTCGTGCTTCCGGCCTCCGGAGCTGGGTTCCTGGAATCCGGCACCAGGGTCGGTCGCGGCGCGGGCCAGTCCGTCGGCTACGGCTCGAGCGTGCGGATGGGCTCGATCACCTGCTCGGTCCCGGCGCAGAACGTCGCCGGCGGCATCACCTGCACGAACGCGAACACCGGGCACGGCTTCGAGGCCAGCCGTGTCTCCTCCCGGCAGAAGCTCTTCTAGGCAGACGAAAGGCCCCGCGGAACGTGACCGCGGGGCCTCATCACTTCGCGACGTTTCACGACAGACCAACCGAACGTAGCGTCGGCGGCCATGCGGACAAAGACGAGGGGAGCACGATCATGAGTCAAGAACGACGGAGCCGCTGGACGCGCACCGCCGCGCTGTTGAGCGTTGGCCTGTGGATGCTCGGCGGCGCGCCGGCGCTCGCCAAGACCACGGTCGGCGCCACGTACGGCCAGGTGGGCGCGCGTTCGCTGAGCGCGTACACGCTCGTCGACGGCGCGCCGCGCAAGGCCTACGCCGTGCTGGAGACCAAGCGCTTCTCGCGGAGGCGCACCGGCGTCGCCCGCTCGACAACTCGACGACTCGCACGCAGCGGACGGACGACACTTACGATCGGCGCGCCGCGCGGCACCAAACGCATCACCGCTCGCGTGCGCGTGATCACCCGGACCAAGCGCAACAACGGCCGGGTCCGAACGCGCACGGTCGGTACGGGTCGATGGACGACGATCGAACTCACACGCACCGGGCGCACGGCGAAGGTCGGCGCGGTCAAGCCCAAGGACGTTGTGGCCGTCACGGCACCCACGGCAGCAGCACCAGGATCAATCCAGCTCACGGGCGCCTCCTCGCGCGTGAGGCCGGGCGAGGTGATCGCGCTCGGCATCACGCCCGCCGCGCCCGATGGGCTCTTGGCCCAGGTCACGCAAGTCACCCCCAGTGGCAACGGAACCGTGGCGTCGCTCGTCCCGGCGCGGCTGTCGGACGTGGTGCCGGCTGGCGCGTTCGACGTGGATATCCCGGTTGAGCAGGTCGCATCCATCAGCGGCAAGACGACGTCGGAAAAGACGCCGCGAGCCCTGCAGTGCACGTCCTCGCGCTCCGCCACGGCGGCGGCGCTCGCCGAGCTCTCGGCCGGCGTGAAGCTGTCGGCGAAGTGGACGGGCGGCAGCATGTTCCCGCCCAGGCTGCCGCAGCTGCAGGCCGGTGTGACCGGGACCGTCGAGGCGCGCCTAGAGGGCGAACTCTCGCTCAACGGCGAAGCCAAGTGCACCCTCGCGCCGCAGACGCTGTTCCCCGCACCGGTCCGGCTGGCCACGTTCACCGTCCAGGTCGGGCCGGTGCCGATCCCGGTCGTCATCGACGGCCAGGTCACGCTCACCGGCTCCGCGGAAGCCACCGGCTCACTGTCGACCAGCGTCAAGGCCCGGGCGAGCGCCGCTGCCAGCGTCACCTACGACCGCGGCAAGCTCACCCCCGGCAAGACGTTCGAGCGCTCGTTCACGCATCAGCCGCCCGCGGTCAACGGCACCGGCAGCGCGCAGGTCACGCTGTCTCCGGCGATCGGTGTGCGCCTCGCTGGCGCGGCCGGCCCCGAGATCGATCTGTCGGGAGGCCTGAAGCTCACCGGCAACCTCGCGGCGCCCGCGGGCCAGCCCTGGTGGACGCTGACCGCGCCCGTCAGCCTCGGCGCGAAGTTCAAGTTCGCGCTCTGGGGCATCGAGGTCGACTCGCCGCGCTACGAGCTCTGGGGCGAGGAGTTCCCGGTCGCCTCCGCCGACCCCGCCACGGGCGCCCCCGGCTCCTCGATCGCCGGCGGGGGACCCGCGCCCGAACCGCTGCCTCCGGGTGTCCGCACGCGCTTGACGTGGGACAGCGACACCGACGTGGACCTGCACACCTGGAACCAGACGGGCGACCACGCCTACTTTCGCGACCTTGAAGCGATCCCCGGCGGCTACCTGGACCGGGACGTGATTCCCGGCTACGGCCCGGAGACGTTCTTCGAAACCGATCCCGCCAAGGGCAACCAGTTCACGTTCGGCGTGTGCCAGTACTCCGGCAAGAACGCCAACGTGATCGTCGACGTGCGCGACCCGGACGGTCAGACGCGCCGGTACACCGTGACGCTGCGCGGCCGCAAAGCGGCGGCGCTGTTGACCACAAGCCCCGTCGGCATCGCGCCGTACATCGACCCCGACGGCGACTGGTGCAACGGGGACGGAGGCGATCCGACACAGCTCGGGCAGGTCACCACCGGGTCGTTCGGATGAGCAGCCACCAACGCACTCGCCGGCTTCGCGCATTGGCCCTCCTGTCGCCTGATCGAACGCCGGCTTTTCGCCTGACACCAGGGCCCGCCGGGTCCACGTTCGTGCACGGCCGCGGTGGCGCTCCTGCTCGCGCGGGCAGTGTCCAGCCGTCGCGCCAGGCGACAGATCGCGCAGGGGTTTGTTCGGCGTTCCGGGCGGCCCGGAACGGCGGAGATTTGTCCGTTCGGCCAGTGGTGAGGTACCCAGTGATCACCTACGTGCGCTCGATGCGCCGCTCGCAACTGCGGACACTTGTCCGCGCCGTCGTCGCCTGCCTCGCCGTGGCACTTTGCTGTCTGCCCGCCGAGGCATCCGCAACGCCGGAGCGCGCGACGATCTTGTCTCCGGCTGATGGCTCGTTGACGAGCTCGCCGCTGGAATCACCGCCGCACCACACGCCGTTCACGGGCGACTGGGCGGTCGACATCGCCGGCGCAGTCGGGCGTCCGGTGTATGCGCGCTTTGCCAACGTGTCGGGGTCGCTGGCACTGAACGTGATCGGCCGCTTTGAGCCGTGCGCGTCGCCGAACCAGGGAACGGCCGGAATCGGCCTACGCGTGCAAGTGTCCGTCGATGGCGTCGCGCTCGGGGTGGTCAACTACGTCCACCTCGCCAACGCTCGCGGCAACGGGCCCGTCGGCAACGGGGAGCAATTGGGCACGATGTCGAGCGGCACACGGACGTCTTGCTGGACCGGCGCGCACGTGCACATGGAGCCCCGCAACGACAGCAAGTACTCGTGCTTTCAGTCGACGCCCCTGGGCGCGGGCCTCGGCGGCGGCTCCAAGCTCGGCGTGCTCGGCGGCGAGTACGCCGCGGCCAAGAACCAGCTGTGCCCGCCCGGGGCCGTGGACGCCGCGGCCGGCACCAGCCCACGCGGCGCGTACGACGAAGCGAGCTCACCTGGCGCGGGAACCGTTCGCGTGCGGGGCTGGACCTACGACCCGGACGCTCCCACCAGCACGGGCGCCATCCACGTCTACGTCGGCGGCCCCGCCGGCAGCCCCGGCGCCGAAGGCCACGCGTTCAACGCCGACGCGGTGCGCGCCGATGTCGCCGCGGCGTTCCCAGGCGTCGGCGATCGCCATGGCCTCGACGTGACCTTCGGAACCGGCAAACGCGGCGCGCAAACCGTCTGTGCGTACGCCATCAACATCGCAGCCGGGGGCGAGAACGTCGGGCTCGGCTGCAAGACCGTCACGATCGATGAGCCCAACCCGTTCGGCAACTTCGAGTCAGCCGACTCCCCTGCCGGCGGCCAGCTGCACGTCTCCGGCTGGGCGACCGACCGCAACGCCTTCACCCAGCCCTTGACCATGCACGTCTACATCGGCGGGCCAGCGGGAACGCCAGACGCCGAGTTCCGCGTGCTCACCGCCGGCCGCGAGCGACGCGACGTCGCCGCCGCCGTCGCCGGCGCGGGCGCCGCCCACGGCTTCGACGACATCCTCACTACCGCCCGCCGCGGGTCGCAAGCCGTGTGCGTGTACGCCATCAACGTCGGTCCCGGCGAGAACATCGCCCTCGGCTGCAAGACGGTCACGATCCAGGATCCACCGCCGCCTACTGCTGACGCCGGCGCAAACGACCCCGCTCCCGCCCCGTCCGCGGCACCGCCCGATCCCACCGCGTCGCCCGTGCCCGCCACGGCGCCCACCACCGCACCCGGCTCCGCCCGGCGCACCCTCGCGCGGACCGTGCGCCTCGCGCGCGCCAGCTGCTCACGCGCGCGTCTTCGCTTGAGCGGCCAGAACGCCTCGATCGCACGCGCCACCCGCCTTCGCCGCGGACGCTGCCGATTGACCATCGTCACGACCGCCCCCGCCGGCACGCGGTACGACCTACTCATCCGGCGGAGCGGTAACACCGTGCGCCGGGCGTCCGCGATCGGCGTCTAGCGAACCAGCACACCAACCGATGCGCACTCACGGAGGACGCAGATGAGCAACCGGCGGCGGTCGCTGCAAATCGCGCTGGCCATGACCGTTGCCTTCGCGGTCGGATTCTGCGGGCAGGCGCCCGCCGCGTGGGGCGCGACGAAGTTGCCGTACCCCACGAACGGATGGGTGAACCCCGTTACGCCCGCGGCGTTCGAGGACTGGGGATTCGCCAGCTGTAGCCCTCCCTACAACGGCAACCAGGCGCACCTGGGCGCCGACTCACAAGGAACCACCGCCGGGCAAACCGTGATTGCCATGGCCAGCGGAACCGTCGTCCGCGTCGTGGTGTCGAACTGGGGCCCGGGCGGGGCAATAGGCATCGAGCACGTCACCGCCGACGGGACACGCTTTGTCGCTCTGTACGGGCATATCGACGTCACCATGCAGCCAGGCCAAGCCGTCGCTGCAGGACAAGCGATCGGGACGCTTCACGACCAGCGCGCCAACAGCCATCTGCATCTCGGTCTACGTCCACTCGGCCCGGGTGAGACGGGCAGCGCGATCACCCTCTGGGGATCGTCGACGTGCATCAACGGAACGGCACGATCCTACGGATTCGTCAATCCGATTCCATGGCTCGCGACTCATCCTCCAGCAACGCCTCCCGACCGAGAGCCCGATGCCGACGGGGACGGGACGCCGGATGTGCGAGATGCATGTCCGTCCGAGGTCGGGCCAAGGCTCACCAGCGGGTGTCCAGACGACGACGGCGACGGCGTCACGGACCGCGCGGACATCTGCTCCACGATCGCGGGATCGTCGACGCTGTCGGGCTGTCCCGAAGAGCTCATCGGCGGCCAGCCACGGTCTCGAGTGGACTTCGACGGCGACGGCAGAGCGGACTTTTGCCGGCTCACCGGCGGTCAGAACAACCAGAGCAGCTACGCCCAATGCACCCTCAGCACCGGCAGCGGCTTCGGCGCCACCATCACCAGCGCCCTGACGGACTGGGGATACGACTCCGGTCGAGCCTGGGTGGACTTCAACGGGGACGGCAAAGCGGACTTTTGCCGGCTCACCGGCGGTCAGAACAACCAGAGCAGCTACGCCCAATGCACCCTCAGCACCGGCAACGGCTTCGGCGCCACCATCACCAGCGCCCTGACCGACTGGGGATACGACTCCGGTCGAGCCTGGGTGGACTTCAACGGGGACGGCAAAGCGGACTTTTGCCGGCTCACCGGCGGTCAGAACAACCAGAGCAGCTACGCCCAATGCACCCTCAGCACCGGCAACGCCTTCGGCGCCACCATCACCAGCGCCCTCATCGACTGGGGCCTCGACGCCGGACGCGCCTGGACCGACTTTGACGGCGACGGCAAAGCGGACTTCTGCCGCCTCACCGGGGGCCAGAACAACCAGAGCAGCTACGCCCAATGCACCCTCAGCACCGGGACCTCGTTCGGTCCCACAACCACCAGCGCAGTCCTCGACTGGGGGCGCAACCTCGGCCGCGCCTGGGCAGACCTCAACGGCGACGGCAAAGCAGACTTCTGCCGGCTCACCGGCGCCCAGAACAACCAGAGCAGCTACGCCCAATGCACCCTCAGCACCGGCAACGCCTTCGGCGCCACCATCACCAGCGCCCTCATCGACTGGGGCCTCGACGCCGGACGCGCCTGGACCGACTTTGACGGCGACGGCAAAGCGGACTTCTGCCGCCTCACCGGCGCCCAGAACAACCAGAGCAGCTACGCCCAATGCACCCTCAGCACCGGCACCGCCTTCGGTCCCACAACCACCAGCGCAGTCCTCGACTGGGGGCGCAACCTCGGCCGCGCCTGGGCAGACCTCAACGGCGACGGCAAAGCAGACTTCTGCCGACTCACCGGCGCCCAGAACAACCAGAACAGCTACGCCCAATGCACCCTCAGCACCGGCAGCGCCTTCGGCGCCACCATCACCAGCGCCCTCATCGACTGGGGCCTAGACGCCGGACGCGCCTGGCCGGGAACCGGCAACGCGGTCGCGACCACGTGCCCGCAGCCGTCGACCGGCCGACCGCCCACCTGTGACCCGCAGTCAGTTTCATGCTCGCCCAGTCAGATCGGCGCGCCGCCAAACTGTCAGCCGCCGGCCGAAGCTTCCTGCGGTGCAGGGATCTCCCCGACTCCGCCCGACTGCGTGGCTGGCGCTGCCGCACCGCCCGTACCCAGTGGAATGGCAGCGACCAGCAGATCGCGAAATCAGCACGTGACCGTAAGGCTCGCGCAGGGTTGCGCGAAGCGCTACCTCCGCGTCTCAGGAACGGGAGTCTCGATTCTCGCCATCAAACGCATGCGCAACGCGCGATGCCGGATCACGCTCCGCATACAGGCCTCCGCGCGCGGCCTGCGAGCCATCTCGGTGAAGCTGCCGCACCAGACCCGCCGGACCGTCAAGAAGGTTCGCGTCGCTTGATAAGTGCTCCCGGCGCGTCGGCGCGCTTCATTGCGGCTTCCCCTGTAGCACCGCTGAAAGAGGCGCTACCTGCCCCGCCGTCGCCTCACGGTGGTCTCGCCCCGCCCACACGATGGCACGAGCTTGGCGACCTTATCGGCGAGCGTGACTCTCAAACGAACGGGATCACCGCCGGAGATCGTCGAAGCGCCGGGGCAGACGTGGCGGCCGTCGCTCGCACCAGCGAAGTGCCCAACGGTGAAGTCGCTCAGTGGACTCTCGATATCGCGGAAACGGTCACCTCCGCTCGCCCCTCGTGTGTCGCGGTGCTCACGAAAAGGGCGCAGGGATCGGTCCCAAAGGTCGAGCCAGAGTCCACTTCGAGGACGGCCCGCCCGTGGCCTTGACGATACATTCATACACGACAGGTCGTCGTTGCTGGTTGACGCCAAGCACTTATATGGACGACTAGCGCCAGGCGAGCATGCAGCCGAATCAGCGACGCGGCGCTGGGCAGCAACGAAGGCCGTCCTCGAGTCAAGCGGCGACCTGCCCGCTGACGCCGGGCCGACGTTTGTGCCGATGAGCGAGTTCGTGCACTCCTGGGTCAAGACCCTCCAGCGCCATGCGGCGGTCGGCCATGCCGGTGGCCGGCAGACTTTCGCGCCGAGGTGCCATGGGCTGCCCGCGCCGCTCGCCGGTTGACCGACGAATCGTTCTATCTCGCGCCCGCCATCGCCGCCGTTACCGCGGTGTGAAACTCGTCGAGCTTGCCGCGGACGGAGTGCCTCCACTCCTCGTCAGCCGCGGAAACATCGTCGGCAAGGAACGCAGCCGCGGGCGAATCATGGTGCAGCGTCAAGCGTCTACCCGCGCGTTCGATGCGATCGATCTCGTTGAGCGGCCACGCGCAACAGAACGCGCGCGGGTACAAGTCGACCAACCCGAACCCCGTGATGACCTTGCTTTGCGATTCGCACGCTCCAGGACCACCGAATCCGATGTACAGAGTCGTGTCGCTGAGGAGCAGGTTCGCAACCCCCGAAGCGACAATTGTGGGCTGCGCCTCCGGGTCCTCGGGTATTTGAGCCACTACCTGGCACGCGTTAGCAACGCCGGCCACCCAACGTCCAAGTATCACCTCCCCGTCCCGTGCGACCTGCGGGCCGGCAGATACGCTGAACACTATCCCGCGTGCCTCGTCGCGCTCGACGGGATCGTCACACTCGAATACGCGGCCTGGAGGGAAGACAGTGCTGGCGTTCCACCCGGAAGGCCGGTTCGGTGTCGGCCCGCTGGATTTCCGGCTGAAGAATCCCACGTTGTCTCCCTGTCATCGATCGGTTTGCGGGCCGCCGAAGCCGCTGGCGGCGTCGTCAACGCGCTAACGTGCCACAAGCGCCTTAGCTCTCACTGTGGCATTAACGTCGCTCGTTTGCGCTGCTGAAGGTGCCGCGTGGAAGCAGAATGTCGGAGTGACAGCCGTTCGGGTTTCTTGCGGGTCGTCTTCATCGTCGGTCATGCCAGGGTCGCCGAAGCCCGGTGGGTCCCGGCGGTGATCTCGACGCCGCGAAGCTGAGCACACAACGGCCGTCGAGGAGGGCTTCCGCGATGGCATCGCGGGACCGTACCAGCGCATCACACAAGTGTCGACCGCTGTTTGCCTCAGCGATGGCGATGGGCGACATGGCGGGCTCGCGCTCGAGGTTGGTGTGCTGGAGCTGCTCCTCGACGCTTTGTCATCGACCGAAGTGGGCCATCCGCCGAAACGAGCGCGATCGCGTTGCGTCACTGGCGGCAGGCGCCCTCGCCACCCCCGGAGCTTGGTACTACGCGCGCCCAAGTCGTCGTCGCCGCTGGCCCGACGTGCTTGCGAGCGTGAAGGCTCGGTGTTCATACGTCGTGAGCGGTAGGTACCGACGCTTGGCAACCCCCGAGCTATCTAGAGCCTCGGCTGGATGCGCGCCGCGGGTGAGAAGGGGGTCAGCTCACCGCCCGCGCTGACAAGACAGGCCCCTCGTCGAAAACGGACGAGATCGTCGAAAATGACAGCGTTGCGTGACGGAACTTGGTGTCCGCACAAGACAAGGACGGACACTGAGATGGACTTAGCTGATCCGAGACAGCAGTTCGCGGTTTACGGCTTCGCCTTCTTGCGCCTCACCGCACGCGGCAACGGCTCGGTGAGGTCGTAGCGCAGGATGCCGGAGGCAACAATTGCCCGGACGTCAGGCTTGATGAGCGCCAGCAGCGCGGCTGGCGCGTCCGGCGACGCGAGCACCGGTTCAAGCTCGTGTTGTGAGTACCAACTCGCCCCATCCTCGTTCGCCGTGAAGCCTCCGTCGAGCAGCTCGTTTATCTGAGATCGGAACTTCGAGCTGCCCTCGTCAAGAGCCGCGTCGGCATCGCGCGGGGCCACCGTGACGCCGACCAACGGTTGGCGATCCTCCATCCAACACTCCACGATCACGACCGCCTTGTTGTACTCGGCCGGTACGCTCAGCCCGAACTTCACCTCGTACACCGTCGCCTGCACGATGCTGGAGGCCTTCAATTGACCAGCTAGCTCGTTCTCGGAGCGCCCTGTGCGATAACGCCTGAGCTCGGTGCGCAGCGTCGCCAGTGTCTCGCCGTGGACTTGCTCCAACAGCCAGCGCAGCGCCACCCGCCCGTCGCTGTACTTCGCCCATCCACGCACCGCGTCGGCGTCAATAGTCGTCATCCCCAGGTCCCCCTGTTCGTCAAGCACTTCGAGCAGGCGCTGCCACTGTCCGGCGACTCCGGCGTCCTGCGGCGACAAGCCGCGGAGACGAGGCAGCAGCCTTGCCCATCGGATAGAGCCCAGCCATTCCTCTTCCGTCGGCTCAAGCTCACCGCGAGCAGGCACGTCACGCGTAACTGCCACCAGGCCGCCGCGCCCGCCACGTTTACGCACCTCGCGCAACGCACGGTGGTAGCGAGCCAGCTGTTCGGGCCCGTAACCGGCGTAGAGCTTATTCTCAACAAGCAGCGTGAACTGGCTCTGTTCCCCGGGCTCCTCGAAGATCAGGTCGATGCGTCCGAGACGGTTGCCGTCCTCGTCGGACAGACGTCGCTCCCGGTCAACCTCCAAGGCGTCGGGTATCGGCTTCAGTCGCTCCTGGGCCGCTGCGGTGTAGGCACAGTCGTCGGCCACTTGGTCGAGAACCGCGCGCGCGAAGCCGGTGGCAAAGCGCGCATCGGCGGCGCCGATTGCGGCGATGACATTCGTCAGCTGCACCTCATCGCCGGGCCGGCGCAATCCCACGACCAAGGCGTGGGCGACCGACCGCTCGACCGACCCGCCGGCTGGCATCCTGGCGGGTGCGACTTCGGACTCCTCCATGCCACCAATTAAAGGCTCGAGACCGGCGGTTAAGTCACTCGGGCACCACCGGCGACTCCCCGTGCTTCACGGAGCATCAACCCACCGCGCGCTCGGGTCCCGAGGGGCCGCCGGAAGCCGACGCTCCACGAGGGGCGAGCCGGTGACAAGAGCTACTCCGCCGTGCACGGCTGCGCTCCAGTCGGCTGAGCACCCTGGGCCAGCAAAGAGGGGCGATCGGGCAGCGGTGCACCAGGGCTTTTCGCGGCTCGCGCCCCTACCAAGCTTTCCTAGGCGCTTTCCTCGAGATCCGCCACGTCGGTCGTTCGCGATGGTACGCCAACATGACCGGCGGTCAGGCGTTCCCGGTCTGCTTCAGCATGCGATAGGCAACATCGCTCCATTGCGGCTTCCACGGTTCGACGACCGGCAGCCCTTCGGTGCGAGCGAGCTCGCGCCCGGACGCGTCTTCAAGGACCATCGTCTTCTGCTTACCTGCGATCCAGTCACGAATGAACAGCCCGGTCGGCTTCGCGTGTCCGGTCTTCGTGCGTCGCAGCGTGACTTCGTGCAGAAACGTGCCGTCGTCGTCCTTATGCCAGCGCCGGCCGGTAGTTCCAGAGCCACCAGACTTGTCGATGGCGCGCCGCTGATCGCAGCGCCAGCCGTTGGGATACGGGTTGATCGGGACGCCCATGACTGTGGAGTGACCTCGGCCCTACCCGATCTCGCGCACGGGCGTGATCGTGATCACTTCAGACCAGGTAGGCGCGAAGCTGGCAGCGAGCTTGCGGAGAGCCTTCGCTCCTGCATCGGCGTCGGCCTGCGTGAGGTGTACCCGCACACCACCCTCCGGCAAGTCGGAGACCGACGCGGACGTATTGGCAATCGCCGTGAGCTCGAGGACGAGTCGCTGCGCCTGTGCGCCCGGTTCGAGGATTCTGATGTCGACATGCTGTCCGACGGTCAAGCGCGGCATCGAGACATTGTGCGACGCGCGAAGGACGGACCGCCGAGTGACGGCTTTCGTGCTTCGCTGGATCTGGCATTCGTCTGATTCGTTCTGAGTCAACGCGCCGCGCACCCTCATGCGGACCCCGGCCGCTGTCGCGCCTCAGCGCGCGATAAGCAGACACGGTTAGTGTCGCGTCCGGCTGGACCGGCACCATCAGCCCCATGTTCGACGGCGATCCACGATGCGATGTTCTCGGTGGCTCGCCGCAACAGCAGACCGCCTTAGGCACTGCCGCTAAGCGCGCGATGCGCACGCTGGGATTCGGAGGACCCGTCACGGCGACCGTTGGCAACCCGGATCACGCGCCCCCGGGCACGGAAGCTGGCGCGGATCGTGGGGGAAGGATCTGGGTCGCGAAGCGCATCGTGCGCGAGGGAGAACCGCGACTCGGATGGATCGTGAGCGAGGAGATCGGACACGTCTACCTCGCGGATCGATTCGGCTTGCCACACGGTGGAACCTTCATCGAGGTCCTGATTCAGGAGTTGTTCGGAGCGTGGGCGCAGTACCGCGAGCACGTGCTGACCGGGCGCATTCCCGAGTCGGCGCTGTCAACCACGCCCGTTATGCGCATTCCCCCAACGCCTGCCGCCGACTTGCCGCCGCAACTGGGTTACCAGCTCGGCAAACACCTCGCGGCCGCGGCACTTGGGAGCCGTGCGAACGACGCGCACCTGCGGGCATGGGCGGCCGATCCCAGCGTCGCGGACGAGTTGAAGGAAGTAGTCAAAGGTCTGCGCCGCGAGTTGCCTTGGACGAGATCTCCGCAGCGACTCGCCGAGGCGCTGCAAGGGTTTTACGTCGCTCTCGGCGGCTCAGTTGAGGCGTAAGCGCCTCCCTGTGTAATGACGTGCAAGACCAAGCGTCTCTGAGCTTCGCGGCCCTTGCGTGGGCCGTCCGGGCTGCTGTGCCATTCAGCGCGGAGTCAGGCAACGTCGCTGCCGCGGCTTCCCCTCGAGCGCCCTTGGCGCCGTCCGCTCGCGCACGGTCAGTGAAGAAGCCTCTTGCTTCCGCCTTCGGCAGACGGCAGGTGCCCCCGGCTCGCTACTGCTCCCGTATCTCGTATGCGTAGCGGCGAGGCAACTCCGCGACCTCAGCCGGAGCCTCGGCGCGGGTGGCGTAACGACGCATGATCACGCCGCCGGGCTGCCTGAGTATCACGAAGCCTCTTGAAGGCAAACGCCCTCCAGGGGTCGGCACATGAGCCTGGTGCCGTTTCGCCGAGGCGCGGATCAGCGGGCGGCCGATCTCCATGTCGCCGTCGTCCATGTCCCAATACTTGATCCAGCGTGCCATCAGCTTGTGTATCGACAGCCTTTCTGACGCGGCGCGCATTGCTCTGACGGATGTTCGATCTGGGGTCTGCGTGAAAGACCACTTCCCAACCAAACCGCCGCGGGCCAAGAGGCTTGTTCGACCACGCTCGAAATCAGTGCTTGTGGATAGGGTTATTTTCGATCGACGTCGAACTACGAGCGAACCTAGGGCTCCCTCCGCGGAAGCGAGTGCTTGAAAACGACTTTGAAAACGGACAGAGCGACTTATCCGTCTGATCCGTCGTTGGCCAGAGACGGTCGTTGGCTCTAGAGTGCGGTGTCGACAGGGCAACGTTCTCGTAGACGAGGTTGAGGGCCTGGTCCGGGCTAACCGGGTGGAGGTTCGAGTCCTCTTCGGCGCATGTGTAGAAAGGCCCGCTCCGGCGGGCCTTTCGTCGTTCTGGGGTCGCTCGCTCGCCGCGGGGAGCACCTTCCCGGCAATGCCTTCTCGGCGGCGAATCGGTTAAAACGCACGGAGTGTTCAAGCAGCCGCCGCAAGATCCTGGGGATTCCGAGCTGAAGGTCCGGGAGCCCGCGCATCACGCCGCGGGTGTCCCGGCGGTCCTGTCCGCGCTGCGGCACGGGGTGCGAGAGATGGGGCCGGTACGCACGGCGCGGACGCTCGCGCGCTTGAATCAGAGCCACGGCTTCGACTGCATGGGCTGCGCATGGCCGGATCCGGACAAGCGCCACCATGCCGAGTTCTGCGAGAACGGCGCCAAGGCGGTCGCCGAGGAGGCCACGCGGTTCCGGGCGGACCGGGCGTTCTTCGCGCAGTGGTCCGTTGAGGAGATCGCGGCGCAGTCGGACTTCTGGATCGGCAAGCGCGGGCGGCTGACGGAGCCGATGTACCTCGCGCCTGGCGCTACGCACTACGAGCCGATCACGTGGGACGCCGCGTATGGGGTCATCGGCGATGAGCTGGCCGCGCTCGGCTCGCCCGACGAGGCGACGTTCTACACATCGGGTCGTACGAGCAACGAGGCGGCCTTCGCCTATCAGGCGTTCGTCCGCGCGTTCGGGACCAACAACCTGCCGGACTGCTCGAACATGTGCCATGAGTCGTCCGGGGTGGCGCTCAACCGGACGGTCGGGATCGGCAAGGGCAGCGTCACGCTCGAGGACGTCGAGCGGGCGGACCTGCTGCTGGTGATCGGGCAGAACCCGGGCACCAACCATCCGCGGATGCTCAGCGCGCTGGAGGCGGCGAAGGCGCGCGGGGCGAAGGTCGTGAGCATCAACCCCCTTCGGGAGGCGGGGCTCTCGCGGTTCGACAACCCGCAGAAGCTCAAGGGCCTCGTGGGGAGAGGGACCCGGCTCGCGGACCTGCACCTGTCGATCCGGATCAACGGCGACATGGCGCTGTTCCAGGCGGTCAATCGCCGCCTTCTGGAGCGCGACGCGGTCGATCACGCGTTCATCGAGCGGCACTGCGGCGGGTTCGAGGCGCTTCGGACGCACCTGCTGTCCGGCACGCCGGTCGACGTGAGTGCGGCCACCGGGCTCGACGACGCGGAGGTCGAGGCGCTCACGGAGCTGATCGCCGGGTCCGAGCGGACGATCGCCTGCTGGGCGATGGGGCTCACACAGCACCGCAACTCCGTGGCCACCATCCAGGAGATCGTCAACACGATGCTCCTGCGCGGGATGATCGGCAAGCCGGGCGCCGGCCTGTGTCCCGTGCGCGGTCACTCGAACGTCCAGGGCGATCGCACCATGGGCATCTGGGAGCGGCCGACCGACGCCTTCCTGGACCGGCTGCAGGGCGCGCTCGGGTTCGCGCCGCCGCGCGCGCATGGGCTGGACGTGGTCGAGAGCATCAAGGCGATGCGCGACGGGCGCGTGAAGGTGTTCGTCGCGATGGGGGGCAACTTCCTGTCGGCGGCGCCGGACACGGGCGCGACGGCGGAGGCGCTGCGCCGGTGCCGGCTGACGGTGCACGTCGCCACCAAGCCCAACCGCTCGCACGTGACGCACGGCGCGCACGCGCTGCTGCTCCCGACGCTCGGGCGGACGGAGCGCGACGTGCGCGGTGGCCACGAGCAACGTGTGAGCGTCGAGGACTCGATGAGCGCGGTGCACGGGTCTCGGGGGCGGTTGGCACCGGCCTCCGACCAGCTGCGCAGCGAGGTCGCGATCGTGTGCGAGCTCGCGGAGCGCGTGCTCGGCGACCGGGTCGCGGTGCCGTGGCGTGCGTGGGCGGACGAGTACGACCTGATCCGCGACGCGATCGCGCGTGCCATCCCGGGCTTCGAGGACTTCAACACCCGGCTGGACGCGGGCTTCACGCTGCCGAGCCCGCCGCGCGACGAGTTGCGCTTCACCACCGCGTCCGGCCGTGCCGAGCTGACGGTCAACGAGTTCGAGCCGGTCGAGGTGGCGGAGGGGCGGCTGCTGCTGCAGACCCTGCGCTCCCACGACCAGTACAACACGACGATCTACGGCCTCAACGACCGCTACCGGGGGATCAAGGCGGGCCGCCGTGTGGTGCTGCTCAACCCCGCGGACATCGACGCGCTCGGCTTGCAGGAGAGCGCGATCGTGGACCTCGTCGGCGACGGCGGACGACGTGCGGCCCGGTTCCGGGTGGTGCCGTACGACACGCCGCGTGGCTGTGCCGCCGCCTACTACCCCGAGACCAACGCGCTCGTGCCGCTCGACAGCGTCGCGGACGGCAGCGGCACGCCGACCTCCAAGTCGGTCGTGATCCGCGTCGAGCCCGCTCAGCACAGCGCCTGAGCGAGCCCGTCCGCCAATGCCGCGGGTGGGGCCGGTCGCGGCCCCACCGGAGGCGTCAGGTCAGCTGTCGCAGCGGAACTGGCTCTTGCCGGCCGCCATCTCGATGCCGCCGAGGACGTGCTCGAGGAGGAGCGGCTCGTTCCAGTACTCGCCCTTGTGGCCGAGGGCGGTGTAGAAGGCGCGACCGCCGTCGTAGTCGTGGCACCACGAGACGGGGTGATCGCCCATCGGCGCCGAGCCGCCGGGCTGGCTGTAGCCACGCGGGTCGTAGGTGCTCTCGTCGACCGAGAGCAGGACGTGCACGGCGTCCCGCGGGTTGGTGCGGAAGTTGTACCACTCCTCCTCGCGCACCCAGGGCGACGGCAGGCGCTTGGTCGCCTCGCTCTTGCGGTCCTCGACGTTGACGGTCGCGGTCTGGAACTGCTGGTTGACGCCGGCCACGCCCGGATGGTCGCGGAAGTAGGCGCCGACCAGGCCGCCGTACCACGGCCAGGTGTACTCGGTGTCGGAGGCGGAGTGGATGCCGACGTAGCCGTGGCCGGCGCGGATGTAGCGCTCGAAGGCGGCCTGCTGCGTGTCGTTGAGCACGTCGCCGGTCGTGCAGAGCCAGATGACGGCGTCGTACTTGGCGAGGTTCGCGTCGGTGAACGCGTTCGCGTTCTCGGTGGCGTCGACCTCGAAGTGCTCGCGGCCGCCGAGCTGGCCGATCGCGGCGGTGCCGTTCGAGATGCAGTCGGTGTGGCGGAACGCGGCCGTCTTGGTGAACACGAGCACGCTGAACTTCGGCTTGCCGGCGGTCGCCGGCGTGCCGTGACCCTCCGGGCCGCGATCGGCGCTAGCCGACCCCAGCGGGACGAGCGCAGCGGCGATTGCCGCCGCGACGACCGACGTACGTGAGAGACGCTTCATATGACCCCCTGGACAGCTTGTGGCGCCGTCCCGTACGGCGCCCCAATCCGGCCGGAACGTAGCCGTCACGGCCGATATGTCCAGTCGCTCCACGAATCGGCGTCCGCCGGGGTGACGAGTCGGTCAAACCGCCGTGACCGATCGGAGCGCCGGTACGGTGGACCCATGATCCGGACGGTCGAGCACAACCCTGATCGCAGCCGATACGAGCTGCACGTCGATGGCCAGCTGGTCGGGTGGTCGGACTACCTGCCCGCCGGCCCGAGCGTGATCATCGCGCACACGGAAATCGACGCGCGGCGCGAGGGTGAGGGGCACGGCAGCGAGCTCGTCCGAGGTGCGCTCGACCAGATCCGGGAGACCGGGAAGACGGTGATCCCGACCTGTCCGTTCACGGCGGCGTTCATCCAACGCCATCCGGAGTACGTGGAGCTCGTGGACCCGGGACTGCGATCCCGGTTCGCCGCGTAGCGGATGCGCTCGTCGTCGACGCCCGCCCGGACCCGGACGGGCGGCCGACGATCCGCATCGGCGACTAGGCCGCCGTGGGCGGCTGCGGAGGCACAGCGGACGTGTTGGGCGGCGTGGTGACGGTCGCCGTCGGCGGACCCGAGACGGGCGGGTTCGTGTCGGCCTTCGGCGGCGTGGAGGTGTGCGAGCCGCTGTCGTTGCCGCGCTTGCGCAGCGCGACGCCCGCCGCACCGACGAGGGCCAGGCCGGCGGCCGCGATCCCGCCCTTGCCGCTCGGCATCTTCGACAGGACCTTCTTCACGCCCTTGGGCTCGGGCTGGCGGCGCTGGAGCCAGCCGCCGGCGACGCCTCGGCGTGCGGTCGAGCCGCGGCGGGCCGCTGCGCCCCGGCGCATGGACGGCGTGCTCGTGGTGCGGCGCGAACGGCTCGCGGACGTGCGGGTGGGACGGTTCGTGCGGGTCGGCATAGGGGCCTCCTCGTCGGGTGACCCACGTAGCGCTACCCCGCAGGACGAGCGGACGATTCGCAGCGTCAAACCGCGGTGACCCGACGCGTCTGGTCAAGGACTCCCGCCGCAGGGATCTGACGAGTCGCGCGTATCGGCGTTTGCCGGCGGTGTCCGCGTGGAGAGGCGTCGCGGGTATGCAGATTCCCAAGGACAAGGTGCTCGAGCTCATCCGCGAGCGCGTCGGCGGCGACAAGGCCGACCAGGCCGCCAACGAGCTGCCCGACCAGGTCGACCCGGAGCAGCACGGCGACCTGCAGCAGAAGTTCGGCATCAACCCGCAGGACCTGCTCGGCGGCGGGCTCGGCGACATCGGCGGCAAGCTCGGGCTGTAGGACCGGCCTCACGCGCGCGGCGCGATCAGGTCGCTCATGATGATCTGCGAGCGCGTGCGGATCACCTGGCCGTCCTGCTGGAGCTCCATGATCAGGCGCTCGAGGTCGCGGTTGTCGCCGGTGCGCACGCGGGCGATGGCGTCGGCGTCGCCGGTGACGCTCCAGGCCTCGACGACCTGGGGGTGGCGGGCGAGCGAGGCGGCCACCTGCTCGAGCAGGGTCCCGGGCGCGTAGAAGAGCTCGACGAGCGCCTCGGTGCGCCAGCCGAACGCCTCCGGATCGATGACGGCGCTGAACCCGCGGATCGCGCCGTCCGCGCGCATCCGGTCGATCCGGCGCTTGACCGCAGGAGCCGACAGGGACACGCGGCGCGCGATGTCGTCGTAGCTGCGCCGGCCGTCTTCGACGAGGAGCGCAAGAATCTGCCGGTTGACGTCATCCATGCGTTGGATTCTTGCGCACAGACGCCGGGAACCAGCATTGAGCGGCAGCGTGTGGCGACGTACCGTTTCTGACCATGGCCATCCTGCATCCGAACAAGCCCGCGCGCCTGCTCTTCGACGAAGCTCATAGCCAGGCCTGGACGATCCGGCCTGAGGTCGCGCAGCGGATGCAGCCGGCTCATCCCGAGGACGTCTCGTACGTGAAGGCCGCGCGCCTGCTCGAGCAGCGCGACTTCACCGTCGCGGCGCACACCGACGGCCTGCTGACGCAGATCGACGCGGACGTGCTCGTGCTCGCGCACCCGTCCGACCCGCGCTGGGAGGCGACGACGGGCGTCGGCTCGCCCCAGCTCACCGCGGAAGAGATCGAGGCCATCCGGGCGTTCGTGCAGGCGGGTGGCGGCCTGGTCGTGCTCGGCGAGTGCGATCACGACCGCTACGGCAACAACCTCAATGCGCTCCTCGAGACGTTCGGCATCCAGATCGAGACGGCGACCGTGCAGGACTACGAGCAGTCCGACGGCACGCCGACCTGGATCCGCCCGCTGCTGACGTCCAACGGCCGCGGCTCGACCGCCGACGTGCTCGCGCGCGTGAATGAGATCCGCCTGTACCGCGCCGGCACGCTGGCGACGACCAACGGCGCGAAGGTGATCGCGCGCGCCTCGACGACCGCCACGAAGCCGCACGCGCCGCTCGCGGTCGTCACCGAGTACGGCGCGGGCCGCGTCGTCGTGCTGTCGGACTCCGACCTGTTCGGCGACGACACGCTCGGCGAGTACGACCACGCCGACCTGTGGCTCAACCTCGTGTACTGGGTCGCGAACCCGTCGCTGCACCACGCCGAGGACGTCGCGCCGTCGGCCGCCAAGGCCGACCCGGCGTGGGCCGCGCTCAAGGGCGAGGTCGAGGCGCTGCGCGCGCTCCAGAACGCCGACGGCTCGATCGACGCCGACAAGCAGGCCGACGCCGACATCGAGGCGATCACGACCGCGATCGACGTCCTGCGCCCGCACTTCCCGCACCAGGCCGCCTACATCGACGCCCTGATCGCCGACCTGAACGCGTGGGACCTCGGCGTCCCGGACTTCACCGCGAGCCTCGAGGCGTTCCGCCCCGACCTGCAGCGCCGCGACGGCATCGAGCACCTCGTCGTGTTCCCGATGTACAAGCAGAACGGGCCGAGCGAGAAGGTGTTCGAGGCGCTGATCGTGCGCGTCCCGTGGCCCGAGTGGCTGGCGCAGCTCGAGGCGACCCGCTTCCAGAACCCGAAGTTCGTGCCGGTGACGTTCGTGGACCGCACCTCCGGCTACGAGTCCAACTCGGCCGTGCTGTTCCCGGAGACGGTCTCCGTCGCCGGCACGCCGGCCAACCACTTCGGCGCGATCTTCTGCGACCGCGAGGCCGCACGCCTGCGCGCCGTCGCCACCAAGGCCGCGGACGTGCTGAGCCTCAACCTCGCGCCCGATGCGGCGGCACTGCTGGCGAGCCCCGAGCTCTCCCGCCAGGCGTTCGTGCTCTGGGACCTCATCCACGACCGCGCGCACAGCCGCGGCGACCTCCCGTTCGACCCGTTCATGATCCGCCAGCGTCAGCCGTACTGGATGTACGCGCTGGAGGAACTGCGCTGCGACCTGACCGCGTTCGTCGAGGCCGTCAAGCTCGAGGAGGAGGGCTTCGCGTTCGCCCGCTACGTGCAGCACGCGATCCTGCTCGACCGCCTGTTCCGCTTCCCGATCACGGGCCCGCGCGTGCGCAACTACGACGGGCTCGGCGGCCAGCTGCTCTTCGCCTACCTGCACAAGCACGAGCTCGTGCACTGGACCAACAACGAGCTGACGATCGAGTGGGACGGGATCGCCGAGGGCGTCGCCAACCTGCGCGCCGAGGTCGAGGAGCTCTACCGCAACGGGATCGACTCGACCAAGCCGCAGTACTGGGCGGCCGCGCACGACCTCGTGTCCACGTACGTCAAGCCGGCGGCCGACAGCGCGTGGCGCAAGGACGTCCGCGAGCTGAGCGACCAGGGCGACCCGCGCCGGTTCATCGACCTCGTGCAGCCCGACGAGTTCCCGCTCTCGCTGTTCTACATCTCGTTGCAGGCCAAGCTCGACGAGACGGTCGTGGCCGCCGGGGCCGCCGCGTGATCGCGGTCACCGGCGGAGGCGGCGCGCTCGGGCGCGCGGTCGTCGCGCGCCTGGAGGCCGACGGGCACGGCGTGTCCGCGCCGCGCAGCGCCGAGGTGGACCTGCTGGACGCGGCGCAGACGCAGCGCTGGGCCGATTCGCTCGAGCGCGTCGACGCGCTCGTGCACCTCGTCGGCGGCTGGCGCGGCGGCGTCGACCCCGACGACACCGCCTGGCTGCAGGCGCAGCTCCTGACCACGGTGCAGAACGCGTCGCGCGCGTTCCTGGAGCCGCTGAAGACGAGCGGCGGGCGCTTCGTCATGGTGTCCTCCAAGCAGGCGGTCGCGCCGACGTGGGCGAACGCCGCCTACGCGGCCGCGAAGGCCGCCGCCGAGGCGTGGACGTTCGCCTTGTCGGACGAGATCACCGCCAACGTGATCGCCGTCAACGCGATCGTCACGCCGGAGATGCGCGAGGCCAAGCCCGACGCGAAGTTCGCGTCCTTCACCGACGTGGCGCAGATCGCCGACGCGATCGCGTTCCTGCTCTCCCCCGCGGCCGAGAAGATGAACGGCCAGCGGCTCGCGCTACACGGCTGAGTGCCCTGAGTCGGAAGTCCGCGCGTGCATAGCGGGCCCGATCGTCGTGGCTGGGGGACGCCGGTGATCCAGCGCATACTGGTGGTACGTGCGGGATCGCCGGCGGCCGCCAGGCGCGGCGAGACGCCCGGTAGGTGCCCGCGGAATTCCGGGTCAGGGCACCGATCGCCGCATCACGATCCGGGTCTCGGTCTGCGCCGCGCCGCCCTGCTGGCGGAGCGCGCGGACCGTCCGGTCGAGGTCGTCGGCGTCCATGCAGGCGACGCTGACCTGGTAGTCCCAGCGGCCCGTGAGGAACAGCACCTCGCGCACCGCGTCCAGCCCGCCCGCCAACCGCTCGAAGTGCGCGCTGTCCGTGGACGGCATCAGCCGCACGTCGATCAGCGCCTCGAGCGAGCGGCCGAGGGTCTGCGCGTCGACGGTCGCGCTGAAGCCGGTGATCACGCCCGCACGCTGCAGGCGGCGCACGCGGTCGGCGGCGCCGTGCGGCGAGAGGCCCACCTCCGCGCCGATCGACGCGAACGGCGCCCTTCCGTTTCGGAGAAGGATCTTGAGGATCCGGTGATCTGTCTCGTCAAGGGCTACCGATTTCACAGTGACGCTCGATCCGCGCTGTGGACCCGTGGATGATCGCACGGTTACCCCAGCCTTGGAGAGAACCCAGTGCGCATCGGCGTCCCCACCGAGATCAAGACCGACGAAGCCCGCGTCGCCCTCACCCCCGCCGGCGTGCGCGAGCTCACCCGCCGCGGCCATGAGGTCATCGTCCAGCGCGGTGCCGGCGTGGGGTCGGCGATCCCGGACGAGGCCTACACCGAGCAAGGAGCGACGCTCGGCGACGACGCCGACGCCGTGTTCGCCGCCGCCGAGCTGATCGTCAAGGTCAAGGAGCCGCAGCCGGTCGAGATCGCGCGCCTGCAGCCGCACCACACGCTCTTCACCTACCTGCACCTCGCGCCCGCGCCCGAGCTCACCAAGGGCCTGATCGACTCCGGCGCGACGTGCATCGCGTACGAGACGATCACCGACGCCGCCGGCCGGCTGCCGCTGCTGGCGCCGATGAGCGAGGTCGCGGGCCGGCTCGCCGCGCAGGCCGGCGCGTTCATGCTCGCCAAGCCCCAGGGCGGCCGCGGCGTCCTGATGGGCGGAGTCCCGGGCGTGGAGCCCGCGCAGGTGATGGTCATCGGCGGCGGTGTCGTCGGCCTCAACGCGGCGCGCGTCGCGCAGGGCATGGGCGCCGACGTGAAGGTCTACGACCGTTCGATCGATCGCCTGCGCGAGCTCGACCTCATCCTCGGCCAGGGCAAGACCGTCTTCGCCTCCACGCTCTCGATCGAGCAGGGCCTCGCGGACGCCGACGTCGTCATCGGCGCGGTGCTCGTGCACGGCGCCCGCGCGCCGCACGTCGTCTCGCGCGCGCAGCTCGCGCTGATGAAGCCGGGCGCGGTGCTCGTCGACGTCTCGATCGACCAGGGCGGCTGCTTCGAGACCTCCAAGCCGACCACGCACACCGACCCGGTCTACGAGGTCGACGGCATCAGCCACTACTGCGTCGCCAACATGCCGGGCGCGGTGCCGATCAGCTCCACGGCGGCGCTCTCGAACGCGACGCTGCCCTACGTCCTCGAGCTCGCCGACCACGGCGTGCGCGGCGCCTTCGAGCGCGACCCGGGCTTCGAGCAGGGCCTGAGCGTCGTCGGCGGCGCGGTCACGAGCGAGCCCGTGGCCAACGACCAGGGGCTCGAGTTCGTCGCGCCCTCGGTCGCGCTCGCCTAGTCCTGCTCTTCGTCGGGCCAGTGGCCGTGCGCGCCGAAGTACTCGCGCGCGGCCTCTTCCCGGTCGCGTTCCTCGTCGCCGGCCACGCCGAGCCGGAACAGCCAGTTGAGCAGCAGCACGGACAGGCCGGAGCCGACGAGCATCGCCCAGCCGTCCCAGCGGATCTCGTCCTCGATGGCGAACAACAACACGAATCCCCCCACCACGAGGGCGAACGGGATCCCGTAGCGCAGGGTCAAGAGGGGCATGCACACAGCATCGCCCTCAGGGCCCGCCTGGACCATCGGGTTTTCCCACGGATCAGGGCTCGACCTCGGTCCAGTTCCCGCGCTTGTGCCCGCGCGATCGGTGCGTTTAGATTCGGCCTCTCGGGAGGACGTATGTACTACTTGCTCATCGACAGCTACGGTGCCTCGCTGGCCGCGTTCCCATCGCCCACGCTGGCCTTGCAGGCCTACCACGCGATGCTGCGCGACGACCAGCGCGCCGCGGACAGCCTCTCCGTCCTCGAGTGCGACAACGAGGGCACGGCGATCAGCAGCCTGGCCGCGCCCGTCACGATCTAGGTCGTGACTCTCAAGGACAAGACGCTGTTCATCTCCGGCGGCAGCCGCGGGATCGGACTGCAGATCGCACTGCGGGCCGCGCGTGACGGGGCGAACGTCGCGCTGATCGCCAAGACCGCCGAGCCGCATCCGAAGCTGCCCGGAACGGTGTTCACGGCCGCCGAGGAGATCGAGGCCGCGGGCGGGAAGGCGCTGCCGATCGTCGGCGACATCCGGGACGAGGGCAGCGTCGACGAGGCGGTCGCGAAGACGGTGGAGGCGTTCGGCGGGATCGACGTGTGCGTCAACAACGCGTCCGCGATCAACCTGTCCAGGACGCAGGACCTGCCGGTGCGCCGCTACGACCTGATGCAGTCGATCAACGCGCGCGGCACGTTCGTCGTCTCCCGCGCGTGCCTGCCGCACCTCAAGCGGGCCGAGAACCCGCACATCCTCACGCTCTCGCCGCCGATCTCACTCGAGCCGCGTTGGCTCGGGCCGCACATCGGCTACACGCTCTCCAAGTACGGGATGAGCCTGCTCGCGCTCGGCCTGGCCGAGGAGCTGCGGGAGGACGGGATCGCGTCCAACGCGCTCTGGCCGCGCACGCTGATCGCGACCGCGGCGGTGCAGAACCTGCTCGGTGGGGACGCCGCGATGCAGGTCTCGCGCAAGCCCGAGCTGTACGCGGACGCCGCCTACGCGGTGATCACGAAGCCCAGCCGCGAGTGCACCGGCAACACGTTCCTGTGCGAGGACGTGCTGCGCGCCGAGGGCGTGACCGACTTCGACCAGTACGCGTACGTCCCCGGCTCCACGCCGCAGGTCGACTTGTTCGTCGACAGCCTCTAGTTTTCGTACTGACACATTGGACGCGCGCGGTTCTTGATACTGCGCGTTGAGAATGGGCGCAGCCCTCAAGACCGCCGCCGGACTCGCCTCTGAGCTCCTCGAGCGGCGGAGTCCTGCGGTCGCGCGCCGGCTCGCGCCACGCGAGCGCGCCGTGGAGCTGACCGCGGCAGGCCTGTTCCTCGTGGTCGCCGGGGTGATGGGCGCCGCGGCGGACCCGGAGCCGGTCACCACCGCGGCGCTGCTCGTGGCGTCGTACGCGCTCGTGCGACGGGTCCGGTTCCCGTTCGGCCCGGGGCTCATCCGGCCGACGCAGGTCGTGTTCGTGCCGATGCTGTTCCTCACGCCCGCGGCGGCGGTGCCGCTGCTGGTGACGCTCGGCGCGGTGGGAGGCGAGCTGCCGGACCTTTTGCGCAAGCGGGCGCATCCGGAGCGCCTGGCGGTCGTGGTGGCCGACGGCTGGTACGCGATCCCGCCCGCGATCGTCGTCGCGCTGGCCGGCGATCCGACGCTGCTGGTGCTCTGCCTCGCGTTGCTCGCGCAGTTCGCCGGCGACCTCACGGCGTCCGCCGCGCGCGAGTGGTTCGGCGCGCGGATCACGCTCGGTGAGCTGCTGCCGGTGCTCGCGCTCGTGTACCTGATCGACGCGACGCTCGCCCCCATCGGCTTCCTCGCCGCGCGTGCCTCCGAGGTGCACGACTACGCGTACCTGCTGGCGGTCGCCCCGGCCGCGCTGCTCGGGTTGATCGCGGGTGAGCGCTCGCAGCGGATCGAGCACGAGCTGGAGCTCGAGCGGGCGTTCCGGCGTTCGACACGTGCGCTCGACGCCCGCGCCGAGGATCTCCGCCGCCAGGCCGGCAGGCTCCAGAGCGGCGACGCGCCCGAGGACCGCGCGCGGCTGGAGCAGATCCTGCTGGCCACGACGGTCGAGGCGCTGCGGGCCGACGCCGGCCGGCTGTCGGAGATCGGCGAGGACGGCCGGTTGCACGCGCGGATGGTGATCGGCGAGGGCGGCGCGGCGCTCGAGCTGGCGGAGCTCGCGCTCGGGGCGCCGCAGGCGGACGCGCTCGCGATCGGCGTCGGCCACGACCACGTGCTGGCGGTCATGCGCTCGGCCGCGCCCTTCAGCGCGGTCGAGCGCGACCTCCTCGAGCACCTCGCCGCGCAGGCGGCGGTGACGCTCGAGAACCTGCGCCTGGAGGAGCTGATGCGCCGCAAGGAGGCCGAGCTGCGGACGATCCTTGAAGGCGTCACGGACGCGATCGCCGCCGAGGACCCGGACGGCCGGCTCGTGTTCGCCAACGGTGCCGCGACACGGCTGCTCGACGGCGCCGCCACCCTCGGCGACGCGCTCGGCGTCGCCCCCACGCTCCTCCCCAGCCGCCACGTGCTCGCGGGCGCGCCGGCCGAGCCGCTCGTGATCAAGCGCGAGCGGCGCTGGGCGCGCGTGCGGGCCAGCCCGGTGCTCGAGGGCACCCGGACACGGCTGGCGATCAGCGTCATCGAGGACATCACCGAGATCAAGCAGGCCGAGGAGTCGCAGCGCTTCCTGGCCGAGGCCTCGCGGGCGCTCGCGTCCTCGTTGCAGCTCGACCGCACGCTGCCCGAGGTCACGCGCCTCGCCGCGCGCCACTTCGACGGCGCGTGCGTGATCGAGCTCGACGGCACCCAGCGCTTCCGCGCGGGGACCGGCATGCCGTCGGTGCTGTTCCCGCTGCACCAGGGCCGGATGCTGCTCGGCGGAAGCGTCGACCACGCCACCGGCGGGGAGCTGGCGCTGCGCGTCGGCAACGCGGTCGAGAACGCGCGCCTGTACCGCCAGCGGGAGGCGATCGCGCACACGCTCCAGCAGTCGCTGCTGCCGCCGGAGCTGCCGAAGATCCCCGGCCTGGACGTCGCCGCGCTCTATCGCCCGGCGGGTGAGGTCAACGAGGTCGGTGGCGACTTCTACGACCTGTTCGGCACCGGGCGCGACGAGTGGTTCGCGGTGGTCGGCGATGTCTGCGGCAAGGGTGCGGAGGCCGCCGCGGTCACGGCGCTCGCGCGCTACACGATCCGGGCCGCGGTGACGCGCCACCGCTCCCCCGCGAACGTCCTGCGCTGGCTGAACGCGGCGATGCTGCGCCAGCAGGCCGACCGCTTCGTGACGCTCGCCTGCGTGCGCATCGAGCTCGCGGACGTGGTCACAGTGACGGTCGCCTGCGGCGGGCACCCGGCGCCGCGCGTGCTGCGGTCGACCGGGCTCGTCGAGGAGCTCGGCGCGATCGGCACCGTGGTCGGCCTGCTGGAGGCGGTCGCGGCCGAGGACCGCACGACACGGCTCGCTCCCGGCGACGCGCTCGTGCTCTACACGGACGGCCTGACCGAGGCGCGCGCCCCGCACGTGATGACGCCCGCGCAGCTCGACTCCGCCGTCGCCGGTGCCCGCCGGCTCGACGCGCGCGGGATCGTCGAGCACCTGTCGGCGCAGGTGCCCGATCCGCTGCGCGACGACCTTGCTCTCCTGGCGTTGAAAGTTCAGCCTTTGGAGTAGGGGTCGATCCAGACGTCGTCGATCCGCAGCGACCCGGTCGCGCTCGTGAAGCGGAAGCGCACGTCCTGCTCGCCCAGCACGTTCAAGACGACCGGCAGCACGGGCGACGGTGCCCACGCGCCCGTGCCGAGCACGACCCCGACCGGCACCTCGAGGCCGCCCTCGGTGAGCACGGAGACGGCGAGCGTGCCGGTCCCGCGGACGAAGAAGCGCAGCGTCGGATGCACGAGGGTGATGCACACCGGCGCGGTGAGGGCGCTGGCGCCGGCCGGGAGGCTGAGCGACTCGGAGCCGCCGCTCCACGGGTGCCCGCCGGGAACGACCGCCGCGCCGTCGAGCGTCCACGTCTCGGGCGCGGCCTGGTAGTGGGCAAAGTCCAGCCAGGGCGTGAACGGCTTCGAGAGCGGCTGGTCGATGCACGCCTGAGCGGCGGGGGCGGCGAACAACAGCGCGGTGAGCGCGAGCAGCAGTGGCCGGAGCATGAAGGCGCTATCCCCCGCTTGCCCGCACCTATATCTGGTAGACCTTCAGCAGCCGCTTCTCGTGCTCGGCGTCGATCCGCGCGATCAGCTCGATGTGCGGCTCGAGGCCCGATCCGCGCAGCTTCGTCGCCATCAGGTTGTCGAGCTGGAAGACGCCGGCGGAGTTGTTCATCGCCACCTCGACGCGCACCGCGCGCTCCTGCCCCGGCACGATCCGGACCTCGTCGATCGCCGCCGCCGACAGCGAGTGGATGTTCGGCAGGCTCGTCTCGAACGCGACCCGGGAGCGGCCCTGCTCCATGTCCAGCGCGTCGGCGACGCGGACGATGCCGGCCTCGAGCGTCAGCGGCCGCCCGCCCTTGCGGTGGCCGATGATCGCGTGCGTGATCTCGGCCGCGACGATGGTGCGCTCGGGCTCCTCGTAGACCTTCTCCAGCAGCTCGTCGAGCAGGTCGGCGGCGAGGTGGAGGCTGTAGACCTCGTGGTCGATCCGGTGGATCGACATGCCGAGGTCGTGCAACAGGCAGCCACCGGCGATCACCACCTCGGCGTCCTTGTGCGACATCGAGAAGTCCTTCTCCATCGAGGACTCCAGCCCGGCGCGGTGCAGCAGCCGGAACAGGTGCAGCGCGCGGTTGAGCACGATCTGCAGGTGCACCCAGGAGTGGTCGTTCATGTCCATCCGGGTCGCCGTGACCTGCTGCATGTGCCAGCGGGCCTTGAGCCGGAGGCTGCCGTTCGCGTTCTCGAGGAAGCGGGAGAGCTTCGGGTTGCGCTCGGTGGGCGCGTGGATGCGCATCGCCGCGATGGCTTCGCGCGGCGTGAGGGGAGGGTCGGACATCGCGCCACGCATGATCTCACCGTGCAGCGACCTGCACGCCCAAAGCCCTTCCAACCCTCATGAGAAGTTGATTAGCTGAGCTTTATGGAGGGGTGGATCCAGAGTGAGAGGAAGAGGGATGGGGACGAAGGTGCGAGGTGCGGTGGCGGCAGCCGGCGCGCTGGTGGCAGTGGCGCTGTGCGCGCCGGGGAGCGCGACGGCGCACCCGTGCGCAAGCGCCAACGCGAAGGCGGCGGCGAACAACAGCTTCCTGTCGCTCAACAACACATCCTGGGTCGGGATCCACCGGCCCGAGCTGGACCACGAGTGCGGTGGCGAAGGCGGCGCGGTCACGTCCACGCTGGCCAAGGCGCGTGCCGCCGGCGTGACGATCGCCGACGACCCGACGCTCGAGCAGGTCGCGGCCGAGTTCGAGCGCTCGTCGAACATGACGCCGGTCGGCTTCTCGGCGAACGTGATCCCGTACCTGCCGAACCCGTACAACTCGGACCTCGCGTTCCAGGGCGACTACGCGTACATGGGCACCAACGACGGCTTCGTCGTGATCGACATCAAGGACCCGGCGAAGCCCAAGCAGGTGCACCTGAACAAGAGCTGCACCACGTCGCAGGGCGACGTCGTCGTCTACGGCAACATCCTCGTGCGCTCCTGGGACTCGGCGACCAACGCCAACGGCGCCGCCACGCAGTCCTGCGGTGGCACGCTCGTCGGCCTCGGCTTCGAGGGCATCCACATCTTCGACATCACCGACCCGGCGAACCCCGTCATGGTCGACGTCGGCAACAACCCGGCAGACGGCAAGCAGGGACTGCGCTTCAGCGTCAACGACGTGCCGCGCAAGGGCTGCGGCTCGCACACGGCCACGGCCGTGCCGTCGCCCGCGAACGACGCGCTCTACATCTACAACGGCGGCTCGAACAGCAACTGCACGTGGATGGACGTCCTGAAGATCAAGATCTCGGACCCGACGCAGGCCGCCTACGTCAAGCAAGCGCCGGCCGGCCGCCAGTGCCACGACAACACCGTGTTCCTCAACGGCGCCGAGAGCCGCGCGACGTGCGCCGGCGGCAACGGCATCACGATGTTCAAGTTCGATGCCACGATCGACCCGACGCTGCCGGGCGGCATCGAGAACCCGGTGCAGCTGTGGTCCAAGCAGATGGCCGGCCTGACCGGCGGTGGCCACTCGGCCGCGTTCAGCTACGACGGCAAGACCGTCGTGTGGGGCCACGAGCCGGGCGGTGGTGTGGCGCCGAACTGCCAGACCAACAGCGACATCCGCTTCAAGTCGCTGTACATCCTGAACGTCGAGACCGGCGACCAGATCTCCACGGTCCCGATGACGCGCGCGCAGGACAGCACCGAGAACTGCACCTGGCACAACTTCAACACCGTGCCCACCAAGGGCGGCAACTACCTCGTGTCCGGCAACTACCAGGCCGGCATCAACGTCGTCGACTTCACGCAGCCGGCCGCGCCGAAGATCATCGCCTACGCCGACCCGAAGCCGCTGCCCAAGACGACCACCTACGGCGGCGACGGCTACCCCGACGGCGGCGACTGGTCGACCTACTGGTACAACGGCAAGATCTACGAGGCCGACATCTACCGCGGCCTCGTCGTCTGGGACCTCGACAACCCGTTCACCGACCGGGCGAACACGGTGTCCTACTCGAACCCGCAGACGCAGATCGGCGCGATCACGGCCGACAACGTCGCGCCGACGGCCACGTCGACGCAGACCGGCCCGATCGTGCTCGGCTCGACCGTGGCGCCGGCGTTCACCTGCGCGGACGAGGGCCTCGGCGTCGAGTCCTGCACGGCGAACGTGACGAGCCTCGACACCTCGTCGATCGGCCCGAAGTCCTACACGGTGACCGCGGTCGACAAGGCCGGCAACGAGGCGGTCACGACGATCGCCTACGTGGTCAACGCCACGGCCGCCACGGGCACGCCGGGCGGCACCGTCCCGGCCACGCTGGCCCTGACCCTGGGCACGCCGGCGTCGTTCGGCGCGTTCACGCCGGGCGTCGACGGGGAGTACACGGCCACCACCGACGCGACCGTGATCTCCACCGCGGGTGACGCGGCGCTGGCCGTCGCCGACACCGGCGCCAATGCCGGCCACCTCGTCAACGGCGCCTTCGTCCTGCCGCAGCCGCTGCAGGGTCTCGGGGTCGTCAAGACCTGGTCCGGCCCGACGTCGAACGAGAAGGTCACGGTCACCTTCAAGCAGGCCGTCAGCAAGACCGACGCGCTGCGCACCGGCAGCTACGGCAAGACGCTCACGTTCACGCTGAGCACGACGAACCCGTAGCCGGGCGGCGGAGGCCCGGGGTGCTCACCCCGGGCCTCACGGCACCGACCGCTGGTAGCGGCCGGCGAGCACCCGCAGGTGCTCGACGAGCTCCGGCGGCTCGGTCACGTGGAAGTCGATGCCGAGCATCCCGATCCACACGGCCACGGTCTCGACGCTGTCGGCGCCGGTGACGAGCACGCTGTGGTGGTCGTCGACGGTCTCGACCACGCCGACCGCGGGGTTGATCCGCTCCAGCACCGCCTCGGCGGGCGCGTCGATCAGCACGCGCGCGTGGAACGTCCAGCCGGTGGAGGCGACCTCGCGCAGCACGAACGACGCGTAGTCGCCCTGGCGGAGCGGCTCCGGCGTGAACCGCGCGGCGCCGGGGAACCGGAGCCGCATCCGGTCCGCGCGGAAGACCCGCCACTCGCGCTCGGGATGCCGACGGGCGACCAG
Organism: Solirubrobacter pauli; assembly: GCF_003633755.1. GTDB lineage: Bacteria > Actinomycetota > Thermoleophilia > Solirubrobacterales > Solirubrobacteraceae > Solirubrobacter > Solirubrobacter pauli. The sequence continues at coordinate 835,873 of NZ_RBIL01000001.1, forward strand.
GTACCAGCGGTGCTGCCAGCTCACGAGCCGGTACGGATCGGCGGTCACGGGCCGGTCGCCGCCGTCGTAGGTGAACCGGACGCCTTCACGGCCGCTGATGGCCGCGGCCAGCTGCGCGAGCAGGTCGGGGTCGACCGGCGCCTCCGGCTCGTTGGTGGTGGTGTTGGCCGGCCCGACCTCGGTGCTCGCGTCGATCGCCCGGACACGGCGCTGCAGGCGGTCCGGCAGCGTCCGCTCGAGCTTGGCCATCGCCGACGCGCTCGCGTCGGCCAGTCCCGGGGCCGTGCGCGCGTTCCCGAGGCCGATGGCCACGGCCACCGCCTCGTCGTCGCTGAGCAGCAGCGGCGGCAGCTGCCCGTGCCGGCCGAGCCGGTAGCCACCGCCCGGGCCGCGCGTGGCGTCCACCGGGTAGCCCAACGCGCGCAGCCGCTCGATGTCCTTGCGCAGGGTCCGGTCGGTCACCCCGAGCAGCGTCACGAGATCAGGCCCGCTCCACACGGGCTGGCTCTGCAGATAGTTCAAGAGCTGCAGCAGACGGCTCGACGTCGATTGCGGAACGTTTCGCACCGGAATTGATCATATCTTCCCGCTCATGACGAACGCCGCCCACGCACTGACGATCGAACCCTTCGAGATCGACATCCCGCAAGCCGCTCTCGACGACCTGCAGGACCGCCTCGCCCGCACCCGCTTCGCCGCCGAGTGGCCCGGCGCGGACTGGACGCAGGGCGCACCCGTCTCCTACCTGCGCTCGATGGTCGACCGCTGGCGCAGCGAGTTCGACTGGCGCGCGCACGAGGGGCGGATGAACGCGCACCCGCAGTTCCGCACCGAGATCGACGGCCAGACGATCCACTTCCTGCATGTCCGCTCCCCCCACGCGGACGCGACGCCGCTGCTGCTCACCCACACCTACCCCGGCTCGTTCGCGGACTTCCTCGACGTGATCGGCCCGCTGACCGACTCGGCCGCGCACGGCGGACGCGCCGAGGACGCGTTCCACCTCGTGATCCCGAGCCTGCCGGGCATGGGCTTCAGCACGCCGCTGTCGTCGGCCGGCTGGACGCTGGAGCGCACCGCGCGCGCCTTCGACCGGCTGATGCGCGCGCTCGGCTACGAGCGCTACGGCGCGCACGGCTCGGACGGCGGCGCGATGGTCTCCCGCGAGCTGGCGATCCTGCAGCCCGAGGGCTTCCTCGGCGCGCACGTGCTGCAGCTGTTCTCGTTCCCGTCGGGCGATCCGGCCGAGTTCGAGGCGATGGGTCCCGAGGACTACGCGGCGCTCGAGTTCGCCGGCTGGTTCCAGACCGTCAACGGCTACGCGGACATGAACGCCAAGCGCCCGCTCACGATCGCGGCGGCGCTCAGCGACTCGCCCGTCGGGCTGCTCGCCTACCACGAGCTGTTCGAGAACTTCGGCAACGGCACGAGCCTGATGACCCCCGACCAGGTGCTCCTCCAGGTCAGCCTGCAGTGGCTGACCAACACGTCCGCAGGTGCCGTCCTGCTGCACCACGTCGAGAAGGACGTGCCCGTCCGCGTCAACCACGGACCGATCGGCGTCGCGGTCTTCGCGGACGACTTCAAGACGATCCGCCCCTTCGCCGAGCGCGACAACACCGACATCGTCTCCTGGACCGAGCATCCCCGCGGCGGCCACTTCGCGTCCATGGAGGTGCCCGACGAGCTGGTCCGCGTGCTGCGCGAGTTCTACGCCTCCCGGGCCTAGAACATGCGCCGAGGCCCGGGGAACCGGCCCCGGGCCTCGGTAGGGTCATTGCTCGTGTCTGAGGAGAGCGTGGTGCTGATCGACGAGGAGGACCGCGAGCTGGGGGTCGGCGAGAAGCTCGCCGTACACGTCTCCGGCCAGTTGCACCGCGCGTTCTCGGTGTTCGCCTTCAACCCGGCGGGCGAGCTGCTGCTGCAGCGCCGCGCGCTCGGCAAGTACCACTCCCCCGGGCTGTGGACCAACTCGGCCTGCGGCCACCCCCGCCCCGGCGAGACCACCGAGGCCGCCGCGGCCCGCCGCTTCCGCGAGGAGCTCGGCATCGACGCGGGCGCCCTCCGCGAGGTCGGCATCCTCCGCTACCGCGCCGAGCTCGCCGACCTCGTCGAGAACGAGCTCGACCACCTGCTCGTCTGCGAGGTCTCCGTCGACCCCGACCCGGACCCGGACGAGGTCGTCGAGTGGCGGTTCGTGCCGGTCGCCGAGCTCGACGCCTGGATCGCCCGCGCCCGCGAGACCGAGTTCACGGCGTGGTTCCCACCGGCGTGGGAGATCGTCAGCCCTGCATTGCCGTCATCGCGCGCCTGATCGCGAGCGGCGCGGTGCCACTGGCGGTGATCGCGGTCGAGTCGCCGTGGTCGGCCAGCTCGATCGTCACCCGGTCCTGCTCCTTGTAGAGCAGCGCCAGCAGCCCGATCGGGAACACGAGCACCGCGACGAAGTACGTCCACACCGGCGTGTGGTCGCGCACGAACGAGATCTGCTGGTCGGTCGAGTACTCCAGCCGGTACCCGTAGGCGCGCATCGACGGCGAGACGAACCGCATCACGTCGCCCGCGGCCTGCCGTTGCCGGACCGGCGCGCGCCAGTACGAGCTGAAGGCGCCGCGCCCGTTGCGCTGCGGCAGCTTCCACCGCCCGCGCGGCTGCGTCGCCGGCAGGTGCGCGGTCGGCAGGTCGGCGATCAGCCGCGTCAGCTCGCCGCGCGTCTTGGCGGCGTACGCCGTCGCGGTGCGCTCGTCGAGCTCGTCGACGTCGAGGCGGCCTTCGGCGGCAGCGGTGCGCAACAGCGCCACGATCTGCTCGCGCTCCGCGTCTGAGGCTCGCATCCGGTCGGACGGCACCTCCTTATCTTGACCTGACGCGGTCCCCGCCAGGCTCGGTGGACATGACCGATCCCCTGCTCTGGCTCGACGGCGACCCGACCGACGGTCGTCGTGCGCGCCCGTATGAACCGGAGGTACCGCCGGTCCGGCCGCCGTCGGCGGTGCCTCCGCCTCCCGCGCCCACGCGGCGGCGAGGCCACTTCGCCTCGGCGGTCGCCGGTGGGCTCGTGTCCGCGGTGCTCGTGGGTGGGGGCGCGTTCGCGTTCGGCGTGCTCGACGACGAGCCGGGCACCGCCGCGGCGCCGAACACGCCCGCGCTCGTGGGTGCCAAGCAGGAAGGTGACGTGGCCGCGATCTACGCCGCGGCGCGTGACTCGGTGGTGTCGATCTCGACCGGCAGCGGGTCGGGCACGGGCTTCGTCACGGACGCGTCGGGCACGATCGTGACCAACGCGCACGTGGTCGGCAGCGCGAGCACGGTGCAGGTGCAGTTCGCCGACGACGAGACGCTCACCGGACGTGTGACGGGCGTCGACCGCTCCTCCGACCTCGCCGTCGTGAAGGTGAGCGCGGGCCGGCCGCTGAAGGCCCTGTCGCTCGCCGACTCGACCGCGGTGCGCACGGGTCAGCTCGCGGTGGCGATCGGCTCGCCGTTCGGGCTCTCGCAGACCACCACGGCCGGAATCGTCTCGGGCACCGGGCGCCACATCCAGGCGCCGGACGGCTTCCAGATCGACTCGGTGATCCAGACCGACGCGCCCATCAACCCCGGCAACTCGGGCGGCCCGCTGCTGGACGCCAAGGGCCGCGTGATCGGCGTCAACTCGCAGATCGCCTCGCAGTCGGGCGGGAGCGTCGGGATCGGCTTCGCGGTGCCGTCGAACACGGTCCGCGACGTGATCCCGCGGCTCGAGCGCGGCGAGACGATCAAGCGCGCCTACCTGGGCGTCTCCACCAGCGGCGGCGCCGGCGGCGTCACCGTCGCGTCGGTGTCGAGCGGCGGCCCCGCCGCGTCCGCCGGCCTGCGCGTCGGCGACGTGATCCGCTCCGTCGCGGGCGAGCGCGTCCAGGACGCCGACGACGTGGCCGCCGCGATCCAGGACCGCCGCCCCGGCGAGTCGGTCGAGGTCGCGATCACGCGCGGCGGCGCCGACCAGACCGTGCAGGTCCAGCTCGGGACGCGACCGTGAGCTTCCAGACCCCCTGGCTGCTCGCCGGCCTGGTGCTGATCCCGCTGCTGGCCGTCGCGTACCTGTTCGCCGAACGTCGCCGCCGTCGTGCGGCGGCGGCGTTCACCTCCCCCCGTGTGGCGGTCTCGGCCGTCCCGCGTCAGCCCGGCTGGCGCCGCCACCTTCCGCTCGGACTGGCTGGGCTCGCGACCGCGGCGCTCATCGCCGCGCTGGCCCGTCCGCAGGTGAGCGTGGCGGTGCCGGCCGAGCAGGCGACGATCGTGCTCGCCATGGACCACTCCGGCTCGATGATGGCCACGGACGTCGCGCCCTCGCGACTGGTCGCCGCCAAGGACGCCGGTGAGGCGTTCCTGGACAAGGTGCCGAAGAAGGTGCGCGTCGGCGGCGTGGTCTTCAACAACCGCGCCCAGGCCGTGGCCTCGCCGACCACCGACCGCGACGAGCTGCGCTCCGCGCTCGAAGCGGCGATGACGCCGAGCGGCGGCACCGCCACCGGCGACGCGCTCTCGACGTCGCTGGCGATGATCCGCTCGCAGAAGGCGCCGGGCGCGATCGTGCTCCTGTCCGACGGCAAGGCGACGCACGGCACCGACCCGTTGCCGATCGCCGATGAGGCCAAGCGGCTGAAGGTCCCGATCTACACCGTCGCGCTCGGCACGGCGTCGGGCACGCTGCCCAACGGCGACGCGGTGCCGCCGGACGTGGCGACGCTGCGCGAGATCGCGGAGCGCAGCGGCGGCGAGGCGTTCACCGCCGACCAGGCGGACGCGCTCAGCGCCGTGTACGAGAAGCTCGGCTCCGAGGTCGCGACCAAGCACGAGCAGCGTGAGGTCACCAGCGCCTTCGCCGGCGGCGCGGCGCTCCTCCTGCTCCTCGGCGGCGGCCTGTCCCTTAGGTGGTTTCGTCGACTCCTTTGAGGTTGCGTTCAGCAACCGGAGCTTGACTGCAGGGCATGCGCCGAGCCGGATTTGCCGCAACGCTCGTCGCCGGGGTGGGTCTCCTCGGCGCATCCCTCCACGGCATGACCAGCGTGGACCGCACGCTGGCCGTCGCCGCCGCGACGCCCAGCCCCGCCGCCCCACGGCCCGAGCTCGTGCTCGAGCAGCGCAAGCGCGACTGCGACCGCTGGGAGCAGCGGCGTGAGCGGGGGCACGATCGCCCGCAGGTGTAGTGTCGCGCCATGCGAGGCACGCACCTGGTCGGGAGCCTTCCCGCCGACGGTCCGTCGGCGGCGATGCACGAGGCGCTGCAAGTGGTCGGCGCGGGGCTGAAGTCGCTGCCCGACGGCGAGACGGGCGAGCGCTACCACTGGATCATCCACATCATCGAGGGCCTCCGGGACCACCCGGACCTCGAGCTGGTGCGCGACGGCGGCTGGACGACCTACGAGGACGTGCCGGTGTTCCGCGTCCGCAAGGGCCACACGCTCGGCAACCTGGACCTCGGGCACGTCGCGGCGTTCCGCGAGTCCTACCCCCTGTTCCTCGAGGCGCGCGCGGCGGCGGCGCGGCCGGACCTGCAGTTCCAGGTCGGCATCCCGGGTGACTTCGACATGGCGCTGTTCGTGCTCGGCCCGCGCGGTGCGCTGACCGGCAAGCGGCCGTTCACCGACGCGACCGTCGCCGAGATCGAGGCGATCCACGCGCTCGGCGGCGACGACGTGGTCTTCCAGATCGAGATCCCGGTCGAGCTCGTGATGGTCGCGCGGATGCCGCGCGCGCTGCAACCCGCCGTCGCGCGGCTGCTGGCCCGCGGGGTGACCGCGCTCGCGCGCCGCGCACCGGTCGGCGCGCGCTTCGGCGTGCACCTCTGCCTCGGGGACATGAACCACCACGCGCTCGGCAAGCTGCAGGACACGGCGCCGCTGGTGACGCTCGCGAACGCGCTGGCCCGCGCGTGGCCGGCCGACCGCCCGCTGGAGTTCGTGCACGCGCCGTTCGCCGCCGCCGACATCCCGCCGGTGACCGCGCCGCGCTGGTACGCCCCACTCGACCGGCTGCGCCTCGGCGAGCGCACCCGCTTCGTCGCGGGGTTCGCGCACGAGGACCAGCCGCTCGAGGACCAGCTGTTCGTGCTCGAGACGATCGAGCGCAGCGTCGGCCGGCCGATCGGGCTCTCGCACGCCTGCGGGCTCGGTCGGCGCACGCCGGAGGAAGCCGAGCGCGCGCTCGCCCGGCTCGCCGAGCTGGCCGCAGCCGCCGACCGCGGCCGCGTGCCGGCCTAGTCGTCCTTCGTGGCGCGGATGATCGTCTGGATCACGTAGTAGACGGACAGGACGAAGAACGCTCCGCCGATGATCGCGCGGGCGTTCTCGTCCTTGATCGGGACGCGCGGCGCGACGACGTTCGCGACCTTCTCGCGCCACCCGATCAACCCGGCATGCCCGACAGTCTTGTGCAGCTCCATGCGAGCATCCATACCCAGTGATCGTCGAAGTCGAGCGCCAGGAGCGGTACTGGTACCCCGATGACGGTGGCGAGGTCTGGGTCGCCGGGTTCCAGATCGTCGACGCCGAGGGCCGCTACCTCGGGCGCCGGGAGCTGCCCGACGGGCTGAAGGTCACCCACGTGGCCGGCGCCGTCCACCGCCCGGACGCATTGGCGTCCGAGCTGGCCGACCCCGGCGAGCATCTGGTGCTCCGGCCGGAGCCGGACAACCCGCACGACCCGTCCGCGATCGCCGTCGACCTGGCGGACGGCACGCCGTTGGGCTACGTGCCGCGCGAGCACACGCACGAAGTGGTCGGCTGGAGCGCGCTCGTCCTGCGCGAGCGGCGCCGCTCCCCGCGCGACCCGCGCGACGGCCTGACCATGCTGCTCGCGCGCGAGCCGATCGAGCTGCGCATCCGATGATCACGCGGCTGGGCGTCGACGACGCGGGCGAGCTGCTGACCGTGCAGCGCGCCGCGTACGTGGGCGAGTCGATGGTCTACGACCAGTTCCTGCCGCCGCTGACCGAGACGCTCGACGAGGTGCGCGCGGTGCTGGCGCGCGACGACGCCGTCGTGCTCGGGCTGCGCGAGCACGGCCGCCTGCTGGGCGCGGTGCGCGTGATGCCGAGCGGCGAGGTCGCGCGGCTGTGCGTGGCACCGGACCGTCAGGGCGACGGGGTCGGCACCGCGCTCCTGCGCGCCGCGATCGCGGCCGGCGGGACGTGGCTGTTCACCGGCGACCGCAGCCTCGGCAACCTCCGCCTGTACGAGAAGCACGGCTTCACCGAGCAGCGGCGCGAGCCGTTCGGCGATCACAACCTCGTGTTCCTGTCCAGGTAGCACTCGACGCGGTCGTCGACGACCTCGGTGCGCACGTGCGGGCCGAACCGGGCCTTGAAGTACGCGTCGGAGTCGGCGCGGGTGGTGACCACCTGGATCAGCACGGACTCCGTCGCGCGGTCCTCGTACGTGGCGGCGACGAAGAACCCGCCGAGCTCGCGCTGCTCGGCGATCGCGTCGTGGACCCGCTCCAGCAGCCGCTCGAGCGCGCTCCGGGTCACGGTCGCGGTCGCGACCCGGGCGTTGGCCGGGTGCTGGCTCCGCTTGCGGATGGCCCGCAGGTGTCCCTGCGCGTCCTTGGTGAAGCGGTAGACCACGAGCGGCGGCTTCGGGTACTGCGTGACGAACACCGATCCGGCGTAGGTCTTGGGGAACCGCTCCCACAGGTCAGAGTCGAGCGTCTCCTCGTCGCCGCTGTCGATCTCGTCCAGCAGCGCCACCCAGCGTGCCTCGGCCTTCGTGTACGGGCTGCCGCGCCGGAGCAGCGCCTGGACGTAGCCGGCGTCGGCGCGCATGCCGAACCGCGAGCGGTCGGCGATGGCCTCCTCGAGCCGCGTCCGCTCCCCGGTGCCCGCCGGACACGGCGGCTGGCCGGGGCGTGCGCCCACCTGGCGCAGGGTCCTGCGGTTGAACGCGTCGACGACCGGGCGGTCACCGAGCGGGGCGGCCAGCGGCGCGGCGTACGTCTCGTAGCGGAGGTCGGCGGTGTTCGGACCGTTGTAGACCTTCTCGACCAGGCCGACCTCTACGCGGTCGGGGAACTCGGTGACCTCGACGCGGGCCCGCTCGTTGCCGCCGCCGGTCTCGTAGGACACGGTGACGCTCATGCCGTCCGCGGCGACCCGGTACGAGCCCGAGGCCGTGCACTGGAACCCGTACGGCTCGGTCGCCTCGACCTCGATCCGCAGCATGTCCCCGTAGCGCTCGGCGAAGTACGCCTTGAAGTCCGTGCGCTTGGTGATCAGGTCCACGCGCAGGAAGCCGTCGGCCGCGTGCCCGGTGCCGGTGAGGTAGAAGCCCTCGGCCTCGAGCGCCTTGCTGTCCTTCCACAGCTTGTCGGCGACCTTGCGCAGGTCACGGTCCGAGTACCGGACCCGCTCCGCGCGCAGGTTGCGCGGGAAGCGCGCGACCCGCCTGACGGCCGCCAGGTGCTTGGCCACGTCGCGCTTGAAGTGCAGCAGCAGGTACGGCTCCCGCGGCCAGTCGTCCTCGACCGACACGCCGGCATCGACGTCCCGGTGCGCGCGCAGGTACCGCTCGGCACGCGGCCCCAGCTCGAGCCGGTCGCGCAGCCGCAGGTAGCGGTTCTCGGCCGGCGTGACGGGGATGTAGCCGACGTCGTACTCCCACACGCCACGCCGCACCAGCTCCTTGACGTACGGGATGTCGGCCCGGAAGCCGAACTCCGCGCGCTGGGCCGCCCAGTTCTCCAGGTTCGACTGCTCCTTCTCGGCCTCGGTCGGCGGCGGCTTCGGCAGGCTCTGCCCGACGCAGACGTGCTGCGCGGGCAGCTCCTGCGCGCCCGCGGGCGCGGCGACCATGAGCGCCGCCGACCAGGCGACCAGCGAAGCGATGCGGAGCATGGCTTCACCAGTGCCCGGAAATCCGGGAAGTTACGCGGCGGGCAGCGAGACGCGCACGGACAGACCACCTTCGGCGCGGGGCATGAGCGCGAGGCGTCCGCCGTGCGCCTCGGCGACGCTGCGCACGATCGACAGGCCGAGGCCGGCACCCTGCTGGCCGGTACGGCCGCCGCGCTCGAACGGCTCGGTCAGCCGCGCGGCCGTGTCGGGCGAGACGACCGGACCGGAGTTGACGACGTCGAGCACCGCGCCCGCGTCCGACGCGCGGGTCGTCACCGACACGAAGCCGCCGGGCGCGTTGTAGCGGACGCCGTTCTCGATCAGGTTCGCGGCGAGGCGCTCGAGCAGGCGTCGTTCGCCACGCACGCCGGCGGGCGCGAGGTCGAGGCGCACCTGGACGGCGCCGCTGCGGACCCGCTGCGCCGCCGCGCGCGCCGCGACCGCGAGGTCGACCGGCTCGACCGCGCTCAGCCCGTGGCCCGAGCGCGCGAGCACCATCAGCCCGTCGAGCAGCGCGTCCATGTCGTCCACCGCGGCGACGACCTCGCGGCCCATCGCGCGCAGCTCGGCGACGTCGGCGTCCGGGTTGGCCATCGCCACGTCGGCCTCGGTGCGGATGACGGTCAGCGGCGACCGCAGCTCGTGCGAGGCGTTGGCGACGAAGCGCTCGCGCGCGTCGAACGCGGACGCCATCGACCGCAGCTCACGCCCAGCGAGCCACCAGCCGAGCGCGCCGGCCACGAGGCTCGCGCCGGCGAGGAAGAGCAGGTACTGCAGGCCCAGCTGGCTCTGCGCCGCGTCGGCCGCGACGTCACCCAGCGTGCGGTGCAGGTGGCGTCCCATCAGCCAGTAGGAGACGCCGAGCAGCACCGCCACGAAGACGACGAAGATGCCGCCGTAGATGACGGTCAGCCGGACACGCAGGTTGCCGATCAAATCCGGTAACCGGCTCCTCTGACGGTCTCGATCAGCTGCGGCTCGCCGAGCTTGCGGCGCAGGCCCATGACCGTCATGCGGACCGTGTTGGAGAGCGGGTCGAGCATCTCGTCCCACGCGCGCTCGAGCAGCGTCTCCGGCGTGACGACCGCGCCCTGCGCCTCCATCAGCGCCTCCAGGACCGCGAACTCCTTCGGCGTCAGGTCGAGGTCGCGCCCGCCGCGCGACGCCTCGCGCCGCGACGGGTCGAGCACGACGTCGCCGGCGGTCAGCACCGGCGGCCGGGCCTCGCCGGTGCGCCGGCCGAGCGCGCGCAGGCGCGCGACCAGCTCGGCGAAGCGGAACGGCTTGGAGAGGTAGTCGTCGGCACCCAGGGCGAGGCCCTCGACGAGGTCGTCGGTGGACCGGGACGCGGTCAACATCAGCACCTTCGTGCGGGGCTGCTCGGCGCTGAGCGTGCGGCACACGTCGTCGCCGTGCAGCTCGGGCAGGTCGCGGTCGAGCACGACGATGTCGTACGGGTTGATCCGCGCCTTGTAGAGGGCGGCGGCGCCGTCCTCGGCGACGTCGACCGCCATGCCCTCGCGGCGCAGGCCACGCGCGACGGCGGAGGCGATCCGGGGATGGTCCTCGGCGACCAGGATTCGCATGAGAGGCAAGTTAGGCCGGGTGTCTGAAGGCACGCTCAACGGCGCTTATGGGGATCTGACGAACCGCTCGCCACAGTCGACTCCATGGACGAACACGAAGAGCACACGGACCGGATCGAGTACGACGATCCGCGCGCGGGCCTCGAGAGCGCGCTGTACGAGCTCAAGCGCGTGATCGTCGGCCAGGACGCGATGCTCGAGCGCCTGCTCGTCGCGCTTCTCGCCGGTGGCCACGTGCTGCTCGAGGGCGTGCCCGGCCTGGCCAAGACGCTCACGATCAAGACGCTCTCCGACGTGCTCGGCGGATCGTTCCGCCGCGTGCAGTTCACGCCGGACCTCGTGCCGTCGGACCTCGTCGGCACGCGCATCTACCGCCCCGACACGGGTCGCTTCGACACCGAGCTCGGCCCGGTGTTCGGCAACTTCCTGCTCGCCGACGAGATCAACCGCGCGCCCGCCAAGGTGCAGAGCGCGCTGCTCGAGGTCATGCAGGAGCGCCAGGTGACGATCGCGGGCGAGACGTACCCGCTGCCCAAGCCGTTCCTGGTCATGGCGACGCAGAACCCGATCGAGAACGAGGGCACCTACCCGCTTCCCGAGGCGCAGGTCGACCGCTTCCTGTTCAAGCTGCTCGTCGACTACCCGACCGTCGGCGAGGAGGCCGCGGTCGTCGGCCGCGCGATCTCGCCGCCCGCGATGGTGCGTGAGAAGCTCTCGACCGAGGACCTGGTCCGCTACCAGGAGCTCTCCCGCCGCGTGTACGTGGACCGCGACGTGATCGGCTACGCCGTCGCGCTCGGCGACGCGACGCGCCACCCGGGCAAGTACGGGCTGCACGAGCTGGAGGGCCTGATCGAGTTCGGCGCCTCCCCGCGCGGGCCGATCGGCGCCGTCCAGGCCGCCCAGGCGCTCGCGCTGCTGCGCGGTCGCAACCACGTGGTCGCCGAGGACGTCGCCGACCTCGCCGCCGACGTGCTGCGTCACCGCCTCGTGCTCACCTACGACGCGCTGGGCGACGGCGTCAGGGCCGACGACCTGCTGGACCGCGTCCTCGACCGGGTCGGCGGAGTGAAAGCCGCGCAGACGACGGAGCGGATCGCGGCGTGAGCCACGCGCTGGCCACCCCCGCCGGGGCGCAGGGCCCGGGCCCGATGCAGGCCGCGCTGGTCGAGTCCCTCGACCTCGTCCTCGCCAACCGCGGCGCCGGTGCGCTCCCGGGCGACCGGCGCGCGGCGGGGCTGGGGCTGGGGACCGAGCTCGCGCAGATCCGGCCGTACCAGGTCGGCGACGACGTGCGCAAGCTCGACGCCGCCGCCAGCGCCCGCACCGGCCTCCCCCACGTACGCGACCACGTGCCCGAGCGCACGCTTACGACGTGGCTGCTCGTCGACGTCTCGGCGAGCATGGCCTTCGGCACCGCCGACCGCCTGAAGTCCGACGTCGCCGAGGGCGTCGCGCTCGTGATCGGCCGCCTCGCGGTGCGCCGCGCGGGCCGCATCGGCCTGCTCACGTGCGGCGCACCCGAACCGCAGCAGATGCCGCCGAGCGCCGGTCGCTCCGCGCTCGTGCAGCTGCATCGGACGCTCGGCAAGGGCGTCGCCGAAGACGGACACGCGCCCGCGGACGCGCTGGCGCAGGGCATGCGCCGGATCAACCGCCTCGCGCGTGGACACAGCCTCGTGGTGGTCGTCAGCGACTTCCGCGAAGGGCCCGGCGCCGCCGCCGCGGAGAGCGTGCCGCGCGCCGAGGACGCGCGGCCGGGGAGCTCCCCGCGCGGCGGCGTCGCGTGGCCGGGCGGCGAGAGCCTCGGGCGTGGCGGTCGTGGCGGCGCCGCCGAGCGTCCTGAATGGGCGCGAGCGCTCGCGGCTCTCGGCGCTCGCCATGACGTGCTCGCCGTCGAGGTGTTCGACCCGCGTGAGCAGGAGCTGCCCGACGTCGGCCACCTCACGCTCGTCGACCCCGAGACGGGCGCGCGCGTCGAGGCCGACTCGTCGAGCCCGGAGCTGCGCCGGCGGTTCGCCGCCGCCGAGCTCGCCCGCCGCGACCAGCTCAAGTCCGCGTTGCGCTCCGCCCGCGCGCGCCACGTGGAGGTCGGCACGGATCAAGACTGGCTGCGGGCACTCGGAAGGAGCCTCAGATGAGCTTCCAGGCCCCGCTGTTCCTGCTCGGCCTCGCGGTCGTCCCGATCGCGATCGTGGCGCTGCTGCTGGCCCGCCGCCGGCCGTCCCGGTACGTGATCCGCTTCCCCGCGACCGCCACGCTGGCGGCCGTGGCGCCCAGGCATGGCCGCGTGCGCAAGCACCTCCCGCCGGCGCTGCTGATGCTCGCGCTGGCCGGGATGGCGGTCGCGCTCGCGCGACCCGAGGCGACGGTCGCCGTGCCCGTCGAGCGGGCGAGCGTCATGCTCGTCACCGACACGTCGGGCTCGATGAACGCGACCGACGTCACCCCCAACCGGCTGACGGCCGCCAAGCAGGCCGCCGACCGCTTCCTCGACCGCGTGCCCGACCAGCTCCAGGTCGGCCTGGTGGCGTTCGCCGACAGCGCGCACACCGTGCTGCGGCCGACGCAGGACCGCACGGTCGTCAAGTCCACCCTCGACGGCCTCCAGGCCGAGGGCGGGACCGCGACCGGCGACGCCCTCACCTCGGCGCTGCAGGCGCTGGAGACCGGGAAGGACAAGCCGCCGGCCGCGATCGTGCTGCTCTCGGACGGCGCGAGCAAGACCGGGCAGGATCCGGCCGCGGTCGCCCAGCAGGCGCGGGCGGCCAACGTGCCGATCTACACGGTCGCGCTCGGCACGTCCGACGGCGTGATCGAGACCATGGGCCAGCGGCTGTCCGTCCCACCGGACCCCGAGGCGCTCCAGCAGGTGGCGGACATCTCGGGTGGCCGCGCGTTCACCGCCGAGGACTCCGGCGCGCTGGACGAGGTCTACGAGACGCTCGGCTCGCGCATCGGCACCAAGCAGGAGAAGCGCGAGGTCAGCGCGGGGTTCGCCGCCTTCGGCCTGCTCGCCCTCGCGGGCGCGGCGTTCACCTCGCTGCGCTGGCGCGGCCGTCTGCCGTGAGCTCGGCGACGATCTCGTCGATGATGTCCAGGCCCTCCTGAGCCCCGGTCTCCATGCCGGTGCCGATGATCATGTCGCGGACCTGGATCGAGTCCACGGCGGTGACCATCGTCAGCCGCGTGCGACCACCCTCGAGCGCCTCGAACGTGTTCGTGTTGAGCGCCGCCCCCGCCTCGGGCGGCGCTCCCTCGAACACCTCGGTGTTGACGAGCTTCTCGGCCTCGACGATCTCGCGGTACTCGCCGTGGAAGGCGACCTCGTAGCCGCCCTCGCCGGCCTCCATCACGTAGCGCCAGCGGCCGCCGACCCGCAGGTCGATCTCGCAGGTCCGCATCGTGCCGCGCTTGCCCGGCCACCAGCGCGAGACCAGCTCGGGCGTCGTCCACGCCTTCCACACCAGCTCCGGCGGCGCGTCGAACTCGCGCATCATCACGATCTCGGTGTCCGACGGGGTCGTCAGCACCGCACTACCGCTAAGACTCGTCATCGCGAGCCTCCTTTTCCTTGAGTTCTTCCAGGACCACGTCCAGCGCGTCGAACCGCTCGCTCCAGGTGCGCTCGTAGTTCGAGACCCAGTCGTGGATGGGCTTGAGCCCGCGGCCATTGACGCGGTAGACCCGCATCCGGCCCAGATCGCGTGCGTCCACCAGCCCCACCTCTCGGAGGACCTTCAGGTGCTTCGACACCTGCGGCTGGCCGAGCTCGAGCTGCGCGACGATCTCGTTCACCGGGCGCTCGCCTTGCATCAACAGGTCGAGGATCTCCCGCCGTCGCGGCTCGGCCACCGCGTTGAACACATCCGCTGTCGTCGCCGCTCGTGCCACGCCAGGAAACATATACCCATATCGGTATATGTCAAGTGTGGCCGAGGATCAGCTCCGCCGCTTCGAGTGGCACGTCCACCTGTGGGCAGTGGCCGACGTCGTCGAGCTCGACCCAGTCGGCGTGCGGGAGCAACGCGCGATAGCGCGCCGCCGCGCTCGGCCACGGAAGCAGCTTGTCCGCCGTGCCCCACACGATCCGCGTGGGGCAGCGCGGTGCGTCCAGCGGCCATCCGGACTGCGCCGCGAACGCCACCATCCGCGGCGCCTCGGTGCACAGCGCGCTCGCCCGGATCACGTCGACGACGAAGTCGGCGGGCACGTGGTCGGTCCGCTCGGCCAGCAGCGCGAGCGCTCGGCGGCGGCCGTCGGCGGTGGCGGCGACGAAGGCGGCGTTGCGCTCCGCCCCGCGGGTCAGCGCGTGCGACTCCGCGTTGAGCGCCAGCGTGGCGCGGCGGCCGTCCGCCTCGTCCCAGCCGCCCGCGGGGTCGAACGCCGTGACGGTCCGCGCCCGGCCACGGGCGGCGAGCTGCAGCGCCACGTAGCCGCCGAGCGAGTTGCCGACCACGTGCGCGGTCTCGTGGCCGGCCTCGTCGAGCGCCCGCTCGACCGCCTCGACCATCGTCGTGTCGGTGATCTCCGTGGGCAGCGGCGGTCCGCCGAGATGGCCGGGAAGCGCCGGCAGGAGCAGCTCGTGGTGGCGCTCCAGCCGGGGCCGCACCAGCTCCCACACGCGCGGGGAGCTGGTGAAGCCGTGGATCAGGACGAGCGGCGTCAGCGCTTGTGGTACTCGGCGATCACGAACGGCGGCCGGAACTGGTCGGCGGTGAGCGCGATGTTGAGCACCGACCAGCGGTACTCCTGGTCGGACGCGGTCACGAGCGTCGACCGGCCGTGACGGCGCTCCGGCGGCAGGAACGCCGTCGAGACGGTGAAGTCGAACCGCTTCGCGTCTTTGGAGAGCACCTCGCGCTTGCCCGTGCGCGAGTGGATCCGGATCAGCTGCCGGCGGAACGGGTCGCCGGCGTAGATCCACGGGTCCTTCGCGTCGTACGGGTCGAACGTGATGCCCTTCAGGCTCTCGAGGTCGTTCCGGCGCGGCGCGACCGTGACGATCTCCGCGGCACGCTCGGCGGCCGGCCGCGACCCGTCACGCAGCGTCGCCAGCTTGAGCTTCTGCACGCCGCCGACGCACGTCGAGGACAGGTACAGCTCGTCGCCGTGGACGGCCAGCGAGCCCGCGCCCGGCGCGAAGTTCCCGGGCGCCGCGAACGGCAGCCCGCCGACGGTGTGGTTCGAGCCGAGGAACGGGCAGCCGGCCAGGCCGGGCAGCGGCTGGTCCGGCGCGGCCGGGACGAGCCCCGGCCGGACCTTGCCGTCGCGGCCGATCAGCCACAGCCCGCCGAACACGGACTCGGACACGACGTACTCGCCGTTGGGCAGCACCTCGACGTCCTCCGCGAAGCCGAGCGGGTTCCCGGCGAAGTCGACCGTGCGCGTGAGCTTGGCGTGCAGCTTGCCCTTGCGGTCGGTGCGGTACGCGTAGTCGTAGACGATCGGCGGCCCCTGCGGCGGGAAGCCGCCCGCGTCCAGCACGACCAGCCTGCCGTCGCCCGGCGCGCGCAGCGTGAACGGCAGCTTGAAGCCGCCGGGCGGCGCGGGGATGACGGCCTTCTGGCGGCCGGAGTCGCGGTCGAGCGCGACGACGCGCGGGCCGTCGGTGGCGACCCCGATGCCGGGCTCGGTGACGAAGACGTAGTCCTCGTCACCGGCGATGCCGTGGATGAGCGCGTCACGGTGCGCGAGCGTGTCGACACGCCCGCCCGACTTGGCGGATGCGACCTGCGGCGCGAGGAGCAGCACGAGCGCTGCCAGCGCCGAGAGCAAGGACCTCATAGCGCGCCAATCTAGAGAGACGGCGCCGCGCACGCGGCGCCCTCCGCTCAGACGGCCGCGTACAGCTCGGTGCGGTACGCCGCGTCCCGCGTCTTGGCGCGGTACGCCTCCTGGATGCGCTCCACCAGCGGGTGGTTCGGGTACGTCACCGGCCGCCCGTCGAACGACCCGATCGGCACGACGCCCGCACCCGAGCCGCACACGAACGCGCCGTCCGCGGCGTGCAGCTCCATCGGCCAGACGTCGCGCTCGACGGCCTCGATGCCCTCTTCGGCCGCGATCTCCAGCACGGTCCGGCGGGTGATGCCCGGGAGCGCCGCGCGCGTGGTCGGCGTGACGAGCGTCTCGCCGACGACGATGAACAGGTTCGCGCCGGTGCACTCGGCGACCGCGCCGAGCGAGTCGAGCATCATGGCGTCGTGCACGCCGAGCTCGCCCGCCTGCTGCTTGGCGACGATCGCGTCCAGGTAGTTGCAGGACTTCACGTGCGCGCCGAGCGAGCGCGGCGCCTTGCGCACGATCGCGCTCGTGAACAGCTTGATCGGGTCGGCGCCGAGGAACGGCGGGAACGGGTAGGCGGACACCACGAGCGACGGCTCCGGGCACAGCCGGGGATCGATGCCCGGACCGCCGAAGCCACGCGTGATCAACGGCCGCACGTGCGCGTCCCGGAGCTCGGAGCGTCGCACGACCTCGCCGATGATCTCCAGCACCTCGTCGGTCTCCACCGGCAGCCGGATGCCGATCGTGCGCGCCGACCGCGCGAGCCGCTCCATGTGCAGCTCGGCGCGGAAGAGCCCGCCGTCGAACAGCCGCATGCCCTCGAACACGCCGTCGCCATACAGGAAGCCGTGATCGAAGATCGAGACGGACGCCTCCCCGGCGGGCTTGTACTCGCCGTTGACGTACGCGACCAATCCGGTGGGGTCGAAGCTCATGGACTCTCTCTCCTCAGGAACGCCAGTATGCGCGGGTCAGGATGACGACGACGGGGATGATCTCGACGCGGCCCAGCCACATCAACACCGTGCAGATCCAGGTGGACAGGTCGCTGAAGGGGGCGAACGAGCCGTACGGGCCGGCGAAGCCGAAGGCCGGGCCGACGTTGCCGAGGCAGGCCGCGGCGGCGCCGAACGCGTCGAACGCGCTCAGGTCCTCCCCCGCGCGCCGCGCGTCGGCGACCAGGCCGAGCGCGCCGACGGCGAACGTCAGCAGGTAGAGCAGCACGAACACGATCGTCGAGCGCAGCGCCTTCTCGTCGACCACCCGGCGGTTGGCGCGGATCGGGACGATCGCCTCGCGGTGCACGGTCTGCTCGAGCTCGCGCTTGACGAGCTTGAACAGCAGCAGGTGGCGGATGATCTTGATGCCGCCGCCGGTGGAGCCCGCGGACGCGCCGGAGAACATCAACAGCAGCAGCGTCACGGTGGCGAGCGGCCCCCAGAGCGCGTAGTCGGTCGTCGCAAAGCCGGTCGTGGTCAGGATCGCCGTGGCCTGGAAGAGCGAGTGGCGGATCGCCGCCTCGCCGCTCTCGTAGCCACCGCCGATCACCTCGATGGCGATCAGGATCGTGCCGATCACGATCAGCGCGAGGTACAGGCGCAGCTCCTCGTCGCGCGTGAGCACCTGGAACCGGCGCTGCACGAAGAAGCGGTACAGGCGCAGGAAGTTGATGCCCGCGATGACCATGAAGATCAGCAGCACGTACTGGGTGATGGGCGCGAACGCCGCGATCGACACCGTGCGCGTGCTGAAGCCGCCGAGCGCCACGACCGACAGCGCGTGGCCGACCGCGTCGAAGAACGTCAGCTCGTCGTCGAGCCCGACCCAGCCGATCAGGCCGAGCACGGCGATGGCGATCAGCGTCAGCACGACGTACAGCCGCCACAGCCGGCGCGCGGTCTCGCGGATGCTGTCGCCGAGCTGCTCGATCTCGGTCGGCCCGGCCAGCTCGGATTGCAGCAGCTGGCGGCCGCCGATCCGCAGGCGTGGCAGGATCGCCACCGCGAGCACGATGATGCCCATGCCGCCGAGCCAGTGGCTGAGCTGGCGCCAGAAGAGCATCCCGCGGTCGAGCTCCTCGATCTTGGGCACGAGCGTCGCGCCGGTCGCGGTGAAGCCGGACACCGCCTCGAAGTAGGCGTCGATCGGCCGGCTCAGCACCGGGCCACCGGCGAGGATGTAGGGCAGGCAGCCGAAGATCGGGATCAGCAGCCACAGCAGCGCCACCACCAGGAAGCTCTCGCGTGGCGTCACCGCCGCGCCTTCCTTGTCGCCCGTGATCTGGTCGAGCGTCCAGCCCGCGATGCCGGTGATCAGGGCCGCGAGGGGGAACGCCCACCACGAGGACTCCCCGTAGGCGAGCGCCACCAGCGCGGGCAGCAGGAACGCGGGCGCGAGCCACTTGAGCACGCCGCCGACGAGGTCCAGCGCGGCCCCGACGTCGATGCCGGTGCGCAGCCTCACAGCACGCGCTCGACCGTGGAGGCGCGGCGCGACTCCACGAACACGATCACGCGGTCCCCCGCGCGCAGGATGTCCTTCGAGTGCGGGATGATCGCGGCGCCGTTGCGGATGATCGCGCCGATCACCGACCCGGTCTCGGGCATCTCGTCGAAGCGCATGCCGGCCAGCTCGGACTCCGCGCGGACCGTGAGGTCGAGGATCTCGAAGCGGTCGTCGTCGAGCATCGCGATCTGACGCAGGCGCGGGTCGTGGCCGAAGCGCACGAGCTCCTCGGCGATCACCGCGCGCGGGTTGATCGCCACGTCGACGCCGCCGCGCTCATAGACCTTCAGCGACGTCTGGTCGTGCGCGAGCGCGATCGTCAGCTGCACGCCGTGCGCCTTGGCCAGCACGGCGCTGAACAGGTTGCCGGGGTCGTCGTTGAGCGCGAAGACCGCGGCGGTGGCGCGGCCGATCCGCTCACGCTCGAAGAACTCCGAGTCGAACGCGGACGCGTGGAAGACCCGCGCCTGCGGGATCTCCTCCGCCACCTCGCGCGCCCGCTCCGGCCGGCCCTCGACGAACCGGACGCGGATCCCGCGGTCGAGCAGCACGTGGGCGATCGTCGTGCCCATCCGGCCGCCGCCGAAGATCACGATGTCGTCGACGCGCTGGTGCTCGCGTGAGATCAGCCGGCTCCACTGGCGCGCGGCGTCCGGCGAGCCGATGACCACGATCCGGTCGCCCGCGAGGATCCGCTGGCCACCGTCCGGGATCGTCCGCTCGTCGCCGCGGATGATGCTCACGACCTTCGACTCCGCGGGCAGCTCCGCGTCCCGCAGCTTGCGGCCGACGACGCCGTTGCCGCCCGCGTCCTTGGGCACGTCGAACTCGACCACCTGGACCTTGCCGTCGGCGAAGACGTCGGTCTGCCGGGCCGCCGGGATGCCGATCAGACCCGAGATCGCGTTCGCCGTCTCCAGCTCGGAGGACACCATGAAGTCCACGTCGATCTCGCGCTCGCGCCAGGCGTCCAGGTACTCGACGCTCGTGGTCCGCACGACGACCCGCGAGCCACTGAGCTTCTTCACCAGCATCGCGCTGACGAGGTTCGCCTCCTCGCGCGACGTGGAGGCGATGAACAGGCTGCAGTGCTGGATGCCCGCCTCGCGGATCACCCGCTTGGTCGTGCCGTTGCCCTCGACCGTGCGGACGTCGTAGCGGTCGGCGAGCGCGGTCAGCCGGTCGGCGTTCGTGTCGATGACCGTGACCTCGTTCTCCTGGTAGAGCGCGTCCACGATCGCTCTCCCCACATGGCCTGCGCCCAGCACGACGATCCGCATCGCCGGGGAGACTAGTCGGAACGAACCCCGCCGCCGTCCGGAAGCCTGCGGCGCGCGAACTCGGTCGGCGGGGCCCCGGCGAACTGCTGGAAGTCCCGGACCATGTGCGCCTGGTCGTAGTAGCCCGCGTGCTGGGAGATCTCCGCCCAGCTGCGCATCGTGGCCGACAACGCGACCGCGTGGTTGAAGCGCAGGATCCGCGCGAGCAGCTTCGGCGAGACGCCCACGTGCTCCTGGAACCCGCGGTTGAGGTAGCGGCGGCTGCAGCCCAGCTCGTCCGTCAGCGCGTTGATCGTCACGGCGCCCTGGGTGGCCTTCAGGCGGGCGAGCGCGCGCGTGATGCTCGGCACCGGCGACAGCGCGTCGTCGAGGCGGGTGAGGAAGAAGGCGTCGAGGGCGGCGAACCGCTGGGCGTGGTGGGTGGCGTCGGCGAGCTGCTCGTGCAGGTGCGCGCCGGGCCGGTCGAGCAGCGCTTCGAGCGTCACCACCTGGTGTGTGAGGTGGTGCATCGGCAGGCGGAGCAGCAGGTGCGCGCCGACCGGCGTGAGGTCGATCTGGACGCCGCGCTGAGCCCCGCTCGTCTCCGTGATCGCGTAGGTGTCGTGCAGGCCGGCGAAGAAGCCGGTGGCGTGGGTGGCGAAGGGGGAGCCGGGCGCGCCGACGCGGATCGGCGCGCCCAGGTTGACGATCGCGACGATCCGGTCGCCGGGCAGCTCGCGCCGGCGCACGAAGCTGCCAGTCCGCTCGTCGTAGTCGCAGTAGCGGATGACGTAGCCGTCCAGCCGCGGGTCCGGCAGCGCGTGGACCATCTCCCACTGGTCCTGCTCGGAGACGTGCCGGACGATCCGCGTCATGCCGGCGGCTGGTGCAGGCCGAACGGCGAGCCCTGGTCGTCCTTGCAGAACTTGAAGCGGCCGAACTTCTTCACGTTGTCGGCATTGTCGTCCTCGAAGCCGTCCTGCACCTCCCCGCCCAGCGCCTTGACCCGCTCGAGCGCGGCGTCCAGGTCGTCGACGGCGAAGAACACGTACGGCCACGCGCCCTTGTCGTTCGGGTGCAGCCCGCCCGGCACCCCGGGCGTCTTGATCGCGTAGCCCTGCATGGCCGGGCCCGTCTCGAACTCCCACCCGAACATCGCGCCGTAGAAGGCCTGCGCCTTCTCCGCGTCGTCCACGCCGAGCTCGAAGAAGCTGATGCTGGTCATGGGCGGGACGGTACGCCGGGTCGGCCCGGCCGTCTTGGACGAATGTGATCGGCGATGAGTTCGCGCGGTCGCGTCCGTCTTGGCTGGCATGGCCTATGCACCCGTCGTCGTCAGCCTGCCCATCGCCGACCGCCGTGCCTCGCACGCGTTCTACGCGGAGGTGTTGCAACTGCAGGCGTTCGGCGCGCCCGCCGACGACGGCGTGCCCGAGCCGCTGCAGTTCGCGCTCAACGACGGCGTGCACCTGATGCTCATCCCGCGCGGCGGGTTCGGCTGGGTGATCGGCGACCGCGACGCCGCCGCACGCGGGCAGGTGGAGACCGTCCTGAGCCTCACGGGCGACGTCGACGCCGTGATCGAGCGCGCCCGCCGGGCCGGCGGCGAGATCGTCACCGAGCCCGCGCGGCAGCCGTGGGGCTACACCGGGACGTTCGCCGACCGCGACGGCCACCTCTGGATGGTGACCGCCTAGTTGAGCAGCACCCAGGGGTCGAACTGCTCGATCGGCACGACGCGGATGCGCGGCAGCGCGACCGTGAAGGCGCCGACGTCGTCCTCGAGGTCGAACAGCTCGACGTTCTCGATCTCGGTGAGCAGCCCGCTCGTCATCTCGCGGAAGCCGATCAGGCCGATGCGGCGGCCGGGCTGCTGCGCGAGCTGGGCCACCTGGGGTGCGAAGTCGCCGTCGTGGCTGGCGAGCAGGAGGTCGCCGTGGCCGCGCTCGGCGAGCGCCTCGATCGTGCGCTGGATGGCGACGTCGACGACCTTCACGTCCGGCGCGCCGCTGAGCAGCACCGGGCGGTAGTCGAGCGCGGTGAGCGCCTGGACGAACGCCATCGGCACCGTGCCGGAGGCGTTGAGGAAGAACAGGCCGCGGACGGGCTGCTCCCAGACGGAGCGGGCGTAGTCGCGCACGCGATCCCAGCGCGGGCGCTCCTCGGGCGCGGGGCGACGGCCGAGCACGCCGGCGCCGAGCGTCGCGTCGATGTTCTCGCCGTCGATGAGCAGGAACGTCTCAGGCACACCGCGAGCATAAGCGGTCGGCTGCCTCGGACCGGCACTTCGCGCCAATACTTGCCGTGCGACAAGCAAGTTAGTACGCTGGCTGGCATGCCCGACTTCTCCGATGCCGCGCTCGACCGCTATCTCGCAGAGGACCCCGGCGGGCCGGTCGTGATGCTCAACCTGCTGCGCTTCCGGCCCGACGGCGGGCGCGAGCGCTACGACGACTACCGGCGGGCGCTCGCGGCGACCGGCGTGGGCGCCGACGCCGAGC
This sequence comes from Solirubrobacter pauli, assembly GCF_003633755.1. Taxonomy (GTDB): domain Bacteria; phylum Actinomycetota; class Thermoleophilia; order Solirubrobacterales; family Solirubrobacteraceae; genus Solirubrobacter; species Solirubrobacter pauli. The sequence continues at coordinate 858,389 of NZ_RBIL01000001.1, forward strand.
CGCTGTTCTTCGGCGCGGGCGGCGGAGCCGCGCTGCAGGGCGCGGACTGGGACGCCGTGGCGCTCGTCCGCTACCCCAGCCGTAAGGTGTTCGTGGAGATGGTCCGGTCCCCCGAATACCGCGCGATCGCGCACCTCCGCCACGAGGCGCTCGTGGACGCGGTACTGCAACCGACGACGTGGCTGTTGTAAGGCGCACGCAGGCCGAGCGGCGCGCCGAGACGGAGCGCCGGCTGCTGGACGCGACGATGGAGATCGTCGCCGCCCGCGGCGTGCGCGCGGTGACGCTGGCCGCCGTGGGCACGGCCGCGGGCTACTCGCGCGGGATCGTCACGCACCAGTTCGGGTCGCGCCGCGGGCTGCTGGACGCGCTGACCCTGGAGCTGCAGAACCGCTTCGTCCCGCCGGAGACCGACGACGTCCTGGAGCTCGTCGACGCCTATCTGACCGCGTTCGAGGAACGCCCGCTGGACACGCGCGTCTACGCGGTGCTGTGGGCGGAGGCGCAGGCGGGCGACGAGGACCTCCGCCCCGCCTTCGAAGCCCGCGACGCGCGCTTCGTGGCCACCTTGGCGGGTTATCTGGACGGCGACGAGGCGATGGCGGCGGTGATCGTCGCCCTCCTGCGCGGCGTCGCGCTGACGCGTCCGGACGACGTCCGCGCGCAGGTCCGCCGTCTGCTGGACCGCGGCGTCAACGCTTGATCCACCGGTTCCCGTTTGGTTAGAGTCCCCCAAACGAACTGGGGACGTGGTCGAAATGCAGCGAACTGCCCTCGCGACGCTCGTCGCAGTCGGGTTGGTGTGCCTGCCGTCGGCAGCGCAGGCACGGGTCGACGTGACCGTCGCCACTACCGAGCCGTCGCTGACCGCGGTCGATGGAGGCGGGTTCACGGCGTCGGTCTCGTTGACCAACCTCACGGACGCTGCGGTCCCGGTCACCACGCCGCCGAAGCTCGGAACGGCCTGCGGCGTCACGCTGACCGGGTCCCCCATACCCACCGCCTCGACCGGCACGGTCAAGCTGGCGTTCGATCGCGGGTGTGCCAAGGCTGACCTCAACCTCGTGACGCTCACCGCCGCGCGGCGCAGACGATCGAGCTCAAGCCCAAGGACCCGCCGGCCGAGTCGCCGGACTGGGACGAGTTGTGGTGGTTCGCGAAGGCGTTCGGCACGGCACTCGTGCTCGTGATCGCGCTGGGCGTGTATTGCTGGCGAGCCCCATGGGTGCAGCTGAAGGGGCTGCCGGACACGTGGAAGTTCGGCGACAGCCTGGTGACCAACGTGACGCTGCTCGGCGGCACGCTGACCGCGGTCGTGGGCTCGGCGGATGTCGTCAAGGCCTTCCTCGGCCCGGACGCCGACGGATCGGTCGCCCTGATCACGGTCGGCGCGGCCGTGGCGGCGGCGATCATCGCGCTCGGCGCGGTCGTCCTGTTCACCTTCCGCTGGGGTGGCAACTTCACGCTGTTCGGCCTGCTGCTCGCGGCGGCGGTGACGTTGGCGGGCGCCGGAGGCGAGCTGTGGATCATCTCCCACAGCGCGAGCGAGTTGACCCTCGGCGGCTGGGAGGGCCGGATCGAGCCGATCACGTGGGTGTTGGCCGGCCTGCTCGTCGCCTACGCCGTCCGGAGCCTCAGGGAGACGATCGACCAAGGGCTGACCGAGGCGCCGCCGGCGAAGCTGAGCGCCGAGATCGTCGCGGCGGCGGTGCTCACGGCACACGTGAGCGACAAGCCGGCCGACGCGCGACAACTCCTGGCGGCGATCCGCTCCGTGCGGGACCGGCCAGATCTGGACGCCGACACGGATGCGGCGGAGCCGGCGGGCGGGACGCTCTTCCAGCGCTTCCGGCGTGCGCTGAAGGCTGGTCGGCCCAGGCCGAACTTCGAGATGACCGACAAGGCCGCGTTGCTGTAGCCGTCCTACCCTCGGAGTCATGCAGCTCGCGACGCTCGAGAACACGTTCGCCCACGAGCTCGAGGGGTTGGGTGTGCCGTGGCAGCCGGTCGCGTCGCCGGAGCCGCAGCTCGTGCTCCACAACGAGGCGCTCGCGGCGGAGCTGGGCGTCTCGCTCGACCTCGACGTGTTCGCGGGCCGCGCGGTGCCCGACGGCGCCGTGCCGATCGCGATGGCCTACGCCGGCCACCAGTTCGGCGGCTACTCGCCGCGCCTCGGCGACGGGCGTGCGCTGCTGCTCGGCGAGCTCGTCGACCGTGATGGCCGCCGGCGCGACCTGCACCTGAAGGGCTCCGGCCGCACGCCGTTCGCGCGCGGCGGGGACGGCAAGGCGGTGCTCGGGCCGATGCTGCGCGAAGCCGTGATCGGCGAGGCGATGCACGCGCTCGGCATCCCGACCACGCGCGCGCTGGCCGTCGTGGCCACCGGCGACCGCGTGATGCGCGAGGCGGGCGCGCTGCCCGGCGCGATCCTCACGCGCGTGGCGGCCTCGCACATCCGCGTGGGGACGTTCGAGTACGCGGCGCGCAACGGGGGCCTGCGCGAGCTCGCCGACTACGCGATCGCCCGCCACTACCCGGGGCTGTCGTACCTGGAGCTCCTGTCCGCGGTGGTCGACGCCCAGGCTCGGCTGATCGCCCAGTGGATGCTCGTCGGCTTCATCCACGGCGTCATGAACACCGACAACATGGCGATCTCCGGCGAGACCATCGACTACGGCCCGTGCGCCTTCATGGACCGCTACGACCCGGCGACCGTCTTCAGCTCGATCGACCACATGGGCCGCTACGCGTACGGCAACCAGCCCCGGATCGCGGTCTGGAACCTCGCCCGCTTCGCCGAGACGCTCCTCCCCCTGATCGGCGGCGACGACGCGGTGGAGCGCGCAACCGACGTCCTGCACGGCTTCGACGACGCCTACGGCCGCGCCTGGCGCGCCGGGATGACCGCGAAGCTCGGCCTCGCCGAGCCGGATGCCGCGTTCTTCGAGGACACGCTGACGCTGCTGCACGAGCAGCGCGTGGACTACACGAGCTTCTTCCGCGCGCTGCCGGACGCCGCGCTGGGCGACACGCGCCGCGCGCACGCCCTGTTCACCGACCCGGCGGCGTTCGACGCGTGGGCTGACCGCTGGCGGCCGCTGACCTCGTCGGACGCGCTTGCCGCCATGAACGGCGTGAACCCCGCGTACATCCCCCGCAACCACCTCGTCGAGGAAGCGCTGACGGCGGCGATGAGCGACGACCTCGAGCCGCTCGGCCGCCTGATCGAGGTGCTCGCGCGGCCGTTCGAGGAGCGCGAGGAACGCGCGGCCTACGCGCAGCCGGCGCCGGACCGGTTCAACGGGGTCTACCAGACGTTCTGCGGCACCTGACCTCGCACCCACGCCGTGAGCGTCGTCATCCGCCTGCATGTGGACCTCGCCGAGACCGACCGCGGCGGTCGCCGTCGCCCGGTGCGCGACGGGTACCGCGCGTCTTTGTCGTTCGGCCGGCGCCGGCGTGACGTCGAGCCGATCGTCCACGACGCGGTGCTCGTCTTCGAGGACGTCGACGAGCTGCAGCCGGGCGCGTCGGCGGTCGCCCGGGCGTGGATGTTCGACGAGCTGCCCCGGCGCGGCGTGGACGACGACGCCGTGATCGCGCTGCTCGAGCAGGACCGGATCATCGGCCGTGCGCGCGTCCTGAGCGCGCACGAGGACGAGACGCTGCAGCCGCTGGCCGACCTGGCCGACGCGAAGCGCCGCCCGCTGTAGCGACGAGCGACCTGGCAGGCTTGGCGGCACATGGCCGTCACGTTCAACCACACCATCATCGCCGCGAAGGACCGTGAGGCGTCCGCGCGCTTTCTGGTCGACCTGCTGGGCTTGGAGGAGCCCACCCACTGGGGTCCGTTCACCTCCGTCCGGCTCGACGAAGGCGTCGTGCTGCAGTACGCGGAGCCGCCCGTGGACGAGATCCAGATGCAGCACTACGCGTTCCTGATCGACGACGCGACGTTCGACGCGGCGCTCGAGCGGGTGCGGGCGCAGGGGATCGAGTACTGGGCCGACCCGCAGATGCGACGCGCCGGGGAGCTCAACGACAACAACGGTGGCCGCGGCTTCTACTTCTTCGATCCGGCCGGGCACGGGCTCGAGGTGCTGACCCGCGCCGACTAGAAGCGCACCAGCATCTTGCCGGTGTTGGCGCCGCGCAGCAGGTCGATGAAGGCTTGCGGCGCGGCCTCCACGCCGCCGTCGACGATCGTCTCCTTGAACTTGACCTTGCCGTCGCGAACCCAGGCGCCGACCTCTTCGAGGAAGGCCGGCCGGCGGTCGGCGTGGTCGCCGACGATGAAGCCGCGCAGCGTGAGGCGCTTGCCGACCGCGAGGAACAGGTTGCGGACGCCGTACGGGTTGCCGTTGTAGCCGGAGATCGCGCCGCACAGCGCGGCGCGGCCGCGCTCGTTGAAGGCGAAGATCGCCGCCTCCAGGTGCTCGCCGCCGACGTTGTCGAAGTAGACGTCGATGCCGTCGGGCGCGGCGTCCTCGAGCAGCTTGGCGACCTTGCCGTCGTGGTAGTCGAACGCGGCATCGAAGCCGAGCTCGTCCTTCAGCCACGCGACCTTCTCAGGTGAGCCGGCGCTGCCGATCACGCGCGGGTTGCCGCGCAGCTTGGCGATCTGGCCCGCGAGCGAACCGACCGCGCCCGCCGCGCCGGAGACGAACACGACGTCGTCGGGCTGGAGCGCCGCGACGTCCAGCAGGCCCGCGTAGGCGGTGAAGCCGGGCATGCCGAGGACGCCCAGGAAGGCCGAGTCGCTCACGCCGTCGATCGACTGCACCTTCTGCGCGCGCGTCGCGGGCAGCACCGCGAGCTCGCGCCAGCCGAAGCCGTGGACGACGGTGTCGCCCGCCTGGAAGCCCTCGGCGCGCGACTCGACCACCTCGCCGAGCGCACCGCCGTCGAGCGCCTGGCCGATCTGCCACGGCGGCGTGTAGGACTTGGCGTCGTTCATCCGGCCCCGCATGTACGGGTCGACGGACATGAACGTGTTGCGCACCACCAGCTCGCCGTCGCCCGGCGCGGCGACGTCGGTCTCAGCGAGCTCGAAGTTGGACGGCTGCGGTTCGCCCTCGGGGCGCGAAGCGAGCCTGATCTCTCGGCTGGTCATCGCGTCCCACGCTACCCCGGGGGCGACAGGTCACTCCCGTTGCGCGTCAGCCGACCGGAGCGGGTCAACTCCTCGACCGCGCGCGTCAGCGCAGCCTGGATCGCGGAACCCGCGCGTGCCCAGCCGAAGAGCCGTGCGGCCTTCTGCTTGACCTCGTCCTCGGTGACGATCCGTGCGTCGGCGACGAAGCGCGTGATGGCCTCCGCCAACTCGACGTCGGGCACGTGCTTGACCTCGCGCTGTGTTCGCGGTTCGCCGTCGAGTGGGATGCGGACCAGGTCAACCCGCTGGGCCGGAAGGCAGACGGCGTTGCCGTGCCGGACGAGCGTCCCGGCTTGCACGAGCGCGTCGACCGCCCCAAGCACGGCGCGCCGCCGCTTCTCGCTGACCACCGTGCCCCAGGCGCTGACGACGCGTCGTGCGAGCAGGTCATCGACGATCGGCGCTTCCTCGGCGACGGTGTGCAGCACGAGCTGGCGCACCTCGCCCTGGGCGACGACCTCGGTCATGTCGAACGCGCGCCCGGCCGGCAGCTCGGCGACGGTGTAGGGCTCTGCCCAGGGCGGCGGGGCGTCGAGCTCCACGTCCTCGAACACGACGTCGACTGGCTGCGGGGGCGCCACCTGCTCGGTCACGCGGGTCGGCGTCGCGAGCAGGGCTCGCTCGATCGCCTCGCGCAGCCGTTGTTCCTCGCCTGAGCGGTCGCGGTACCAGCTCGGCCCCCAGATCCGGTGCAGCGTCCAGCCGAGCCCGTTCAGCACCTGCTCGCGTAGCCGGTCACGATCACGCGCGACCCGCGACGAGTGATACATCGCTCCGTCGCACTCGATCCCGAGCGCGAAATGTCCCGGCCGGTCGGGGTGACGGACGGCGAGATCGATCCGGTAGCCCGCGGTACCGACCTGCGCGACCACGCTGTGGCCCATCGCACGCAGCGTCTGCAACACCGCGACCTCGAACGGACTCTCCGGCTCGCCGCCCTCGTCGAGCGCGTCGTCGACGGTGAGCACCACCGGCCCGCGCGCCGCGAACTCGAGGTACTGGCGCAGCGCGTCGACGCCCTTGTTGCGGCTGCCGTCGGCCAGCTGCTCCGGCGCGAACGAGGAGATCACCTCGACACGCCGGCGTGCGCGCGTGATCGCGACGTTGAGCCGCCGCCAGCCGCCTTCGCGGTTCATCGGGCCGAAGTTCATCGTCAGCTTGCCGTGCTCGTCCGGTCCGTATCCGACCGAGAACACGATGATGTTGCGCTCGTCGCCCTGGACGTTCTCGAGGTTCTTGACGAACAGCGCCGTCAGGCGGTCACCGGCGAACAACTCGGCGTAGCGCGGGTCGTCGCGCCGCTCGTCACGACGCAGCACCTCCTCGATGAGCGACGCCTGCGCCTCGCTGAAGGCCACGACACCGATGCTCCGTTCCCCCCGCTCGGCGTGCGCGAACACACGCTCGGCGACGGCGTACGCTTCCGCCGGGTTGTCGCGCGTCGTGCCGCGGCGGTACTGGCCGTCGACCTGGATGAGCTCCACGCCGAGGTCCTCGGCGTGCTCAGCCGGGCTCGGGAACGTGACGAGGTCACGTCCGTAGAAGCGGTAGTTCGAGAATGCGATCAGGTGCTCGTGCTGGGAGCGGTAGTGCCAGCGCAGCGAGAGCGAGCGGAAGCGACCGACGCCCTTGGCGAGGTCGAGCACGGAGTCGTACTCGGCCGGCGCCTCCTCGACCCACTCGTCGCTGCCGTCGGAGGACTGCTCGAAGAAGCTCGTGGGCGGCAGCTGGTTGCGGTCGCCCGCGATGATCATCGCGTCGCCGCGGTAGAGCGCGTTGACGGCGTCGCACGGCCTCACCTGGGACGCCTCGTCGAAGATCACGACGTCGAAGCGCATGTCCGGCGCGAGGAACTGGCTGACCGACAGCGGGCTCATCATGAAGCACGGCTTGATCGCCTGCGCGACCGGCGCTGTCCTGGCGAGCAGGTGCGAGACCGGCATGTGGCGCCGCTTCTTCTGCGCCTCGCTCTGGAGGATCGCGGCGACACCGAGGATCGCGTTCGGGCGTCGCGCGTTGGCCGCCGCCATCACGCGGTGTGCGGCGTCGCCGACGATCGCGCGGTCCAGCCGTGCATACTCGGCGATCAGGCGGTCACGATCGACGGAGCGCAGCGGGCCGAGCACGTCGCTGCGCTCGGCGAGCATCCGGTCCGCGAGCGCTTCGAGCGCGCTACGGCGCAGCACGCCGACGACCTGCCCTGACGGGACGCGGCGGTCGGCGGCGAAGCCGACGGAAGGGCCCAACCCGGCGGCGGCGAGGCGCTCGATCGCCTGCGCGTGCGCGACCCAGACCTCGATGCTGCCGCGCGTGTCGCGCAGCGTGCCGATCAGCGCAGAGGCGTCATCGAAGTCGCCTTCGAGATCGCCCGCCAGCTGCTCGCGCCATTGTGCCTGGAACTCGAGGAGCATCTGGTCAACCGCTTCACGCCAGTCGGCGAGCGCTTCGTCCAGGAAGCGTGGATCCGGGGCGACGGTCACGAGCCGCGCCGCAGCAGCCCCGGGTGGGGGAACGGGCAGCAGCGCACGGATCCGCTCACTCGACGTGACCGCGGCGGCGAGCGCGTCCGGATCGACGTCGAGCGCGGCCCACTGCTCGAGCACGTCCGTCGCCTCGCGGTCGTCCGCGTGCTCGGCCTCGACGGTCGCGACCTCCTGCCGCGCGGTGGCCGCCGCAACGGCAGACGTGACCGAGCCGGTGCTGCCGCGCAGGACGTCGACCCGCTCCGTCGCGGCGGCGACAGCGCGCAGCAACGTGCTGGCCTTCCCCAGCTCTTCGGCGGCTCGTCCGAGCGCGCGCTCGAGCAAGGGGGCCAGCGCCTCGGGCAGCTCAGAACGCAGCCGTGCGGCCGCGGCATCGGTCCGGCCCGCCAGCTCGGCGGCGCCAGGGACGGCGCGACGTCCGCTCATGACGTCGGCGAACCGCGCCGGATCGGCGACGCGTGTGCCCGCCACCTCGTGCGCGCGCCGTGCGAGCTCGAGACGCGCGCGCAGCGCGGCCACGTCGGTCTCGGGGCCGCTCCACGCATCGGCGAGTACCGCGGACTCACTCGCGGCGGTGTACAGCAGCGCCGCGCGGGCCTGCTTCCACGCGATGGCGGCGTCGATCGTCGCGATCGCCTGCTTCGCCTTCACGCCGGGTGCCGTCGCTGCGAGCGTGTCCCGGTCCGCCCGGTAGGCGCCGCCGAGCTTCTTCAGCCCGCGGTGCTCGTCCGCGAAGCGCCGGGCGAGCGCGTCAAGGTCCAGCTCGAGCACGCTCGGCTCGAAGATCTGCGCAGCGGTCCGTGCGCTCACGTCCGTCTCAAGCAGCTCGATCACGCGTGTCACACCCTCGATCGGTGGACTCGCGAACCAGCTCGCGGGCGGCGGCGAGCCCTCGGCAGCGAGCGCGGTCAACTCGACCGCGGCTTCGGCGTGCGCGAGCGTCAGCTCCGACGATCGCAGACCGAGCAGCGGAGTCAGATCCTCCGCGTGCGCCGTGACCGCCCTGGCTGCCTCGGCAAGACGATCAGCCGCGTCGGCGAGCCGGACAGCGGCAGCGGCGCTCTCCGGCGCGGTGACTCCAAGTTGTTCGAGACTCGCCAGGCTCGACGCGACCTCGGATTCGTCCAGCTCCCGCCAGCGCTGGCCGGCTGCGGCCGCAGCGGCCTGCGTCGCGCTCGTCCAGCGCCGGGCGCGCTGCGCCGCACGTTCCGCCGGCTCGCCCGGGTTCGTGGCACCGAGCCAGTCGACGGGAATGCCCTCGGGGCGCTGCTGGAGCGCGACGAGCAACGCGGCGAGCTCGCGCGCGGCGTGTGGACCCGCCGGTGGCTCGAGCAGCAGGTCCTCCGTGACCGTCTCGGCGACGGTCCGCAGGCTGTCGAGGCGGGTCGCGAGCTGCTCGAGCCTCGCGAGCACACGCTGGCCGACCGCGGTCGTCCATTCGGTCGCCGCCGCACCGCGCCAGACGAAGTCTTCGCCGCGCTCGACCACCGCCCAGGTCGACTCAAGCTGTTTCGCGAGGTCCTCGAGCTCGCCCACCGCGGCGCGCGACGCCGGCGCGTGTTCGGCGACTGGCGCGTGGGGCAGCTGCTGGAGTCCAGCGATCTCGCCCAGGAGGTGGTGCAGACTGCGTCCGGACAGCTCGTCCGTCGGCGCGTTGAGCGTGGCGGCGTAGCGGCTGAGCGCCTGGCGCCGTTGCTCGGCCGCGTTGAGGTCGTGCTGGGTGAGCGCGGGGTTCGGCTTCGGCCTGCGCACGAGCGAGGCGCCGAGCGCGCCCGCGACCGCCGCGCGGGTCGTCTTGTGGCTGTGCAGTTCGAGCGTGTACTCGTCGAGGCCGACATGCGCGAGCCGGTTGTGGACGACATCGAGCGCGGCGGCCTTCTCGCTTACGAACAGGACGGTCTTCCCGTGCGTGATCAGCTCGGCGATCATGTTCGCGATCGTCTGGCTCTTGCCGGTGCCGGGCGGGCCGTCCATGACGAACGAACGGCCGGCGCGCGCGGCGGCGATGCACTGGCGCTGGGACGCATCGGCGTCCAAGATCGTGACGGCCGCTTCGGGCTTGTGCTCGCGGTCGAGATCAGCCTCGTCGACGGGCTCGAAGGCGAAGTCCTCCCCTTCGGAATCGTCGGTCGGCCCGGCGGCGAGCGCGCTCACGATCGGGTGCTCGACGATTTGCTCGAAGTTCGCACGCAGGTCGCGGTACATCGCCTCCTTGTGGAAGGAGAACGTCGACAGGACCACACGCTCCTCCACCGTCCACGCAGGGTGCGAGGCGACCGCGTCACGGATCTGCGCGAGCAGCGGCGCGACCTCCAGCGGCTCCTCCGGGTCCAGCTCGGGCAGCTCGATGCCGAGCTCGGTCTCGAGCTTGAGCCACAGCGCCGGGTTCACGAGGGGCTCTTCCTCGGTGGAGGCGAGCTTCCAGTCGTGGCCGCCCTTGCCTGCCTCCAGCCGCACCGGCACGAGCAGCAACGGGCTGTCCTGATACTCCGCGCGGCCGTCTGCCGGGTCGGACCAGTGCAGCATCCCGACCCCGAGGTAGAGGACCCATATGCCGCGGTCCATGAACTCAGTGGTCGCGCGGCGCGCGAGGCCCGCGCAGGCGGCGCGCACGTCCTTGCCGGCGGCCTTGGTCGTCATCAGCAGCGGCGTCGAGGACGAGGCTTTCGCGGGCACCGGCACCCCGAGCACGCGGCGCTTGGACGGCACGAACGGCAGCCCTTCCTCGGTGCCCGCGAGGCCCGCGAGGATCCCGTCGCGCGGCCCTTCGGAGATCAGCACGGTCGGGGTGACGTCGAGTGTCTCGTCCATGAGCGCCTTGTGCTGAGCGGAGCTGAGGATGCCGATGCGGTCGTCGATACGGCCGCTGAGCGGCTCGAGCTGCGTGCGCAGGTGGTTGAACGCCTCCTCGATGCCGGCGCTCTCGATCCGGTAGCGCTCCTCGCCGAGGTCGTACTCGAACTGGCGCTGGAAATGAGCGACGACCGCGGGGTTGACGATCAGCTCGTGCGCGCGCAACCGCAGCCGACGGTTGACGATCTCAGCCGGGACGAGGAAGAGCGCGGCGGCGTGCGTGCCGTCGTGCTGCCAGTGGAGAACGCCGAACGACACGTGAACATCTCCGCCCGGGGCGAGCCGGTCCAGCGCCTCGGTGACGGCCGCGGCGGTCGACGGCGCACGGTCGGCGGGGCCGAGCGCGACGCGCGCCGCGGTGGGATCGAGATCCTCGGCCTGTGTCTGCTCGTCGGGCGGGATGTGGAACGTCCACTCGCGCGAGCGGCCGTCGACGAGGCGGTCGAGGATCGTCTGGGCGTCCGGCGCCGAGACTTCCAGCGACGCGGTCTTCGTGTGTCGGAAACGCAGCAGCCGGTTTCGACCGGTCAGGTCGAGCAGGTCGTCGCGCCACTGTGCAAGCTGCGCTCGGACGCGCTCTTCACGGCTGTTCACGCTGGAACTATATGTCCAACAAGACCGAGCGTTGAGCGAAGCTGGACTCGCGTTGCGCCACCTCGGCCCGCTCGATCTCGACGCGGTTGTCGTGATAGACGGCGCCGCCACCCATGTCCGAGTCGCGCTCGTCGGTGGTCGCGTTGACGTTCGCGCCCCCGCGGACGTGCTTGAGCCAATGGCCCTTGGTGGAGGCGACGACGCCCTCACGGACCGTGTCGGCGACCAGCACGTCAGCCAGGAACTCGCCGCGGGCGTTGAAGACGCGGGCGGTGTCGCCGGTCTCGAGGCCGCGCGCTTGGGCGTCGGCCGGGTGCAGCGTCACGCGGGGGCCGCCGGCCTTCGCCATCAGGTCCGGCTTGTTGGCGAAGATCGTGTTCAGGAACCAGTGGCTCGCGGGGGCGATCAGCGCGAGCGGGTGGTCGTCGTCCGGGCGCGTCGCCTGGCTGGGCGTGTAGCCGGGGATCGGGTCCAGGCCGTCCTGCTCCGCTTTCTCGGAGTAGAACTCGAGCTTGCCCGACGGCGTCGGGAAGCCGTCCGTGAACGGGACGTAGCGCTCGGGCAGGTAGCGCTTCCAGCCGGTCTCCCACAGCTCGTCGAACAGCTCGTCACCGAGCAGGGTGCGCGCGACCTCCTCGTCGCTCGCGTAGAGCGCGGGCTCGGTGAGGTCCATCGCGCGTGCGATCCGGCGGAACGTCTCCAGCGTGGACACGGCCTCGCCGCGGGGCGCGGTCGCCGGGCGGTTGAGGTGGATGTAGGAGTGCCCGTAGCCGTCGTTGACGTCCAGGTGCTCGGTCTGCATCGTGCTCGGCAGGACGATGTCGGCGTAGTCGACCGTGTCGGTCGGGAACTGCTCCATCACGACCGTGAACAGGTCCTCGCGCAGCAGGCCTTCACGCACGCGCTTCTGGTCCGGGTTCGAGCCCATCGGGTTGGCCTGGTAGACGACGAGCGCCTTGATCGGCGGCGCGTCCTGGTTGAGCAGCTCGTCGGCGAGCCGGACCATGTTCAGCGAGCGGACCGGCTGCTGGAGCAGGTCGTCGCGGTAGACGCCGGCGATGTTCGGATGGAACCGGCCCGAGGTGCTGTAGGACGCGCCGCCGCCCGGGTACTGCCAGTCGCCGGTGATGCCGGGGATGGCGTAGAGCATCCGCAGCGCGGCGCCGCCGCCCGCATGGCGCTGCATGCCCTGGGTGCAGCGGATGCCGGTCGGGCGCGTGGTCGCGAGCCGCTCGCCCAGCGCGCGGATGCGCTCCTCGGGCAGGCCCGTGAGCTCGGCGACACGGGCCGGCGGGAAAAGGAGGATGCGCTCCTTGAAGGCCTCGAAGCCGACCGTGTGCTCGGCGATGTACTCGCGGTCCTCGGCGCCCAGCTCCAGGACGATGTGGAGCAGGCCGAGCGCGAGGGCGGCATCGCTGCCGGGAAGCGGCGCGAGCCACTCGTCGGCGCGCTCGGCGGTGCGGGTCTTGATCGGGTCGATCGAGACGACGTGCGCGCCGCGCTTCTGCGCCTCGCGCATGAACTTGAAGACGTGATGGCCGGACGTGAGCGGGTTCGTGCCCCAGAGCAGGATGAGCTTGGAGTCCGCGAACGTCTCGGGGTCCATGCCCGCGGACGTGCCCGTGGTGTAGGAGGCGCCGATCCGGCCGGCGACGCTGCACGCGGTCATCTCGTGCCGGGACGCCCCGAGCACGTTCCACAGCGGCCGGCCCGCGGCGCCTTCGAGGCCCTGGACCCAGCCGAGCGAGCCCGTGCCCTGGAACGGCCAGATCGCCTCGCCGCCGAACTCGTCGCGGACCTCGAGCAGCCGATCCGCGATCTCCTTCGTCGCCTCGTCCCAGCTGATGCGCTCGAACCGGCCCTCGCCCTTCTTGCCGACGCGGCGCAGCGGGTACAGCAGCCGGTCCTCGGCCTGGACGTGCTCGAGGTAGCCGTTGACCTTGGCGCACAGCGCGCCCGCCGTGTACGGATGCTCGCGGTTGCCGCGCAGCCGCGTCGCCTTCCCGTCCTCGACCGTCACGACCCAGCTGCAGCCGTCCGGGCAGTCCAGCGGGCAGGCACCGAAGACGTCAGGCATGCATCCAGACTACCTTTGCGCGCGTGGACCTCCCCGCCCATGCCCGCGCCGTGCTCGGCGGCCCGGACTTCCTGGCCCGGCGCGTCGCGGGCTCGCAGTCCGACCCGCAGCAGCGCTGGATGCTCGCCCGCCCGCGGGACCTTCGCCGGTCGTTCCTGCACGAGGTCGTCGAAGGCGGCGGCGACCAGGAGCGCTGGATGCTGCTGCAGAGCGACGAGGTCTGCCGATCGTTCGCGGACGAGGTCCTGTCCGAGTCGGACACACCCGACCGCCAGGCGATCTGGCTGCTGCGCCAGCCGCGCGGCGTGCGCCAGTCCTACGTGCGCGACGTGCTCGACGCGTAGAGCGCCTCCCTGACCTTGCGCTGCACGGCGCCGGGGGGATGTACCGCGTGCCCGGCAGGCGCGGGTTCACGAGCGGTCGCGGAAGTTGCGCCACCTTTTCCACGCGACAGGTGGGGAAGTGATCGGTCGCGGGGCATGGTTCGATGGTCGCGTCTCCGGCTGTCACGAAACAAGACGCGACTGCCACAACCTCGTGACTTCTCAGATGAGAACCGGTGTCGCCTACCGGACAGCGTGTCCTGAGTCCGCAGAAGCGCGGGCTAGTCTCGGACGCCAAGGAGCCGGGACGGCTGGGGAGTTTGTCCCGGAAGCACTCAACGCCGGGAGGCGTACATGCGGAGAGTTGCAGCCGGGCTGGGGAGCCTGGCGATTGCTGCTGGGCTGGCGACGGCGGTCGCGCTGGACGCGAACGCGGCCCCGCCGGTCGGGACGACGCAGCAGGGAGGCCAGCCGGTCATCAGCGATGACCTGCCGAACCCGGTCGAGGAGAAGCGGCGGGAGCTGCGCGCGGAGGCGATCCAGGACGTGCTCACGGGGCGCGCGAAGGTCGAGCAGCGCGGGGCCAGCAAGGTGGTCAAGGTGGGCAAGACCGGGGCGCCGACCGCGCAGGCCGAGGAGGATCAGTACGTCGAGCTCGCGCGCGAGAAGACGGACAAGATCTTCGTCGTGCTCGCCGAGTTCGGGAACGAGCGGGCGCCGCAGTACCCGGACCAGGACACGAACAAGAACATCCCGGGCCCGACGACGTGGAACGGGCCGGCGCACAACCAGATCCCGGCGCCGGACCGGGCGAACGACAACAGCACGGTGTGGCAGCCGAGCTACGACAAGGCGCACTACGAGCAGGTCTACTTCGGTGACGGCGAGCTCGCGGACTCCGTGAAGTCCTACTACGAGCGCCAGAGCTCGGGCCGGTACAGCGTCGAGGGCCAGGTCACCGACTGGGTGAAGGTCCGCTACAACGAGGCGCGCTACGGCCGCTCGGGCGGCTTCCCGTGCGGGGACAACGTGTGCGACAACACGTGGGCGCTGATCAAGGACGCGATCGACACGTGGGTCGCCGACCAGAAGGCCAAGGGCCGCACCGACGCGGACATCAAGGCCGACCTGCAGTCCTATGACCAATGGGACCGCAACGACTTCGACCACGACGGCAACTTCAACGAGCCCGACGGGTACATCGACCACTTCCAGATCGTCCACGCCGGCGGCGACGAGGCCGACGGCGACCCGCACCAGGGTGAGGACGCGATCTGGTCGCACCGCTGGAAGGCCTTCCAGGGCACGGGCGAGGGCCCGGCCGGCAACAAGGACGGCGGCACCCAGATCGGCACGACCGGCCTGTGGGTCGCCGACTACACGATCCAGCCGGAGAACGGCGGCGTGTCCGTGTTCGCGCACGAGTACGGCCACGACCTCGGCCTGCCGGACCACTACGACACCGCGGGCGGCCCGGACAACGCCGTCAACTGGTGGACGCTGATGGCCCAGAGCCGCGCGTCGGCGCCGGAGGACCAGGCGATCGGCACGCGCGCCGCGGACCTGGGCGCGTGGGACAAGCTGCAGCTCGGCTGGCTCGACTACGAGATCGTCCCGGCGGGCCAGAACCGCACGCTGGACCTCGGCCCGCACGAGTACAACAGCGCGAAGGCGCAGGGCGTCGTCGTGCCGCTGCCGCAGAAGACGGTCAGCCACGACGTCGGCGCGCCCGCCGCGGGCGCCAAGCAGTGGTGGTCGGGCACGGGCAACGACCTCGACAACACGCTCACGCGCTCGGTCGCGGTCCCCGCGGGCACGACCACGCTGACCTTCCAGGCCCGCTGGAACATCGAGGACTGCGGCACCACGCCGTGCGACTACGGCTACGTCGAGGTCGACGACGGCACCGGCTTCAAGGCGATCGCCGGCAGCATCACCAAGGCCGCCGAGAAGAGCGGCATCGACGGCTTTCAGGCGACGTACGTGCCGGCCACGTTCGACCTGTCCGCCTACGCGGGGAAGACGATCCAGCTGCGCCTGCGGTACAAGACCGACGGCGCGGCCGAGGGCCAGAACCCGAACGTCGAGGCGGGCTTCTTCGCCGACGAGATCAAGGTCACCAACGGCACCACCACGGTGTTCAGCGACGGCGCCGAATCCGGCACCAACGGCTGGACGGCGAACGGCTGGACGACGGTCGCCGGCGCCTTCGAGACCAAGCACGACCACTTCTACATCGCCTCCAACCGCACGTACGCGTCCTACGACCAGTACCTGCAGACCGGCCCGTACAACTTCGGGTTCCCGAGCCGGCCGGACTGGACGGAGCACTTCCCGTACCAGAACGGCCTGCTCGTCTCCTACTGGGACACCAGCCAGGGCGACAACAACGAGTCCGAGCACCCGGGCCAGGGCCTGATCCTCCCGATCGACGCGAACCCGCGGCCGATCTACCGCCTCGACGGCAAGCCGTGGCGCGGGCGGGTCCAGACCTACGACGCCCCGTTCGGGCTCGAGAAGTCCGACTCGTTCACCCTGCACGCGCAGGAGACCGGCGCCGCCAGCTACATCCGCGGCCAGGCCGCCGTGCCCACCTTCGACGACCGCAAGGAGTACTGGGATCCGGCGCTCCCGACGGTCGGCGTGAAGGTGCCGCACGTGGGCGTCCAGATCCGCGTGACGCAGCAGAGCGGCACCTCCATGCGCGTCCGCGTCAGCGGGACGCCCGGCACCTAGCGCACACGCCCCGCGAGTGCCCTCGGCCGCCTGGCCGAGGGCGCCCGCCCGGGCCACCAGGCCCGCTGCCCGACCAGCGCGGTGACCGCCGGCACGAGCACGGAGGACACCACGAGCGAGGCGAGCAGGATCCCGAACGCCATCGCGAAGCCCATCTGCCGGGCCGACTGATCCGGCTCGAGCATGAGCGTCCCGAACGAGGTCGCGAGCACCAGCCCGGCGGCCGCGATCGCGGGTGCCACGCGGCGCACGGCCTCGGCGACCGCCTCACGCGGCGACCGGCCGGCGAGCATCTCCTCGCGCAGCCGCGCGGTCATGAGGATGTTGTAGTCCGTGCCCAGCGCGACCACGAACAGGAACAGCACCAACGGCAGCGTGAACGCCACGCCGTCCGCCCCGCCGAGCACCTGGAACACCAGGACCGACGCGCCGAGCGTCGCCGCGAACTCCAGCGCGACCGCCGCCAGCAGGTAGGCGGGCGCCACCACGCTGCGCAGCATCACGACCAGGATCAGGCCGATCAGCCCCGCGGCCAGCGGGAAGATCAGCCGCAGGTCGTGGTCGATCGCGTCGCTGACGTCCGCGAACACCGCGGCGTTGCCGGCGACCATCACCGTCGCGTGAGCCGGCGCCGCGCCGTGGGCGGCGTCACGCAGCGGGCCGCGGGCGACCGCCATGCCGGCAGCGCTCGTGGCCTCGTCGTCGAGCGCGACGTCGAGCTGCGCGCCACGCCGATCGGGCGTCAGCACGGGCTCGCCCGCGCTGCCGACGCCGTCGACCGCGCCCAGCGCCTGCCGCAACGGCGCGAGCTCGCCCACCGTCAGCGGATGGTCGGCGCGCACATAGACCGGCTGCAGGTCGGTGGCACCGCGGGGCAGCGTCGCGGCGATCTCGTCCGCGGTGCGCGACGCGGCCGTCGACGGACCGCTGGAGCCGAGGTCGTAGTTGGACTGCGTCCCGAGCGCGGCGGCGGCGAGCGCGACGAGGACGGCGGTGACCGCCAGCGCCGTGCGACCGGGATGCGCCGCGATGCGGACGCCGAGCCGCTCGGCGGGACCGCCGACCGGCTCCTGCTGCCAGCGCTTGGACGGCCAGAACAGCACGCGGCCGGACACCGCGGCGATCGCCGGCATCAGCGTCACGCCGGCCGCCAGCATCACCAGCACGGAGATCGCGACGGCCGGGCCGAGCACGCGGAACTGGCCGAACTGCGCGATGCCGAGCGTCGCGAACGCGGCCACGATCGCCAGCGCCGCCGACGCGATCACCGGTCCGACGCGACCGGCGGCGTGCCGGGCCGCCGTGCGCTTGTCCTCCCCCAGCCGCAGCCGCTCGCGCAGGCGGAAGAGCAGGAACAGGAAGTAGTCGATGCCGACGCCGACGAGCACGACGGTGATCAGCTGCGGCGTGCCCGTGTCGAGCTTGAAGCCGAAGACGAGCGCCGCCGTGACGACGAGGCCGGTGGCCGCGCCGCTGACGACGACGATCGCCAGCAACGGGATGACCGCCGCCAGCACGCCGCGGAAGAACAGCAGGCTCAGCCCGAGCACCGCGGCGAACAGCAGCACCGACGCCACGTACTGGCTGACCTCGCTCGCCTTCGCCGCGTCGGCGACCGACGCGATGCCGCCGGTGAAGCCGGCCCGCAGGTCGTGCGCGGCAGCCTGGTCGGCGATGTGGTCGCGGAGCTGGCGATACGCCCCGAGCGCGACCGGGTCGGTGGTGTTGGCCTGCCACTGCACGCCGGCGAGCTGGAACCGCCCGTCGGGCGCGACGGGACCGGCGGAGACGCCCAGCACCTTGCCCGCGCGGTCGCCGAGGCCGAACGGCTCGGCCTCGCCCTTCAGTGGCTCGAGGTCAGGCCGCCAGCGCGGTATGTCCCGCGTGATCGACGCGACCGCGGCACGATCGGCGGCGGTGAGCCGGGCGCCGTCGGCGCGCGCCAGCAGCACGGTGGCGGTCGTCGTGCCTTCACGGGCGTCGAACGCGTCGCGGGCGTACCGCAGCGCCGCCGCCGACTCGGACTGCTTGGGCAGGAACTGGGCGGTGGCGTCGGTGGTGACGCTGTACGACTGCCACGCGCCGATCACGCTCAGCGACAGGCCGAGCACGATCCAGGTGGCGATGACGCGCTTCGGGCGGAAGGTGGCGTAGTTGAGGATCCGGGCCAGCATCGTGGCTCCTTGCGGTGGATGGGGAGGTCGTCCTCATCGTGGGTCGCGGCGGCCGTGCCGGCATCGGCGGCGCGACGGGTTCACGCTCCGTCGAAAGTCGGAGGCGCTGTGGCGCGGACGCACCTAGGCTGGAGCCATGAGCTGGGTCCGACCGACGCGCGCCGACCTCCTGCTGGCCGGGGTCGCGACGCTGTTCGGGGTCGTGTCGGTGCTGATCGTCCACCCCGCACCGGGCAGCGGCGTGCGCCGCGACGCGGACGTGTGGGCCGTCGCGTTCGCGGTCCTGGCGACCGCTCCGCTCGCACTGCGCCGGGCCGCCCCGCTGCTGACGGTCGCCGCGACCGGCCTCGGGCTCGTCCTCGCCTCCGCCCGCGGCTACCCGATCGCCGCCGCCGGCCTGGGGCCCGCCCTCGCGACCACGTCGGCCGCCTACCTGACCGACCGCCGCGGCACGATCGTGGCGGCGGTGACCTTCCTCGTGACCGCGGAGACGAGCACCGCGCTCGCGCTGCGCGGCGACGCGCTGCAGAGCGTGCAGCTCGCGACGGTCGTGGTGATCGGCGTGCTCGCGGCCGCGGTCGGCGACATCCTGCGCACGCTGCGCGCGCGCAACGCCGAGCTGGACGCGCTGCGGACGATCGAGGCGCGGGAGGCGGTCGCGCAGGAGCGCGTCCGGATCGCGCGTGACGTGCACGACGTCGTCGGCCACGCGCTGGCGGGGATCGCGCTGCAGGCGCGGGCCGGGCGCCGGCTGCTCGAGCGCGACACGGCTCGCGCCGGGGAGGCGCTGCGGGAGATCGACGAGCTGGCCACGCGCGCGCTCGGCGAGACGCGCGACGCGATCGGCCGCATCCGCATGCCCGACCAGCCGGCCGAGCTGCAGCCGCAACCGCGCCTCGACGACCTCGACGAGCTCGTCGCCCGGCTCCACGACGACGAGCTCGAGGTCCGGCTGCGGCGCGAGGGCGACGCGGCCGCCGTGCCGCCGTTCGTGCAGGCGTCCGCGTACCGGATCGTGCAGGAGGCGCTCAACAACGTGGTCAAGCACGCCCGCCCGGCCCACGCCGTCGTGACCGTCGCCGCGCGCGCCGACGGCATGGTCGAGATCGACGTGCGCGACGACGGCCGCCGCCCCGCCGCCGACGACGGCCGTGGCCACGGGCTGCGCGGCATGCGCGAGCGGGCGGCCCAGCACGGCGGCTCGCTGGAGGCCGGCCCGGCACCGGACGGCGGCTGGCGCGTGCACGCGCGGCTGCCGGCCGGAGGACGGGGCGCCCGATGATCAAGGTGCTGATCGCCGACGACCAGGCGATCGTCCGCGGCGGCTTCCGCGTGCTGCTCGAGTCCGAGCCCGACCTGGAGGTGGTCGGCGAGGCCGAGGACGGCGAGCAGGCCGTCGCGCTGGCCCGGCGCCGCGCGGCCGACGTCGTGCTGATGGACGTGCGCATGCCGCGGCTCGACGGCCTGGCGGCGACCCGGCGGCTCGCCGGCCCGGACGTCGCGCCCGAGGACCGCGTCGACGTGATCGTCGTCACCACGTTCGACCTCGACGAGTACGTGTTCGGCGCGCTGCGCGCCGGCGCCGCGGGGTTCCTGCTCAAGGACGCCCAGCCGGAGGTGCTCGTCGACGCCATCCGCGCCGTCGCGGACGGCAAGGGCCTCGTCGACCCTGACGTGACGCGCCGCCTGATCGCCCGCTTCGCCGAGCTCGCGCCCGACCCGAGCCGGGCGGCCGCGCTGGCGGCACTGAGCGAACGCGAGCGCGAGGTGCTGCTCCAGGTCGCGAGCGGACGCAGCAACGCCGAGATCGCCCGCGCCCTGACCGTCGAGGAGTCGACGGTCAAGACGCACGTCAGCGCGGTGCTGGCCAAGCTCGGCCTGCGCAGCCGCGTCCAGGCCGTGATCCTGGCCTACGAGAGCGGGCTCGTCACGCCTGGCGGCCGCCTCACTGGCTGAAGCGCAGCATGTTCCCCGACGGATCGCGGAACGCGCAGTCGCGCACGCCGTAGGGCTGGTCGAACGGCTCCTGCAGCACCTCGCCGCCCGCCGCCTGGATGCGCTCGAACGTCGCGTCCACGTCGTCGGTCTTGAAGTTCACCGCGCGCAGGAAGCCCTTGGCGAGCAGCTCGCTCATCGCCTCACGATCGGCCGCGGGCGCGTTCGGATCGGCGAGCGGCGGCTCGAGCACGATGCTGACGTCGGGCTGGTTCGGCGGGCCGACGGTGACCCAGCGCATGTTCTCGTAGGAGACGTCGTTGCGGACCTCGAGGCCGAGGACGTCGCGGTAGAAGGGCAACGCCTGCTCGTGGTCGTGCACGGCGATGAAGCACTGCGCGATGTTGATGCTCATGGACCGCAAGCTACCGGCGGCCCGCGGCCTTGGCTTCTCCATTTCTGACCGGTCGCGTGTTGACCTTGGCGATGCACGGCGCGATCTCCGCGCTGTCGTCATGGTCGCGGGCGCGGTAGGCGCTCGGCGTCTCCCCCACGAGCTCGGTGAAGCGCGTGCTGAAGGATCCGAGCGACGTGCACCCGACCTCGAAGCAGATCTCGGTGACCGACAGGTCGCCGCGCCGCAGCAGCGCCTTCGCGCGCTCGATCCGGCGCGTCATCAGGTACGAGTGCGGCGTCTCGCCGTAGGCCGCGCGGAAGCTGCGCGAGAAGTGCCCCGGGGACATCAGCGCGACGCGAGCGAGCGCCGGCACGTCGAGCGGCTGCGCGTAGTCGCGGTCCATCGTGTCGCGCGCCTGGCGCAGCCGGCGGATGTCGTCGAGCTCCATCTAAGCCCCTTCGACCTCGCCCCAGGGCGCGCGCCGCAGCGCCGCCTCGAAGTCCGCGCGCGTGTGCACCGGCTCGCCATGGGAGACGAGCACGTGCTCGAACGGCAGGCCGAGCATCGCGGTGAGCGCGGGCAGCACGCGCGTCTCGTGGAACGGCGTCGTCCACACGCGCAGCTCGCCGTCCGGCGCGGTCAGGCCGTCGGCGAACACCAGCGCCCGCTGCTCGGGGAGGTAGAGCGGCGTCTCGAGCATGTTGCGCCCGTCGTCGAGCGCGACGATCCCGCCCGGCAGGACGTCGCCGGGACGTACCGGCGCGAGGTCGGTCCGCGGGATGTCGTCGGGCCAGAACATCAGCGGGCCGTGCGCGCGAGCGTCGTACCAGCGCACGAACAGGTCGACGTCGCGCACGTGGTCGGGCTTCATGACGACGACGTGGTCGACCGCGTCGATCCGGTCCCAGACGGCGCGCTCGCGCGGGTGTGGCGCGAGCGGGTCGAGCAGGATCTCCACTCCGCCCGAGCGCACGGCGAACGACGCCACCTCGGGGTTCCAGTCGTCGTTGTCCGGCGTCCACGCCGGATGGGGCTGGCGCCACAGCCACAGGCCGTCCGCCACGTCGCGTACCTCGACGCTCATGCCGGAGACTCTACGTGCGCGATGTCGCCGAGGGCGCGCCAGATCAGCGCGAGGATCAGGGCGGAGCCGGCGAAAGCGAACCAGAACGGCGCGGTCACGCCGCCCAGGCGTGCGACGACGCCACCGATCGCCTGGCCGACGAGGATGCCGCCGAACATCGCGACGCCGTAGACGCTGCCGGCGCGGCCCTGCAGCTCGGTCGGCACGGCGCGCATCCGCACGGCGGTGGACAACGTCCCCCAGACGAAGGCCTCCGCGCCGAACACGACCATGATCGCCATCGCCACCCAGGCGGTGGTCGTGAGCGCCAGCCCGAGATGCGTGAGCGTCTCGAGGACCAGCACGGCGCGCATCAACGTCGCGAGCCGCGCGCGGCGCTCCAGCCAGCCGTAGCCCAGCGTCCCCGCGATCCCGCCGACGGCCACGAACGTCGACAGCAGCCCGAATCCGACCGCACCCAGCCCGAGCCGCTGCGTCGCGTAGAGCACGAGCACCGCCCACGCCGCGCCGTAGGTGACGTTGAAGGCGACGATCGTCAGCGTGAGCGTGCGCACCGGCGGGTGCTGCCAGACCCAGCTGAAGCCCTCCCCCACCTCGCGCAGGAGGTGCGCCTCCGGGGCGGCGCGCTCGTAGCCCGGGACGCGCATCCGCGCGACCATCAGCGCGGCGAACACGAGCAGGACCGCGCAGGCGAAGAACGGGACGGCCGTGCCGGCGGCGAACAGGAACGCGCCGACGGCCGGGCCGACGAGCTGGTTGGCGGTGAGGAAGCACGCCATCAGCCGGGCGGCGCCGACGCCGAGGTCGTCGCGGTCGACGACCATCGGCAGCAGCGTCTGGGACGCGTTGTCGGCGAACACCTCCGCCACGCCGAGCGCGAGCAGGGCGACGAGCGTGATGACGACGTGCCCGCTGTCGACGAGCAGCGCGGCCGCGAGCACGACCAGCACCAGCACCCGCAGCAGGTCGGAGATGACCAGCATCGCGCGCCGGTCGACCCGGTCGGCCAGCGCGCCCGCGTAGAGGCCGAACAGCAGCCACGGGAGCCGCTGCAGCAGCGCGCCGAGCGCCACCAGCAGCGGGTCCTGCGTCTGCGAGGCGATCAGCAGCGGCCCAGCGGCGACCGTGATGCCGTCGCCGAGGTTGCTCAGCCAGGTGGACCCGATCAGCCACCGGAAGGCCAGGCCCATCCGGGCCGGCAGCGCTGCTTCGAGGACCCCCACCGCCCTCCGAGGCTACGCAGCCCCGATGAGCTCCGCGCGGGTGAGCGCGGTGTCCTCGTCGGCGATCACCTCCGTCGCGTCCGCCTCGATCCCGTCCAGGGCCTGGCGGACGACGTCCGCGGGGTCGTTCAACGGGCCGTCGTAGCCGGCCATCATGTCCGTGTCGGTTCCGCTCAGGTACAGGCCGGTGACGAGCGCGTCGGGCAGCTCGAGCCGGACGCCGTTGGTGAGGCTCCACTCGGCCGCCTTCGACGCCGCGTAGCCGTTCGCGCCCACGTAGTTGAGCCAGGACAGGCGCGAGTTGACGTTGAGGATCGCCCGCGCCGACGCGAACGCGCGGATCACGTGCAGCGTGCCGAAGAAGTTCGTCTCCATCTCGCGCCGGATCGCGTCCACGTCGCCGGTGACGAAGTTCTGGTGCAGGCTGATGCCGGCGTTGTTGATCAGCACCTCGACGCCGGTGGCGGTCGCGGCGGCGCGCGCGACCGACTCGGGGTCGGTGATGTCGAGCTGGATCGGGACCACGCCGGGGAGGTCGATCGCCTCGGGGTTGCGGGCGGCGGCGTAGACGGTGCTCGCGCCGCGCTCGAGCAGCTGCTGGGCGAAGTGGCGGCCGAGGCCGCGGTTGGCGCCCGTGACGAGGGCGGTGGTGCCGTTGAGGTTCATGACTTCGCAGGCTACGCTGGGATATGAGCCATTCAATGACTATTAGCGGCGAATCCATATCCATATGACTCAGGCAGACGTGCTCGAAGATGTGCTGGCCGTCACCGGCGTACGCGGCGTGCTCGGCGCGCGGATCGACGCCGGGGACGACTGGGCGTGGCACGCGTGCGAGGTCTCCACCGCCGCGTTCCACGCCGTCACGCACGGCAGCGCGTGGTTCAGCGTCGCGGGCGGCGAGCCGTTCGAGCTGCGCGCCGGCGACGTGATCCTGCTCCCCCACGGCACCGAGCACGCGCTCGGCAGCGACCCGCGGGTGCTGGAGCGGACGTCGTCGATGGCCGAGGACGCCGGCGCGGGCGTCTACCGGATCGGCTCGGGCGCCACGCGCGCCCACATCCTGTGCGCGCACTACGAGTACGACACGCCGCCGTTCGCGTCGCTGCCCGACCTGGTCGTGCTGCGCGGCGCCGACGAGCTGGAGGACACGCTGCGGCTGATCGCGCGCGAGCTCGTCGACCCACGCCCGGCGACCGCCGTGATCCTCAACAGCATGGTCGACGTGCTGCTCGTCCAGCTGCTGCGGGCGTGGCTGCCGACGCAGCCGTCGTGGCTCGGCGCGCTGCGCGACCCGGTGGTCGGCGCGGCCGTCGCCAAGCTCCACGCCGACCCGGCGCGCGACTGGACCACCGCGACCCTGGCCCGCGAGACCGCGGTCTCACGGGCCACCTTGACACGCCGCTTCGCGTCCACGCTCGGAGAGTCACCGGGCGCGTACCTCACGCGCTGGCGGATGGACCTCGCGGCGCGCCGCCTCCGCGACAGCGACGACAGCCTGGAGCAGGTCGCCGCCGCGGTCGGATACACCTCGGTCTACGCGTTCAGCCGCGCGTTCAGCCGCGCCCGCGCGGTCCCGCCGGGGCGGTTCCGCGCGGCCGCGCGGGTCTAGCTACGAGACGCCGGAGAGGCTCCACATGCCCGTGCGGGCGGCCTTCGTGATGTCCGGCCCGGTCGGGCCCTGGCCCCAGAAGTAGTCGCCGATGTTGGTGACGCCGCCGGCGCCGACGTTGCCGATCGAGCGGTAGCGGATGCCGGACGGCTCCTTGATCTGGGCCATCAGCGCCCACGCGTTGCGCACCGGGAAGGCCGGCAGGCCGAGCTGCGGGAACAGCAGCTGGGCGAACGTGCGGCCCGTGCCGCCGTCGACGCAGATCGCGTTCGTGTGGAAGCCGTTCATCATGTGCAGGCCGTTGATGGCGCCACCCCAGCGGGCGAGCTGGTCCATGCTGCCGTTGGTGTCACGCAGCACCTGGCAGGACTCGAGCTGCAGCCACTCGAGGTCGCCGTTGCCCCAGTCGGCGTCGCCCGGGACGATCCACTTGTCGTCGTGCGTCGTGTTCTTGAACGTGAAGCCGTTCGGGTTGCCGTGGCCGGTGTACCAGGTGGCGTCCACGTTGTCGACGTAGCTGCTGTCGGTGCCGCCGGCGGAGCCCTTCTTGAAGTCCCGCTCCCACGCGCTCGTGCCGTGGAACTGGAACGCGGTCGGGACGCCGCGGGCCGCCATCGCGTTGCGGAACCCGAAGCCCGAGTCCTGCGCGCACTGCCACTCGTCGACGGTCTGCTCGACGCCGACGTCGACCGGCCCGATCGCGAGCTTGCCGAAGCCGCCGCCACCCGGGATCGACTGGCCCTTGACCGAGCCGTCGCCGGCAAAGCTCGCCGTGGCGGTCGACGTGAGGCCGTTGGCGTCGGTGACGGTGAGCGTCAGCGCCTCGCCGACGAGCTTGTCGCGCGCGTCACGGACGTAGTCGACCGCCGCGCCCTCGTTGCGCTCGATCACGGTCGTCGAGGAGGACCACTTGAAGCGGTACGGCGCGGTGCCGCCGGTCGCGGTCGCGACGCCGCGCACGGAGCCGTCGCCGAGCTTGGCCTCGAGCGTCGCCGTCGGCGCGCTGCCCTTGACGGCGGGCAGGAGCAGGTTGGCCTGCTGCTCGTCACCGCCGATCGGGTTGCAGGTGTAGACGGGGAAGATCTGCTTCGCGGAGCCGAGCGCCGGCGCGTGGTAGCCAAGCGTCGGCGTGTCCTGGCGGACCTTGTCGCCGTAGAGCGCGGCGCAACCCTTGGCCGCCTCGTCGACGGCGATGATCGCGACGGTCGCGCCCGGCTTGAGCCGCCGGTTCGCGCTGGTGAGCTGCGTGAGCTTGCCGTCGGGCCCGTAGGCGGCGCGGAGCTTGGCGCCGGGACCGGTGAGCGGCAGGCCGCCGAGCGTCTGCTCGAACGACACCGACGTGTCGAGCTTGTAGCTGGCCGTCGGGCGGCCGTTGGCGTCGGCGAGGTCGAGCTCGGTGTGCGACACGGTCGGCTTGAGCCCGACGACGTCGCCGTCGACGCCGACGTAGTCCATGAAGATCGGGACGCGCTTGAGCACGTCGTCGTCCGGCAGCGGCCGCAGGCGCTTGAGCGCGTCCGTGTCCAGCGCCTGCGAGGTCGTCGCCCGGCCGGATTCGTCCTTGCCGGTCGCGACCGTCTTCTGCGGCACCTTCGCGAACTCCGGGCTCGCGTAGATGTAGCTGCCGTCGGGCTGCAACGCGCCCTCGACGCCGAGCGTGGCGTCGAGGCGCTTGGCCTGGTCGGCCGTGAGGCCCTCCTGCACGACGTCGTAGATCGTGGCGCGCTCTTGGGCGAACGCACCGGGCACGGCGAACATCAGGACGCCCGCGGCGAGCGCGGGCACGGCCATCCAGGACCGGGAGGACATTGGGCGAAGCTCCTTGGGGAGGTGGGACATACGCCGGACCAGAGCGCGTCCCCGGCGCCCTGATACGCCGCCGTCCAGCGCACCAAGATCCTGCCAATGTCGCTCCAAGGATCAGAGCGCAGAGTTCCGGTCGCGGCGGGCGGTTCCCCCCGGATCGCCCGCCGCGTGATCAGCCGCGACCGATGTACGGCATCGAGGTCGCCATGACGGTCATCGTCTGGACGTTCGCGTCCAGCGGCAGCGACGCCATGTAGGCCACCGCGCGGCCCACGTGCGCGACGTCCATCGTCGGCTCCGGCGCGAGCGAGCCGTCGGCCTGCAACACGCCGCCGATCATGCGCGCGGTCATCTCCGTCGCCGCGTTGCCGATGTCCAGCTGGCCGCAGGCGATGTCGAACGCGCGGCCTTCGAGCGCGAGCGACTTCGTCAGCCCGGTCACCGCATGCTTGGTCGCGTTGTAGGCGATCGCCTGCGGGCGCGGCACGTGGGCCGAGAGCGAGCCGTTGTTGATGATCCGGCCGCCGCGCGGGTCCTGCTCGGCCATCGCCCGGAACGCGGCCTGGGCGCACAGGAACGCGCCGGTGAGGTTGACGTCGACGACGGCCCGCCACTCGTCGTAGGCGATCTCGGTGACGGGCTTGGTCAACCCGGCGCCCGCGTTGTTGAACAGCAGGTCCACGCGCCCGTACGCCTGCAGCGTCTTCGTGAACAGGGACGCGACGGAGTCGGGGTCCGTGACGTCGGTGGGGACGGCGAGCCCGCTCGCGTCCCCGATGGTCTCCTGCAGCGGTGCCTCGCGCCGGCCCGCCGCGACGACGGTCCAGCCGTCCGCGATCAGCGCCTGCGCGGCGGCCCGGCCGATGCCCGATCCGGCACCCGTGACGACAGCGATCATGGGTGCCGGATCGTACGCGCCTCAGGGCGTCGTGGTCGCCAGCGTGAGCGTGACCGTGCGCGTGTACTCGCCGGCGCGCAGCGGATCGTCGGCGCCGACGTGCTGCTTGAACGTCACCGCCACGCGGTCGTTGCTGACCGGCGCCGCCCACGTCGCCCTCGCCAGCTCGACGACGAGCGGCGAGGCCAGGGAGAACGGGCCGTTGACCAGATGGCCGGGGTCGACGACGCTGAGCCGCGCGTCGCCCGCAGACGAGGTGACCGTGGCGACCGTTCCCGCGGTGTAGTCGCGCTCGACGCCGGGCGTGAAGGGCGTGAACGTCGCGGGACCGTCGAGCGTCAGCGACAGCACCGACGGCACGGTCGCGCGGACCGTCGCGGGCGCGGTGTGCGGCAGCACGTGGTCCTTCGTCACCGGCGCGAACGGGTCGTCGGCCTTGCCCGTCCACGCCTGCAGGGTCAGCGTCGCGGTCTGGTTGCCGCCGTCGGTGCCGTTCGTGGCCAGGTAGTAGAGCCCGTCACCGAGCGCCTGGATGCCGACGTCCGCCTTCTGGCGCCAGCCGCGGATGCCGGTCGCGGCGTCGAGCAGGCCGTCCGCGGCGAGCGGGAGGAGCCGGCCCTGCTCGCCGCTCAGGCCGCGCAGCACGCTCAGCACCGGCGGCGACGTCGCGTCCACCGCGAACAGGCCGTAGTTCGGGTACTGCGGCTTGGTGCCGGTGTAGACGCCGAGGAACCAGCGCGCGAGCCACGGGTCGTACTCGAGGGTCTGGACGCCGTACGTGGTGTTGCCCGTGAAGACGAAGAACTTGCCGTCGGGCGCGGCGGGGCCTTCGCGGTGCGGCGCCGACTCCACCAGCGGGCGCTCGAAGCGCTTCCAGCCGGCGGTGTCGTACTGCAGCAGCACCTGGTGGTCGTTGTCGGCGCGCGACGTGTTCGCGTAGACGCCGTAGGCGACGGTCAGCCGCTGCGGCCCGCCGGTGGTGCCGAACGTCGGCCCGAAGGCGACGCCGTCGATGCCGCTCGAGCCGTAGCGGTGGTCAGGCGTGTTGGCCGTGTCGCCGTCGAAGACGCCGTTGCCGTCGAGGTCGGCGGTGAAGTCGTCGACGACCTCCGCCAGGTGCACCGTCGAGACGATCGGCGAGCTCTGCGCGCTCATCCCGACCCGGTCGATCTGGTCGACGTCGAAGATCGCGATGTAGAACGCCTTGGCCGCCTTGTACTCGAGCGAGCCGTACACGCGCCCGTCGGCCGGGTCGAAGTCGAGGTCGCCGAGGTGCCCGGTGAAGCCACCGACGGTGCCGACGACGTTGCCGGCGAAGTCCGTCTTGACCAGCAGGTTCGTGAACGAGTAGTAGATGAACCGCTTGGCCGGGTCGACCGCGATGCCCTGCACGTGCCCGCTCGGCCAGGCGCCGCCGCTCACCTGCAGCTTGTAGCCGCCGACGGTCACGGCGCCGCGCATGGTCCGCACCGACGCGGCCGGGCCGGCGAGCCCGTCGCCGCCGACGGCGCGCACGCGCAGCACCTGCTCGCTCTCGGGCAAGCCGGTGAACGTGTGGCTGAGCGCGTCCACGCGCTGCCACGCCCCGTCGCCGGCCGCGACCTCGTAGTGGCTGATCGTGCCCTGGGCCGGCGCCGTCCACGTGATCGTGGCGGTGTCGGCGACCTCGCTCAGCTTGACGTCCCGCGGTGCGGTCGGCGCGAGCGGCTGCGCCGCGAGCTCGACCACCTTGACGTCGTCGAACTGCACGGTCGAGTTGTTGATCACGAACCCGAACGCGCCGCCCGTCCGGCGCAGGTTGGTGGCGCTGAGCGCCGGCTTGCCGTCGAGCGTGACCGCGAGCTGCGTGCCGTGGACCTCGATCGCCAGCCGGTGGTCCGCGCCAGTGCCGATCGCGACCGGCGCCGGGCCGACCGGGCTCGACGCGTAGGCGCCGCCCTTGGCCGCGGCCTGCGCGAGCTCCAGCCCGTTGGTGGCGACCGTGTTGCTGCGCGCGACGAGCACCGCGCCATAGTCGTCGGCCGCGTGGTAGTCGACGCCGACGTTGAGCCACCGCGCCGGGTCCGCGACCGCCACGAAGCGCACCGTCGCCTCGACGCGGAAGTCCGACGGCGCGGCGGGCCCGAACGCGATCCGCGCCCGCGCGCTGGTGGTCGTCGCCTGCAGGCGACCGCCTGAGACCTTCCAGTCGCCGAGCACGGACGTCCAGCCCGCGGGCAGCGTGCCCGCGGAGAAGCTCTCGTCGACGAGCACGCGCTCCTGCGCGCCCGCCGCGGGGGCGGCGAGCACGGTGATGGCGGCGAGCGTCGCGCCCGCCAGAGACCTCATCCTGTTCACGCGTGGCGACGCTAGGCGCGGCCGTAAGGGGACTTGGGACGAAGCTGTGAACGAGGTAAGGGGTGGGTGCCCGGAGCGCGCACCATCCGCCTGATGTGAGGGGTGCGTCTCAGCACGATCATGGCTCTCATGTTCAACCAGCTCACACGACGCAAGGAGATCCCCGTGACGCACTCCACGCTGCGGATCCGCCAGGCCCGCCACTCGGACGCGGCCGCGCTCGAGCGGCTGGCCGCCCTGGACTCCAGCCGCATGCCGCACGGCGACGTGCTGCTCGCCGAGGTCGGCGACGAGCTGTGGGCCGCGCTGTCGCTCGACGACGGCCACGCCGTCGCCGACCCGCTGCGCCCGAGCGCCGACGCCGTGCTGCTGCTCGGCCAGCGCGGCCGTCAGCTGCGCCGGCGCGCGCGCCGTGGCGCGCACGCCCGCTTGCGCTTCGCCTGACCAATCCGTGCATGCGGCGCCGAGCGGCTATAAGCTCGGCGCCGCATGTTGTCGCCGTGGGGCCGTGTTGTGGCAGTCTCGGCCCTCCTGGTGGTGGGAGGGGCGCTTGCGCTGTTCGTCGCGTCCGTCGCCTCCACGAAGGCGACGCAGCCGTCCTTCGAGGTCGTGGGGACGGTCGAGGCGCTGACGTTCGACGTCGCCGACAGCGACGTCCTGGTCGTCGGCGGCGGCCGTCGGGACGCCGTCGAGGTCCAACGCACCGAGCGCTTCGCGTTCGGCCACGAGCCGCGGATCGAGAAGCGGGCCGAGGGCGCCTCGTTCGGGCTGCGCGCCCGCTGCCCGGTGTCGCTGCTCGGCCCGTGCAGGGTGTCGTTCCGCGTGGTCGTGCCGGACAACGTCGCGCTGGACATCCGCACCACGGGCGGGAACGTGAGCCTGCGCGGCTACCGCGGTTCCGCGAAGGTCACGACCGGCGACGGCCGCATCGCGATCGCGGGCTACTGCGGCAACTCGCTCGACGCCCGCGCGGGCCGCGGCACGATCGCCGTCCAGGCTGCGTGCGCCCCGCCGCGGATGTCCCTGCGGACCGGCAGCGGCGCGATCCGCGCGATCATGCCGCCCGGCCGCTACGACCTCGACGCCGAGAGCACCTCGGGGGACGAGGCCGTCCGCGGCGTCACCGCCCAGCCGGACGCGCCGTACTCGGTCCAGGTGCTGAGCGGCTCGGGCGACGTGTGGGTGGAGGGCCGTTCGTGATCGAGGCGCTCGAGCTC
This sequence comes from Solirubrobacter pauli, assembly GCF_003633755.1. Taxonomy (GTDB): domain Bacteria; phylum Actinomycetota; class Thermoleophilia; order Solirubrobacterales; family Solirubrobacteraceae; genus Solirubrobacter; species Solirubrobacter pauli. Next base: position 889,293 of record NZ_RBIL01000001.1, read on the forward strand.
GACCGGCGGCTCAACCGCGCCGGCCACGCGATCGCCTACCTCGTCGTCAGCCTCCCCGTGACGCTGCTGGCGTGGCCGGCCGTGGCGCTGCTGGTGATCGGCGCGGCGCTCAGCGTGCTCGGGATCGGGCTGCCGCTCGTCGTCGCCGGCGCGACCGCCTGCCGCACGCTCGCCAAGCTCGACCGGCGCGCCGCGAACCGCTGGCTGGACGCGCAGGTGCCGCGCTACCCGGGCCGGACCCGCAGCAACGGCGGCGCGCTGCGGCGGACGCTCGACCTGCTGTCCGAGCGCGGCCTGTGGCGGATGGCCGCGTTCCTGACGATCCGGCCGCTGCTGGCGCTCGCGCTGATCGCCGTCGCGCTCGCGCCCGTCGCCGTGCTGGCCGTCCTGCTGGAGCTCGGGGTGGAGGGGATCGCCGGCTCGGCGGAGGTCGACTACATCGGGCCGTGGGCACTCACGACCGCGCTCGGAGTGCTGCTGCTCGCGCTCGCGCTGCCCGCCGCCGCGCTGACGATCGCGACGCTGGAGACGCTCTACCGCGTCCTCTGCGTGATCACGCGCGCGGTCATGATCCCGCGCACGGGCGGCTCGCCCGGACCGGTGCGCGAGATGCTCGCCGAGTCGCTCGGAGACCGCTCGATCAGCGTCGCCTACTGGCTGCCGGACCGCGAGAAGTTCGTCGACGAGCAGGGCCACGACGTCACGCTGCCCGCGCCGGGCTCTGGCCGCGCGTGGACGGCGGTGGAGCGCGACGGGCGGCGCGTCGCGGCGATCCTGCACGACGCGTCGCTGGACACGTCGGCGGAGCTGGTGGAGGCGGCCGCGGCCGCGTCGTCGATGGCGCTGGACAACGAGCGCCTGCGCGCGGACCTGCAGGCGCGCGTGGAGGAGCTGCGGCTCTCGCGCTACCGGATCATGGAGGCGGGCGACGCCGCGCGCCGGCGGATCGAGCGCAACCTGCACGACGGCGCGCAGCAGCAGCTCGTCGCGCTCGCGCTGGACCTGCGGATGCTCAAGGCGCGCCTCAAGGACGACGCGATCGACGACCTGTCCGAGCGCCTCGCCAGCGCGCTGGCCGAGCTGCGGGAGCTCGCGCGCGGGATCCACCCCGCGGTGCTCACCGACCGCGGCCTCGCCCCGGCGGTCACGTCGCTGGCCGAGCGCGCCACGGTGCCCGTCGACGTCCAGCTCGACCTGCCCGAGGAGCGCCTCCCCGCGCCGGTCGAGGCCGCGGCGTACTTCCTCGTCGCCGAGGCGCTGACCAACGTCGCGCGCTACGCGGAGGCGACGCGCGCGTGGGTCGAGGTCAAGCTCGAGCCGGAGGCGCTCGTCGTGCTCGTGGCCGACGACGGCGTGGGCGGCGTCGACCCGTCCGCGGGCGGCGGCCTGCGCGGGCTCGACGACCGCGTCGCCACCGTCGGCGGCACGCTGGAGATCGACAGCCCGATCGGCGAAGGTACGCGGCTGATGGCGAGGCTCCCGGTTTGAGGTCCGCGCTGCTGATCCTGGTGGCGGCGCTCGTGCTCGCCGGTTGCGGCGAGCCCGTGGCCGAGCGCGAGCCGACCGTGCGCGTCTCCGGCACGGCCAGCTCGTCCCCCGTACCGGGCGCGCCCGCCCCGGACGGCGCGGTGCGCCTCGCGGTCGTCACGCACGGCCCCGCGTCCTCGAAGTTCTGGGCGATCATCCGCAACGGCGTCGAGTCGGCCGCGCGGCGCCTGGACGTGCTCGTCGACTACCAGTCGCCGGACGAGTACTCGCTCGAGCGCATGAGCGCCCTGATCGACGACGCGGTCGCGACCAAGCCCGACGGCCTGGTCGTGTCGATCCCCGAGCCCGGACTGGCACCCGCGATCCGCCGGGCCGTGAAGGCCGGCATCCCGGTCGTCTCGATCAACTCCGGCAGCGGGCAGTTCCGGCGCCTCGGCGTGCTCGCGCACGTCGGGCAGGAGGAGGACCGCGCCGGGCTGGAGGCCGGGCGCCGGCTGGCGAAGGCCGGCGTGCGGCGCGCGATCTGCGTCAACCAGCAGATCGGCAACACCGGGCTCGACCTGCGCTGCTCCGGGCTGGAGAAGGCGATGAAGGAGGCCGGCGGCACGTCACGCGTGCTGGCCATCACCGACGACGATCCGGGCACCCCGGAGCGGATCGCCGCCGCGGTCGCGTCCGACCGCGCCGACGGCGTGCTCACCACGAACTCCCTCGGCGGGCTCGCGGCGGCCGACGCGCTCGCCGGCAAGCCGGTCAAGATCGGGACGTTCGACCTCGGGCCGGACGTCCTGAAGGCGGTCCAGGCGGGCCGGATCGGCTTCGCCGTGGACCAGCAGGCGTTCCTGCAGGGCTACCTGCCGATCGAGATGCTCGCCCTGCGCGCTCGCTACGGGATCTTCCCGTCCCAGGGCGACGTGGTCGCGACGGGGCCGCACTTCGTCACCCGCGGTGACGCTGCGCAGGCGCTCGAGCTGAGCGAGCGTTCGATCCGCTAAGCGGCCTCGGCCGGTGCCTCCGGGGTCTCGGCGGGCGTGTTCGCCTTGGAGTACTCGATGGCGAGGTAGCCGCCACCGATGCCGGCGGCGAGCGCGCCGAGCGCCCAGGCGGTGCCCCACTCGCGGCGGTCCAGCGCGAAGCTGCCCGGCCCGCTGCCGGTGATCGCGAACAGCGCCGCCGTCATCACGAGCGGCAGCTCGAAGCCATTGTTCTGACCCCAGACGCCGTTCTGGCCGTGCACCTTCAGCGTGGCGACGGTCATCGAGCCCGTGAGCGCGGCCGACGCGACCGGCGTCGCGAAGCCGGCGACGAGCAGCGCGCCGCCCGCCGTCTCGGCCACGCCGCCCGCCGTGGCGTGGTGCTTGCCGGGATACAGCCCGACCGATTCCATCCAGCCACCGGTGCCTTCGATGCCGAAGCCGCCGAACCAGCCCTTGAGCTTCTGGAGCCCGTGACCGATGAAGAGCCCCCCGATTACGGCGCGGAGGATCGCGATGCCGAATCTCATGCCAATAGTCTGGTGCAAATGGCCAAGCATCGTGTCGTCATCGTGGGCGGAGGCTTCGGCGGCCTCCAAACCGCGCTTCATCTGAAGGGCGCAGACGTCGACGTGACGATCGTCGACCGTCGCAACTTCCACCTGTTCCAGCCGCTCGCGTACCAGGTCGCCACCGGCGCGCTGGCGACCGGCGAGGTCGCGTACCCGCTGCGCAGCATCTTCCGCAAGCAGGAGAACGTGCGGGTGATGCTCGCCGAGGCGACCGGCTTCGACCTGGATGCCAAGACCATCAACCTGCGCACCGCCGCGGGGGACGAGACGATCGGCTACGACACGCTCGTCGTCGGCGGCGGCTCCAAGTACAACTACTTCGGCCACCCGGAATGGCAGGAGCACGCCGCCGAGCTCAAGACGCTCGAGGGCGCGCTGCACATCCGCGCGCAGATCCTGCGCGCGTTCGAGGAGGCCGAGGTCGTCTCGGACCCGGTCGAGCGCGAACGGCTGCTGACGTTCGTGATCGTCGGCGCCGGGCCGACGGGCGCGGAGATGGCCGGGCAGATCGCGGAGATCGCGCGCGACACGCGCCGGGAGTTCCGCGTCATCGACACGTGGAAGACGCGCGTGCTGCTCGTCGAGGCGGGCCCGCGCGTGCTGGCGGCGTTCCCCGAGCGGCTCTCGAAGAAGGCCAAGAAGTCGCTGGAGTCGCTCGGGGTCGAGGTGGCGACCGACAACATGGTCAACGCCATCGACGCCGACGGCGTGACCGTCAAGTCCGACAAGGGCGAGGAGAAGATCCGCGCCGGCACGGTCATCTGGGCCGCGGGCGTGCTCGCCTCGAGCGTCACGACGTCGCTGGCGAAGGCGGCGGGTGCCGAGCAGGACCGCGTCGACCGGCTGCTGGTCGAGCCGAACCTCACCGTGCCCGGCTACCCGGACGTGCTCGCGATCGGCGACATGGTGCAGGTGAAGGACGGCGATCCGCTGCCGGGCGTCGCGCCCGTGGCGATGCAGATGGGCCGCTACGCCGCGCGTTCGATCAAGTCCAAGCTGCGCGGCGGTGAGGCGCGGCCGTTCAAGTACAAGGACAAGGGCAACCTGGCGACGCTCGGCCGCGCCCGGGCGATCGCGGAGCTCCCGCCCGGCTTCCGCGTCTCGGGCTTCATCGCCTGGGTCCTCTGGCTCGGCATCCACCTCTGGTACCTGGTCGGCTTCGAGAACCGCGTGCTGGTGTTCACGCGCTGGGGCTTCAGCTTCCTCACCCACGGCCGCGGGACGCGCCTGATCACGGGCGAAGACCACATGCCGTGAGGCTCTTCGACGTCCTCACCGACGAGTCGCGACGCCAGATCCTCGATCTGCTGCGCGAGCGTGAGCGGTCCGTCGGTGAGCTCGTCGAGCGGCTCGGCCAGTCGCAGCCGAACGTCTCCAAGCACCTGCGCGTGCTGCGCGAGGCCGGGCTGGTGAAGGTCCGCGTGGACGCCCAGCGGCGCTGGTACGGGCTCGACCCTCAGCCTCTAGTCGAGCTTGACCTATGGCTTGCGCCCTACCGCCGCTACTGGGCGGATCGCCTGGACGACCTCGAGCGTCACCTGGTCCGCCGGGAAGAAGGCCTCGATCGCGAGCTCTGACACCGTGACGTCCAGCGCGGTGCCGAACGTGGTGCGCGTGGACAGGAACGTCAGGCCGTCGATCTTCAGCGGGACGAACACGTCGTGGTGCCCGTGCGGCTCGGTCGGGCCCGGGAGCGCCGCGAGCTCGTCGTAGAGCGCCTGCAGCCCGTCGTCCGCGGTCTGGTCGATCTGGACCTGCAGGTCGGCCAGCAGGTGCGCCCGCCACTGGGCGAGGTTCTCGATCCGCGGTGCCATGCCGTCGGGGTGCAGCGCGAGGCGGAGCACGTTGACCGGAGGCTCCAGCAGGTGCGCCGCGACGCCCTGGGTGAGCAACCCGGCGGCGCGGTTCGCCGCGACGAGGTTGCTGGCCCGGTCGACGACGACCGCGGGGAACGGCTCGTGCGCCGTGAGCAGCTGGTCGAGCGCCTGCTTGACCGGCTGCAGCTCGGGCGCGTCGAGGTCGCGCTGCTGGTAGGCGGGCGCGTACCCGGCGGCGAGCAGCAGCCGGTTGCGCTCGCGCAGTGGCACGTCGAGGTGCTCGGCGAGGTGCAGGACCATCTGCTCGCTGGGCCGGCTGCGGCCCGTCTCGACGAAGCTCAGGTGCCGCGCGGAGACGCCCGCCTCGAGCGCGAGGTCGAGCTGGGACAGGCGCCGGCGGGTGCGCCACTGCTTGATCAAAGGGCCGACGGACACTTACCTCTGAGGTAATTGAAGCACTTACCTCGGTCGGTGAGGATGCCGGGCATGACGAACACCATCACCTCCGTCGTGGACACCTACATCGCGGCCTGGAACGAGGCCGACCCGGAGCGGCGCCGCGCGCTCGTCGGCGAGACGTGGACCGAGGACGGCACGTACCTGGACCCGCTGATGGCCGGTCGCGGGCCGGACGAGATCGCGGCGATGATCGGCGCGGCGCAGGCGCAGTTCCCCGGTCACCGGTTCGAGCTCGCGTTCGGGCCGGACGCGCACAACGACGTCGTGCGGTTCGCGTGGACGCTGACCGCCGGCCACGGTCCGGTCGCGCGTGGCACGGACTTCGCGACCGTCGGCGCGGATGGGCGCTTGCGTTCGGTCACCGGTTTCCTCGAGACTGCCTGAGCCATGAAGCGCTCCTCGGCGGCGGCCGGCAGCTCCCTGTTCTTCGCGGCGGCGCCGTGCGTCGTCGCGGGCGTGGTCCCGTGGGCGATCACGGGCTGGGAGGGCTCACCCGGCTGGATGGGCTGGCGGGTGGTCGGCGCCGTCGTGACCGCGTGCGCCGCGGCCGTGCTCGTGCACGCGTTCGCGCGGTTCGTGCGCGAGGGGATCGGCACGCCGGCGCCGGTCGCGCCCACCCGGCACCTCGTCGTCGGCGGGCTCTACCGCTGGGTGCGCAATCCGATGTACATCGCCGTCGTCGCGTGCGTGCTCGGCCAGGCGGGCATCTTCGGGTCGGACGCGCTGCTCGTGTACGGCGCGGCGCTGATGGTCGTGTTCTTCAGCTTCGTGCGGCTGTACGAGGAGCCGACGCTGGCGCGGCAGTTCGGCGCGGAGTACGCGGCGTACCGGCGGGCGGTGCCGGGCTGGTTCCCGCGAGCACGGCCGGCAGCAGTCCCGCCAAGGACGAGCTGACCAGCAGCTCGTCGCCCGGCTGGAGGGTGAGGTCGCGCTGGACCGCGTCGGGGCGCGACGTGCTCGGCAGGATGCGGCCGTCCTCGCGCGGCGTGTAGCGGACGCCGTCGCGCTCGACGATCACGCTCGCCCACGCCACTTCGAGGATCGTGCCGTCCCCGTCGAGCAGCAGCGCGCAGGGGTCGAGTGCGTCGAGCAGCGTGCGGTCGCGCCACTTGTGCGCTCCGAGGCCGCCCGGGAGCGTGTACGGCGTGAGCACGATCGGCAGCGGGCGGGCCACGATCGGACGTGTGCTGACCGTGACCTCCCCGCCGGGCCGGTAGTCGATCCGCACGGCCGCGTCGACGTCCGGCACGTCGATCTCGGGCAGCTCCTCGCCGTACAGCTCCCACACGGACGCACGCAGCCGCGCGAGGTGCGCCTCGAGGTTGCGCCGGCCGTGGAGCGTCTCGAAGACGCCCAGTGCGGGGTCGGGCCGGCCGTGCACGAGCGGCGCGGGGAAACCTAAAGTGCCATGCACTTTATGTTCGGCGATCGTGCCGCCGATGGCGGAGACGAGCGGGCGGGCCTTGACCATGCACTCCTCCAGCTCGGCGTGCGGGTCTGAGTCGGCGACGATGCCGCCGCCCGCGCCGAGCCACAGGCGGCCGGCGCGGTGCTCGAACGTGCGGATGGCGACGTTGAGCTCCAGGCCCGCGTGCGGGCTGACGTAGCCGATCGCGCCCGTGTAGACCTCGCGCCCCGTCGACTCGAGCTGCGAGATGACGTGCAGCGCCTGCACCTTCGGCGCGCCCGTGACCGAGCCAGGCGGGAACGTCGCGCGCAGCAGGTCCGCGTCGCCGCGGGAGGGAGCGAGCGTCGCGTGCACGTCGGACACCAGGTGCCACACGCCGCTGTGCGGTTGCAGCTGCGGCTCGACCGGCGCGTGGACGCTGCCGAACGCGGCGACCCGGCCGAGGTCGTTGCGCATCAGGTCGACGATCATCACGTGCTCCGCGCGGTCCTTCTCGGAGTGCTGCAGCGCCTCCGGGTGCGGTGCGGTGCCCTTGATCGGGCCGGTCGTGACGTCCCGTCCCTCGCGCCGCAGGAACAACTCCGGCGACAGGCTCGCGATCCCGCCCCACGGCGTGATGAAGCACGCCGAGTACGCCGGCTGGAGCCGCGTGCGCGCGCGGGCGAACAGCTCCGCGACGTCCCCATCCCACGCCGCCTCCAGCCGCAGGCACAGGTTGGCCTGGAAGATCTCGCCGGCCGCGATCCGCTCGACGCAGTCGGCGACGGCGGCGACGTGCCCGGCGCCGCCGCGCAACGTGAACGCGGGTGGGGTGTCCGCCGCGTCCGCGGACGCGCCCGGCGCAGCCGCGGCGGCGGCTGGCGGCTCGGCGGCGGCGGCCAGCAGCGTCTGCAGCCGGTCCAGCGGCGCGAGGTCGCCCGTCAGCGTCTCGAACCACCACTGGCCGTCGGCGTCGAGGTGCAGGACGTGGTCGTAGAAGGCGAGGTGCGCATCCGGCAGCGGCACCGGGCGCGGCGGGCGCGGCGGGAGCCGCTCGACGCGCTCGCCGAGGCCGTAGCCGAGCCAGCCGAACCAGCCGCCGCCGACGGTCGCCTCGCCCGTGGGCGCGGGCAGGTCCTCCAGCCGCTCGAACGGGTCCTCGCCCGGCGCGAGCAGCCGCGTCGGGTTGCAGCCGACGATCGCGCCGCCGCCCGCCCAACGCCCGGCGAGCGCGAACGGCCACGCTTCGCCGCGCAGCGCGAGCAACGCGGCTTCGGGTGAGAGGGAGCAGTTCAGCGGGACCCGCACGGCACAGCTACGTTACGCGGGGTGATCGAGCGGCTCGCTCGCCGGTACCGGGACTTCGCCCACCACGAGGCGCACCGCTCACCGCTGTACGCGGAGCTCGGCGCGGGGCTCGCCGGCGACCGGGAGCTGCTCGAGTGGCTCGACGCGCTGCCGGTCGGCAAGCGCCAGCCGAACCTGGTGTTCGCGTCCTACCGGCTGGTCGCCGGGACGCCGTCGGGCTGGGCGGAGTTCGAGACGACGGTCAAGGACCGGCGCGACGAGGTCGAGGCGGTGATGCTCGAGCGGCGCACGCAGACCAACGAGGCCGCGCGCTGCGCGCTGATGCTGCCGCTGCTGGCGGCGTTGCCGCAGCCGCTCGCGCTGCTCGAGGTCGGCGCGAGCGCCGGGCTGTGCCTGTTCCCGGACCGGTACGGCTACGACTACGACGACGGCGCGCACGTGCTGGGCACCGGCCCGCCGGTGCTGCGCTGCCGCACCGAGGGGTCTCCCCCGCTCCCGGACGCGCCGCCGGAGGTGGTGTGGCGCGCCGGGCTCGACCTGGACCCGATCGACGTCTTCGACGAGGACCGCGTCCGCTGGCTGGAGCTGCTGATCTGGCCGGGGATGGAGCACCGGATCGAGACGCTGCACCGCGCGGTCGACGTGGCGCGCCGTGACCCGCCGCGGATCGTCGAGGGCGATCTGCGGACGGCGGACCTCGACGCGCTCGCCGCGGAGGCGCCCCGGGACGCGACGCTCGTGATCTTCCACACCGCGGTGCTGGCCTACGTGCCGCGCGACGGGCGCGCGGCGTTCCGCGAGCGCGTGCGGCGGCTCGGCGCCGCGTGGTTCGCGGCCGAGGCGCCGGACCTGCTCGGCTTCGAGCCCCACCCGCAGCTGATGGCGCTGGCCAGCGGCGGCGAGCGCGTGGCCATGGTCGACGGCCACGGCGGCTTCCTCAGCTGGGGCTGAGCTCGTCCGCGAGCAGGTCCATCAGCAGGCCGTCGTGCCAGTCGCCCTCCGGGCCGCGCTCGTAGTTGCGCATGACACCGACCGGTTTGAAGCCGAGCGACGCGTAGACCTTGATCGCGTTGGCGTTGGCGGCGGCCGGATCGATGATCAGCCGATGGTGGCCACGCACGTCGATCAGCCAGCGCGCGGCGAGCCGCAGCGCCTCACGCCCCAGTCCGCGCCCGTGGAACGTCGGCGCCAGGAAGATGTCCAGCCCGCCGTGCCGGTAGTCCGGGTCGTCCTCCTCGTACCAGCCGACCCAGCCGGCGATCTCGCCGTCGACGACGATCGTGAACGCATCCTGGTCGTCCACGGTCGGATCGGTGCCCCACCAGCGGCGCACCTCGGGGAGCGCGATGATCGCGTTCAGCGCCGGCACGTCGCTGTCGGCGAGCGGGCGAAGCGTCACGCGCTCACCGTGCAAGATCGGACCGTCCTCCATCCTCTGGCCAACCCTACTCATGCATCGCGTGGCATCGGGCACCCTCTAGATGACAATGCCCACCGCCAAGACAATGCTCACCGCCTACCAGCGCCAGGTGCGCGTCGCCAGCGCCGCCGGCATGGCCGGACTCGACGAGCAGGCCCGCCTGGCCGGCACGATCCGCGCCCTGCTCGACGTGGTCAACGACGACCACGACCCGCGCCGCTGACTCAGCCGTAGCGCTCGCGCCGGGCGGCGTCCACGAGCCGCTCGATCTCGCGCCGGCGTCGCGCGATCTCGTCGTCGACCTCGGCCCGCAGCCGCGCGGCGTAGTCGTCGGCCTCGCGCTCGGCGTCCCGTAGGAGCGCGTCGCGCTGGGCGGCGACCTCGCGCTCGGCGGCCGCCAGCAGCCGCTCCCGCTCCGCGTCGATCGACCCCGCGTGCTCGCGCGCGGCGGCGACGATCCGCGCGGCGTCGTCGTGCGCGGCGGCGAGCCGCGCCTCGCGGTCCGCGTCCACGCCCGCCGCACGATCACGGGCGGCAGCGACGATGTCCGCGCCCTGCTCCCGCGCGTCCGCCAGCGCCGCCTCGCGGTCGGCGTCGATGGTCGCGGCCCGCGCCTGCGCGGCGGCGACGATGCGCTCGGCCTCCTCGCGCGCGGTGGCGAGCGCGCGCTCGGCGTCGGACCGGGCGGCAGCGGCACGCTCGCGACCGGCGGCGACGATGCGCTCGGCTTCCTCGCCCGCCTCGGCCAACGCGGCGTCGCGGTCCGCGTCGATCGTCGCCACGCGCGCCTGCGCGGCGGCCACGAGCGCCGCGGCCTCGTCGCGTGCGGCGGCCAGCACGGACTCGCGCTCGGCGTCGAGCGCGGCGACGCGCGCCTGCGCCGCCACCACGTGCGCGTCGGCCTCGACGGCGCGCGCGTCGGCGGCCGCGAGCAGCGCATCCGCCTCCGACGTGGCCGCGGCGACGCCCTCGGCGCGCGCCGCCTCGCGGATCGTCGCGGCCTCCGCGCGCGCCGCCGCGAGGTCGGCGTCCGCCTTCAGGCGGGCGCCTTCGAGCGTCGCCTCCGCCTCGAGCTTCGCCCCGCGCGCCTCCTCGGCGAGCAGCTCGGCCTCCTTGCGGCGCTCGCCCGCCAGGCCGCGGTTGAACATCTCCGAGACGAGCTCGAGGTGGCGGTCCACCTCGTCTGGGTCGTAGCCACGGCGGACCGTGCCGAACGTCCGCTGCACCACGAAGACCGACCGTGAGTCCATCCGCCTCCATGTAAGCGCATGTGACAGCGTTCGCGGCATGCTGCAGGACCCCGAGCACTGGATCTGGGACAGCTGGATCGCCGACGACGGCGAGCGCTACCACCTGTTCTTCCTCAAGGCCCCGGCCGCGTTGAAGGACCCGGCGCTGCGCCACGAAGCGGCCGTGATCGGCCACGCGAGCTCGACCGACCTCGTCCACTGGGACGTGCACCCCGACGCGCTTCGCCCCGGCGAGCACGCCACCTGGGACGACCTGGCGCTGTGGACGGGATCGGTCGCGCGCGGCGACGACGGTGTCTGGCGGATGTACTACACCGCGCTCAACACGTCGCGCGGGCACGGCGTGCGCGACCAGCAGATCGGCCTCGCCGAGTCCGACGACCTGCTGCGCTGGCGCCGGGTCGGCGAGATGCCGCTCGTCGCGCCGGACCCGCGCTGGTACCTCACACACGCGGACCGCGTGAGCGAGACCTGGCGCGACCCGTTCGTGTTCCGCCACGAAGGCGTCTGGCACATGCTGATCACCGCCCGCGCGGCGACGGCCCCCCGCCTGAGCGATGGCGTGGTCGGCCACGCGACCAGCGGCGACGGGCGCTCCTGGACGCTGCAGCCGCCGCTGAGCACGCCCGCCGGCTTCGGCCAGCTCGAGGTGATGCAGGTCCGCGAGGTCGACGGCCGGTGGCTGCTCGTGTTCACCTGCCATCCGGAGGAGCAGAGCGAGAGCCAGCGGCTGTCGTTCGGGGACTTCTCGACCTGGATCGTCGCCGCGGACTCGCCGGTCGGCCCGTTCGACCTCACCCGCGCGAAGCCGTTCACGACGGATCCGAAGCTGTTCGCGGCGCCGCTCGTCCAGACACGGGACGGCGAGTGGGTGTTCATCGGCTTCCGCAACACCGAGCCGGAGGGCGTCCTGAGCTTCCACATCATCGACCCGATCCCGTTCACCACGCCGGGTTAAGCGCTGTTCGCAAGTGGCCTCGCGCCATCCGCCGCGGGGCACACTGCACCCTGACGTGAACCGCTTCGCCGCCCGTCAGCCGGTCGTTGTGGCCGGCGCGCTCCTGCTCCTGATGGCCGCCTCGCTGCTGCTGCGGACGGGCGCGCTCGACGGCGGCTACTGGATCGACGAGGGCATCTCGGTCGGGATCGCGTCGCACGACCTGCGCGACATCCCGGGCGCACTCGGCCAGGACGGCAACCCGCCGCTGTACTACCTGCTCCTGCACGGCTGGATGCAGGTGGTCGGCACGACCGAGGCGGCCACGCGTGGGCTGAGCCTGATCTTCGCGCTGCTGGCCATCCCCGCGTCGCTGTGGGCGGGCACGCGGCTGTTCGGCAAGCGCGCCGGCGTGCTCGCCGCGGCCGGCGCGGCGGGCAGCCCGTTCCTCACGTACTACGCGCAGGAGACGCGCATGTACTCGCTGGTCGTGCTGCTGTCGATCCTCGCGTCGGCGAGCTTCGTGCTGGCGTTCGTGCGCGGGGAGCGCCGGCACGTCGCGTGGCTGGGCGTGTGGCTCACGCTGCTGCTCTACACGCACACGTGGGCGCTGTTCATGGCCGCCGCGATGGGCGCGGTGTGGCTGCACCTGCGCCGCCGGCAGGAGGTCAGCACCGCCGACGGCGTGCGCCTCGCCGTGCTCGTCGCGCTGGCCTACCTGCCGTGGCTGCCGGTCGTGCTCTTCCAGGCCTCGCATACCGCCGCGCCCTGGGCGGAGCGTCCGTCGGCGCTCGTGCTGCTGATCATCCCGGGCGGCCTGTTCGGGCACTTCGCGATTCCGCTGCTGCTGGTCGCGGTGTTCTTCGCCGTGCGCCGGCACCCGCCGGTCGACCGGGCCGTGAAGATGCTGCTCGGCATCGCGATCGGCACCGCGCTGCTGGCGTGGCTGTGCTCGCAGGTCCAGCCCGCATGGGCGACGCGCTACAGCGCGATCCTGCTCGGCCCGCTGCTGCTCGCGCTCGCGTCGGTCGTCTCACGCGGCAAGGGCTGGACGGTCCTGGCGCTCATCGGCGTCGCCGGTGTCTGGGCCGTCAACAGCCCGCCGCCGTCCAAGAGCAACGTGCGCACCGTGTCCACCGGCGTCGCGCCGTCGATCCGCCCCGGCGACCTCGTCGTCTCCACCCAGCCTGAGCAGGTCCCGGCGCTGAACCGCTACCTGCCGCAGGGCGTCGTCTACCTCACGCCGATGGGCCTGGTCTCCGATCCCCGCCAGACCGACTGGCGGGACGGGCTCGCGCGTCTGCGCGGCGGCCAGGCCGAGACGGAGCTGCTGCCGGCGATCGACCGCCTGCCCTCGGGCAAGCGGATCCTGATCGTCACGCCCGAGCCGGGCCAGCGGCTCTCGCAGTCGCCCTGGGCGCGCGCCGTGCGCATCCGCACGCGGGAGTGGCGCGCGGCGATGCAGGCCTCGCCGCGGCTGCGCGCGATCGGCACCGTGGAGACGCTCCCGTGGCGCAAGAACACGGTGCGCGCGGAGCTCTACCAGGTCCGCTAGCGCACTCTGACGTGCAGGTGGTCGTCGTGGTAGATCAGCGGCACGACGACGTTTCTCGGGCCTTTGAGCTTGAGCTTGGGCCCCACGAAGACCTTGATCGCCCCGGCGGCGACGAAGCGGTCCACGAGCTCCTGGGAGAGCTTGCGGTCGACCTGTGAGGGCTTGGTCGGCCGGGCTTCCGTGCCGTCCTTGCGCGGATAGAGGATGTCGATGTCGAGCCCGTTCTGGTGCGACGCGTGGCCGAGCCCGCCGTACTCGCGCCCGAACCTGCCGCCGTGCGTGCGCGACAGGTCCATGATCCCGACGCGCTGGGCGCTGTCGTGCTCGGTGCGGAACTGATGGATCACGGTCAGCACGGTGCGGATCAGCCGGTCGGTGCCGTAGCGGCGCCACTCGCGGTTGGGGATCCGGTTGAAGATCGGGTCCCAGGTGAAGAAGTCCTCGCCCAGCTCCGGGAGCAGGACGCCACGCACCAGCCGGCCCTTGCGCGCCCAGCTGCCCTTGGCCTCGGAGGCGCGCCACTGGATCGCGGCGAAGTCCGGCGGGACGCTCGGCTGGTCGACCGGGTCCTCGAACGCCGGCGTGCCGGCGGGGACCGGGGTCTCCGTGGCGACCGGTGACGGCGTCGGCGTCGGCGTCGGCTCGGGCGCGGGCGTCGGCTCCTGCGCGAAGGCCACCGCACCGGCGGCGAGCACGAGGCCGACCATGAGCACGACGTACCGCATCCACCTCCAGGTATACCGTTGCGCGGCATGGACGCCCTTGACGTCAACCGCGCCCACTGGGACGCGCTCGCGGCCGTCCACGGCCAAGACGCCTACTACGACAAGGAAGCACTCGTCGCCGGGCGCGATTCGCTGAGCGAGCACGAGGCGGCGGCGGTCGGGGATGTGACCGACCTCGACGTGCTGCACCTGCAGTGCCACATCGGGTTCGACTCGATCTCGCTCGCCCGTCGCGGCGCGCGCGTGACCGGCGTGGACTTCTCGCCGCGGTCGCTCGCGGCGGCCGCCGAGCTGGCCGAGCGGGCCGGGGTCGAGATCGAGTGGGTCCAGGCCGACGCCACCGCGCTGCCCGAGGCGCTGCACGGCCGCTTCGACGTCGTCTACTCGACCGCCGGCGTGCTCTGCTGGATCGCGGACATCGACGCGTGGATGCGCAGCGTCGCCACGGCGCTGCGCCCGGGCGGTCGGCTCGTGCTGGTCGAGCTGCACCCGCTGTTCCTGATGGTCGGCTCGCCCGACCCGCTGGTGCTGGACTTCCCGTACGCGTTCGACGGGGCGCGCACGTTCGACGAGCCGGGCTCCTACGCCGACGCGAAGGCCGACGTCGCCGCGACCGCGACGGTGGAGTACGCGCATTCGCTGGGCGAGGTCGTCACCGCCGCGATCGGCGCCGGGCTGCGGATCGACGCGCTGCACGAGCACATGGACGCGGCCCGCGACCTGCGCGGCGACCTGCTGCCACGGGAGGCCGACGGCCGCTGCCGGCTACGCATCGGTGGCGAGGTCCTTCCGATCATCTACACGCTGCAGGCGACGCGTTGACGCTCCACGTCGAGTCCGAGGGCACCGGCGAGCCGGTCCTGCTCCTGCACGGCGTGAGCGGCTCCGGCGCGACCTACCGCTGGCTCACGCTCGAGGGCCGGCGCACCGTGCGGCTGACCTTCCGCGGCCACGGCCGGTCCGGCCGCGCCGCGTCGTACCTGCTGGACGACTACGTCGAGGACGCGCTGTCCGTGCTCGAGGACCTCGGCCCGGCGGCGATCGTCGGGCACTCGCTCGGCGGCGTCGTCGCGTGGACGGTCGCCCAGCGCCGGCCCGACCTCGTCACCCGGCTCTTCCTCGAGGACCCGCCGCTGTTCATGGGCGAGCCGGACGCGCATGCCGCCAACCCGGCGATCCCCCCGTTCCGCCAGCGCCAGTCGGCGGTGCGCGCGTGGCAGGCGCGCGGCGCCACTGAGGCGGAGATCGAGGCCGAGCTCGACCCCGAGGGCGAGCAGACGCCGGAGGCGCTGGCCGCCCGGTCGCACGCGCTGCACGCGCTCGACCCCAAGCTGCTGGACCCGGTGATCGCCGGCACCCTGCTCGCCACCGCCGACACGCGCGCGCCGGTCACGGTGCCGGTGCTGATCCTCGCCGCCGACCCCGCGCTGGGCTCCGCGTTCCCGCCCGAGCACGAGGCCCGGCTCGCCGAGACGCACCCCGACGTCAAGGTCGTCCGGCTGGCCGGCGCACCGCACACGATCCACGACACCGCCGCCGTCCGTGACGAGTACGTCGCGCAGCTGGTCGCCTTCCTCGGGTGAGGATCCGCCACGTCCGTGCCCACGAGGCCGAGCGCCTGCGTGAGATCCGCCTGCGCTCGCTCGCGACCGACCCGGACGCGTTCGGCGCCACGTTCGAGGGCGACGCGTCCCGCCCCGCCGACTGGTGGGAGCGTGGCGCGCGGCGCTCCGAGCAGGGCGGGCAACGGACGTTCGTGATCGTCGACGACGCCGACCGCTGGCTCGGGATGGCGCTCGTGCGTCCCGACGACGAGTCGCCGGGCGACGCCGTCATCAACGCCATGTGGGTCGCGCCCGAGGCGCGCCGCCAGGGCATGGGCCGCGCGCTGCTCGAGGCATGCGTGGAGTGGGCGGGCGAGCGCCGCTTCCGGGCGGTGAACCTGGCCGTGCGGATCAGCAACGCGCCTGCTCGTGCCGCCTACGCCGCCGCGGGCTTCGCGTTCGAACGCGCCGAGCGTGACGAGTACCGCCTCAAGCGCAGGCTGGTGTGACCGAGAACACACGTAACGGCACTCCGAAACGGGCGTACTTCCCCCATCTTCCACCCACGACCCCCACTGATCGGCATCCTCACGCACGAGCTCGTGGAAGAGCCCGGTGCGGCCCTGGCGCCTGCGCCGGGCCGGTCGGCGCGTGACCTCGCCCCACCGCGCCTGCACCTGCGCCTGACGTACGTGCACGCCGTCCAGGAGGCGGGCGGGATCGCGGTCGTGCTGCCCGCGCACGGGTTCGGCGACGACGCGCACCACCTGCTCGACCGCGTCGACGGCCTGCTGATCAGCGGCGGTCCGGACCTCGACCCCGCCACCTACGGCCAGGAGCGCCACCCGCAGCTCGGCCCGAACGTGGACCGCGTCGCCGACCACTACGAGCTGCGCATGCACGAGGCCGCCCGTGAGCGCGACCTGCCCGTGCTGGCGATCTGCCGTGGCCTGCAGGCGATGAACGTCGCCCGCGGCGGGACGTTGCATCAGCACATCCTCAACCACCGTCAGACGCCGGTCGCGCCGCACGAGCCGACGCACGCGGTGTCGGTCGCCGCGGGCTCGCCGCTGCACCGGATCACCAGCCGGCGCCGGCTCGCGGTGAACTCGTTCCACCATCAGGCGATCGACGAGCTCGGCCACGGGCTCGAGGTCATCGCCACCGCGCCCGACGGCACGATCGAGGCCGTCCACGACCCGTCGGCGCGGTTCCACCTCGCGGTGCAGTGGCACGCGGAGGTGCTCACGCACCGCCCCGAGCACGCGGCGGTCATGCGCTCGCTGATCGACGCCGCGGCCCGCCCGGGCCTCGCGCTCGTGGCTTAGCGGACGACGATCCGCGCGCTCAGGCGCGTGGTCGTCCTGGCGAGGCGGACGGCGAGCGTCGGGCCGGGACGCGGGTTCGTCGCCTGCGGGCTGGTGCGCAGCGCGCGGGCGGACGCGCCGCCGCTGACCGTGACGGTGTAGGCGCCGCAGTCCAGCCGGACGACGCCGTCGAGCTTGATGCCGGGCTGGCCGGGGCGCAGCGGTGTGACGCGGCCGTCGGCGTGCACGGCCTCGATCGTCGCGTCGTGGGCCGTCGGGAACTGCGCGTCGATGGTCACCGCGCGCTTGCGGGCGATGGTCCAGGCGGTCTCGATCGCGGTCGCGGTGAAGCGGTGGGTGGCGGAGACGGTGACGTCGGCGTTGGCGATCCGCGTCGTGGCGCGCAGGTCCTCGAACGGGCCGGGGCGGCGTGGTTCGACGAGGCGCAGCTCGCCGCGGTCGGCGGTCTGCGTCGCGAAGCGCCCGGCCGGGCCGCGCACGAGGAGGCCGAACGCCTGGTCCCCGCGTCCACCGAGGCTGATCGGGGCGCCCGCGCCGGTGAGCAGGCGGGCCGGCTCCAGCCCGCCGTACGGGAACGCGCCGCGGCTGGAGGCGACGATCGCCGTCCCGTAGCGGGGCGTCGAGACGGCGAGACGGCCGATGTCGGAGTCGTAGGCGAAGAACGGCGGCGGCTCGGGCGCAGGCCGGTCGCCGAGGCCGAGCGTGACGGCGCGGGCCGCGTTGGCCGCCATCCGCGCGGAGAACACGCGCCGGTCGCCGGCGGACTGGTGCTTGGTCGTCGCGCCGTACAGGTGGGGCGACGGGTAGGCGCGCGTGTCGCCGTCGACGAGCATCGCCTCATACAGCGCGAGCGAGCGGTCGAAGAGGTGCTTGGCCCAGCCGCCGTAGCGCGGGTCCTCGTGGAAGCGCGGCGCGGAAGCGATCGTCAGCAGGCCCTGCAGCGCGTACGCCCACGTCTTGGCCTTCATCCAGCGGGCGACGCCGAGCCCGGTGTCCCAGTTGAGCATCCCGCTGTGCAGCCAGTAGCCGAACAGGCAGCGGCGCACCCAGGCGCGCAGGCGGGCGACCTCGTGCGGCGGCAGCGGCGTCATCCCCGCTTGCAACGCCGGCTCGTAGGCGAGCAGCGCGTGCAGCGTGATGTTCGCGTACTCGGCGCTGTCGAGGTTGGTGGGATCGTCGGCCGGGAAGTGCGGCAGGTAGTTGAAGCGGAAGCTCGGGCCGAGGTTGCGCTTGGAGCGGATGAAGCGCCGCAGCTGGCGCCGGTAGTCGCGGCGCAGGAGCTCCGGGTCGCCCGTCAGCGTCGCGGCCGCCAGGTACAGCTCGGCGTTCCAGTTGATCTGGTTCAGACGGACGTTGGGGTAGCGGAAGAACGAATCGCGCGCGACGCGGTCGACGCAGAACGTGAGCCGCTCGATCGTCTGCTGGTCGAGCTGGAGCGCCTCCCGCGCCCGCCACGCGGCCACCAGGCCTTCCGCGACCTTCGGGTCGATCGACTTGTCCTGCGACGCGTTCGCGCGGTCGAGGTCCGCCAGCCAGCCCGGCGAGTGGAACATCTTGTCGCGCCGGCCGCGCGGACCGGTGAAGAACGCCGGCTTCTCGATCAGCTGCTGGACGAGCGCCCGGGCCCGGCCGTCGTTGCGCGAGCGGCCCTTGTGGCCCTGCTCCGCCGCGGTCGCGTGGACGGTCAGGATCGCCGCGTTGTAAATCGTCCCGACCTCGAGCGAGCCCGCGCTGTAGGCCTGCTTGTGCCGCACCCACGTGTGGTTGAGGCGGTCCATGATGCGGTCGGCGAGGAGCAGGTACTCGCGGTCGGTGAGCGGCGGTGCGGTGACGACGGGCACGTCCGGCGGACGCGGGGCGGCGAGGCTCAGCCGCGGGTTGGCGGCGGCCACCGCGGCGGCGGCCAGGAACGTCCGGCGCGTGCTGCTCACAGCGCGAACGGCGCCGGCCGGGGAAGCACCTGCGCACCCTCGACCGTTCGCGCCCACTCGTACGCCAGCGCTTTGGCGTGCGTGAGCCGGACGCCCGCGTCACGCAACCGCTGCAGGCCGCGCGCGTGCATCTCGCCCGGCGAGCCGACCGCGTCCTCGACGACGATCACCGCGAATCCGTGGTCGAGCAGGCCGACCGCCGACTGGTACACGCACACATCCGTCTCGAACCCGACGAGCACGGCGGTGTTGCGCTGGGGTCCCTTCACGGCGTCGAGGATCTCCGGCGTGCCGGCGAGGCCGAACGTCGGCTTGCGGAACACCGGCGTGCCCGGCTGGGCGAAGCCGGGCCGCGTCGGGCCGTGCCGCTCCGGCTCCTCCTCGGTCACCACGATCGGGACGTCCAGCGCGCGGGCGAGCGTCGTCAGCCAGTGCGCGCGGGCCAGCACGTCGGCGTCACCGCCGAAGCCGGGCTGCACGTCGATCACGACGAGCACGCAGTCCTCATGGTCGGTCAGGGGCATAGGTCGCGCATCGATCTTGCCGTGACGTGGGGATGGTTGGCAAGCAGCTCGAGCAGCTCGCTCGCGCGGGCCATGTCGTCGGGTTCCATCACGCCGTGGTGGAACATCACGCCGACCGGGCCGCCTTCGCGGACCTGGGCCGCGAACCGCTCGTCCAGCTGGTCGGGGCTGAGCCGCGCAACATCCAGGTGCACGGGCAGCTCCGGGAGGCGCCCGAACGGCTCGGCCTTGTGCTCGCGCGACAGGAGCACGAAGTCCAGCTCGACCAGGACCTCCGCCGTGTCTCGGGTGCAGCGGTTCCAGGGCGGCGTGAAGAACGGGTCGAGCCGGTCGCCGAGCAGCGCCTGGAGCCGCGCCTGCCCGCGCTCGATGTCCGCGTGCTGAGCCGCCCGGTCGCGCGCCGGTCCGAACTCGCACTTGCGCCCCTCGAGCTGGTGGTTGGTGTGCGCGTACCCGTGCTGGTGCAGGCCGGCGTGGCTCTCGCGCAGGCGCTGCGCGAGCGGCTCGTCCAGCTCCGCCGGGATCACCGCCAGGTCGACCGGCAACCCGTGCTCGGCGAACCGCCCGACCAGCTCGAGCAGCCGTGCGTCCTCCCAGCCCGCGTCATCGTCGCGGAAGAACACCTCGACCCCTTCGGTGGCGTCGAGCGCCTGTGACAGCTCGCCGCTCAACGGTCGAGCAGCTTGCCGAGCCGAACGGAGCCGGAGTCGTTGAGCGCCGCGGGTACCGCGTACGTGGCGGGGACGACGACGAAGGCGGCGGCGACCGTCAGCGTCGCGACCAGCCACCGGCGTGCGCCCCGCAGCAGATAGCGCGCCAAGGCGAACAGCGACACCAGCATGAGCGCGAGGACCACCAGGTGCCCGGCCCCCCACGCGACGGACTCGTCTATGACGGTGCAGCCGGAAGGCGAGCCGGCGCGGAACGTGTCGGCGCAGACCTGGATCGTCTCCCCGCTCCACGCCACCGCCAGCCAGGCCGCCAGCCCGTTGGCCGCGAGCACGAAGGCGATCAGGACGGCGCGACGGACCATGCCGCCCGTTGTCGCGGGTGAAGGTAAAAGCTTCGTAAAGGGCGTGACGCCGAGCGCATGGCGGTTGTCACCGGAGTGTGAACGGGTCGGTCGCCTACATCCTGATGGGGTTCCCGCGGGTCTCGGAGACGTTCATCGCGTCCGAGATCCACCGGGTGGAGCAGGCGGGCGTGCCGCTGAAGCTGTTCGTGATCAAGCCGGTCGAGGCGCGCGAGCAGGGGCACGACCATCCGGTGCTGGACGCGATCGTCGCGCGGCC
Source organism: Solirubrobacter pauli (assembly GCF_003633755.1). Lineage (GTDB taxonomy): Bacteria > Actinomycetota > Thermoleophilia > Solirubrobacterales > Solirubrobacteraceae > Solirubrobacter > Solirubrobacter pauli. The sequence goes on from NZ_RBIL01000001.1 coordinate 909,804, forward strand.
GGAGTACCTGCCGGACCCGGTCGGGCTGACGAAGCCGATGCACTTGTGGCGGTGGCGGGACCTGCGGGCGTTCGCGCCGGCGCTGCGGCGGTGCGCGCGGCGGCGGCCGCTCGGCGTCGCGCGGGCGGCGCGGACCGCGTTCGCCCAGGCCTTCCGCGATCGGCGCAGCCGCGTCTCCGGCCCGCGCAAGATCTACGTGAAGGAGCTGATCCAGGCGATCACGCTCGCGGACCGGCTGCTGCAGGAGCCGGACGTGCGGCACCTGCACGCGCACTTCGCGCACGGGACGACGACGATCACGTGGCTCGCGGCGTGCATCGCGGGGCTGCCGTTCTCCTTCACGGGCCACGCGCGGGACATCTACGCGCCCGAGCTGAACCCGAAGGGCTGGCTGCGGCGCAAGCTGAACGCGGCGCGGTTCGTCGTCACGTGCACGGAGGCGAACGTGCGGCATCTGCGCCGGATCGCGCCGCGCGCGAACGTCCACCTCGTCTATCACGGCCTGTCCGCCGACTTCACCACGCTCCTGCGCGCCGACCGGCCGCGCCCTGAGACGAACGGGACGCTGCGCGTGCTGGGCGTCGGCCGGCTCGTGGCCAAGAAGGGGTTCGACACGCTCGTCGACGCCTGCGCGGTGCTGCGCGAGCGCGGGGTGCCGTTCGAGGCGCTGATCGTCGGCCAGGACGACAAGGACGGCGAGCGCCTGCGCGCGCACATCGCGGCGCGCGGCGTGCCGGTCGCCCTGCCCGGGCCGGTCGGGCCCGCGGACCTGCTGGACGAGTACCGCCGGGCGGGCGCGCTGTGCATGCCGAGCCGGCTGCTGGCCAACGACCGCGACGGCATCCCGAACGTGCTCGTGGAGGCGATGGCCGCGGGCGCGCCGGTGGTCGCCACGAACGTGTCCGGCATCCCGGAGCTGGTCGAGGACGAGGTCAACGGGCTGCTCGTCGAGCCCGACGACCCGGAGGCGCTTGCAGAGGCGCTCATCCGGCTTCACGAGGACAAGCCGCTCGCGCGCCGCCTGACCGAGAACGGCCGCGCGACCGTCCAGGCCCGCTTCGACGGCGAGCGGCTCGCGCAAGACCTCGCGGCGTTGTTCCAGGAGGCGATCGCGCGGTGATCATCGTCGCCCGCACCGCTCGCCCGCGCCCGGTCCACTGCGTCACCGAGCACGAGCACCGCGACCGCGCGCTCGCCGACGCGGTCACGGCCGGCCGCTTCACCTTCGCCGGTGAGACCCGCGTGCTCGGCCTCGAGCCCGACTGGTTGCACGCCGACCTGCCCGAGGACGAGGAGTGGCGGATCGACTGGGTCAAGTTCTATTACGGGCTCGACCTCGCGGACGCGTTCCGATCGACCGGTGACCCGCGGTACCTGAAGACGTGGGAGCGGCTCGTCGCCGGCTACGTGCTGCAGGTCCCGCCCGACCACGACGACAGCGAGGTGACCGCGCGCCGGATCCTGAACTGGATCTACGCATGGCAGCGGCTGCCCGAGGTCGACGAGTGCGTCGCCCACGCGGTGCACGAGCACCTCGGCCAGCAGGCCCGCCACGTGCGCGCGACGCTCTCGCCCGAGCGCAACCACCGCACGCTGGAGCTGTACGCGCTGCTGATCGCGGCGCTCGCGCTGCCGGACCTCGGGCTCGAGCCACCGCTCGCCGAGCTGCACGAGAACCTGCTGACCGACTTCCTCCCCGACGGCGTCCACCGGGAGCGCTCGACGCACTACCACTGCATCGCGCTGCGCAGCTTCGTCGGCGCGCGGGAGAACTGCCGCCGCTTCGGCGTGGCGTTGCCGCCCGGCTTCGACGAGCGGCTGGCGCGCGCCTGCGAGTTCGCCCGCGACTGCCGCCGCCCCGACGGCACGATCCCCGCGCTCAGCGACAGCGACACCGGCGACTACACCGAGCTGCTGCGGCTCGCCGCGCGGCTGCTTGCGCGGGAGGACCTGCTGGAGAGCCGCGCCGGCGACTACCCGGACGGCGGCTACTTCGTCCAGCGCGCCCGCGACCGCTACCTGATCTTCGACTGCGGCCCGCTCGGCGACGGCGGCCACGGCCACTACGACGCGCTGAGCGTCGAGGCGTGGGCGAACGGCGAGCCGCTCGTGGTCGACCCCGGGCGCTACACGTACGCGGAGGGCGAGCCGAACCTGCGCCACTGGTTCCGCGGCACCCCCGCGCACAACACCGTGACGGTCGACGGCGCCGACCAGACGCCGTACGCGCGCACGCGCTCCTCGCTGCCGAGCGCGCAGGCCACGTTCCTCGGCCGCGACGGGGACACGCTGGCCGGCGAGGTGCGCAGCCCGTGCTACGACGCCGTCCATCGCCGGCGGATCAGGCTCGTCGACGGCCGCTGGGTGATCGAGGACGAGCTGGAGGGCGAGCGCGACCATCGCTACGACCTGCGCTGGCACCTTCCGCCCGGTCCGGCGCGCCTGTTCCCGAACGGCGTCGTCACGCCGACCGCGCGGATCGCGATCGAGGGCGCCCGCTCGGTCGCGCTCGAGGACGGCTGGGTGAGCCCCGCGTACGGCGTCAAGCACCCGGCGAAGGTCGTGAGCGCGGTCGCCGTCGGTCGCAGCGCGCGCTTCGTGACCGTCCTGGAGCCGCGCGCATGATGCTTGCCGCCGACCCGGCCGTGCCGCGCCGTGACGCGCTCCTCCGGCCGGAGACGATGGCCGGCGTGCTGTCGCAGCGGCTGCACGCCGGCGTGCCGGTCGAGGCCTGCGAGCGCCACTACGTCAAGTACCGCGTCGGCGAGAGCGTGCGCGTCGTCTATCGCTACCGAGTGGGGACCACCACGACGTTCGCGGCGGCCCGGAGCGGCCGCCGCGACGGCGTCCCCGCGCCCGAGGTCGACGCCGCGCTCTATCCCTTCCCGCACGACCGCAAGCTGCCCGCCCTCACCCGGCTGCCGGGCGAGCTGGTCGCCTGGGCCTCCGAGCAGTCGGCGACGTCGCGCACCGCCACCGCGTACGCGAAGGTCCAGCGCGGCGACGGCGAACGCCGCGGCCTGCGCGCCCTCGCGGACCAGGACGCCGTCCGCGTGCCGCGCCTCCTCGACGACGCGAACGGCGTCCTGACGATCGAGGCCCTGCACGGCACCCGCCCGACGCTCCACGCCTTCGGCAACGCCCTGGCGACGCTCCACGAACTTAAACGTCCTGGACGTTTAAGTTCGTTCGACCGGCTCGATCCCGCTCGGCTGCACACCGCCGCGCGGGTCATCGCGCAGGCGCGGCCCGACGTCGGCGACGCGGCGCGCAGGCTGGCGGAGCGGCTCGGCGAGCCGCCCGCGCGACCGCTCGTCACGGTCCACGGGGACGCGAACCTCGGCAACGCGCTGCAGCTGCACGACGGCACCGTCGTGCTGCTCGACCTCGAGCATCTGAGCGAAGGACCGGCCGCGGCGGACGTCGGGCAGGTGGTCGCCAACCTGCTCGTCGCGCGCACGGACGCGCGGCCGTTCCTGGACGGCTACGGGCCGATCGACCCGGAGGCGCTGCGCTGGTACACGGCCGCGTCGCTGCTCGCGCGGGTCGCTTTGCCCGCCGTGAGCCGTGTGCGCCAGGACCTGCTGCCCCGGCTGGCGAGGCTGCTGTGAAACCCGCGCTGCTGTTCTACTGCCAGCACTCGGTCGGCCTCGGGCACCTGATGCGCAGCTATGCGCTGTGCGACCGGCTCGCCGAGCGCTTCGACGTGACGTTGCTCGCCGGCGGCCAGCTGCCGAGCGACATCCCGCCGCCGCGCGGCGTGCGGATCGTCGCGCTGCCGCCGCTGGGCATGTCCGCCGCCGGCTTCGGCAGCACCGACCCGCGCTACACGACCGAACGCGCGTGGGACGTCCGCCTCCACCGCATCCTCGACACCGTCCGGGACGTCCGGCCGAAGGTCGTGCTCGTCGAGCTGTACCCGTTCGGCCGGGCGAAGTTCACGCGCGAGATCGTGCCGCTGCTGGGCGCCGCCGACGACGCGTTCAAGGCCTGCAGCCTGCGCGACATCCTCGTCTCCGGCGACGCGCAGCGAGACGACCGCGCGCGCAAGCTCGCCGACGCGCACCTGGACGCGATCCTCGTCCACGCCGACCCGCGCTTCGCCCGCCTCGAGGAGACCTTCAAGCCCCCGACGCCGCTCAGCGTCCCGGTCCACTACACGGGCTTCGTCACCGGCCGCGAGCAGGCGGACGAGCCCGCGCGCGGAGACCACGTGGTCATCAGCGCCGGCGGCGGACGCGTCGGCCGGCCGCTGCTCGAGGAGGCGATCGAGCGCCTGAACGGCACGCCGATGCGGGCGATCGCCGGCCCGCTGATGCCGGACGAGGACTTCGAGGCGCTCCGCCGGCGGGCGCCCCGCAACGTCGACCTCATCCGCTCCGTCCCCGACCTCGCCGCCGAGCTCAAGCGCGCCGCCGCGAGCATCAGCCAGTGCGGGTACAACACCGCGCTGGACGTCGTCCGCGCGCGGGTCCCCGCGCTCGTCGTGCCCTACGCGACGCCCGAGGAGGACGAGCAGACGCGCCGCGCGCAACGCCTGCAGGACCTCGGCCTGGTGCGGGTCGCCGACCACGTGGAGCCGCGGCTGCTCGACGACTTCGAGCCGGCCCCCGCGAGCCTCGACCTCGACGGCGCCGCGACCACCCGCGACCTCCTCTACGAGCTGATCGCGTGAGCGACGGCGCCAAGGTCCTGCGCCCCTACGTGCTGCGCCAGTGGCGCGCGCTCGCGGGCGCCTCCGCCGGCACCGCCGTGCTCGCCCTGGCCGAGCTGGCCAAGCCGTGGCCGATCGCGCTGATCGTCGACCACGTGATCGCCGACCGCGAGGCGCCCTTCACGCCCGACCTGACGCTCCTGCTCGGGATCGGCGCGATGATCCTCGCGATCGCCGTCGCCGAGTCCGCCTCCACGTACTTCACGGGCCTGTGGCTGCAGAGCGCCGGCGAGCGGATCGCGCATCAGCTGCGCGTCGCGATCTACGACCACCTGCAGCGGCTGAGCCTCGCCTACCACCAGCGCACGCCCAAGGGCGACCTCCTCACGCGCGTGACCGAGGACGTCAACGACATGGGCGAGCTGTTCAGCGACACGCTCGGCGAGATGCTCCAGAGCGCGCTGCTCGCGGTCGGCATGACGGTCGTGCTGCTGGTCATCGACCCCGTCCTCGCGCTGCTGAGCCTCGTCACCGCGCCGCTGCTGGTGATCATCAGCTTCGTCTTCCGGCGCAAGGTGCGCGACCGCGCGCGCCGCCAGCGCCGTCACGAGGGCGACCTCGCGAGCATCGCCAACGAGGCGCTCTCCGCCATGACCGTCGTGAAGGCGTTCGGCGCCGAACGGCAAGAGGCCGACCGCGTGCGCACCCGCTCCGAGCAGCGCATGGGCGTCGGCGTCGAGGTCGCCCGGCTCCAGGCCCGCTTCGACGGCACCGTCGGCGTGATCCGCGCCATGGCGACCGCGCTCGTGACCGTCGTCGGCGTGTTCCGCGTCGCCAAGGGCGAGCTGAGCGTGGGTGACCTCATCATCTTCGTCTCCTACACGCGCAAGGCGTCCTCCCCCATGCGCTCGTTCGCGCGCGAGGCGGCCAAGCTCACCGCAGCGCTCGCCCGCGCCGACCGGATCGCCGAGGTCCTGACCGAGGACGACGTGATCGAGGACCGCCCGCACGCGTACCACGGCGGTCGGGCGCGCGGGGAGATCGAGCTGGAGGACGTCAGCTTCCGGTACGCGCACGAGCGTCCCGCGTTGCAGGACGTGTCGATCAAGCTCCACGCCGGCCAGCGGCTCGCGCTCACCGGCGCATCCGGAGCCGGCAAGTCCACGCTTGCCGCACTCGTCGCCCGCTTCTACGACCCGACGTCCGGACGCGTGCTGATCGACGGCCGCGACGCCCGCGACTGCGCCCAGGCCTGGCTGCGCGACCAGATCGCGGTCGTCCTCCAGGACACGGTGCTGTTCACCGGCACCGTGCGTGAGAACATCGCCTACGGGGCGGACGCCCCCGACGAAGCCGTCGTCGACGCCGCCAAGGCCGCCGCCGCGCACGACTTCATCCAGCGCCTGCCCGACGGCTACGACACGCGGCTCGGCCCGCAGGGCACGGGCCTCTCCGGCGGTCAGCGCCAGCGGCTCGGCATCGCCCGCACGCTGCTGCGCGACCCGCCGATCATCATCCTCGACGAGCCCACCACGGCGCTCGACCAGGACGCGGAGAACCAGGTGATGGACGGCCTGGACCGCCTGATGCGCGGACGGACGTGCATCCTCATCACCCACTCGGCGCGGCTCGCGAGCACCGCCGACCAGATTCTCGAACTCGACCACGGACGGATCACGGAGGCCACGACGCATGGCTAGAGCGCTCGTCACCGGAGCCGCGGGGTTCATCGGCTCGCACCTCGTCGACGCCCTGCTCGCGGACGGCCACGCCGTCCTGGGCGTGGACTGCTTCAACGACAACTACGCCGCCGAGGACAAGCGCGCGAACCTGGCGGGCGCGAACGACCACGACGCGTTCGAGCTGCTCACCGGCGACCTCGTCGACCTCGACGCGCACCGCCTCGTCGAGCAGAGCGACGTGATCTTCCACCTCGCCGGCGAGCCGGGCGTGCGCGGGAGCTGGGGCAAGCGCTTCGACCGCTACACGCACCACAACGTCGGCGCGACCCAGCACCTGCTGGAGGCGATGGCGGACGCGGGCGACGGCAAGCGGTTCGTGTACGCCTCGTCGAGCAGCGTCTACGGCGACGCGCTCACGCTCCCCACGCGGGAGGACGCGACACCGCGGCCGCTCTCGCCCTACGGCGTGACCAAGCTGGCCGCCGAGCACCTGTGCGTCCTCTACGGCGAGGAGCAGGACGTCAACACGGTCGCCCTGCGCTTCTTCTCCGTCTACGGCCCGCGCCAGCGGCCCGACATGGCGTTCCGCCGCTTCTGCGAGGCGATCGTCGGCGGCCGGCCGATCGAGGTGTTCGGCGACGGCCGCCAGTCGCGCGACTTCACCTACGTCGCCGACATCGTCGCCGCCACCCTCGCGGCGGGCTTCGCGGACACGCCGCCCGGACGGGTCTACAACCTGGGCGGTGGCGGCAGCGTGAGCGTCAACCGGGCGTTGGAGACGCTCGCCGCGCTCGCCGGCCGCCCGCTCGACGTCCGCCACGGCGAGCGCCAGGAAGGCGACGTCGCCGACACGGGCGCGGACACGGCCCGCGCCCGCGCCGAGCTGGGCTGGACGCCCGCGACCCCGCTCCGCGACGGCCTCGCCGCTGAGCTGGACTGGGTGCGCGAGCGCGCGGTCCCGTTTCCGCGCATGCGGAGCTTGAGCGCTTCTTGACGTTCGCTCCACACTCGCTTGAGGGGACGTCCCGATACGTCCCCCATGTCCCGCTTCACGCCCAATCGCCCTGATCACCTCGTCGCCTCGATCGTCGCCCTCGCCGAGCAGAGCAACCGCCTCGCGCTCGACGCCGCCATGGAGGCCGCTCGCGCCGACCGCGAGGGCCACACCGCCACCGTCGTCGACCAGATCTGCCGCCTCGCGGTCGGCGCCGGCGTCTCCGCCGGCGAGATCGTCTGGCTCGTCACCGAGCTCGAGAGCGCGACCGAGGACCTCGGCCAGCTGGCCGAGGCCGGCGTCGCCGTCGCGGGCATGGAGTCGTGCATGATCGCGGTCACCGAGGCCGTGCAGGGGGTCGCCGACCGCGGCGCTCCCGTCGAGGTCTCCTCTTCTGCCGAAGCGCTGCGACGGGTCAGCGCCCAACTGGCAGAGCTGCTGCCACGCCTCCAGCCGGCCTGACGGACCGCTAGCCCGGAGGCTTGAGCCGGGCCAGTCGCAAGGCGAGGTGGCACAACAGCCGGTCCTCGCCGTCGTGCAGGTTCACGCCGGCCACTTCCTCGATCCGACGCAGGCGGTAGTACAGCCCGCCGCGGTGAAGGGACAACGCCGCGGCGGTGCGCTTCACATCGCCCGCGTGATCGAGATAGGCCTCGAGCGTCCGCACGAGCGACTGGTCCCCGGCCAGCAGCCGCCGGAGCCCCTCCGGCAGATCGTCCAGTGCCGCGTCCGGCAGCGCCGTCACCACGCGCTCCACGCCCAGCCCGTCCCAGCTCGCGGTCCCGCTCTCCTCGTGGGCCGCGACCCGCAGCGCCGCCAGCGCACGCCGGTAGGACGTGCCCGCGTCGCGCAGCGCCTCCACCGCGTCCCCCTGGCCGATCAGCGCCCGCGGTGACGCGAGCGCCCCGAGCGCCTCGAGCACCGCGGCGCTCCCCCGCTCGCCCGCCAGGCACACGAGCCGCTGCTCGAGCTCGGCGCACAGCGCCTGCTTGGCCGCCAGCCGCGCCCGCAGCCGGTCCAGCGCCTCCGCGCTCCACTCCTCCCCCGCCGGGCTCGCCGGTGCCGCCACCCACACCCGCAGCGGCCGCAGTGGCAGGTAGTGCTCGGCTTCGAGGTCGTGCGCGGCCTGCTCGGCGTGCGTGAGGTCGCTGCTCAGCAGCGCGGTCACGAGCTGCTGCTCGTGACGGCGGCGGACGAGCTGCGCGTCGGCGTCCGGGCCGACCAGCGCGGCGGCCTCCGCGGCGGCCGCCCGCGCGAGCCGGAGCTCGTCCGCGTTCACGGCCGGCTCCTCGAACAGCCACAGGTACCCGAGCCGGCGGCCGGCGCCCACGAGCGGGATGCAGACCCGCGCGCGCATGCCGATCTCCGGCCGGGCGGGGATGTGCACCGGGCCCGTGGCGGTGCGGATGCCCTCGGCGAACAGCGCCACGCGGGCGTCGTCCGGAGCGAGCCGGCCGAGGATCGACGCGGTGCGCACCGCGTCCAGCTCGCCGAACTGCGTGCTGTACGCGAGCGGCCGCAGCTCGGCGTCATCGATCAGCACTGGACGACCCAGGCTCAGGCTGAGCGAATCGACGATCTCCTGGAGCCCTCGGTCCAACGCGGGACCGAACTTACTCCGTCAGCGCGTGGAGTTGGCGCGTTCTTCCGTTTCCGGGAGCGCCAGGCGCGGGTTGCCCTCGCGGAGCAGGAAGCGCGGGTTGGACTGCGTGAGCCGGAACGCCTGGACCTCGCTGACCCCGAGCCGGCGCAGCGCGTCGTAGCCGTACGGGAGGATCTCCTCGCGGGTACCGGGGTGCGTGTCGGAGGCCAGGCAGTAGGCGCGGCCGCTCATCACGAGCTTGGTGGCGACCTCCTGCGGAGCGGGGCCGTGGGCGCCGAGCAGGCTGGAGACGTTGACCTGCAGCAGCGCGCCGGCCTCGGTGTGCGGCGTGAGCCGGTCGATCGGGCCGCGGACCCGTTCCGGGTGGGCGAGCAGCAGGCCGTAGCCGAGGCGGGTGAGGCGCTCGACGGCGGCGTCGAAGTCGTCGTGCAGGCCGGCGAAGGGGCACTCGAGCAGCAGCCACTGGGCGTGCGACGGGCCCTGGGCGATCAGCTGCAGCTCACGGTCGGCCAGCTCCAGCGCGTCCTCGTGCGCGAGCTCACCGCCCGGATGCAAGGTCACGTTCAGCCCTTCGGCGTGAATGGCATCCTGCAGCTCGGCGCGGCGGCCGGCGAGCTCGGAGATGTCGATGTGCGGGAAGTTCGAGCGCTTGATGTGCGAGGTCGTCGCGACGTCCAGCACGTCCTCCTGGTCCAGCAGACGTGCATAGCGGACGGCCGCTTCAAGGGTCCGCGCTCCATCGTCGAGGCCCGGCAGGATGTGGCAGTGGAGATCGACGTACGGCATGGCCCTATAGGTGGTAACAGGCCGTCAGCAGCGGTCGTGTGCGACTTCACCTGTTCAAAACATTTGCTAACGCAACCAAGGGCGATCGGCATCATTGCCCCCATGGCCCGCATTTCCCCGGTCGACGAGACCTCAGCGCCGCCCGAATCCGTGGAGCTTGCCGCCGCGCACGCTGCCACGGGCGGGCGGATGACGAACATGAAGTGGACCCTCGCGCATTCGCCGGTCGCGCTGGACGCGCTGCTGCAGTGGTATCCGCTGCACGACCAGATCGCGCCCGTGCTCGGCGAGCGGCGGACGTGGCTGTTCTGCCACGCGATCTCGACCGAGAGCGACTGCCTGATCTGCTCGACGTTCTTCCGGCGACTGCTGATCGACGCGGGCGAGGACCCGTCGAACCTGCAGCTCGACGAGCTCGACGCGCTGATCGTCGACCTGGGCCGCCGGCTGGCCGAGGACCCGCACACCGTCGACGACGCGATGCACGCGCGGCTCGCGGAGCGGTTCACGTCCTCGCAGGTCGTGACCCTGATCGCGTTCGGGGCGATCATGCTCGCCACCAACGTCTTCAACGACGCGATGGGCGTCGAGCTCGACGACTACCTCGAGCGGTACGCGGCGTGATCGCGTTCATCACGGGCGCCGCCCACGGCCAGGGCCGCGCGACGGCGATCGCGCTCGCGGAGGACGGCTACGACATCGTCGCGCTCGACGTGGCGGCGCAGCTGACGTACCCCGCGTACCGCATGGGCTCGACCGAGGAGCTCGACTCGCTCGTCGCCGAGGTCGAGGGCCGCGGGCGCGAGTGCCTGCCGGTGATCGCCGACGTGCGCGACTTCGAGGCGGTCGACGCGGCCGTGACCGCGGCCATCGACCGCTTCGGCCGCATCGACGTCCTCTTCAACAACGCGGGCATCTGCGCGTACGGCATGGCGCACGAGCTGACCGAGCCCGAGTGGGACGCGATGATCGACATCAACCTCAAGGGCGCGTGGATCGTCGCCCGGCAGGTGATCCCGCACATGATCGCGGACAAGCGCGGCGTGATCATCAACAACTCGTCGATCGCGGGGCTGCGCGGCATGGGGCGGCTGTCGCACTACGCGGCCTCCAAGTGGGGGCTCACCGGGCTCACCAAGTCGTGGGCGATCGAGCTCGCGCCCCACGGCATCCGCGTCGTCTCGATCCACCCGACGGGCGTCGACACGCCGCTCAACGACGGCCTGGCGGCGATGGAGGGCAAGACGCCGCAGGAGATCGCCGAGGCGTCGGCGGGCAACCTGCAGCCCGTGCCGTGGATCGACGCGCAGGACGTGGCCGAGGCGGTGCGCTTCCTCGTGTCCGACAAGGCGCGCTTCGTCACCGGGTCGCAGTTCGTGCTCGACGCGGGGCTGCTGACCCGTTAGCGGTAGTCGGCGACGTTCGCGGGGCGGCCGTCCTCGATGAAGCGCCAGGCGTCCGGCCTGGAGCCGTCGACGTCGGTGAAGCCGTAGACCTGCGCGAGGCCGCCGCTGGAGAGCGACTCGCCGTTGAACCGGGCCTTGTCCGGGTCGGCGGCGAGCGCCGCCACCGCGCGGCCGACGAAGCGCGGCGTCTCCGAGATCGCGAAGTCGGGGATCTTCGCGAGCGCGTCGCGCCAGTTGTCCTCGCGCACGCCGAAGTGCTCGAGCATCATCTCGCTGCGCAGCCAGCCAGGCGTGAGCGACACGGACGTGGCCTGGTGCTTCGCCAGGTCCTGCGCGTGCGCCCAGCCCATCCGGTTGATCGCCACCTTCGCGAGGTCGTAGAACGGCGACTCGCGGTAGGTCTTGGCGTTGTACTCGGTGGTGCCGTCGCCGACCTCGATGTGCAGGCCGCCCGGCTCCTGGATGAGCAGCGGAAGCGCGTAGTGGGCGGTGATCAGGTGCGTGTCGATCCCGAGGCGGAGCAGGCGCAGGCCGTTGGCGAGGTCGTGCTCCCAGACCGGGCTGGTCCACTCGAACAGGTGCTCGCCACCCCAGACGTCGTTGACGAGGACGTCGAGCCGGCCGTGGTCGGCGCGGATGCGGGCGACGAGCGCCTCCACCTGCTCGCGCTCGAGGTGGTCGGTCGGCACGGCGATGCCCGTGCCGCCCGCCTCGGTGACGAGCTCCGCGGTCCCTTCGATCGTCTCCTGCGTGCGGCCGTACTCCGACACCCGCTCGCGGGTGGTGCGGCCCGTCACGTACACCGTCGCGCCGGCCGCGCCGAGCTCGGTCGCGATGCCGCGCCCGGCGCCGCGCGTGGCGCCCGCGACGAGCGCCACCCGGCCCTCCAGGGGTTTATAAACGTTCATTCGGTTATTATTACCAGCGATGCCTCGCCCTCGCACGCGATCCGACGAAGAGCTCCTGGACGCGGCCTACGCGCTGGTGCGCGAGGGACGGCTGACGTTCGCCGCGGTCGCATCGGCGACGGGCCTGTCGGGCGCGACGCTCGTGCAGCGGTTCGGCACCAAGGAGGCGCTGCGGCGGCGCGCGCTGCTGCGGGCCTGGGACGGGCTCGAGGCGCGCACGCGAGAGCTCGCGGCGTCGGCGCCCGGTACGCCGGAGGGCGCCGTGGAGCTGCTCGTCGCGCTCTCCGGCCAGTACGACGAGATCGACCGCTACGCCGACAACCTGCTGATCCTGCGCGAGGACCTGCGGGACCCGGCGCTACGGGCGCGCGGCGCGGCGTGGGAGCGCGAGCTGCTCGCGGCGCTCGACGCGCGCTGCGGCGAGGGACGAGGCGCCCTGCTGGCGGCGCATTGGCAGGGCGCCGTGACCTGGTGGGCGTTCCGACCCGAGTCCGGCCCGCTCGACGAGACCCTGCGGAAGAGCCTCAGCGCGCTCGTCGCGTTGTTCTAGCCGCCGGTCATCCCGCGAGCCACCGCACGATCTCCGCCGCCGGCCGCTCCCGCGCCAGCGGATACGCCTCCCCCGCCCACAGGTTGAAGCCGTCCGCGTCGCCGGCCGCCCGCGCGGCGGCTCGGAGCTGCGCGGTGGCGTGGTGGATCTCGGGATACGCGATCGGCGCGTCGGGGTGCTCGGCCATGAACCGGTTGCGGACGCCGCGCGCGAGCCGCCCGCTGAACGCGCGCGTGAGCGCGGTCGGCGCGCTCCCGGTCACGAGCCGCTCGCGGTACGCCGCGACGGTCCCTGCCTCGTCCGCGAGCAGCAGCGCGGTGCCGACCTGCACGGCCGCCGCGCCGAGCGCCCGCGCGGCGCGCACCGCCTCGGGCGTGCCGATGCCGCCTGCGGCCACGACCGGGACCTCGACCTCCCCCAGCAGCTGAAGCAGGGACAGGAGGCCGATCGGCACCGTGTCGGGCGCGTCCACCCACGTACCGCGGTGCCCGCCCGCCTCGCCGCCCTGCGCGACGAGCACGTCGGCACCCGTCGCGATCGCCGCGCGCGCCTCGTCCGGGCTCGTGACGGTGACCCAGGCCTCCCCCGGGACATCCGGCAGCGGGTCCGGGCAGCCGAAGGTGTACGAGACCGCGGCGATGTCCTCTCCCGCGAGCAGCGCGAGCTTCGCGTCCCAGTCGTCGTCTTCCCAGCGTGGCTCACCCAGCCCGGCGACATAGTCGGCGTAGGTCCCCGGATCGGCGCGCGGCCCGGGCACGAACAGGTTCACGCCGAACGGCTGGTCGGTCAGCGCGCGCGTCGCGGCGATCCGCTCGCCCAGCACCGACGCGCTCAGGTAGCCCGCCGAGAGGAACCCGAGGCCGCCTGCGTTCGAGACGGCCGCGACGAGCTCCGGGGTGGTCGGCCCACCCGCCATGGGGGCGCCGATGATCGGGACGGGACGGTCGTCGATGACCACGTGCACGTCTTATCACGACGTCCCGATGGTCGGATACCCGAGCGTGCGGAGCCGCACTATTGGTGGCTGTTAGCTTGCATCCCAGTTGTCACAAGGGTGTCACAAGCTTGTTACTATCTCGGTGCGACCTGCCGATGAGGTAGGGAGCACTCCTCCCCATCTCCCCGTCACTCCTCCCCAAGGACGCACCATGAGCAAGCTGGTCTCCGCCATCAAGCGGACGTTCGCCGACGCCGCCGCACCGACCGTGCACTTCCACCAGGGCACGACCAACTCGTTCCCCGAGGTCTGCCACGAGGGCGCCTGCGAGCGCCCGCGCCTGTCGGTCCGCGGCTAAGCCGCAGCCTGGTCGGCCGGCTCTTCCGCCACCGCGCGGGAGAGCAGGTCGCGCAGCGCCGCCCGGTCCTCGGCCGTCAACGAGCCGAAGACCTCCTCCTCGAGCGACTCCATCGCACGCTCCGCGTGCCGCAGCGCCTCTTGGCCGGCCTCCGTGATCACCACGATGTGACGACGGCGGTCGGCCGGGTCGCGCCGACGCTCGACGAAGCCCTTGCCCTCGAGGTCGTTGAGCAGCAGGACGGTGTTGTTCGCGTCCATCTGCATCGACGCGCACAGGTCCTGCTGCGGCAGCCCACCCTCACGCAGGTTCGTGAGGACCATGTACGCCTTGAGCTTGAGGCCCAGCACATCCTCGCTCGCGCGGCGGTAGACGCTGCGCGTGAGCTTGATCAGCAGGACGATCGAGCCGGGCGATGGAGAGGCAGACATGTGTCGAATCAGAGATTAGCGCTTGCGTGATCATCCGCGACGCCATATAGTCACTTTTATAGTGACTATCCCTTCCCAAGTAGAGAGCGCCTCCCGGCGCACGTGGATGGCGCTGGTGGTCGTGTGTCTGGGTCAGCTGATGATGGTCGTGGACATGACCATCGTGAACGTCGCCCTCCCGGTCATCCAGCGCGACCTGCAGTTCTCCCAGGCCGACCTCACGTGGGTGGTCGGGGCGTACCTCATCTCGTACGGCAGCTTCCTGCTGCTCGCCGGCCGCCTCGGCGACCTGCTCGGCCGCAAGCGCGTGTTCCTCGCGGGCACGGCCATCTTCACCCTGGCCTCGCTGGCCTGCGGCATCGCCGACTCCCAGCTCACGCTGATCGCCGCGCGGTTCGCCCAGGGCTTCGGCGGCGCCATCGCCACCTCGGTCATCCTCGCCCTGATCGCGACCGACTTCCCGCGCCCGGATCAGCGCGTGAAGGCGATGGGCGCGTACATGTTCGTCGTCACCTCCGGCGGGTCGCTCGGCCTGCTGCTGGGTGGCGCGCTCGTCGAGTCCGTCGACTGGCACTGGATCTTCACCGTCAACGTGCCGATCGGCATCGCGGTGCTCGTGCTCGGCACCCGGCTGATCGAGGACCGCCCGGGCCTCGGCCTGCGCGGCGGCATCGACATCGCCGGCTCGATCCTCATGACCACCTCGGCGATGACCGCGGTCTACGCGATCATCACCGCCGCCGAGCACGGCTGGAGCTCCGCCCACACGCTCGGCTGGCTGGGCGCCGCCGCCATCCTCGGCGTGGCCTTCCTGGTCCTCCAGTCCCGCATCCAGAACCCGATCCTGCCGCTGCGGATCCTGCGCGTGCGCTCGCTGATCGGCGCCAGCGTCGTCCGCGGCTTCCTCGTCACGGGCATGTTCGGCACGTGGGTCATGGGCTCGCTGTACGTCGAGCACGTGCTCGGCTACGGCGCCTGGGCCACCGGCCTCGCGTTCCTCCCGATGACGTTGATCGTCGGCCTGCTCTCGCTCGGCACGACCGCACGCGTCATGGGCGTGCTCGGCCCGGCGCGCACGGTGATCGTCGGCCTACTGATCGTGGTCGGCGCGCTCACGCTCTTGAGCACGGTCGGCGCGACCACGGCGTACTTCCCGACGCTGTTCTTCGCCTTCGCCCTCATGGGGCTCGGCATGGGCACGGCGATGCTGCCGCTGATGACGATCGCCATGAGCGACGTCCGCCCGGAGGACGCGGGCCTCGGCAGCGGCATCATCAACGTCTCGATGCAGCTCGCCGGCGCGCTGGGGATCGCGGTCCTCGGCACGCTCGCGTCCGATCGCTCGGCCGAGCTCACCCAGTCCGGCGACAGCGCCCTGCAGGCGCTGACCGGCGGCTACACCCTCGCGTTCGAGGTCGCCGCCGGAGCCGTCATCGTCGGCATCGTGATCGCCCTGGTGGCGCTCCGCATGCCGCCCCGCGAGCGCGAGCCCGTCCCCGGCTCAGAAGTCGCCGTCGAGGTCTGAGAGCCTCGGCGGGGACGCACCCGCTCGCTCGCACGTCCGGGCGGCGACGGCACACGCGAACGCCGTCGCCGCCCGTACGGCATCCGGGTCGCCCAGGTCGGCGACCGCCAGGCCGGCCCTCGCCCAGTACGCGAGGAAGCCGCCGCCGAACGCGTCGCCGGCGCCGATCGTGTCCACGACCGTGATCGCCGGCGCGTCCACGTGCGCCTCGGTCTCGGCGTCCACGATCAGCGCGCCGTCGCCGCCGAGCGTGACGAGCGCGACCGGCACCCCGAGCGCCCGCGCCGCCTCGGCCACGCCGAGCCCGGGCTCCAGGTACGCGAGGTCGTCCTCGCTGACCTTGACCACGTGCGCGTGGCGCAGCGTCTCGCCGAGCCGCTCGCGGTACGCCTCCCGGTCGGCGATGAACGTCGGCCGGCAGTTCGGGTCGACCATCACCAGCGCACGGTCGGCGACCGCCTCGACCACGGCCCGCAGGGCGCTCGCGATCGGCTCCATCACGAGCCCGAGCGTCCCGACGTGCAGCAGGTCGACGTCGCGGGGCAACGCCGCGAGCGCGGCGTCGGGCGTGACCGACGGCGCGCTCGTGCCCTCCGTGTAGAAGCGGTAGGTCGCCGCCCCGCCCGCGTCGACCTCGGCCAGCGCGAGCGTCGTCGGCTTCGTGGTCGGCACGACCGTGTCCAGACGGACGCCGTCCTCCTCCAGCCGGGCCCGCAAGGTCGCGCCGAGCCCGTCGTCGGACAGGCAGCCCAGGAAGTGCACGTCCTGGTCGAGCCGGGCCAGCGTGCGCGCCGTGTTGTACGGCCCGCCGCCCGGGTGCGCGGCCAACTGGTCCGCGTGCGGGACCAGGTCGATCAGCGCCTCTCCCCCAACGACGATCGTCATGGCCGAACCCTAGACCAACGCACTTGGGCACCGCCCGGCTGAAGCGGTTCAATCCGCGGTGATGCGAACCGCCCTGACCCTGCTGTTCCTCCTGCTGCTCGCGCCCACGGCACACGCCGCGTCGGTCGCCTACATCGCCGACGGCGAGGTCTGGCTGGCCTCGCTCGACGGCAGCCAACGCGTGAAGCTGTCCGGGCCGGTGACGAACGCGAGCGGCGCCTTCGAGAAGTGGAACGCGGTCGCGCAGGCCGACAATGGGCGCATCGTCGCTTCGCGCGTCGAGCCGGGCAAGATCTCGTCCCTCTCCTGGTTCCAGGTGTGGGAGCCGGACGGCACCTCCACCATCCAGGGCCCGCTCACCCGCACGGGCAGCTACGCGCTGCCCGTGTATCCGCTCGGCCTCGACCTGACCGCCAACGGCGGCGCGATGGCGTACGGCTTCTCCAACAGCAACTGCTGCCCCTCCGTGCTGGAGACCGGTACCTACGTGCGGGCCGTGGCGAGCGCCGCGATCCCTCCGGTGCGGATCGCCGGCCAGGAGGACCCGACGTTCTTCGGCGGTCGCCTGGTCACCCATGACCGCGAGATCGTCTACGCCCAGAAGGCGTCCGCGACGACGTACGGCGACGACTTCGCGGGCTGGCTGGACTCCAGCAACCCCTTCGGGCTGGAGGTCCGCCGCACCGACGTGGCCGCCAACGGCGCGGTGAGCGCGCTGGAGCTGGAGCAGTGGACCAACGGGACGCAGACCACCGGCAAGATCGAGCTCCTCTCCACCAACGGCGTCGACCAGAACCCGACGGCCGCGTTCGACTGCCTCGTGCCCTCCACCGGGATCGCCGTCGACGCCTCGCTCTCGCAGGACGGCACGCGCGTCGCGTGGAGCGACGCCGACGGCTTGAAGGTCGCCGGCGCGCCGACCGGCGGCACCGACTTCAACCCGTGCGTGCTGAGCGCGCCCGCGGTCGTGATCGCCCCCAACGGCACGAGCGCGTCGATCGGGCCGGCGAACGTCTCCGCCTTCCTTCCGCCGACGGCGCCGCCGCCGGGTCCGGGCACGGGCACCGGGACGGCGCCACCGCCGACCGCTCCGCCCACGAGCACCCCGGCCGCCCCGACCGCGACGGTGCCCACCAAGGTCACGCGCGCCGCTTTGACCAAGGGCCTCGCGGTCAAGGTCACGGCGCCCGCCGCGGGCAAGGTCACGCTGACCGCGACCGTGCCCGCGAAGGCGCTGGGCAAGAAGGGCAAGGCGATCGTCGTCGCGACCGGTGCAGGCACGGCGAAGGCCGCCGGTCCGCTGACGATCAAGCTCAAGCTCAACGCCACGGGGCGCAAGCAGCTCAAGCGCCTGAAGGGCAAGAAGGCGACGCTGCGGATCGCTCAGGGCGCCGGCAGCACCACCAAGACGATCACGCTTCGCTAGAAGGCGGTGCTGAGGGCGAGCGGGAAGACCGCGGTGGCGCCCTGCCGCCGCAGCTGCCCCGCGATCATCGCCAGCGTCCAGCCGCTGAAGCGGATGTCGTCCACCAGCAGCGCGCCGGACTGCGGCGGGGCGGCGACGACCTTGAACGCCCCGCGCACGTTCGCCACCTGCTGGGCCGAGTTGGCCATCTCGCGCTGCGGCGGGTTGTCCGCGACGCGCTCGAGCAGCGGCTCGAACGGCAGGCCGAGCGCCGCCGCCAGCCGCGCCGCGAAGTCCGGGACGAGCGGGCCGGAGCGCAGTGACGGCACGGCCGTGACGTACGCGATCGGTGGCGACCACACGCGCACCGCCTCGGCGGCCGCGGCCACGAGCTGATCGTCGAAGCGGCCGGCGCCGCGGCCCTGCTGCACGAGCGGGTCCCAGCCGCCGTCGCCGAGGCGGGCGAGCGCGCGGCCCTCCTCCGCCCGGACGCCCTCGGCCAGCTTCTTCATCTTGCCCTCGGCGTCCGGGGCCATCTTCTTGACGTCGAGGACGAGCGGCTTGGAGCGGAGGTGCAGGGCGGCGGCGCGGACGAGCTCAGGGTCGAGCGGGCCGGCGAACCTGGGCCCGGTGCAGACCGCGCAGACGCCGCAGTCCGACGGGTCGGGGTCGTCGAGCTCCTCCTGCAGCGCGCGCATCAGGCAGCGGCCGTCGGCGCCGAACGCGGCCATCGCCTCCTGCTCGCGCCGCCGCAGCGCGGTCACGTGCGCGTAGCGGTCACCGTCGTAGGTCCATGTCGCACCCGGTTGACGGACCCAGCGCGTGCCGTTGCGCGCCACCGCGCCCTCCACGTCGAGCACCTTGAGCATCGCCTCGATCCGGCCCTTGCCGAGGTTGACGATCCCCATCAGCTCGTTCGTGGTCGCGCCGCCGCCGTCGTCCAGCGCCTCGAGCACGCGGTCCACCTGCTCCTGCCGCGGGAACGCCTGCTCGATGAAGAAGTCCTGGATCCGGCGGTCCTCGGCGCCGCGCAGCAGGACGACGTCGGCACGGTCGATCGCGCGGCCCGCGCGGCCGACCTGCTGGTAGTAGGAGATGACCGAGCCGGGCGCCTGGTAGTGGACGACGAAGCCGAGGTCGGGCTTGTCGTAGCCCATGCCGAGCGCGCTCGTCGCGACCACGCACTTGAGCTCGTTGCGCAGCAGGCGCTCCTCGGTCGCGATCCGCGTCTCCGTGTCGACCTCGCCGGAGTACGACTGCGCGGGCACGCCGTGGGCCGACAGGAAGTCCGCGACCAGATCGGCGTCTCGTTTGGTAAGCGTGTACACGATCCCCGAGCCGGGAAGCGAGGGCAAGAAGGTCGCCAGCCACGCCAGTCGGTCCGCCGGCGCGGGCTTCTCCACGACCTCGAGACGCAGCGACGCCCTCGACAACGGCCCCCGATACGTACGCAACGCTCCCGCATGCCCCAACGCCAACTGCTCCGTGATGTCGGCCACGACGCGATCGTTCGCGGTGGCCGTCGTGCACAGCACCGCGACGCCCGCGGGGAGCTGCTCGAGCATGTCCTGGATACGGCGGTAGTCCGGCCGGAAGTCGTGCCCCCAGTCGCTGATGCAGTGCGCCTCGTCGATCACCAGCAGGCCGACGCGCTCGGCGAACAGCGGCAGCATCGTCTCGCGGAACTGCGGGTTGTTGAGCCGCTCCGGGCTGATCAGGAGCAGGTCGACGGCGTCCTCGGCCAGCAGGTCGCGGACCTCCGCCCAGGCGTCGCGGTTCGTCGAGTTGATCGTGAGCGCGCGGATGCCGAGCTTCTCCGCCGCCGCGATCTGGTTGCGCATCAGCGCCAGCAGCGGGGAGACGATCAGCGCCGGGCCTGCGCCCTTCTCGCGCAGCAGCGTCGTCGCGAGGAAGTACACGGCCGACTTGCCCCAGCCCGTGCGTTGCACGCAGAGCACGCGCGCCCGGTCCTCGACGAGGTCCGTGATCGCCTCCCGCTGGTGCTCGCGGAACGTCGCGTTCGGCCCGGCCAGTCTGTGCAGCAGCTCTTCCACCATGAGGACGGTAGGTCGTGGCGCGGATAACTCGCCCCCGCTACGAGTCCTTCGACGGGATGCGCGGCCTCGCGTGCATCCTCATCGTCTGCCTGCACGTGTGGATGTACACCGACGCGAACTGGCCGCGGCCGGGGCGCACCGACCTGCTCGACCGCGTCGTCGGCGAGTTCCGGATCGCGCTGATGTTCTTCTTCGTGCTGTCGGGCTTCCTGCTGGCGCTGCCGTGGGCGGCCGGGCGCACGCCCAACCTGCGGCGCTACGCGGCGCGCCGGTTCGCGCGCGTGGCGCCGGGCTACTGGCTGGCGGTGGCCGGCTCGTTCCTGCTGCTGGCCGGCACGGGCCACGGCCGCGAGGTCGCGGCCCACGACCTGCCGAAGTTCATCTTCTTCATCCCGAACCTGTTCGAGGAGACGCGCAACCTGCTCGACCCGCCGATGTGGTCGCTGCACGTGGAGGTGAGCTTCTACATCGTGCTCCCGCTGATCGGGTTCGCGCTGCTGCGGGCGAAGCGGCCGCTGCTGTCGGTGTGCGCGGTGCTGATCGCCGCCGGGCTCGTGTGGACGACGATCGGGACGCTCGAGGCGTGGCCGCCCGAGGTGACGTGGACGCTGCCGTCGTACATCGGCGTGCTCACGTGCGGGATCGGCGCGGCCGTGCTCGCCCAGCGCCACCCGCCGCGCTTCATCGGCACGGCGGGGGTGTTGATCGTGCTGGCCAACTCGGTCTGGCACTCGAACGGCACCGGCGACGTCGGGCACGCGGTCGGTGACCTGCCCGCCGCGGTCGGCTTCGGCCTGATCCTGTGGTCGATGGCCTACCGCGAGAGCCGGATCCTCGCGTCGCGCTTCATGGTCTGGACCGGCACCGTGTCGTTCGGCGTGTACCTGTGGCACATGCCGGTCCTGTTCTGGCTCGGGCTCAACGAGCGGCTGCCGGAGCGGTTCGTCCCGGCGGCGCTGTGGATCTTCCCGATCACGTTCGCGCTCGCGGCGCTCAGCTGGTACTTCGTCGAGCGGCCCGCGATGCGGCTGGGCGACAAGGTCGTGCCCTCGCGGTCGCCCCGCCGCTCGCCGCGTGCCGCCGAGAGCTAGTTCGTGTTCACGGTGATCTTGGCCACGCCGATCACCAGCCCCGCCGTGAGCGCGTCGACGGCGAACGTCTGGTTGAGGAGGTCGGCCGCCTCCTGCTTGAGCTTGACGGTCGTGCCCTCGAGCTCGGCGGTGCCGTCGTCGTTGGTCTTGAGCGGGTTGAGCGTGCGGCCGTCGAGGAAGAACAGCGGCGCGCTCTCCGCGGCGACCTTCCCGTCCACCGTGACCTTGCCGGTGAGCACAGACTTGCCCGGGTCGATCACGAAGTCGGTCAGCTCGACCGTCTTCCCGCCGCCCGTGAGCGACAGGCCGGAGCCGTCGTGGTCGATCATGCCCTGCACGTACGGGGAGACCGTGCCGGGCTTGTAGTACGTCACGTTGCCGCCGGTGATCGGGAAGCTGGCGACGCCGCTCTCGCTGATCTTCGCGGTGCCGAGCGGGGCCGGCGTGAGCTTGAGGTCACCGAGGGCGCTGACGAACCCGGCGTCGAGGGTGACGGCGGTGTCCTTGCCGCTCAGCGAGGGGATCTGCGCGACGGGCGCGGGCGTGCTGGTGCTTTGGGTCTGGCCGGAGGTGGCCGCGGTGGACTCGTCCTCGCCGCCGCAGGCGGTCGCGGTCACGGCAAGGGCGATCGTGGCGGCCACGGCCGCCAGGCGCTTCGGATGCATCTCGTCTCTCGCTTTCGGAGGGGGTTGAGAGGAGGTGTGTCGCTTCTTCGTGTTAGCCCCCTGGACCGGATGCGTGTGCGGGTTAGGGTTGGCGCGTTGGCTACTGGCGGACTTCTCGGACGACGGGCGGAGCTGGCCGCGATCGACCTCGCGCTCGAGCAGCGCGGCGGGGGTGTGCTGGCGTTCTCCGGTGAGGGCGGGATCGGGAAGACGCGGCTGCTGGACGAGCTGACCGCACGCGCCGGCGACGCGCTCGTGCTGTCGGGTCGTGCCTCCGAGTGGGAACGCGAGCTGCCGTTCGGCGTCTGGGAGGACGCGCTGTCCGACCACGCCGCATTCCTCGGCGTCGACCGGCTCGAGCGCCTGCTCGGCGACCAGGTGGCGGAGCTGGCGGCGGTGCTGCCGCTGGTCGGCCAGGTACCGGCGGGTCTGCAGGACGAGCGCTTCCGCACGCACCGCGCCGTGCGCTCGCTGCTCGAAGGGCTCGCGCTGCAGCGGCCGGTCGTGCTGCTGCTGGACGACCTGCAATGGGCCGACGACGCGTCGCTGGAGCTGGTGGCCGCGCTGCTGCGGCGGGCACCGCGCGGGCGCGTGCTGCTCGCGCTGGCGTTCAGGCCGGCGCCGGTGCGGCCGTTGCTCGCGACCGCGCTGGCCACCGCCGGGCGCGACGGCCGCGTGATCGAGCACGCGCTCTCGACGCTGTCGTTCGCCGACGCCGAGACGCTCCTCGGCGCCGACGTGCCCGCCGTCGTGCGCGGCGAGATCTACGAGGCCGGCGGCGGCAATCCGTTCTTCCTCCAGCAGCTCGCACGCCAGGTGGCCGCGGGCCGCACGGTCACGGCCGGCCCGGGCGCGGCGGGCGTGCCGCAGGCGGTCGCACGCGCGCTCGACCAGGAGATCGCCGCGCTGAGCGAGGCGGGCCGCGCGCTGGCGCAGGGCGCCGCGGTGGCCGGCGACCCGGTCGACCTCGACCTGGCGATCGCGGCGGCCGGGCTGGACCAGCCCCAACAGGCCGCGCCACCCCCACACGGCGCGCCACCCGCGCACGGCGCGCCACCCCCGCACGGCGCCGCCTCCCTCGGCGAGCCGATCCACGCGGCCCCGTCCGGCGACGCGGTCGCCCTCGCTGCGCTCGACGAGCTCCTGGCGGGCACGCTGCTGGTCGCGACCGACGTGCCGCGGCGGTTCCGGTTCCGGCATCCCCTGGTGCGGCACGCGATCTACGAGTCGGCCGCCGGCGGCTGGCGGATCGGCGCGCACGGGCGCGCGGCGGCCGCGCTCGAGGCGCGCGGCGGGTCGCTCGCCGCGCGGGCACATCATCTGGAGCGGTGCGCGCGGCCGGGTGACGAGGTGGCGGTCGGTGTGCTGATCGAGGCCGGGCGCCATGCCGCCGCGCGTGCTCCCGCCACGGCCGCCGAGCGGTTCGCCGCGGCGTTGCGGCTGCTGCCCGAGACGCCCGAGACGCTGTCCAGCCGGCTGGAGCTGCTGGTCGGGCTCGCGCAGGCCCGGGCGGCGACGGGGCAGCTCGAGCGCGCGTTGGAGTCGCTGGACGCGGGCCTGGACATGGTCGGCCCGGAGCTTGCGCCCGTGCGTGCGCGACTCGTCGCGGGCTGCGCGATGTGCGAGAACCTGCTCGGGCGGCACGCCGCCGCTCACGCCCGGCTGCTGAGCGAGCTGGCCGCACTCGGCGAGGGGTCGTTCGCGGCCGCCGACCTCGAGGTCGAGCTCGCCGCCGACGCGCTCTACGACAGCGACTTCGCCGGGGTCGTCGACTGGGCGCGACGGGCACGGGCGACCGCCTCGGAGGTCGGCGTGCCCGGATTCGCCGCCGTGGCGACCGCGCTCGAGTGCTTCGGCGCGCTCGGGCTGGGCGAGATCGCGACGGCGCAGGCGCTGCGCGCGGACGCGGCGGCGCGGTTGGACGCGCTCGACGACGGCGCGCTCGCGGGCCGGCTGGACACCGCCTACTACCTGGGCTTCGCGGAGTTCTTCTGCGAGCACTACGACGACGCGATCCGCCACTTCCGCCGCGGCATCGGCGTCTCGCGCGCGTCCGGGCAGGGCCAGTTCGTGATCCCGATGACGATCGGGCTCGCGCACGCGCTCGAGGTCCGCGGCCGCCTCGACGAGGCGGCCGAGCACGCCGACGCCGCCGTCGAGGGCGCCCGCCTCTGGGGCAACCCGCAGATGCTGTGCTTCGCCCTCACCGCCGACGCCTGGGTGAGCGCGCTGCGCGGCGAGCTGGACCGTGCGCGCTCCGCCGGCGCCGAGGCGATGGCGCTGCTCGACGGCCTCGACGAGAGCGTCCTCTCGCGCGCCACCCGCGTCCACGTCGCCGCCGCGCAGCTCGAGGCCGGCGAGCCCGAGGGCTGCCTGGCGGCGATGAGCGCGGGCGGCGCGCCGGAGTTCCGCGGCGTCGAGCCGGGCCGCCGCGCCTGGCTGTACGCGATCCTCGCCCGCGCCGAGCTCGCCCTGGGCCGCCCGGACGCGGCGGCCGACTGGGTCACGCGCGGCGAGGCGGCCGCGCACGGCCTCGGCCTCCCCTACGCCGAGGCCGCCGTGCTGTGCGCCCGCGCCCAACTCGAACATGAGGGCCCTGGGGCTTTAGGTTCGGCCGCGGAGCTCGCGGACTCCGTCGGCGCGGTCATCCAGGCGTCCCGTGCACGACTGCTGGCGGGGCAGATCGAGGGCGACGTGGCGCTGCTCCAGCGGGCCGAGTCCGACCTCGCGGCGTGCGGCGCGCTCCGCCTGCGCGACGAGGCCGCGCGCGAGCTCCGGCGGCTCGGCGTGAAGACCGGCGCGCGCCGGCGGCGGGCGGCCGGCACGGACGGGCTCGCCGCGCTGTCCGGACGCGAGCGCGAGATCGCCGACCTGGTCGCGCTCGGCCGCACGAACAAGGAGATCGCGGCCGAGCTGTTCCTGTCGGAGAAGACGATCGAGAACCACATGACGCGCGTGTTCAGCAAGCTCGGCGTCTCACGGCGCACCGAGGTCGCGAGCGCGGTCGGGCGCGACTCTTGATTCATTGAGCACTCAGCGGGGTACCGGGCGGGCATGCTCCGACGACGCCCCGCTTCGCTGGTCATCGCGCTTCTCGCCGTGCTGTCCGCCGCGCCGGCGGCGTCCGCCGACACGCAGTACGGCGGCTCCGGCCTGTACAAGGGCAAGGCGGTCGCCAGCCCGTCCATCACGCTGACCCTGCGCGACGATGGGACCGCCGCCGCGCGGGTCGCCTTCGCCTACAGCTGCCGCCGGGTCGCGAACTTCAGCTTCGTGATGCGCCTCACCGGCCGCGTGCAAGGGTCGTCGTTCACGGTGACGGGGCGCACCCGGACACGCGGGCTCGGCACGATCCGCGTGTCGTTGCGCGGCACGGCCACGCCGGCGGACGCCACGGGCAACGCGCGCGTGCGGGTCCCGGGCTGCAAGGGGTACACCAACCCGTTCGTCGTGCGCACCGAGAGCGCCCCCGCCGGCGCGCCCGCTGCGCCGGCTCCCGGAACGCTGGCGCAGGGCTTCACGAGCCAGAGCGCCGCGGCGTTCCGGATGCCGGTCGCGTTGCGGGTGGCCGGCAACGGCCGGGTGTACGCGCGGTGGGGAGCCGTCCTCACCTGTGGCCGCGTCAAGGTGCCGATGGTCGACGTCACGCCGACGCGCGCGATCAAGCCCGACGGCACGTTCGGCGGCAGCGAGACCTACACGATCCGCTATCGCGGCTACAGCGAGCGCTACCGGGTCACGTTCCGCGGGCAGTTCCTCGCCGACGGCGTGAAGGGCACGCTCCGGGCCACGATGCGTGCCCGCCGGAACGGGCGCGCCCTGGTGCCCTGCCGGACCGGCGCGCACACCTGGACCGCCCGCGCGACGTAGCCGTCGGGACCGGGGAATAGCCTCTCGGCGCATGTGGAAGCTGCGCCGAGAGGGACAGGTCATCGCGCCGGACGAGCGGCTGCCGATGCCGGCGATGTTCGGGCTCGGAGCCCAGCACGTGCTGGCGATGTTCGGCTCGACGGCGATCGTGCCCGTGCTGATCGACTTCCCGGTCAGCACGACCCTGCTGTTCTCGGGCATCGGCACGCTGCTGTTCGTGCTGATCACGGGCAACCGCGTGCCGAGCTACACGGGCTCGAGCTTCGCGTTCATCGCCCCGGTGATCGCCGCCAGCGCCGAGGGCGGCCCGGAGCAGGCGCTGGGCGGCATCGTCGCCGCGGGCGTCGTGCTGGCGCTGCTCGGCCTCCTGATCGATCGCGTCGGCTATCGGATCGTCGAGTTCCTGCTGCCACCCGTGGTCACCGGCGCGATCGTGGCGCTGATCGGCCTCAACCTCGCGCCCGTCGCCAAGGACCAGTTCTCCCAACAGGCGGGGATCGCGCTCTTCACGCTGATCGCGATCCTGCTGGCCACCGTCGCCCTGCGCGGCCTCGCCCAGAAGCTGTCGGTGTTCCTCGGCGTGGCCGCGGGCTACATCTTCGCCGCGATCCTCGGCAAGGTCGACTGGACCGCGGTCCACGCCGCCGACTGGGTCGGCTTCCCCGACTTCATGTCCCCGAGCTTCGACCTGAGCGCGATCCTGCTCGTCGTCCCCTCGGTCGTGCTCGTCCTGATCGCCGAGAACGCCGCCCACGTGAAGGCCGTCGCGGCGATGACCGAGCGTGACCTGGACCCGCTGATCGGCCGCTCGATCGCCGCCGACGGCGCCGCCACCACGCTCGCCGGCCTGTTCGGCGGCGTCGGCACCACCACCTACGCCGAGAACATCGGCGTGATGGGCCTCACCCGCGTGTACTCCACGCTCGCCTACATCATCGCCGGCTGCATCGCGATCGCCCTCGCGCTGCTGCCCAAGTTCGGCGCGATCATCTCGGCCATTCCGGTCGGCGTCCTCGGCGGCGCCGTCACCGTGCTCTTCGGCCTCATCGCCGTCCTCGGCGCGCGCATCTGGATCGACAACCGGGTCGACTTCCGCGACCCCGTCAACCTCACCACGGCCGGTGTGGCGTTGATCGTCGGCGCCGGCGACTTCACGCTGCACTGGGGCGACTACACGTTCGCGGGCATCGCGCTCGGCACGGTCGCGGCGATCGTCGCCTACCAGGTGCTGCGCGCCCTCAGCGCCGAAAGGCCTTCCCCTCCCATGGACCCAGGGCCAGGCCTGGGCTCCCGATGAGCGCCTCCTCGGCGCCCGTCCAGCCCTCGATCTCGACGACCACCGGGTCGCCCGTGAAGTTGCCGAGCACGAGCAGCTCCTCGCCGTCCAGGGAACGCGTGAAGGCGTAGACGCGCTCGTCGTCCGGGAGCCGCATGGTGAAGTCGCCGCGGGCGATCACGGGCAGCGAGTGGCGCAGCTCGATCAGCCGCCGGTAGTGGTGGAAGACGGAGTCCGGGTCGGCGACCGCGGCCTCCGCGTTGATCGCAGCGTGGTTCGGGTTGACGGGGATCCACGGCTCGCCGGAGGTGAAGCCGGCGTGCCGGGCGCTGGTCCACTGCATCGGCGTGCGCGCGTTGTCACGGCCCATCTTGCGCAGCGCGAGCAGCACGTCGTCGGGTGAGGCGCCGCCCTCCACCGCCTCGGCGTAGTGGTTGAGCGACTCGATGTCGCGGAAGTCCTCGATCGTGTTGAAGGGCGCGTTGGTCATGCCCAGCTCTTCGCCCTGGTAGACGTACGGCGTCCCGCGGTGCAGGTGCAGGACGGTGGCGAGCATCTTCGCGGCGGCCACGCGGTGCTCGCCGTCGTCGCCGAAGCGCGAGACCGCGCGCGGCTGGTCGTGGTTGTCCCAGTAGAGGGAGTTCCACCCGACGTCGGCCAGGCCCGCCTGCCAGCGGCCGAACGACCGCTTGAGCGCGGGCAGCTCCAGCGCCCGGATGTCCCACTTGGAGTCCGGGCCCTGGTCCAGCGCCACGTGCTCGAACTGGAAGACCATGTCGACCTCGCGGCGTGCCGGGTCGGTGTAGAGGCGGGCCTCCTCGACCGACACGTTCGGCATCTCCCCTACCGCGAGCAACCCCGAGCGCCCCTCGAACACCGCCTCGTGCATCTCGTGCAGGAACTCGTGGATGCGCGGCCCGTTGAAGTACACGCCGGTCGCGAGGTCCTTGGAGATGAGGTTGATGACGTCCATCCGGAACCCGTCGACCCCGCGGTCCAGCCACCAGCGCATCATCGAGTAGATCGCCTCGCGGACCTCCGGGTTCTCCCAGTTGAGGTCCGGCTGCTTGCGCGAGAACAGGTGCAGGTAGTACTCGCCGGACTCGGGGTCGAGCTCCCAGGCGGGCCCGCTGAAGAACGAGCGCCAGTCGTTCGGCGGCGTCTTGCGCCACCAGTACCAGTCCCGCTTGGCCGGGTCGCGGAACCACGGGTGCTCGTCCGACGTGTGGTTCACGACCAGGTCGATGACGAGCTTCATCCCGCGCGCGTGCAGCCCCGCCAGCAGCTCGTCGAACACCTCGAGCGTCCCGAAGACCGGATCGACGTCCTGGTAGTCGCTGATGTCGTAGCCGTTGTCGTCCTGGGGCGAGGGATAGAACGGCGAGAGCCAGACGACGTCGACGCCCAGCTCGGCGAGGTAGTCGAGCCGGCCGATCACCCCGCCGAGATCACCGATCCCGTCGCCGTCGGAATCCGCGAAGGACCGCGGGTAGATCTGGTAGACGACCGCGCTCTGGAACCACGACATCTGGCGGAGACTACGGCTCCCAGCGGAAGCGGCGCACCGCCACCAGCAGCCCGGCGGCCGTCCAGATCACGATCGGGACGAGGTCACCGGCGTGGAAGCTCGTGCCCGGGGTGAAGCAGCTCCCGAACGCGGTGACGATGCGCGACAGCGGGAAGAAGTGCGAGACGTCGACGAGCCAGCTGGGCGCGCCGTCCAGCGGGAACCAGATGCCGCTGATGAACGACACGGGCAGGAACGTCAGCTGCGCGACCGGCATCGCCTGCTCGGCGCTCTTGACCAGCGACGCGACGGCCACGCCCAGCGACGCCAGGCACGCGCTGCCGAGCACGAGCGTGAGCACCGCGGCCGGCAGCGTGCGGGCGCTGATCTCCACCCCGAACGCGGGCACGGACACGAGGAACAGCACGAGGACCGCGCCGATCCCGGTGAGCATGGCGCCGACGACCCACGAGCCGAGGTAGATCGACATCGGCAGCGGCGTCGCGCGCACGCGCTTCAGGAGCCCCTGGTCGCGCGCGGTGGCGATGCCCAGGATCAGCGACGTGTAGCACGCGGTGACGAGGCTGAACATCGCGATCGCGGGCGTGTAGAACTGCGCGAAGCGGATCTTCTCGCCGTACGCATCGACCTCCGCGTTGCCGTTGAGCGCGCTGAAGAGCACGATCAGGATCAGCGGGAACGCGAACGTGAACACGAGCGCACGGGGGTTGCGCAGGGTCAGCCGCACGCGGGCGACGAGCCACTGCTGCGTGAGGGCGATCATGCGGTCAGCTCCAGGTAGACGTCTTCCAGGGTGGGACGGGCGACGGTGAGCCCTTCGAGCTCGACGTCGTGGGCGGCGGCCCAGCCGAGCAGCGGCGCGAGGTCGCGCGTCGGCGAGACCGAGGTGAAGGTCGCGATCCCGCGCTCCACGCGCGCGCCCGCGGGGAGCGTGATGCCGGGGACGACGCGGAAGCTCACGACCGACTCCTCCGAGCGCCCGAGCTTGTCCGGCGTGTTGTCGGCGATCACGTTCCCGCGCGCGAGCACGACGACGCGGTCGGCGAGGTGCTGCGCCTCGTCCATGTAGTGCGTCGTCAGGAAGATGGTCTTGCCGAGCGCGCGCAGGGAGTCGATCAGCTCCCACGACTGGCGGCGCGCGGCGGGGTCGAAGCCGGTCGTCGGCTCGTCGAGGAAGACCAGCTCGGGGTCGCCGACGATCCCGAGCGCGAGGTCCAGCCGGCGCCGCTGGCCTCCCGACAGCTCGCGCGCCTTCGCGTCGCCGCGGTCGCCGAGCCCGACCAGCCCGAGCACCTCGTCGATGTCGCGCCGCTTGGGGTAGGCCGCCGCGTAGAGCACGAGCGCCTCGCGCACCTTGATCTCGAGGTCGAGCCCGGTCTCCTGCAGCACGACGCCGATCCGCTCGCGGAACTCGCGCTCGCGGCGCGCAGGATCGAAGCCGAGGACGGACACGCTGCCGGCGTCCGCCTTCCGGTGCCCCTCGAGGATCTCGACCAGCGTCGTCTTGCCCGCGCCGTTGGGCCCGAGCAGCGCCAGCACCTCGCCGCGCGCCACGGTCAGGTCGACGCCGTCGAGCGCCACGTGGTCCCCGTAGGCCTTGCGGAGCCCGCGCACCCGGATCGCGTCGTTGGAGTCCAATGTCATGCCTCGAAGCATCGGTTTTCCGCGTCTCCCCGTCATCGGCGTAGAGGTCGAACCTGCCTCTCCACCCGTGGGTGGAGACGGCTTCAACCCTCGCGCCCATGAAGGAACCGGCGATGAGCCCTACCGTTCTGCGACGTGAGGCTTCGCGACATCTCCCCGCCGGGCAAGCACGGCCCGCCCGTGGCGATGCGCGTGATCGCGGTCGCGTCGGTCGGGGCGATCTTCCTCTCGGCGCTCTTCACCGACCCCAGGCCGAGCTTCAGCCAGGACGGCCTGCTGGTCGTGCTCGCGATGCTGCTGATGGCGGTCGGCCTGACGCTCGGGCTCAGGCGCTACGAGTGGTGGCCCGGCGCGCGGTTCACCGGCCTCTGCGCGATCGGGGTCGCGGTGCTGATCTTCGCCGCGGTGCAACCCGACAGCGCCGGCTACGTCGGCGTGTACTTCATCGTCGTGCTCGCCGGGCTGCGGCTGGACCGCGAGGCGGCGGCGTTCGTCTGCCTGACCACGGTCGCCGGCCTCGTGCTGATCTTCGCCTTCGAGGACGAGGCCGTGGGCATGATCGTCGGCCTGCTGTTCAGCCTCGCACCGTGGTTCTTCGTCATGCGGCTCGTCCGCCGGCTCGCCGCCACCGCGAACGAGTTGCAGGAGTCGCGCACGGCGCACGCCGAGTCCGCGGCGCTCGCCGAGCGCGGTCGCGTCGCCCGCGAGCTGCACGACGTCCTGGCGCACAGCCTCTCCGCCCTCGCACTCCAGCTCGAAGGCGCGCGCCTGCTCGCGCAGAGCAAGGGCTCGGACCCGGAGGTCGTCGAGAGCCTGCAGCGCGCGCACCACCTCGCCACCACCGGGCTCTCCGAGGCACGTCAGGCGATCAGCGCCCTGCGCGGCGACGACCTGCCCGCGATCGAGGACCTCGCCGCCGCGTTCCCCGGCGCCACGTTCACCGTCAGCGGCACGCCACACGAGCCGACGTCCGAGGCCAAGCTCGCCCTCTACCGCACCGCCCAGGAGGCCCTCACGAACGTGCGCCGCCACTCCCGCGCTCCCGACCACGTGGACATCCGCCTCGACTTCGCGCCGGACGGCACCACCTTGACCGTCCAGGACCACGGCGAGCAGGCGCCGGCCGTCAACGGCGGCGGCTACGGGTTGACCGGGATGCGCGAACGCGCCGAGCTGCTCGGCGGCCGGCTGAACGCGGGCCCGACGAACGACGGCTTCCGGGTGGAGCTATGGCTGCCGGTGTGAGGGTCCTCCTGGCCGACGACCAGCGCGTCGTGCGCGAGGGCCTCGGCACGCTGCTCAACCTGCTCGAGGGCATCGAGCTCGTGGCCACCGCCGCGGACGGCGAGGAGGCGCTCCAGCTCGCGGCCGAGCACAACCCGGACGTCGTGCTGATGGACCTGCGGATGCCGCGCATGGACGGCACCGAGGCGATCAGGCGGCTCGCCGCGCGCGGCACCGCCAGCATCGCCCTGACCACCTACGCCGACGACGCGTCCGTGCTCGGCGCGCTGCGCGCCGGCGCCCGCGGGTACCTCACGAAGGACGCGGGCGCGGAGCAGATCAAGGCCGCGGTCGAAGCGGTCGCCCGCGGCGAGGCGGCGCTGGACCCCGCGATCCAGCATCACGTCCTCGCCGCGGTGAGCGCCCCCGCGCAGCCCGGCCTTCCGGACGAGCTGACCCCCCGCGAGGCCGAGGTGCTGGCCTTGATCGCGGAGGGCCTGACCAACACGGAGATCGCAGAGCGGCTGGTGGTGTCACCGGCGACGGTCAAGAGCCACGTCAACCACCTGTTCGCCAAGATCGGCGCGCGCGACCGCGCGCAGGCCGTCGTGTACGCGTACGCGAACGGCCTGGCGCGGGCCTAGGCGGCTTCGGGCGCCAGCGCGCCGACGGGCGTCCCCGGACGCGGGCGGAACAGGAACAGCGCCGCGAACGCGCCGACGGCACCGATCGCCGCCCCCGCGTACATGACGTCCTG
Source organism: Solirubrobacter pauli (assembly GCF_003633755.1). Taxonomy (GTDB): domain Bacteria; phylum Actinomycetota; class Thermoleophilia; order Solirubrobacterales; family Solirubrobacteraceae; genus Solirubrobacter; species Solirubrobacter pauli. Next base: position 942,040 of record NZ_RBIL01000001.1, read on the forward strand.
CAGGCTCCCGGCGATGTCGCCGGTGGACACGAGCGTGCCGAGCGCGGCGATGCCGACGGCGACCCCGGCCTGGCGGGCCGTGTCGTGGATGCCGGTCGCGAGGCCGGCGACGCGCTCCGGCACGTCCAGCGCGACCGCGCTGACGGCCGGGTTGAAGAGGCCCGTGCCGGCCATCGAGACGATGAAGCCGATCTGCAGCTCCAGCCACGACATGTCCGGGCTGATCAGCAGCGCGCTGATGACCATGCCCAGCGACGCGAGCCCGAGGCCGCCGGCTATCAGCACGCCCGGCTGGACCTTGCCCGCCAACTTGGCCGTCCCGGCCGCGCAGAACAGGTTGACCATCGTGCCCGGCACGAGCACCAGGCCGGCCTCCATCGGCGAGTAGCCCTTCACGTCCTGCAGGAAGATCATGATGTAGATGAAGGTCGAGAACAGGCCCGCGGAGATCGCCATCGCGGCGAGCTGCGCCCCGGCGAAGCGGGGGTTGCGGAACATGCCGAGCGGCACCATCGGCGCGCTCGAGGTCGCCTCGATGTAGATGAACGCCGCCAGCAGGCCGGCGGCCGCCGCGAGCGCCGCCACGACCGGGCTCGAGCCCCAGCCCTCTTCGGCCGCGTTGAGCAGGCCGTAGACGAGCGCGAAGAGGCCGCCGACGAGCGTGATCTGGCCGGGGATGTCGATCTTCGGCGGGTTCGGGTCGCGGGACTCGGCGAGCCGGGTCAGGCAGATGACGAGCACGACGATGCCGATCGGCACGTTGACGAGGAAGACCCACTCCCAGCCGGCCACCTCGGTCAGGAGGCCGCCGACGAACGGGCCGAGCGCGAACGACGCGCCGATCGTGGCGCCGTAGGCGGCGAACGCGCCCGTGCGCTCCTGCGGCGTGCGGAACGCGTGGCTGAGCAGCGCGAGCGAGACGGCGAACATGAGCGCGGCGCCGATGCCCTGCACCGCGCGCGCCGCGATCAGCAGCTCGATCGAGCCGGAGGCGGCCGCGGCGGCCGATGAAGCGGTGAAGACGGTCACGCCGAGCGCGAACAGCTTGCGGCGCCCGTAGCGGTCGGCCAGCGAGCCGGCCGTCAGCACCACGCTGGCGAGCGCGAGCGTGTACGCGTCCAGGACCCACTTGAGCATGTGCAGGTCCGTGTCGAGGTCGGCCTGCAGCGTCGGCAGCGCCGTGTTCACGACCGCGATGTCGAGCATCAGGATCGCGGTGGCGGCGAGCACTGCGGCCAAAGTCCATTTCTGAAGGCGTGACATGCAGCACACGATCGGCCACCGGGTTTGTCCGCGCCTTGCCGTTACCTTGCCAATCGGGGTGTTGCTAACCGACAACCTGCAGACCGGTCGCTAGCCTGTAAGGACTGCCACCGGCTCGTCCCCGTGTGGCCCTGCCCCCGACGAAGGGACGGATGCACATGGCGTCCAGCTCCAAGAAGCGAACGACTTTCGCCAAGCTCAACCGTGAGCAGAAGGTGCGCGAGAAGCGCGCCGAGAAGAACGCGCGCCGCGAAGCGCGCAAGCACGAGCCGGTCGGTTCGACCGCTCCCGTCGAGGCCGTCGAGTCCGATCTGGACCTCGAAATCGATCTCGACAAGCACCCCGCCGTCACCGGCGAGCAGATCTAAACCCGATCTGACGCGGCGGAACGCGCCCACCGGCAAGCCGCCGGTGAGCGCGTAAACGTCGCCCCCGCTTACGGGGTGGTCGTGGACAGCGTGAACGTCAGGGTCTTCGCGTACGTCCCCGTACGCAGCCCATCGCTCGCGTTGATCCGCTGAGCGAAGCTGAGCGTGACCTCGTCGTTCGTCGCCGGCGCCGGGTAGGTCAGCAGCGTCGACGGGATCGTCTTCGGTGCGGAGCCCACGCCCAGCGGCGACGTGGCCGAGAGCTTCAGCGGCTCCGGCAGCGCGAACGCGCCGTTGACGAGGTGGCCCGGGTTCGCGCCCGAGTCGGACACCGACAGCGTGGCCTCGCCGGCGGTCGAGGTGACGGAGGCGAGCTGGCTGGCCGTGTAGTCGGCCTGCTTGCCCGGGACGAACGCGCCGAACACCGGCGGGGTCGCGCCCAGCGACAGCGCGAGCGTCGCCGGCACCGTGCCGCCGACGGTCCCGACCTCGCTCTTCTCCGGGTCGATGTAGTTGGCGATGAACTTCTTCGGCGCGGAGATGTTGCCCGCCGCGTCGATCGCGCGGTACTCGATCACGTGCTTGCCGTACGGCAGCCGGCCGTAGTTGAGCGCGTCGATGTCGGTGCCCGTGACGGAGAACTGGAACGGGGCGTTGGCGTCGGTCGGCCAGCCGTAGAAGTTCTGCCAGCCGTCGCCGTCGACGCGGTACTCGGGCACGACGTAGCCGGGCTGGTCGTCCGTGGCCGTGACCTTGAACGAGAACGGACCCTCGAAGATGTACTCGGGGATCTCGGCGCCGGGCTGCGACAGCGTCGCCTTCGGCGTGGAGACGGCCACGGTCGTGACCGCGTCCTTGGCGTCGACGGTCCAGGTGCGGGTCGACTCGCCGACGGTCGCCGTCAGCGTGTGCGTGCCGCCGTTGAGGTTCAGGTCGCCCAGGTGCAGCGTGCGGCCGTCGGCGGCGGCGGTGACGGCGGCGCCGTCAAGCTTCCAGGCGACGGTCGGGACGCTGCCGTCGGCCGGCTTGCTGACCACCACGTTGACGACGTCGGTGCGGCCGATCGCGCGGTCGTTCTGCGTGCCGCCGGTGATCGTGGCGGGCGCGGCAGTGCCCGCCGGGTTCGCCTCGTCCTTCACCGTCCACGTGAGCACGCGCTTGAGCGCCGTGGAGCTCTGGATCGCGGGATCACGCACGAACGGCGTCGGGTCCGAGATCGTCGCCGTGACCGTGTGCGTCTGGCCCGAGGTCAGCAGCAGGTCGCCGAGCTTGAGCGTGCGGCGGTTGGCCGAGCTCGGCACCGCGGTGCCGTCGAGCGTCCACGCGACGTTGAGGTCGTGGTCGACCGGCTGCACCGTGTCCACCCACAGCGTGTCCTTGTTGCCGACCGGGGCGGTCGTCGGGGTCGAGCCGTCCACCAGGTTCACGCGCGAGGCGATCCGCTGGGTCATGATCTCGAGGCCGACCTGATCGTAGTAGTAGCCGAGCGACTTCATGATCGAGTGCGCGCTCGGGCGGTACACGCAGTCGGCGAAGTACAGGCCGCCGGCGTAGCGGTCGATGATGCCGCCGGACAGGCTCGGCTCGCCGAGCCAGCGCCACCACTTGCGCTGCGTGGCCTTCATCTGCTCGACCGTCAGCAGCGTGTGGTGCGCGGAGGACGGCTCGCCGCCCGTGTAGCAGCCGCCGTACACGCCGCGCGTGTAGTAGTCGTACTCGTCCTGGAGGTTGCCGAGCGAGTGGCCGATCTCGTGCGGGCTGATGAGCGCCGACATCGAGTTGCCGCCGGTCGCCGTGGCGTTCGCGCCGCCGGCACCGCCGTAGGTGCTCGAGTTGCCGATCGCGAGCCGCTGGGAGACGCCCGGCGCGAGCGCCGTGTAGCGCTGCAGCGCGGCGTTGTTGACGGTCACCAGGCGCTGCACGCTGCCCGCGTTGCAGCCGCCCCAGAAGCCCATCCCGAGCACGGTGTCCCGGCGCGGCGACGTCAGGCTCGAGTCGCAGTCGATCCCCGACTCGGCGGAGATGATCTCGATCGCGTAGACGTTGATGTAGTTGCGATAGCTCTTGTACGGCTCGATGCTCCACATCACGTTGAGGTGCTTGTCCACCTCGGCGCGGAACTTCGGCATGTCCGCCTCGGTGTAGCCGTCACCGGCGATCACGAGGTTGAAGCGGTTCGTCGCCGGACCGGTGACCTGCAGCGGCACGACCTTCGCGCTGCCGACCCCCGTCGACGGGATCGTCTGCGCCTGCGCGGACGCGGAGACCCCCAGCGCAGCGACCACCGGCGCGACCCACAGCGCCATCCTGGCCAACCTTCTCATCCTTGGTAACCCCTCTCGTTCCTGCGTTTAACCGCCCGAAACGCTAACGGGGCGGTCCGCTTGGGTCACCGACCAGCTGTCGAAAGCTGGCTAGCCGACGAGCTGCAACTGCGGCCGGCGCGACTCGTAGCGCGCGGCGACGCCTTCCAGGATGTCGAGCATCGCCTGCGTGGCCGGCGTGCGGTGCGCGTCGACGGCGGTCGCGGCGTACACCTCGCGCACGGGGGTCTCGCGCCCGAGCGACCGGATCACGATGTCCTCGCGCACGCTCGTGAGGCCGAGCTCGGCGATCAGCGACACGCCGACACCCGCCGCGACGAAGCCCTGCATGGCGGTGTAGTCGTCGGTCTGGAAGGCGATCCGCGGCTCGAAGCCGGCGATCGCGCACGCGCGGTTGATCAGCCGGTTGCACTCGCAGTCCGTGGTGCCGGCGATCCACGGGTCGTCCGCGAGGTCCGACAGCCGCAGCGCCCGCTTGCGCGCGAGCGGGTGGTCGGCGGGCATGGCGACGAACATCGGGTCCGACAGCAGCTGCTGGCGGGCGATGCCGTCGGCCTCGTCGCGGACGCGCGAGTCGAACCCGAGCGCGAGGTCCAGCTCGCCGCTCTTGAGCAGCGGCGCGGAGTCCTCGGGCTCGGCCATGATCAGCGAGAGCTCGACGCCCGGGTGCTCGGCGCGGAACGCCGCGATCGCGAGCGGCATCAGGGACGCGGCGGCGGACTCGAACGCGGCCAGGCGCAGGCGACCGCCGCGCAGGCCGGCAATGGCCTCCAGCTCGGCCTCGGCCTCGCCGAGCCGGGCGAGGATCGCGTCCGTGTGGCGCACGAGCGCCTCGCCGGCCTCGGTCAGCCGGATGCCGCGTGCGTTGCGCTGGACGAGCGTGCAGCCGGCCTCGCGCTCGAGCGCGGCGACCTGCTGGCTGATGGCGCTCTGCGTGAACGAGAGCGACTCCGCGGCGGCGCTGAACGAGCCACGGACGGCGACTTCGCGGAGGACCCGCATGCGGCGGACGTCGAGCATCAGTGCTTCTTATACCACCGACAGCGAAAGGTCATTTGAACTGATGGCGGTAATGACCGAAACTAGATCTCACGCATTACCGATCGCCCAACGTTCCAGGAGAACACCATGTCCGCTCTCGCTTTCAACCTCGCCCCTACTGTCGTCATCCGCGCCGCCCGTGGCTCTGACGGTCCCGCCCTCCGCCGCCTCGCCGCGCTGGACTCGCACGAGCTCCTCACCGGCGATGTCCTCGTGGCGGAGGCGGACGATCAGATGGTCGCGGCGCTCTCCGTCGACACCGGCGAGAAGGTCGCCGACCCGTTCGTCCGCACCGCGGACGTCGTGGACCTGCTCGCCTACCGCGCCCGGGGGCTTCGCACCTCGTGAGCGCCATGGAGGCCTCGCCCCGGGTCGTCCCCACTCGGGTCGAGGCCGCTCCCCCTTGGAAGGTCTGGTCGGCGCTCTGGATCGTCTACATCGTCTGGGGCTCGACCTACCTCGCCATCGCGCTGATGGTCGAGACGATCCCGCCCCTGCTCGGGGCGGGCACCCGCTTCATGCTCGTCGGGCTGATCCTGCTGCCGGTCCTGGCGTGGCGCAAGGGCGCCCGCGTCTGGCGGCCGACGCGCGCCGAGCTGCTCTCGGCGGGCTTCGTCGGCCTGATGCTCCCGGGCGCGAACGCGGTCATCTCGGTGGCCCAGAAGACCGTGCCGTCGGGGCTCGCCGCGTTGCTCGTGGCGTCGATCCCGCTGTGGGTGATCCTGCTGCGGCGCGCGACCGGCGAGCGGATCTCCTGGCAGTCGCTCGGCGCCGTGCTCGTCGGCTTCGGCGGCCTCGTGCTGCTCCTGCACCCTGAGGGCGAGGCGACGATGATCGGCCTGCTCGCGTGCGTGTTCGCCGCGTTCATGTGGGCGCTCGGCTCGTTCTCGTCCCCGCGCATCTCGCTCCCGCGCGACCCGCTCGTCTCCACCGCCTGGCAGAGCCTGCTGGGCGGCGTCGCCGTGTTCCTGGCCGGCGTCCTGACGGGCGAGCTGCCCGACGTGCACTTCGACGAGTTCTCCGGCCGCTCGATCGGCGGCCTGCTCTACCTGATCACGTTCGGCTCGCTGCTGGCCTTCACGTCGTACGCGTGGCTGCTCCAGAACGCCCCGATCTCGAAGGTCTCCACGTACGCGTACGTGAACCCCGTCGTCGCCATCGCCCTCGGTTGGCTTGTTCTCAACGAATCGATAACCCCAACCACACTTCTAGGCGCTGGAATCATCGTTGCCTCCGTCGCGCTCGTCATCCGTGTCGAAGCGCCCAAGGCGGAGAAGACGTAGGTCCCGACCGGACCCACACCCGGGGGCGCGGAGCGATCGTCCTGCTGGCGCAACGTCCGCTCCGCGCCTCCTCCCTTTCTTAAACGTCCAGGACGTTTATCTTCAGCGCGATGCGCGTAGGCATCCAACTTCCCGAGGTCGAGCGCGAGGTGCGCTGGCCCGAGTACCTCGCGATGGCGAAGGCCGCCGAGGAGGTCGGGTTCGACTCGATCTGGGTCGGCGACCATCTGCTGTATGACGGGCCGGACCGCGCGCCGTGGGAGGTCTGGACGCTGATGAGCGCGCTGGCCGCGTCCACGCAGCGCGTGACGATCGGGCCGCTGGTCGCGTGCGCGGGCTTCCACCCGCCCGGGCTGATCGCGAAGATGGCCGCGACCATCGACGAGGTCAGCGGCGGGCGCTTCACGCTCGGGCTGGGCTCCGGCTGGAACCGGCGCGAGTTCGCCGCCTTCGGCATCCCGTACGACAAGCGCGTGTCGCGCTTCGAGGAGGCGTTCACGATCATCCGCGGGCTGCTCGCGGGGGAGCGCGTGACGCTCGACGGCCAGTTCCACCAGGCCGACGACGTCGTGCTGCTGCCGCCCCCGGCGCGCACCGTGCCGCTGATGCTCGGCTCCAACGGCCCGCGCATGCACGCGATCGCCGCCGAGCACTGCACGAGCTGGAACACCTGGTGGGAGGACTACGGCAACACGCCCGAGGGGTTCGCCGAGCTCCAGGCGCGGTTCGCGCCGCATCTGGAGCGCAGCGCGTGCATGCTCGTCCAGCTGGACGGCCGGCCGCGCGAGCGCGTCACGGATGTCCCGGCGGTGACCGAAGCACGGTTCGCGGAGCACATCCGCGAGCTGGGTGAGGCCGGCGCCGACGAGGTGATCGTCGTCGCCAGCCCCATCGACGAGCGCTCGATCCGAGCGCTCGGGGAGAAGCTGCCCTAGCCGACGGGCTCGGCGACCTTCTCCTCTTCCTGCTTCTTCTTGACGGGCTTCTCGGCGCCGATCAGCTTCTGCGCCTGACGCTCCGGGGTGATGGTCACGACGTCCCAGGCGAGGCCGAGCTTCTTCATCAGGCCGATGACCATCTGCGACGGGTCGATCTCCCACCACTTGAGGCCGTGGGCGGCCGAGCGCGGGAAGGCGTGGTGGTTGTGGTGCCAGGACTCGCCGAACGACGGGATGGCGAGCCAGAAGACGTTGGTCGACTTGTCCTCGACGTCGAAGCGGCGACGGCCGAAGAAGTGGCAGACCGAGTTGACCGACCACGTGACGTGGTGCTGGAGGAAGATGCGCACGAAGCCGCCCCAGATGAGGCCGGTGAGCGCGCCCTTCAGGCTCCAGCTGAGCAGCCCGCCGAGGATGGCCGGGATCAGCAGCGACGCGACGACGATCAGGGGGAACTTGCGGTTGAGGATCCGCATCGTGCGGTCCTCGGCGAGGTCCTTCGCGTACTTGCGCGCGGACGCCTCACCGTGCGTCTCGAAGAGCCAGCCGACGTGCGAGTGCCAGAGGCCCTTCAGCGCACCGCTGACGCCGCTGCCGTGGCCGACGTGCGGCGAGTGCGGATCGCCCTCGACGTCGGTGTGCGCGTGGTGCTTGCGGTGGTCGGCGACCCAGTCGATGACCGGGCCCTGGACCGACAGCATGCCGAGGTAGGCGAAGACGTAGCGCGTGAAGTTGTGCGTCTGGAACGCACGATGCGTGAGCATCCGGTGGAAGCCCACGGTGACGCCGAGCCCGCTCAGCAGGTACATGAGCACGAAGACGGCGACGTCGGACCAGCCCAGCCAGCTGCCCCACAGGAGCGGGATCGCGGCGGCGGTCACGGCAAAGGGGATGAAGACTGCAGCCATGTTCACACGGCGCTCGAGGCGAGTCATGACCTGGAGGCTATGCACAGCGCGTGCGGGTTTCTTCCCTGCTGCCCGCGAATTATGAACGCGTTTTTGTGCTCAAGCCTCAAACGGACGCTCGAACAGCGTGCTGAGCACGATCTGCGTCTGCGTCCTGGTGACACCCGGATGGTCCCGGATCCGCTCGAGCGTCTCCTCCAGATGGGCCGTGTCACGCGCCCGCACGTGCACGACGGCGCTCGCCTCACCGGCCACCGTGTAGGCCGCCTCGACCTCCGGATGGCGCTCCACGGCGTCCCGCACCTCGTTGGCCGGCATCCGCCCCTCGCAGTACAGCGAGACCAGCGCGTGCGTCGTCCAACCGAAGCGGCCGGGGTCCACCCGGGCCGTGTAGCCGCGCACGACCCCCTCGGCCTCGAGCTTGTCCACGCGGCGCTTGACGGCCGGCGCCGACAGCGACACCCGCATCCCGATGCTCTGGAAGGACCGCCGCGCGTCCTGCCGGAGGAGCGCAACGATCTGACGGTCGACTTCGTCCATGGGACGGCCAGCATCCCACATCGGCGCAACGGATCGGCATTGAGTGTGCGCCAACAACGGCGGATCATGAAGCGCATGTCGACCCAGCCCATCGTCGCGCCCAGCAAGACGGAAGACTTCATGCCGCTCCACGGCATCGACCACGTCGAGTTCTTTGTCGGCAACGCGCTCCAGGCCGCCGCGTTCTGGGTGAAGAACCTCGGCTTCAAGGAGGTCGCGTACGCGGGGCTGGAGACCGGTGTGCGCGACCGCGCGTCGCACGTCCTCGAGCAGGGCCGGATCCGGATCGTGCTGACGGGTGCACTCGTGCCCGGGCACGAGATCGGCGAGCACGTCGCCCGCCACGGCGACGGCGTGAAGGTGATCGCGCTCGGCGTCCCGGACGTCGACCACGCCTATCGCGAGGCCACCGCCCGTGGCGCGCGGGGCGTCGAGGAGCCGCACGACGTCTCCGATGACCACGGCACGCTGCGCCGCGCCTCGATCGCGACCTACGGCGACACGCTGCACACCTTCGTGGACCGCAAGGGCTACAAGGGCGCGTTCATGCCCGGCTACGCGCCGCGCGACCTCGACACCGGCGACGCCGGGCTGCTGGCGATCGACCACATCGTCGGCAACGTCGAGCTCGGCCACATGGACGAGTGGGTCAAGTACTACGAGGACGTCTTCGGCATGCGGGAGATGCTCCACTTCTCCGACGACGACATCTCGACCGAGTACTCGGCGCTGATGTCGAAGGTCGTCACCAACGGCAACGGCCGCGTGAAGTTCCCGCTCAACGAGCCGGCCGAGGGCAAGCGCAAGTCGCAGATCGACGAGTACCTGGAGTACTACGGCGGTGCGGGCGCGCAGCACATCGCGGTCGCGACGCGGGACATCGTCGGCACGGTCGAGCAGCTCAAGGCGCGCGGGATCGAGTTCCTCAACACGCCCGACACCTACTACGACGACGCCCCGGACCGCGTGGGCGAGATCGCCGAGGACTTCGAGGACCTCAAGCGCCTCGGCATCCTCGTCGACCGCGACGACGAGGGCTACCTGCTGCAGATCTTCACGAAGCCGATCGGCGACCGCCCGACCGTCTTCCTCGAGGTGATCGAGCGTCACGGCGCGCGCGGGTTCGGCGACGGCAACTTCAAGGCGCTGTTCGAGGCGATCGAGCGCGAGCAGGCGCTGCGGGGCAACCTGTAGGACATGCTCCTCGACCAGCTCGCCGGTGACGTCGTCTACTCGCCGTACGGGCTGCAGCGTGCGCTGAGCGTGGTGCGCGAGGGCGCGACGGGCGAGACCCGGCGCGCCCTGGAGGCGTTCACGATGCCACCCGAGGTGCCGGGCGTGCTGTCGGCCCAGGCGGCCTGGCTGCACGCCGACTACCGGCCGGGCCCGAAGCTCACGCTCGACACGGGCCCGCTGGAATTGGACGCGATCAACGCCTGGTCGAGCGAGAAGACGCACGGGATGGTGCCGCGGATCCTCGAGGAGTTGAGCGCCGACGAGATCGCGGTCATCACCGACGCCGAGTACCTGAAGGCCCGGTGGCGGCTGCCGTTCGAGGGCACGCGGCGCGCACCGTTCGAGGGCGCCGGCGAGGTCGACATGATGACCGTCGAGGGCCGCTTCGAGCACGCCGACGACGCGATCCGGCTGCCGTACGCTGAGCACGACCTGCGGTTCGCGGCGATGCTCGGCGAGTGGCACGACGTCGAGTGGCGGCGCGGCCAGGGCACCGTCGAGCTGCCGCGCTTCTCGACCACGAGCTCGCTGGAGCTCGACCGGCTGCTCGGCCTGTCGCTCGAAGCGGGCCACGACCTGGACGCGCTGATCGAGGGCCCCGGCCTGAAGGGCCTGAGCCGGATCATCCAGCGCGCCCGCGTGGACGTCGACGAGGAGGGCACGACCGCCGCCGCCACCACCGCGGTGACCATGCGTGCGGTGTCGATGCCGCTCGACCCGTTCCACATCGTCTTCGACCGGCCCTTCACCTGGGTCATCGAGCACGCGCCGACCGGCACGGCCCTGTTCGCCGGCCGCGTCGTCCACCCGACCTCGAGGAGAGACTGATGCGCTACCACAGCCTCGGCCGGATCCCGGCCAAGCGCCACGTGCAGTTCCGCGACCCGGACTCGTCGGCGAACGGCAACGCGCCGCTGCTGGTCGAGGAGGTCATGGGCTTCGAGGGCTTCTCGGGCAACGAGTCGATCCTCTACCACCTGTTCTCGCCCTGCCGCGTGAAGGAGGTCGGCGCGTTCACGCCGATCGTGCTCGAGGAGTGGGTGCCGGAGACGCACGTGCACCGCCTCACGCACACGATGGAGATGGCGCCCTCCGGTGACGCCGTGCTCGGCCGCCGCGTGCTCCAGTACAACGGCGACGTCGAGATCGGGATCTGCGTGCCCGAGCGCGAGGCGGACTACTTCTACCGCGACGGCGAGGGCGACGAGGTCATCTTCGTCCACGAGGGCAGCGGCGTCGTGGAGACGATCTTCGGGTCGCTGGAGTACCGCAAGCACGACTACGTGGTGCTCCCGCGCGGCACCACCTACCGCTTCCGCTTCGACGAGCCCCAGCGCTGGCTGACCTTCTACACGCCGGGCGAGATCGAGACGCCGAACCGCTACCGCAACCGCTACGGCCAGCTGCTCGAGCACGCGCCCTTCTCGCAGCGTGACTTCCACCCGCCGGCGGAGCTCGTCACGCACCGCTCGCGGGACGAGCACCACGTCAAGGTCCGCGTCCGCGGCGGCTACCAGGACTACGTGCTCGACTACCACCCGCTCGACGTGGTCGGCTGGGACGGCTACGTGTACCCGTACACGTTCAACATCCACGACTTCGAGCCCAAGGCCGGCCGCCTGCACCAGCCGCCGCCCGCCCACCAGACCTTCCAGGGCCCGAACTTCGTGATCTGCTCGTTCTGCCCGCGGATGCTCGACTGGGACCCGATGGCGATCGCGCTGCCGTACCACCACTCGAACGTCCAGAGCGAGGAGGTCATGTACTACGTCGACGGCGACTACGCCGCGCGCAAGGGCGTGGAGATCGGCTCGTTCACGCTGCACCCCAGCGGCCTGCCGCACGGCCCCCAGCCCGGGACGGTCGAGAAGACGCTGGGCATCAAGGAGACGTCCGAGCTGGCCGTCATGTGCGATACGTTCCGGCCCTTGAAGCTGACGACGCTCGCGCGCGACCTCGACGACCCCAGCTACGCGTACTCCTGGTACGAGGACCCCGTTGCCGGCTAGGAGCTTCCGCTGGCAGGACGGCGAGCGGCTGATCGTCTTCGGCGAAGGCGCGGCCGCGCACGCCGTCGAGACGCTCGGCGGTCCCGGCTACACGCTGCTGACGACCGAGCGGGCGAAGGAGGCCGCGCCCGGCGTCGTGACCGCCGCCGGCGAGGTCCACATCGTGCCCGCGGGTCATGTCGACGACCTCGCCGCGTCGCTGCTCGACGTCGTCGGCGGCGACCGGATCGTCGCGCTGGGCGGCGGGCGCGTGGTCGACGTGGCCAAGGCGATCGTCGCCGCGCAGGCCGCGGGCGCGGGCGGAGACGCCGTGAGCGCCAGCGGCGCCTACCCGGGCACGCCCGGGGCGGGCCGGGCGGCCGCTGACCACCGGGCGTTCGCCGGGCCGCCGCGGGCGCTGGCCGTGCCGACCACGCTGTCGGGCGCGGAGATGACCCGGATCCACCGGCACGCCGACGGCGTCGCCGAGTCGACCCCGCGCGTGCGCCCGGCCGTCGTGATCATCGACCCCGCGCTCGCGGCCTCGCAGCCGGTCGAGGCGCTGGCGGCGAGCTCGCTGAACGCGCTCGGCCACGCGGTCGAGGCGCCGTGCGTCACCGGTGCCAACCCGGTCGCGACCCTCGCCGCGCACGAGGCCGCGCGCCTCCTCGCGGCGGGCTGGCAGGGCGCCGAGCCCGACCGCGAGACGCTCGCGCTCGGCTCGCTGCTCGCGGGGTACGCCCTGGACAACTCCGCGCTGGCGCTCCACCACGTGCTCGCGCAGACGCTCGTCCGCGTCGCCGGTCTCGCCCACGGCCCGGCGAACGCCGCGATGCTGCCAGTGACGATCGGCGCCCTCGCCGCCCGCACGCCGGAGGCGATCGAGGCGCTGAACGCCGCCGTCGGCGAGGACGTGGCCGAGGTCGCGCTGCGCATCCGCGCCCGCTCCGGCGCGGGCGGCCTGCGGGATCTCGGCGTGGACCCGGACGTCCTGCGCGGCTGCGCGGACGCCGCGGCCGCCCGTCCCCAGCTCAAGCTCACACCTCCGCCCGCCGACCGCGACGAGATCCTGTCGCTGTACGAACGCGCGCTCTAGCGGGCGACCTGACCGAAAGTCCGCATATACCGGAAAGTGGGGTTTAGAAACCCCGTCAACGGTCGATGACATGAGCAACATGCACGTTCCCGGAGATGCGAACGCTTGGGCGTGGCCGCCCGTCGGAGACGTCGAGGAGCCCGCGCGCACACCGCTGTGGCTGATTCGCACGCTCGCCACCGCGCTCGCCGCCGAGGACCAGCCGAGCATCGAGCACCGCCGGCACGTCGCGCGCCAGATCGCGCGCACCGCCGAGGAGCTCGAGCGCTCCCTCGCCGACGCGAGCTAGCCTCCCGCCGGATTCCAGCCGCACCGGGCGCCCAGTGGGCGCCCTTTTTCGTGCCCGTACAACGACGAACGGCGCCCGACTCGACCCCCGAAGGGATCGGTCGGACGCCGTCGGCG